>NZ_BAABTE010000009.1:0-167928 GCF_040371715.1 Brucella sp. NBRC 14130
CACGTCAACCTGACGAAGCTTCGTGACAATCTCTTCTGCCTTATGTCTTTTCGCTGCCATTTCAATGTCCTTCTACGGCTCATAAGCCATACTTCATGAAGGATCACTTTTCAGGGGGCAGACCACAAACAGACCCAGGTCCACAAACGGAAGTGTCGTCCGCCTATGGCACGGCTTAAAAATTATCCTCGAGAGGGCCCAAACTGGGCCTCTCAAATAATAATTTTTTAAATCGTTATTTCACTGTAAAAACAATGGAAATATTAAGCGAGTTAAGAAGCTTTCTCCACTTTATTGCCCCATAATTTATTAATCGTTTGACAATTTTTATTTAACCATCTAAAAGACAATTATCGATATTTTCTTGCTGAGCTTTGCTTGCTGCGCGATTAGCACCGTGCGATGAACGAAAACTCCCTTTTAAAAATCGTTTCGTCTCTGCGTTTTTCTAAACGCGGTTTTTAATATACTATGAAAGGGGTTCAAATGAACACCGGCACAGTTAAATGGTTTAATGCAGCAAAAGGCTTTGGCTTTATCCAGCCTGAAAACGGCGGTTTGGATGCGTTTGTTCACATCTCCGCTGTTGAGCGAGCGGGTATGCATACGCTCAATGAAGGCCAGAAACTGACTTATGATCTGGAACAGGATCGCAAGTCGGGGAAAATGTCCGTTTGTAATTTGCAGGCGGCTTGAATGAAGTTTCTTCTTTCTCGTGACCACGGATGTACTGGCACAAAAGAAAGAAGTTGACTTTTGGGGTCGGGCTATTGCCCGACCTTTTTTGGTCGGCAAGGGGGCCAACA
This sequence comes from Brucella sp. NBRC 14130, assembly GCF_040371715.1. Classification (NCBI taxonomy): domain Bacteria; kingdom Pseudomonadati; phylum Pseudomonadota; class Alphaproteobacteria; order Hyphomicrobiales; family Brucellaceae; genus Brucella; species Brucella sp. NBRC 14130. The sequence goes on from NZ_BAABTE010000009.1 coordinate 807, forward strand.
CGAAAGAGAGATTAAAATGAATAACCATGAAGAGAATATCGGCCTTACCATTCCGAACACTAACTTTAGCGTGGCGAAACATGCTGTTGCTACGCAGCGCGATATTGAAGACGCGCACAAACAGATGTCATCACCCTCAGAGGATTGGTCAAAGCTTTCCAATATACTTAGACGGTCATGCGGAGGCTCATCGCGAAAACGTTCTTTTCGTAGATAGGCAATATTTGAGATAATGGCTTATGATGCCGTCCCTACTTCCGTGCGCGGTTCTCGTATCGGGGCTTTTCTAGACATGTCTCAAATTAATTTCAGCCCACCGCTGATAACGAATACTACAAACGCTGTTCCGATACCACTGATCACAATCCACATGATCCTGGAAAGCGTTGACTGGATGCTTTTGACCGAGCTTTCCAACCCGGAGAATCGCGTATCGATCCGCGCATCCATCGCCACCCACTTTTCATCATGGCGAGCGCTGTCTATGTCTCTCTGGCGCTGCCAAGCTTCCAGTGTCGTCAATCTCTGATTACTCGTTTGCGCCGCATGTTCCAGCCCCACGACGCGGGCGCGAAGATCGGTTTCATTGTCCGGCATGTCCATCACTTCCAGCAGCCCCGCCGTTTTCCGTTTTCATCGTTGCCTTCAACCCGTTCCGCTGCTGGCCGGTCCACTTTGGTCAGCGCGACCAGACCGGCAGGCGATAGGTTATTCTGTCTCCACCCCGCGCAGCTCGTCGCACTGGTCGACTGACAACCCGCGACGACGAAGGGCAAGAACACAAAAATCAAAATCCGTAAGCCCGCGTAATTTTTCATCGTCCTTGCCCCTTTCCTTTTCGGCTTTGACGGTTTCGCGCAATTGCTCAGAAACGGCTTGCTGACGACCTTCACGCTTTCCGGTGAGATATCCAGCCGCCACAAGCAGAAACGCCGCCAGAACGGCAGCGAGCGAGTATTTCAGCCATGACGGGACCAGTTTCCAAAGCGCCCCCATCAGCCGATTTCCGCCTGTAGGTCTTTCACGGCCTTGAACAGATCAGCACGGCGCTTGATGCCGTAGATCGCAAATCCGATGATGGCCGCACTGAAAAGAAGCTGGACGCGCCAATCGAGGCCACCAAGGAACGACCCCGCACCGCTGATTGCCGACATGATGCCAGCACCGGCCCATGTCCAGACTGTCTTGCTCTTGGATGGTTTTGTTCCAAGCTCGCCGGGATCGGCAACGACAGTCTTTTCGACCGTGACGACTTCGGGAACGGCAACGACCGGCTGAACGGCGCCAGCGGTTTTGACCTTATTCAGAACCGCTTCAACCTTGGCCGGGGAAACAAGCGACTTATTCAGCGCATCGCCAGAATAGTAGCTCTGGCCCCGCTTTAGATCGCGGTGAGCGCCCTTTGTCGCGGCAAGTACCGGGAGAGAAGCCCATTCCTGTGCAAGACGCTTGCCGAACTCCGTGCGGGTGATCTTTCCAGCCACATAGTCGTCGTATCCGCGCCGCTTCAACAGATGATAGGCGAGCCGGTCTTGCAAATTGGCGTCGAATATCTGTGTACCACGCAAGCCCAATTCACGAGAAAGGTCTTGCAATGTGTCGCGCATGAACTGGTATCGGCCCGACGCCGACGATTTGAAACGCTTGGTGAAAGACGCCTGCGCATCAACCAGTTCGCCAAGGGTCATCTGTGTGATTGGCTTCGGTAACTTGTCCTGATTGTTACCGTAAATCACGTCATAGCCGCGAGGGGCTTCTACCCCGCCAATAAAGTCGAGCAGAAGCGCCGCACCGGCTGGCACGGTTTTATCCATGGTCTTTCCTTTCGGCATAAAAAAAGCCGCTCGAAGGCGGCGTCTGGGTGGATTCCTACTGGTGATCTACAGTGAGGCGGCAGGTGGCCCGTAATCGCCAAGGTCGCGTTCCGGCGCGCTGCCGGCATCCTTCTTTTTGCGACGGTCCTTTCCGGCATCTCCTGCGGGTTGCTTGATCTGCAGGCTGGTTGTCGAGCCACCGTTGCGGCTGGCGCGGTGGCGTGCCGAACTGATGCGATATTGCCCGTCAACGCCAGCGCGTGCGCCAGACAGCACGAAAGTACATTCCGCCTGCGCTTCGACGGTCAGGTCCATCTCAACGCTGCCTTCGCCGCCTTCACGTTCAGCCTCGCGCTTGCGTGCATCGCCGATCTGTCCGGCCTGATCTTCATCTGCCGCCATTGAGCGCACAACGTTGGTGGATTCCGGCAAATCACGGTCGAGAGAAAATTCCACATCCTTGCTTTTGAAGGATGCGTCCTTGCGGTCGAAATATCGCACCTTGGCCTTGGTGAAGGTTTTCCGGCCCTTAAACGGGGCTATGTCCCACGAAATAATGTTTTGGCCGACAACACCCAGGATGACCGGCAACGCTGCCCCCGTGGCCGCTTTGCCTTCACCGCGGCGCGCCAAGACTGATTGGTCGCCTCTGATCTTGAACGTGCCGCCGAGTTCCCGCGCGATCCGCTCGCCAATGTGGATAAAGCTTTCTCCATCTGCCGCCCAATAATCCCGGTAGATTTTCGCGAATTCGGGGTCCAGTTTGATACTTGCGAGCCCGGCTCGCTTGGCGGCCACATCGAGAAATTCCTGCAAAGTCGCATCATCCTTATGGAAGGTGAGAGGTTGCTTTACCTTGCCACGACTATCGAACCCCTTGGCAGTGACTCTCAGAAGGCGCCCGCCGCCGCGCGAACCGGAGGAGCGCGCGCTGTCGAGCGTGCCGAGGAATTTGGAGACGCCTTGCAGAAACACTTCGATAGATGCCCCGTCGCGCGGTAATGCGATCTGGCCCCCGTTGTCATCGAAAGTGAGAGAGCAAGTGTCCGACGATTTTCCCTCATTGTCGGATATCTCGATATCGATCAGGTATGACTGCATGGCCGACGTCATATCGATGCCGTCGACCACCACTTTCCAGCTAACTTTCCAAGCCATGTTACTATCCGAACAGCGAGACAACTTCGCGGGTCTGGCCCACATTAACTGGGGGAAGGTCGGGCAGAATGATTTCTGTTCCCATCGGAATGACGGTGCCGAGGCGGGCCATACCCACATTCAGCGAAAGAGCCCTTTCAAGAAGGCCGCGTCCTCGCACGCCATATGTGCGCCATAACAGGAGGTCGAGGGTAATACCCTCGCCCTTGATGGTGACTGTTTGCATTTGGTTGCCCTTTAGAAAATGCCGAACAGCGAAAGCAGGCCAGAAATGATTTGCTGTCCAGCCCCGGCATCCGGCTGGACGCGCGTCATGGTGATGGTGTGTTTCACAACGAAGCCGACACCGCTGCGCGTGAGGTCGGAGTGATTTTCAGTCACGTTCGTAATAGCAAACCAGCCAAGCCGGGTGCCGTCACCACGGTGAAGCGGAAAGCGGGTGCCGTTGCGGCGCATTTCATGCACGATTTCCAGTTCTTCCAGACCGCCGATCTTGGCTGGCAAAATCTGCCCGGACAGGGTGATTTCGTCATCGCCCTCGCCGGTAAACTCCTTGCCCGGCGGGGCGTTGATAAGGGCCTTCGATGCGATCTCGGCAGATGCGCTGCGCTGCATTTCGTCAATACTGAAAGGCCGCGTATCGATGGTAAGAGTTCCAAGCATGTATAGCATCAGGACACCGCATATTCCATGTCCGCCTGGATGCCATCGCTTTCCATGCGGAACCGCCTTTCGATTTCAGATATGACTTTCTGGGCTAATGTCTGTTCGTCCATGCCCGGGGCACCATGCACGTGCAGTTGCCCGATCTGGAAGCCGCCGCCACTGCCGGCGATGGATGCGATGCCCTCGTTCGGGATGATCGTTCCGGATCGGTTTGCCGTAAAAAGCTCAGGGCCTTTTTCACCGACGAGATAAGTGCGCCCTCCAACAATCGGCCCGCCCGCTGCTCGCGCTCCTGACAATTTTGGGATTCCCTGCGCCCATGTGGGAAGGTTGGGGTCAGAAGGTAAATTGGCTCCGCCCAAAGCTGTCGTGCGGACTGCATCACTGTTTGTAAAGTTGGCAATTGCGTTCTTCAGCTGCACGGCTTTCTCATAGGCCGACTGGAATAGGCCGATGATAGTGCTCATGCCTGATGCAACGGAATTTACCCCAGACGCAACAGCACCGCCGATTACTTCGCCCCATGCGCGCCAGTCGGCGGTTGAAGCTTGCAAGGGACCGATCAACCCGGAAATGCTATCCCAGAGGCGCTTTGCCAAATCGACAATAGGCTGCAATATCGGCTGGACGGGCGCAAGTCCGGTCTGGAAGCCTTCCCCGATCCCGGTAATCAACTCCTTAATGCCCTGCCAGTTGTTATAAATCCAGGTGCCGGCCATGGCGATGCCCACCACAATTGCGCCGATGCCGCTGCCGATAAGCGCGATTTTCATTGCTCGGAAGGCGACCGAAACAAGACGCAAGGGATTGAGTAACCCCACCAGCGAGCGCCCCATGATCGACAGCGCCGCCCCGTTGCCAGCCATTGATGCGGCAGCGATGTAGCCGATCATTGCCGTGCGAACGGCGCGAAGAGCGGCAATCACTGGCACGAAGATTATCGACAGTCCGGTCAATCCGGCGCGCAGCGCCTTGAGCGACAGGATCGCGCCGGCAAGAAAGCCGCCGCGCATCCACAGCAGGCTGAATTGAGCGGCAATAGCCGCAATTCGCAACCCAACGAGCGCTGCGGATGTTGCAACGATAGCGACGGTCAATTGCGGGTGGGCCTCAGAAAATTCAGCCATCCTGTTCACGATCGGTACAATAATGTCAGCCAAGCTGTTCAGGGCTGGAAGTAGGGCCGAGCCAATAGCAAGAGCGATGTTCTCCATGGACAGTCGGAATCGTCTGGCTGCAATCGCACTGGTTTTGAGACGGCGCTCATAGTCCTGCTGTACAACGCCCTGTGCTTTCATCGCGCTCTCGCGAATGCGGCGGTATTCCTCCATATTCTGGATGAGTGGCCGTAGCCCCTGCTGCACCTGGGCATCCTGAAACAGATCGCCGAGTTTACCAAGGTCGCCCTTCAGGGTTCTGTTGGTGATTTCGGCGATGGCCTCAATTGGCGTAAGGCCGGCCTTAGCCGCTTTCTTCATCTCCTTCTCAAGGTTGACGCCCATTTTCTGGAACGCTTTTCGGGTCAGCGGGGCGTTGATCTTTTGAAGGACGTTCGAGAGGTTTGTTGCGGCAGATGCGCTGTCGCCCGTGCCTTTGCGGACAATCTGAAGTGCGGCTGACAAGTCCGCGACGGCGGGTACGCCCTGTTGTCCCAGCGCCTGATAACCCGCGCCGAGTTGCGGGAAATATTTCGCCATATCTTTCAATTCGAAAGCGCCGTCCTTGCCAGCCTGCGCCATGGCATCCAAAGCGCCGGAAAGCTGACTGGTGGGAACTTTCAGATTGCTTAGAGCGGCGTAGCCAGCCTGCGCAAGATCGGCAATCTCCGCATTATAGGCCGTAGCCGTTCTGCCGATTGATGGGAGCAGGCCGAGCGCATCTTCGCGGTTCGCGCCCATTCCAGCCAGCACATCCATACCGTCCGCCATGGCGGAAGCCGACTGATAGGTATCCCGTGCGACTTGTCTGATTTCCCGTCCGAGTTCGGGAAGGGTGGAAATTGGAGCTTCGATTTTCTGCGCGATATCTTCGAGCTTCGTCTCGAATTCGGTTGCCGCTTCGACAGGAGCTTTGAACGCACGATAAAGCGCATAAGCCACCGCCGTCGCTTCCACCATGCGCCCGCGCATGGCATCGAGGCGTTGATTATTTTGTGCCTGTATTTGCTGAAGCCGGGAAAGAGAGGCGGCGACGGCCTTCGATGGCCCTGAAATGCGATCCATCAGGCTGAGGATCAATGTCGAGGTAACGACAGCCATAGCAACCTCTTATCGTGCGGGAGACTTGTTTTCAGACCGAACGACGCGGGCGAGGCTGCCCGAATAGTCGAGCAGCTTGTCGATGTCCCATTCTTCGATCTGGTCAATCGGGGTGTGCAGGTTCCGGGCGACCGCCGTCAGGACGTCGCGCCAGGCGACGGTTCTGTCCCCGGCTTGGGTTTCCCGGCCCCGGACTTTCCCATGAGAGGGGCAATCCTTTCTCCGATCGTTTCCATATCTTCGATATCAAGTTCCTTGATCAGTTCGACATCAACATCAGCGAGCGCTGCAAAGAGCAGATAGCCGGCAAGGGCTTCGCTTTCGACACCTTCAGCTACCAGAGCATCCTTCGCTTTCATGCGGCGAAACGTTAGTTCCTTCACCTCGCCACTTGCATAGGGCACGGGGTATTCAAGGGGGACAGTTACGGAAGTTACCTTGGTCATTGTTCAATCCAATTCAACGTAGAGGTTACGCGCCAAGCGCGCGGCGAACATCGGAGAAGCGATCGACACCGCCGGTGCGCAGGATGCGCTCCCAGAAGTCGACGTAGAAAAGCTCTTCACCGTTGAGGGTGAATTCGTAGTGGGTCACTTCCTTGAACACGTGGTTGCAGCCCATGAAGTCTTCCGGCGAACCTTCATCAGGAGTCCATTCGGTGATGGCACCCTCAATAATGGCCCGGGACGGGACAAGCTTGCCGGTTTTCTTGTCCTTCACGGCACCTGCAAAGACCCATCGGCTGACTTCGCCAAGATCGCGGAAAATATCCGTGTCGAACCCTTTGACCTCCATGGCCGGTTCCGGCGCTTCAATGCGCGGCTGGGAGAAGTCGACGCTCATGACACCGCCGCCCGGATTGTGGGTCGAGGTAATGAACTTCAGTGACGGGATGGTGAGCTTGGAGACAAGATTGGCGCGTGAGGAACCGGCTTCTTCGGCGCGGCGAACGTCGACCGCCACCATCTGGTAAAGCGTTTGCATGAGATTCCCTTTCGGAATTCGAGACAGGATGAAGGTCAGGCGAGCGAATTGAGGCGGGCGACGATCTCGGCGACGAGACCTTCGACCGCAGGCCGGTAGCGGCTCACCTCATGATTTGCGACCTTGAAGGATGGCGCCGGCTCAATCCCGATATTGACAGTCAGATGACCGAGCCGGATTTTCTCCGGGCTGTTCTTTTCAGCAACGAACTTGACTTCGGAGCCGAGAATGTCGTCGTCAATCTTGTGATCGCGCAGCATGAATTTCAGCGAGTTTAGCCAAGCTTCCGCAGCGTCTGCTGTGATTTTCGGGCCGAGAAACTGCCGGGTGATCTGCGCCATCTTGACGGTCAGATAATCGGCACCGCGAACCTGGTGGATTTGCTTCCAGAGTTCACCCGTATCGGTGTTGTCCGTACCGATGAAAACGAAACCGCCATCGGCAATCGCTCCATCCACGCCGGTTTCGCCACGCGCCACGATGGAGACATTGCTTTCGAGCAGCATCTGCCCTTCTGACGAGCCGTCGAACAGAGAAAATGGGATGTTGCGGGAAAGCCCGGCCAGACCCTGAATAGGCTGGTTTGCAATCGGGTCGAATGGCCGGCCCCTGTGGGCATTGTCGACAGCCGCGAAAAGACCGGCAACGCGCGGCCCCATCGGGCGGGTTACCAGTTCAGTGCCTTCAAACACACGGGCGGCAACGCCGATTGGCATAAGGCGCTGAGAATTCATCGTCTCGCGCGCCGAGATCGCCGCTTCCTTGCTGGTGTCGTCAACATCGACAGGTGCAATAGCCAGCAGCCGTTCACAAGCTGCGGGCAAGGCGGCAACGACAGGGTTCACCGTGCTATCGTCCGGACGCCACGCAGTGCGGCCAGCCCAGACAATGCGCGGGGTTGCGTTCACCGCCGATGGAATATGTCCGACATTGCCGAGAGCTTCGGCAATCGCTGCGGCCGTCACCGCCGGAGTGGCGCCCTCAGTCACGCGGACCACGGTTACGTCGGCACCTGAGTTCAAGCGTGCAACCTGCGCATTGATGGCCTTGACCGCGTCGGCAAGATAACCCGTGCCGAGATCCGCAACCGCAGCGGGATCGCTTGTCGAGATGCGGACCGGGTCGCCGATAGGATACGATGATGCCGAAGCACCTTCGGATGTTTCGATGAGTAGAATTTTCGAGAAGTCCGCGCCGATTACCGGCAACGGCTCATCATTTGGACGCGTGAAAGTCATGCCGAAAGTCGGTGCCGACATCGGTTGTCTCCTGTCTTTGTCGCCCGCTCTTCGGGCAGACTGTTGGAAAAGAAAAAGCCCGGCGCGACGGCCGGGCTTTTGGGGCATAAAAAAAACGCCTCTAGGGCGGTTCTCGAAAACAGAAGCCGCCCGAAGGCGGCTGTTTTTCTACGTGCGGATCAAACCAAGAGCGTATCCCGTCAAAACAAGAGCGGAGGCCAGAACCCCACGCCCTTCCAGACGCAATCTCTCGCGAACATAGACTAGATTACGACGCTTCTTTTTTCCTTTTGCCGTCCAGACTGTCGCGCCGGGCTTGAAAGTCCAGTCGAGCCAACCTGTTTCGGCTATGTCAAAAATCCGTACATCGTCATTAGCCAAGAATGTGTGATAGAGCGCATGCTGATCGATGTAGTATAGCCGTAAATGGTTATCCAAATAGCTCACTACATCATCGAAAAAACTGGCTCCCTTCGGGTCGGCATAAACCATCGCGCCGAGAACCTGCATTCCTTCGCGCTCAAAAGCAGTTCTCCCGTTCTGATTGCCAAGGCGAAGGTACAAACCGACGTCCCCGTCAATGCGGGGCGGTATTGGCTTCATTACTAGGCTGTCAATGTCGAGAACGACCATTGGACGACGATACGACCGAAGCAACGAAGGTAGGTAGAAAAACCTAAGCGACTGATAGAACACTATCGCCTCGCGTCCTCCGATATCTGCCATGGCGCGAGGATCGGCGACAACTTCGACGCGCATTCGCTTTCGTTCTGGCGCGGCAAAGCCATTTAGGAAGGGAGCGACAAGCTCCACTTCCAGTTCTCGGGCACGTTGTGGAAGACCCGGGCCGGGTTTCGGCGAAATAACAATATGGACGTCGTGTCCAGCAGCTAGGGCCGATTTGGCAAACCCGACAGCATGTTTACGAAAGTAGCGCTCGTCTGACGCCGCCATAACAATAGGCAACGCTGTTGCGAAGTTTGACCCGTCCATGAAAGCCCCCAATAAGCAAAGCTTAAATAACTGCGGCCACGTCACATTTCAATCGAAAATAGAACGCATTCGGCTACAGCTTGGAAGCTTCCAGCCAAAAACTATCCCGCTGTTCCTCGGTCCACTGCATTGCCAGACGGACCGTTTCCGCGAGGGCATGCAAACGGTTGAAGGTATCCGCGCCTATAACAAGCATTTCGGCGGCAAACCGGTCTTGTTCGGTTGGCAACGCGTCTATGATCGCTTGCAACGCCTGCGGGACCGTCCCCGATTTCATGGCCGCGAGGGCTTCTGCGTTCGATATAATTCCAGCGACTGCTAGTTGCTGGAAAAATTGACGTCGGCTTATTTCGTCCGGCACGATATCCGAGGCCCCCGGTATGATTTCGGAGCCGGTCCAAATTGCCCCATAAACTGTTCCGCCGGGGCCAAACGTGAAACCGAAGTCGGTATCAATACCCACAAGCGTATAACCGGCAATTTGCGATTGCTGGAAATCGTCAGTCATCGAAACTACACGGCTATCATCATCGACAGCGATGTAATATGGATGGGGAAACAGTTTGACCAAGTCAAACCAATCGACGCCATCTTTGTTGCGAAATATCCGGACAGGGTATTCTTGTTCAGGTCCGAAGATTGGTTCGCCGTCGTCATTTACGCCGATTTGAATAGGTGGAATTTTGACCCGTTCTGGCGTTTCTATCATCTTCCCGAAGATTTTCATTACCAGCCTCCTAGTGCTCGCCATCCCGCATTAGGAATGTAGATTTGCGGCTGTCTGGCACCGAAATAATACTGATCGCCGCCTTTACGGTACGCGTAGGTGAAGACGTAACCGCTTGGTGCATGCCAGCCTGTGTCCCTCTCCATTGCATGTTCCACATAACCGGCGAAACGAGTATCTGTGACCCGCCAGTTGTCTTGATCCGCAATTGTTCCTTGCGACCAGCCGCCCACAGTATTTGCGTTGCCTGCACTTGCAGCGTAGCCAGCGTTGCCGGTGATATGCATCCAATAGGTTTGGCCATCGGCATAAGCAGCCGGAGAACCGCCACGATACACAGCGCCCGGCATTCGGAGGGTGCCATCAGCCCGAAACTCAAATGCGGCGTGTTCGTTGCCGGATGAATTTAGGTGATGGATTGCAAATCCTGCCGCCGCGCCATTGGAGTAGTTAAGAACACCTGCCGACCAGATACCGCCCCATCCGGGATTTCCGTATTTCTCGGCGATTACAGGCGCATATGATGAACCGGAGAGTGTGGCCGAAGAATAGAACGGTGCGCCTCGTGTCCACATTTGCGCGTATCCTCCGCCTTCGGCATTCGCCAAAAACGAAGAACGACTGCCGGAAACTGTAACGCCGCCAAGCGGCCCGGACAACGTGCCACCCACAAGAGGCAGATAGTCCATTGTTGGTAGCTGCGTTACTGGCACCTTGCCGGAACCGTCGAGGCTGGCGACCCCGTTCGCTTTCCCCTTATCGACAGTCCCGAGAGCATCAAGGTTCCCTCGACCCTGCGCCTTTTGCGCGAGCGAAAAGCTTTGTGCAGCATCGACCCGAACTCGCACTCCCAACGCGTTACTAACGGTGGTAGCGAATTGTGGGTCGTTTCCAAGGGCGTCCGCAAGCTCCTTCAACGTGTCAAGGGCAGCGCCAGAACCGTTTACCACCCCGTCGATTGCGGCCTTAATCGCGGCGGCAATTTCTGCGGCCGTCATGCCGTCAGTAATGCCGTAACCTTCAAGCGTCGTCGGCTTGTCCAGCAAATCAGCAAATGAATGCCTATGTGTGGAAAGCGCCGTCTCCGACGCCTTCAGCTTTGCATCAATCGCGATGATGCTATCCGCGACCTTCTGCATTTCGGCGATCTGGATGCCAACAGGGTTCGGCAAAGCGAACTGGTAGTTCGAGGTCTTATCCTGTGCCATCTATCACACCTTTGAAAGCAGCATACGAAGGTTGGAGATTTCGGGCCGGGCCGCAGGCGTCCCGGTCAGAACTATGCGCGTGCGCGCATCAAGGTTGGCCGCTGGATAGTCAGAACGGGTGAAGGACTGCTCGACAAGGCCGTCACCGAGCGGAGTTGCGCCCGACACGCTGACGGTCTCGTAATTGCCCGGAATGCCGATTTGCACCTGTGCCGATGAATTGGCCGGCAGCTTTGCATCGAACGTGACAAGCACCCGGTTGGCGTCCGTGGCATCCACGGCACGGGTGACGTAATCCGCTGTCGTCTGCAATTCGCCGTCAATGATCTGCACGTTCGGAAACACGAACGGCGTCACCCGTTCGGTTCCACGCAGCACCGCCGCAACCTGTATGGTTTCGTTCTGAATATACTGGTCGAAGCTGATGATCTGCCGGGGCGCGGCGTTGATGACCTCGCCATTGGGCCGGGTCAGCCGAATGACAACATCAACGGATGTATCAGGATATTCAACGCCAGCCCGGATAACCACATCTGACATCCGTGCCGGGGTGAATGCGCCAATAGGCACGATTTTTTCCTTTGGCTCAAACTGACAGCCGATCAGTTCAAACCAGAGGTCGGCCTCATTGTGCACGGTCCAGGTCGAGGCGTTCGAAGATGACAGCAGCACACCAACGGTAAAGGGTTGGCCCGTAATGATGGCGTTCGTGTCGAGGTCAATCTTGCCGATTGCGGCCACGAAAAGCTCGTGCTCTCCATCGTCGGTCAGAACGACAAACGCGAATTCGCGGCCACCGGGAATGAATACCGGATACTTGAAATGCGCCGTGAATATCTCGCCTTCGCGCAGAGCCGTGCCCGGCACGAACGCTTCCGCGATCACTTCCGAAGTCGGCAAGCCCACCTCCACCGTCCTGATCTGCACCAGAATGGAGTTTGAGGCCGAGCCGACCTTTGCGCACATCAGCCGAATGCCAGCCAGACACCAGGACTGCGCGAGCGTAAATGTCTGTGCCAGCGGATCATGTCCTTCGCCGCGCCCGCCACCGTCACCGCCACGACTGATCGGGGTCGAGCTATTGGCGTTGGTGACGTTAGTTACATTCGTGACATTGTTGATCACCGTGTTGTTGATGATCGGCTGCGGCATGCTTTCGGTGGAAGTTTCCAGCGAACTCGTCAGCCGATATTCCTCAACCGTAATCTCGCCACGCCCGATATAGGTGCAGCCTGCATCCGTCCCAACGCTGCCTTCAAAGAAGACAGATTTCGAGCCTGCGGGCACATTGGCGGGAATGGTAAATTCGCCGGTCATCACACCATCCGCATCAGCCGGGCCGGAAACGGTAAAGGCGACTTCGATATCGTCAAACCAGACCTTGGACAGCGCTTCGTTCTCAATAAAACCTTCCAGCCGGAACTTGACATTGCGCGGGCGGATGAACTCGGCGGATATGATCGTCTCGCGGACCTTTTCCACCTGCTGTTCAAGCGAAATCCCCGTGATGTATTCCCCGTCCGACGCTTCAAAGGCTTGCGTTTCCGGTGACGTCCACGTTGTGCGTTTTTCCGTCCAGAAGTCGGTTGACGGCTCAACGCTGGCGCGCCCGGGCATCGGCGTGAAGGTCTGGTATGGGTTGATCTTCATCGACCCACTGCGGCGATTCTGGCGGATAACAACCACTTCGCTATAATCCAGATGCTGGATTTCCATGAAGGCCGGGAACTCATGCAGCGTCGGCTTGATAGGCAGGCGAAGCTTGCCGCCAACGATAGCCGCCGTCTGCGCAATGCCCTGATCGCGCAAGTCATCGTCAATGAATGGATCGACAAACAACCCGCGCTTGGCAGCGACCTCGCGCGAAGAAATATCATTCTTCAGCCGCTCCTGCGCCACCAGATCGTAGACGTCGATCAACATCTTCTCCAGACGCGTGATGCGATCATAGGTGAAGTTGCGCACTTGGGTAATCTCGACGCGGGGCGCACGCCCCCAGTCATTATATATGCGCGCCAGCTCCAGCCGGTCGGAGGGCACTTCTGGCGGGCGGGGGCGCGAAACCGCCGAGACGCCAGTGAGGTACACCATGCCGCCTGAAGGATCGACCGCAATCACATCGATGCGCGGCAGCTTGTATCGATAGTCGAACAGGACATTCGTGCCATTGGCGGCACCCGTGACTGTAATGGTGTCGCGCCCCACCTGATCGGGCTGGATATTCTCGTTGTAACGGTACTTGACCGTATAGGAACTGCCAGGTGACGGTTCCTTGCCAGAAGGCGACCAGTCAATCTGCCCCTGCGAAAGCAGCCAGTCGGCAGGCGTCGTGTAGACGGTAGTGCCTGCCTTGATTTCGAGAATGGCCGTTACTGACGAATGCGGTAGCGGATCGGTCACACCGGCATAAGGGCCATGAACAATCGTATCCGTCGTTTCCTTTTCGACGGTGACACGACGCACCTCGGCTATCGGCGATTTGGAAACGGTGAATGTTTGCGTGCCGCCTGTCTCGGCGGTGAAAGGATGCGGCTCGGCATCGACGTCGCGCAGATCGGGTGTTTCTTCCACTTCGAAGCGGAATGACTGTCGGCGCACGACGCGCCGACCGTTCACATAGGCGGTGCCTTCCGAAACAGAAAATGCCTGCTTGCCTTCGCCGTTCGGACCAAGTTCCGTGACAAGAAACCCGTTATTGACGAAAGAGCCGTTGCTTTCGCGCGTGACGGTTTCCATCGCCTTGTAGATTTCAGAATAATCGACGTTTGTCGAAGTCGTCAGGATGACGCCGTCACGCACCTGGAACACGGAAAGCACCGGCTCCGGATCGCCATCGAGCGAATGCCCCCACCTCACTGTGATTTCGATGCGCGCCGGGCCGTCTTCGGCATAGGCTTCCGTGCCGTCGATATCGCCCTTGAGAGTGGCGTCCTCGATATCCGTCACCAACCGGTCGGAATGGCGAACGCCGATGATGATATCGCCTTTGTTCGGCAGGATGAAATCAGCCGCGGCAACATCGTGCACTATCCCGCCGAGATAGATGGCGCAGGCCGGTATCTGCACACGGATATGATCCTCATCGGGGCCTGCATCGCCTGCGGGAACCGTGACGATAGGATCGGTGCCGTCAACGATACGACCGTCCTGAATGATATATTCGGCCACGCGGCGGGTATGGTCGAGCGAAATATCCTGAATTTCGTTCAGGTCTTTCGATTGAAGATAAAGTGTGCGGTCGGGGAAAGCTATCGCATGACGCTTCTGGGAGCGGTCGTAACGGCTTCCAAAGCCATCACGCTTGATGATGCTGTTCATCACGCCTCACAATTCGAGATAGGGATTGATTGCCTGACTGATCGTGCCGTCGCGCACGATGGGCGGAAAACGATGCAACTGGAGCAGGGTGCCAAGGCTCGTGACATCCGCAAGCGGAATGAACATCTGCCCTGCTGGCACGCTTTCGCTGATTTTGGTGTCGAGGTAGACGCCCGTTTCACGCACGGATTCGCCGGTTGCGTCACCAATGTCGAGCTTGGCTTCTAGCCTGATGGTGTTCGTATCGGTTGCCGAAACAGACCAAGCCGATCCGTCACTGAGAATGATATCGCCATTCGGGTCCGCCTTCATGTAGGACCGGGCGCGAACACGGGTAACACCAATACAGTTGGTCAGCGCGCTTTCCTGAGACAGCGCTGCCAGTTGCTGGTATTCTTCTTCTGGCGTGGGGGCTGGCAAACTATCCCACGCCACATCGCCAGAGCCAACCGCGATGAAGAGCGGGGCTTGCATAAGATACCGCGCGAAGGCGATGCGGGACCCCGCGACGAAAACGGATAGAGACATTATGAAAACCCTATATGTGCTCTGGAAGATGGCTTCCCGAAGCGATCATGGACGAAAGGTGCATTCTGGAACGTTTGGATTGCCGGGTTCGAATAGCGCGATAGCACACCCGCCGATGCCACGAAGATCGCAATGCGCTGGCGCAATGGCACATGGTACGTGGTCCGGACAAAGGATTTAACAATCGTATGCGTTCGAACACGAACGAAAGGCACTGGCCAGAACTTTGTGCGGACGTTCTGGTTGACGCGCAGCGACAGCACCGGCTCATCCGAGGCCCGGCGAATGCCAGACCAATCGTTGAGAAAGGCATCGCCATTGAGCCGATGTTTGTTCAACTGGAAAGCGCGGACATCCCAACCGGCGGTGACACGGGCGAACTCTGAGCGCAGCGGCTTCGACGCTTTGACAAGCTGTGTCATCGGCCTGACGAAATCGGTGTTTCTCACCTCAAACGGCAAGTGAACCTGAAACCACCACCATTTGCGCTTCTTGGCCGGGAACTCCTCTATGTCACCATCATGGTTGATCCACCGCAGCGCCTTATGTACGGCGGCAGGCGTACCGATGAGGCGTTGCCAGCTTACCCCTTCACGCAGAACAGCACGAAGGTCGGGCAGATAATCCGCAATTTCATTCAGCCCATACTCAGCGACCAAATAGGGCACGATCTGGTCAGGCGGATTGAACTTGAAACCCCGCAGCGATTCCACGCCCGGCATCAATGACGGGAGCTTGTCGAGGGATTCCGACAGGACGCGCTCCAACGGCGTGGGCGCTGCATCGTCGCCGAGGAGGTGCTGCCGTTCCATTAAAAGTCGCGTCCCATATAGTTGAGCTTGATTGAACCGGGCGTCAGGGCGACCCCTTCGGATGCGATGACTGGCGCCGAAGGGCTGCGAAGGCGAACTCGCTTTACGCCAGCGACATGCAGGCGTGCTTCAATCCATGAAGGCTCAAGATCGAAGCCTATCGCGGCTTCGGCTTGCCAAGCCTGCCTCAAAATTTCCGGCAGAGCATCCATCAAACCAAAAGCCGCATCGGGCAGCAGCCAGATATCGGCTTCAATATCCGTGCCGGATGCGACCGCAGGTTCGATGACAATCGTGTCATTGAGGAGTCGGACCCGGTCACTCATGATTTCGGCAGTTACCGCGTCTAGCATGCGCTGATCCGGGATGCCGCCGTTCTCGCTCGATAACACCGCGATATGGATGATCGGCCAGAACTTTTCCCGATAAGGCTTGACGCTTCGAATGCGCACATCCGCGCGTTTTGCTGCTGCGGCATACCACCATTCCGAACCGCCCGGCGAGCGCGCCTTGATTGACAGCACGGTACGGTCGCGCAGCGCGTCGTCGGTCTCGCCGGCCAGTCTCTCTACATCATAGAAAAATGCGAGATGATCGAGGTCGCCGCCGAGTGCGAAAGCCAGAAGGTTCGCCATGGCGGCGTCATTGATAGCGGCGCGCAACGTTACTTCCCGCATACTGTCGCCAAGGTGCACGACTTTCAGGATATCGGTTTCAAGGTGGCCCACATCATAATCAATGCCAGCCGCCAACAAGCGTTGGCGGAGATCAGCCATCCGATCAGCGAGGATGGCTTCAAAATAGAAAGTCTTGATCACCTCTGGCGGTGGCAAGGTGGAAAAATCGAAAGTGCTCATAACGGTTTCACCACGACAGTGCCGGAGGAAATGCCAAGCCCGAAGGTGAGGACGCGCTCGACGGTCATATCGCCCAGGTGACCACGGGGACGGTAGTCCACCAAAATCCGGAAACCTGCATGCCCCAAACGAATCTGGTCAACGGTGCCGGTTACGATGATGCGACGGACCAGAAAGCGCGGCTCCCAAAGGTCGATCGCCGTGGCAATAAGCGATTGGAAGGCAGCAAACAGGTGCGGGGTCATTTTGCGGCCCAGCAATTCGACAATGCCGGCCCCGAACTCGCGGCGCCCGACAAGCGAACCGATGCGGCGCATCAGGATCACTTCCACAGACTGGTAAGCCGATTCCAGATTGGAGATTGGCAGGCCAGTGAAGCGGCTAATTCCCACCATCGTTTTCGGCCTCGCCGCGTTCTGTCGACCTGGGCTTGGGGGCAACCGGCTCGATCCGCCCATGGTCGAGATCAAACCGGGCTTCCGACGCCGAAAGGGACATCTTGCCGGAACTTGGCACACGTGCGCCATTCACCCAGCCCACGCCGGGCCGGACGCGATAGGTATTCTTGCTCATGATGGGTTCTTTCAGTTCGCAGGTTCGTCGGTTGTCGCGCCGCCACGATCGACGCCGCCATGAATGTGCGTGTCGCCGATATTGGCTTCATTGTGCTTGACGTGGCCGTCCTTGAAGTCGACGTTGCCTTTGACGACAAGATTGCCGTCGATTGTTACAGTTCCGTCCTTGACGGTCACCGTGACGCCGAATGCCTTCAGCACGCTGGCGAGCAGATCAGCACTCGGCGGCTGGTTGACGTCGGAAAAGCCGCCGCGCAGCAAAATGCCCTGCCGTGCATCGCCGGTCGGATTGATCATCCCGACAATCTGGCCCTTCGATAGCGGCGCCCATGTACTGGTTGCGCCGCCCGATTCTGGATGCGGGTACCATGGCGACAGAAACGGCTCGCCATTTTCGTCCTCGCCAAGTTTGATCCGGTAGCCCTTCTTCGCATCGACCTGTTCGATGGGGCCGACTTTCAGGGATTTGCCGAAGGCTGTCTTCAGCATCTCTATGTCGATCTTCATTGCGAGCAGGTCGCGATACATCATGGCACCTCTGCTGTTGGCGACAGGCCATCAATTTCGATTGTGCTGCCGGTCCATTCCGGTGTTACCCGATCCACGTCCGACGCATGCGGACCAAGGCCCAGCGCAAGCAGTTCCTGCGCGGTCATCCCGTGCACCTGCTGCAGTCGTTCCCAAGGCTCGCGGTTTCCGGTGATGATGGCCTCCATGAAG
Organism: Brucella sp. NBRC 14130; assembly: GCF_040371715.1. Taxonomy (NCBI): domain Bacteria; kingdom Pseudomonadati; phylum Pseudomonadota; class Alphaproteobacteria; order Hyphomicrobiales; family Brucellaceae; genus Brucella; species Brucella sp. NBRC 14130. Next base: position 18,663 of record NZ_BAABTE010000009.1, read on the forward strand.
GTGCCCTTCTTTTGCAAGCTTTCATCCTCGCTTGCCAGCGCAAGGGCAATAAAGCGCGCGAATGGCGCTTCGGGATCAAGCGGACATTTGGGTTCCGGGTCATCGATCAGGTCGACGATGATTTTCGTTTGATGGGCCGCAAGGCGAATACCATCGGCAATATTGCCGACACGGGTTCGCTCTGTCGAAACGGTGCGGTAGATGAAACTAAGGAATAGCTGCCCCCAGGCATTGTCCGGATCGGTCAGTGCCTGCACGATTTCCCGTGAAATCAGGTCGAGCGTGAATTCAAAATTCCCGTCGGTGCCGGGAATGCCAATTTCAGGAAGTCTGTTCTCACCAGTTTCCGGATCGGTAACGCCCATACTGGCCGTTACCCCTGTTTCGAACATGATTTCCGTTCGCCCGTTCAACAGCAGGGAGCGCAATTCATTATCGCCCACCTCCGTTTTCCCGGCATCGGTATAGATCGCGATGAAATACTGATCGGATTCTATGGTAACAGTGCCGCCACTATCGCTGTCGATAATGCCGATTTCGCTGTCCAACACATTCTTCAAGGCGCGGGTGCGGCCCTTGAGCGCCTCGACCGCAGTAATGCGCAGTGCGATGCGGGCAAGACTCATGATTAGGCATCCTTTGGTTTCAACGACGCGGATTCGCCCAAAATCGCATAAAAGCGCCGATGTGAGCGGGCATCCACGAATTGCACCTCGAACATCGGCTGGCCTTTGCGAGTAAGTGCGCAGACGCGGAAGCCTTTGGCGAGTTCAAGTTCCGGATACGCGGCGCGGTCAATCGCCAGTGTCGCCTTGCCGGCGGCAAGCTTGATATTCCAATCGGCATTGTTGCCGCCATCGGGTTGGAACGCATCGCGGCCCGCCGTTCGCAGGACGGCATTAATGTCGGCTGGTTTGCGCCCCAAAATCGTCTGTCCCTTTTCGAGGAAGAAGATGCGCAGCGGTTCGGCGAACTCCGCATCCACTTCTTCGTATAGCGCGTCCCGGTGTTCTTCGAAGGGCGACGGGCTCATTTCGATTTGCCGCTGTCGCCGTCCATTTTCAGGGATTCTTGCGTCTGGGCGGGGGGCTTCGTGGCTTCGGCCAGTTGCTCGGTCAGCATGGCGACGTTATTGCGTTCCGCGTCCAGTTCCTTGCCGAGCCTGTCGCGTTCATCCGCAAGGGCCTTGTTTGCATCCGACAAATCGGCCTGCAGGGAGCCGATCTCGCCGGAAAGCTTGACCTTGTCCGATTCCAGTGCGGAAATCTTCTTGTCGGCCTCATCCCGATCGGCAATCAGCTTTTCGTTCTCGGAGGCGAGCCGGGCGATTTTCTCATTGAGCGCTTCCAACGTTTCCGCATCCGCCCGCGCGGTTTCGGCATCCTTTGCTGCCGATGCGGCGTCCGCCTTCTTCCGATTCTCTGCCTCGACAAAATCATAGGCGATGCGGTCGGAAATCAGATGCTCGCCGTAAAATTTCGGCACTTCGATCGGCTCATGAGGGAGAACGGAAACGTTTGCAGGCTTTTCCAGAACCCCGGCAGGTATAATGCCGCCGTGCGGAAATGCGACGACGATAGTGGATTTCTTCGACATGGGTGAACCTCATGCATGAACACTGCGGCCCGCTTCAACGGACGCGGGCCTGTGCTTCTGATGCTGGTTAGAGGGTGATCCTGCGCAGAGCGCCGGGCTTGGTGCAAAGCGAGATTGGATTCGATTGCACTTCGATATCGACACCTTTGTCGTTGCGCATCGGAATCTGTTTCATGTAGCGCGGCAGACCCTTGGTATTGACCGTCTCCATGTAATCGGCCGGAGCAAAGCGGGTGATAAAGAGGCCCGGCGCACCCATCGGTGTGACGCGACCCTCGTTATGGTCGATATAGGATATGCCCAGATTGGCCGTGGCGCGCGAGCCCGTCTTGTACCGTTCGAACACAAACTTGCCGACCGTGAACTTGTCGGGGATTGCTTCGCGAAGCTGACCCGCGCCATTGGTGGCGAGGAAGGTTTCGCGGATGCGCTTATGCCCCCAAAGCTTGAGGTGAAGATTGCGCCCGGTCCAAACATGGAAATGATCGTAGAAACCGTCGAGATCATCTTCGATAGACCAGGCAACGTCCTTTTCCAGAATCTCATCGACCTTGGCAGCTTCGTTCCCGAGATCAAGCGATACGGGAGCCGGAACAGCAATTCCGAAGCGGTTGTACAGATCGTGCAGCACGCGTCCCGATTTCGAGGTTACGATACCCTTGATCGCACCGACGCGCTGATGTTCGAGCGTCATGTCAAGGTCGAGCAGGTGCCTGTCGACCTTGCTCATGACCCGATCGGTGACCTGTTCGACTTCGTTTTCAGTGCCGAAAGCACGAATATTTTGAACTTCGTCCGCCTTAACAGAGTCGTTTCGCTCGTAGTGATCCACATTGAACGGGATCAGATTGCGGTTCTCGCCGGTGGCAGTTTCGCCGGGCCCGCCGCGTTCGGTCGGTTCGACGAGGCTGAGGGAGCCGTCACGCTCCTCGACAGACACGATGGTTGTGGTGACACCATCTTCCTCGAACATACCGGAGGCGCCGATCTGGCCGGGGCGGTAGGGCTGATTGTTGACGGCCGCAGTCAGCGTCTGCACTGAAAATGCGTCATCGTTGAAGATATCAAGGGTTGGCATGTGGGAATCTCCTTAGCGGGCCTTGATATGAACGGCGCGCAACTGTTCGAGTTTTGCCGCCTGCTTGGCAGCGTCGTTGACGGAAGCGTCGAACACCAGCAGCGACGTTTTCACCTCGGCGTGCACATTGATGATGACGGCTTCTTCGTCGTGGTCTGTGGCATCCACGGCATAGCAAAGGATCGCCTTTGCAGTTTCCGCGCCTTCCTTCCCGGCGACTTCGTCGGCAGGGGAGGGAATGAAGCTGCCCTTGGTCGCAGTCAGTTCACCGAGAACGGTGCCGGGCTTGAGCTTGCCGGTGCCAGCGGGGATTTTCGCAACATCGCGCGAGATATGACCGTCGCCTTCATGCAGGATGAATTCGAGCGGGCGCGGACCCATAACCTTGTTTCCCATGGGTGGTTTCTCCTACTTGGCCGCTTGACGCCGGGAGGCGTAAATCTCGCCGGTGTTGATCTTTGCGGTTGGTGTTCCGGGCTTGCGCGGTGGCTGGGGTTGCGATTGACCCGAAGCGCGCATCCGTCGCTGTTCATAATCCTGCGCCGGGTCCGGTTCGGGCTGGCCTGCTGCTTCTACCTTCGGTGCCACGGTCAACGCCTTGATGGCATCTTCTGCCGACATCGTGGTGTCGTAAGCAAAATGGCTGGCCAGTTGTTCGCGCCCCGACGCTTCGGGGCTGGTCATGATGGCCTTGATCCGCTCCTTGGCCGCCTTCTCCGCGCTGGCGGTTGCGGCTGCGATATCGACGGGAGGCTGTCCCGCCGGCTTTTTGTCAGTCATGTCGTCATCCTCTTGACTGGTTGGTGCGGCGGCGGGTGCGGCCGCGGTCATCTCACGGTCGATGGACCATGAATTCATCTGCGCCAGGCGCTTGAGCCTGTCGGGCGCGTTGGCGTAAACCCGGTAATCGAAGGCTGAAAATGCAACGGCCTTGGCTTGTTCAGTTCCCGTGGCAAAACCTCGCTTCACCGCTTCATCGCCGGTCAGCCAGATTTCTTCGCGCATGTCGGCACGGATGGTTTCGGCATCTTCGCCCGTATGGTCGGCGTAAATATCGGCCATCAAATCGCCGAGCTTATCGAGCCGGGCGCGGGCCGCTTCATGCTCGTCCGCATTGCCATAGGTCACGGAAGCCGGATCGTGGATCATCATGAGCGAACCGGTACGCATGATGCGCTCATCCCCGCCCATAGCGATGACCGAAGCGGCGGATGCGGCCAGCGCGTCGATGTAGACGGTGACCTTGCCCTTGTGGGCCTTCAGCGCGTTGTAAATGGCCACGCCGTCGTCGACGTACCCACCTGATGAGTTGATGCGCACGGGAATATCGGTGGTGTGGCCGACCTCGGCGAGGGCGTCGAGCACATCCCGTGCCGTGAAGCCTTCATCCCAAAAGTTATCGCCGACGAACCCATAAAGTATGAGTTCGCCGTTCTGGAGAACGGGCATGTTGGAATCTCCTGTTTGGTCAGCAGAAGCGCATGCGCTTCGCGAACCGCCGGCGAGGACCGCCGCTGATGTTTTGACATTCTGCCGTCAGGCGCTCGATTTCCTGATCGAGCGCCGCGATATTGGTCTTGCCATACCGCACTTCATCATCACCGAAGCGCACAACTTCGGTCTGCCCGCCGGCGGCGATCTGGATGCGGAGACCGCGAAGCTTCTTGGCCGCTGCACACGGATCATCAAGATCGATTTCCGTTTTTCTGATGCGGATCGTGTTCATGCCGCAGCTTTCTTCTTTTGGTTGTCATCCGGCGGCTCATCTACCGGAAGCGGAGGTTGGTTCGGGCGCTCGTAGGGCGAACGCATACCGGCCGCGACATAACGCTGATGCTCGCGTAGCTGCTGATTGAACAGTTCATCGGTATCGATGCCCTTCAGCCCGCCTTCTATCGCAATGCTTGATGTGCCGTTCGCCAGCCGCTCAGAAACGGCCCGCTCACTTTTGTAATCGTCTGCAGTCGGCGCCGCCGGCCCTTGCCACTGTGCCCATGTGAACTTTTCCCGGTTGGCAGCGAAAACCTCGTAAGAGACTTTGAGCTTGATCCGCCCTTCACCGACCATCTCATCAAACCAGCTTTCGTAAACTGCCTGCAACATCGGGGCAGCAAGACGCTCGCGGCGACGCACGGCAATCGGCCATATAGTGGCGTTTTCCATGCGAACGGACGAATAGGTTGCGTCCGAATGGTCCATGGCGTAGCTGCTGTACGTAATACCGATGGCGCGGGCGGTTTCGCGGTCAAGGCTGCTTGCGAAAGGCAGATATTCCTTGCCTGGCGTAGCAGATGTCCGGAACTGCAGATCTTCTCCCGGCCCCAGCTGCGCGACAGTGGGTGTGCCGTTGATGCCAATCGTGCTTTCCCGCGCCTTGTCCATCTTGGCTTGCAAAAAGCCTACGAACTCGTCCCGAAGTTCTCCATCCTCCAGCGCTTCCAGAGCCTCGAATGCGTCCTTCGACGGATTCTCGCTTGTCAGCACAGCCGCAAAGATTGTTTGCAGGATGGCGGTTTGCAGAGTCGCTTCGTCCAGAACCTCTTTCTGGGCGTGCTTTCGGATCGCAGACGAAAGAACGGAAATGCCGCGAACGTCTGTTGCGTCGGTTGGGTCGAACAGATGCAGGACGATCGGTCGCCCTTCCGCGTCAAAAGCTGGATAGCGAACTTTCTGGGTAACGCCGTTGACCTTTTCCTCAAACAGATAACCGATCGGACTTCCGTCCTCGTCATGGTAGACGCCCTGAAACAGGTTTTCGAACTCATTGGTGTCCTGCACCAGCTTGCTCGGCGGGGTCATGCAGACCTTCAGTCCGGTCCTGATCCCCTTCGCCCGGCGCTTGGCGCGAGGCATGTAATCCAGAATGCCGGTGATTTCGCCGTAGGCCATGTACCAACGCAGACCGATATCGACCAGCTGCGGCAGAGTGAACTTGCCCCGCATGTCGCATTCGCGTGGATTCCAAGCATAACGCTTCCATTCCCGCTTTATCTGCGCGACGAGGGCGGCAACTTCATCCGGCGAATAGCCGAGTTCGGCGAGTTCCGGCTGCGGCTGCAAGACAAGTTCGACGCCGACAGTATCGACGAGAACCTGATCACATGCCCCTTTGAGCTTGCCGGAATTCTGGATGAAATCCAGTGCATAGGCGGCGGCACGCCGCCAGCTTCGCCGGATTTCCTCGCGGTTGTCGACAATGGAAACCTGTTGTGCGGCCAGAACACCGCTCTTGGAATCACGCAACATGCGTGCGGTTGGTCGCGTCGAAACGCCCGACAGCACTGTGCCGGAGCGCAGCGCACGGCCTACCCCTTTAATGCGGTCGAGCAACTTCATCGATTTTTCCATGCATTGCGCCGCGCTTCGGTATCGCGTGGCTTTTTCGGTTTCTCAGGCTTGTCGAAGACAGATTGCTCGGCATGGCCGAACAAATCATTCTCGGCTGGCACGCCATGAACCTTGACCAGCAGGTCGGCCCACCGCTCGGCGGTCAGGCGGAGTTTGCGTTCAAGGTGCCAGCCGAGTGCGAAGGCGTAAACGGTGGCGTCAAACCAGTCGTTTTTGCGCCCTGCGATCTTTTTCCAGATGCGGCCCGCCTTTGACGGGATAAGCTTTCGCTTGCCCCGTGACGGCTTGGCCAGAGCTTCTTCATCCGGATCAACGAGACTTTCGGCGGTCAACTCCTTGGCGAAGTCTTCGTCGCAAATGTCGTTGGCGATGTGCAGCGTGTTACGCGGCCATTGCCCGCTCTCATCGGCACCCAGCACCAGATTGGCGAGAGAGGCGACGACAGCGGTTTTCACATCGAACAGGCCAACCGGATAGAGAAGAACCTTTGCAATGATGCGCCGGTGCTTGTCCTTGATGTCCCGCTTGACTGGTGTTCCAAGCCAGGGGAGCCCCTGCGGTGCGCGGCCATCGAGCGCATAAACGTTCGCGCGTGGTGCGCAAAAACGATAAACGCGGTCGGTCGCGAAACCGGAGTCGACGCCGGAAAGGTCAATACCTTTCATACCGCCGCCGGCGGTCGGATATTCTCGCCCGAAAGCATCGGACAATTTGATCCACGGCTCGTCGCTTTGGTCAGGGGCTCCCTCGAAAATCTCCCGGTCGATGATCTGGTATTGGCCGCGCGGTCCAATGGCTATGACCATCCACTTGATGCCATAGCCCTGAACGTCGGCAGCGGAAACTACGAGACCGGCCCACGACGGGATGACCCGTGAAGGCTGGAATTCCTTGCGCACCGCCTCGACGATTTTCTCATGCTCGACGGCCACGCCGGCAGGGTCATAAGGCAAAGCCAAGTCCTGCTGAAAGAAGGTGCGCAGCTTGGTGACGTTGCCTTGTGCGTCCGTCCACCGGGACCAGATATCGGCCCAACGCTCACGTGGGGCATATGCGGCCCATAGATGCCAGGACGGTTGCCAGTCCCTGCAACGACCTTCGCAGGGATTGCAGCGCCAAAGCTCGATATCGGCCTCCGGTATCGCAAGAGGAATAGACTGTTCGCCTTCGCAAACCCGGCGGGCAATCCATTTTCCTTGCGGCAGCATTTCATGTTTGTGCCCGTCAAGGATGACCTCGTTGCAGGAAATGCAGCGGAAGTGCACCGGCAGACCTCTTTCAGGGTCTGCTGGCGACATGTTGTCGAATTCCAGTGCCTGATAGGTGCGGCAGTGCGGGCAGGGCAGGTAATAGTATCGCTGATCCCCAGCCTCGAAATCGTCGGTGATCGCACATGCGCCTGCAATTCCGGGAGTCGATCCCTGCCATTCCTTAGCAGTGTCGCCATGCATTTTTTGGCGGGCGCGGGCCTGATCGCGAGGACTGCCGCGACCGTCAACATCGCTCTGGTAGCCGGTGATCTCGTCCATGGCGAGATACTTGATCGACACCATCTGCAGGCCCTTGGATGAACCTGCATTGACGATCTGGCAGAAGCCGCCGGCGAAACGTTTGAATGCCGTGGTCGAGCCTTGTTCATCGCGGCTGTTGACCGGAAGCACCTTGTGCTTGATGCGAGGTGTCGCCTCAATGGTCGGATGAAGTTTGATGCGGTTGAACTTCGTCGCTTCTTCCAAGGTCGGCAGCACGATCATCATCGAGCCAGGAGCCTGATCGACGATAAAGCAAAACCAGTTCTCGATTGCGGTCGACTTACCAAGCTGCGCGGCCCAGCGGGCAGTGCAACGGCGCGCCGGGTGATCTGGATGCAGGCAATCTTGCGGCTCGCGCAGATACGGCACGCGATCGGTGCGGAAGTCACCCGGCCAAGGCGAGCCGGATTCAGGCGAAACCTTACGATAGCGGTCCGCGTGCTCGGAAATGGTCAGATTCTCAATAGGGCGGCTGGCAGTTTCCAGCCCCCGGAACAACACCAGTTCGCCACGGGGCAATTCCATGAATTGCTCGCGCGGCTGCGGGGCGTTCATATCTGCTCGCTTTCCTCTTTTGGTTCGTCGGTCGTGTCGGCCTCATCCCGCTGGCGCATGGCATCGATCCGTCCGAGAATTGTCTGATTGAAAACTTCCAGTCCCTTGCGGACAAACGCCTTGAGGACCATACGCGTGGCGCGTTCGTCGAACCCGTATTTCACAGAGGCGTTTGCGGCCTCCGTTTCCAGTGCGCGTTCGAACGCACTCTGCATCAGTGCGACTGCATCCCGGCCCGCACGATCCACTTCCGACACTTTGGTCAGTGTCTTGCGGCGTTCCGCCAAGTCCATTTCGCGCAGTTCGGCGTCGGCCTGGGCCTTTCGCGCTGCGCCATCGGACTGACTTCCCGAAAAGCGCGGCGCAGGGTTGAAGTTTCCCTGCGCCGCAATGGTCCGCGTCGTGGGAGGAGCCACGCGGATACGGATATTCTCGTTTCGGTGGGCGACCAGAGTATTGAACTCGACCAGTCGCGCCTTTCCGTCGTCGCGAAGCTCAATCGCTTCCGAATGTTGCTTCAGGTATCGCGACAGGGTCGAGCGCTCGACCAGATCGCCCATCGCGGTCAGCCGCGAGGCGGCTTCCGAAATCGAAATCCAATCACCGTCCGACATGGCGTCCCGTTTTGCGTTGTGTGTATGCACACGTGCAAGCACGTGTATCTGTGTATCGCTTTCAAAACGACCTACTGGCGAAAACCGGCAGTCGAGCCCGCCCGTCCCTTGGGTTAAAGGCGGATACGGTCCCTAAAAGGGGGGGGGTCAGGTGAGGAGCTTGCGGATGACGGACTCGACCCGAGGGGGCATGATCACAGTCGCCTCGCGCTCGAATGCATCGCGGGTCTCGCCGCTCACCATCTCGTCGGGGATGCGAACGTCTGACTTCACCTGCGTAACGCGCCGTTGAGAGGCGCGCCCAATTCGTCGGTAAACATGCCCCTCCAAATTCCAGTGCTTCACGTGGCGGTAGGGGAACTGCCCGCCCATGATGAAGGTGCCGGGGAATACGCGACGCTTCCCAAATGGCTGTGCGGCTACACCCTGGCGGGTTTCCCTTGCCCTGAAATACTTGAGGCGGATGAACCCGCCACGGGATTGCAGCGAATAGAACAGTTTTCCCGGTTTCGCGGTATCAACGTTCTTGACTGCCCGAACGATGACCTGCCGTTCCAGTCCTGTTTGTTTCGTAAGGTTGCGCACCACGCGGGTGCGGGCACGCCGCCCAATCTGATTGACGATACGCGGCAGAACGTTCGGGAATTCTGTTTGCAGCCGCTTGATGCCGCCGGCGTATCGGCGCAGCCCTTCGATGTTTTCCCATCGATAGACAAGCATTTCGTCGCCTCACTTTGTCGGTGTGCATATCGATCTCCTCGGCAGATGAGGGGATTGAAATGGACACCACTGCTGCACCCGACAGGCCAGCAGTGGAATTTCAAGGCTTTCAACGGCAATTCATGCCGCGCTGATATGGGGGTCGATATGAACCCAGGCATCAACCGAAAGGCGGAAAGTCGAGAGAGGCTGGTTTTGGATCACGTAAATCCCGGCATGGGCATCGACTGTGTTGTTTGCGACGTCAACTTCGCCGGGGATAGCCGCGGGCAGAGCGAATATGTCCGGAACGTGCAGTGCAAGTTCGATGCTGGGTCCGGCATAGATTGCAGGATCATAATCATTTGCGACAGCGTGACCGCTGGCAAAGAATGAAGCTGCGAGCACGGCAATGCAGCCGAAGAACAGACTTCGGATCAGTTTCATGGGATCACCCTCTGATTTTGTTTGGAGAACCATAAAGCGGATATGAAAAAACCCCGGTCGCGGTGGCGCCGGGGCTATCCAATCTTTTTTAGCATCCAAGGTGTAAGTCAAGTTATGGTCGCACGTCAATAGACATTTTCGGGTTCTGCTTGCGGATGCCCCTCATGAGCCCGGAAAAGCTGGACGCCGACCATATCTCGATCTTCGATCCACGGCGTCGCCGAGCGATGGGAAAAGGACAACTTCCGGCCTATCAAGCGGTTAATGAGGACTGATTCTAGCTGTGCCAGCGCAGCAACCCAAATCTGGTAGTCAATTCTCCCGAGAATATCTGCCGTGGGGTCGGGAGACAGGACGAATTTATGGTATGCGCCTCGGTGCGGCCTGCGCGAACGGTAGTTGAAGCCGTCAGTTTCGATGGAATATTCACGACCGAATGCGTCAATCGATTGCCGCCGCACAAACCACGCGGGGTAACCACCACGTTCGACTATGACGCATTCCGGTTCTGGCGCAGTGTGGTCAGGCACACGACCCAATACCGCGCTGGAAATAACAAGCGATGCGATGCCGGCGCTGCGCGAGCGTGCCGGGCGCAGCATCAGGCGTTCGGTTGCCCGTGCCACCGCGTCAGCCGTCAACCCGTCGAAATCTTGCCAGTCGGCAACCGGGTTCCAGCCGTCCGGGAAGAAAACATCAAAGCGGGCAAGATCGGCAACCGCCTTACCCACCTCAAGTGCATCCTCGTGCGGCGCACCCTGTTCGACCCACATACCGGGTTCTGGACGGTCGCGGTCTACAAGCGTCATGAGTTCTGCATAGCCCAGAACTTTTCCCCAAGACGAAGCCTCCAGTTGCCGCCATGCAGAGTGAATGCTATCCAGACCATCAACGCCGCCACCTTTTGGCAGTTCGTGGACGAAAGCCCAGACGAGAAGTTCATCAATCGTTACGGTTTTCATATTTTACACCACTTGCGATAGTTTGCACCAGCTTGCACCACTTAGAGAACTGGAAATCGAATAACAAAATCAAATATTTGCACCAGTTTGCACCAGTTTTGGCTTGTGCATATAATAAGCTTTTTCCCCCCATCCCCCTTTTTCCCTTATGTATACACAAGGAAAACTGGTGCAAACTGGTGCAAGTTGTTGAAATCATTTCATTTATCCCGTTGTTTAAACTGGTGCAGAGTGGTGCAAACTGGTGCAAACTACTGCACAGCATAAGTTCAATCATATCAAAGGGTTGCCGGTTTTCAGGAACGAAAGCCGTGCCGAAGGCGGGGTTGCGGGGGCGGAGAGCGAGCATCATCGCATGTGCGCCTCGTAATCATCAGAGCCGGACGTGTGAGCGGGTTTCGGAACCTCAATGAGGCGCAAGCCGTGGTATTTGACGGTGCGTCCATCCTCCTTTCGATACTTCTTTTTCATGATCAGCCCGAATCTGGTCAGCGAGATAGGCTTGCCCCCCCTGATCGACCGTGAAGTCAACATAGGCTTGATAGAAGTCCTTGGCGGTCACCTCGCCATGTTCATCTGCCTGAATACACCGGGCGCAGAAAGCGGACGTGGGGTCCATTTCGTCGCGATATTCCTGTGTTTTCGCCTCGACTGACGCGGGTATGACCAGCCCCTCGCGCAGGAAGATCAGAACGCCCTCTATGAGCCAGTTCAAAATGCCCGGATATTCCGGTTGGAATTCGGAAACGACGTCCTCAAATTCGCGCTGTTCTTCCTTTTTCAGCGTCACGGGCCAGTGGACCACCACCATACGACGCCAGATGCCGTTATCCGTACCCGTGATGCGCGGATAGCCGTTGCCGGACATATGGCCGGTGAAGATGGGCTTGAAGTCGAAATAGCCTTGAAACAGGTCACGGACGGTAAAGTCTTCACCGCCGGTCAAATCCTTCACCAGATTTTCACGCAAGTCCTCGCCTTCGGGCAATTCCTTCACGCGCAGGAAGCGACGGCCATAGAGTCGCGCCATGTCGGGCGAGGCAGCGCCGCCGGAGTTGCCTTCGCCTATGAAGGATTCGGACGGGAGCGTTACGGAGACTTCACCAAGAAGGCGGCAGAGCGTTTCCATATAGACCGACTTGCCGTTCGCACCGAAACCATAATGGAAGAACAGTTTCTGCACCGTGATGCCTACCAAGCCCAACCCAGAGGCAACCTGCACCATTCGACGCACATCATCGCTTGGCAGCATTCGCTTTAGGAAAGCATCCCATTTCGGGCATTTGGCTTTCCGGTCATAGGCAACTGGCACAATCTGGGTAATCAGATCGCCGCGACGATGCCCCTTGATGGCCTGTACGCTCGCCGTTTTCTTTTCAACGGTGGCGGGGATATCCTCCCGGTTGTCATCGGGGTCATCATAGGCAGGGTTCCTCACTTCCTCGATCTTGCGAGAGAAAATCAGCGTATGGTCCAGCAAGGCCACCTTGAGCGGATCGGCGTTGAATTCGTCGGGCGAACGCATCACATGCGGCGCGAGACACGTTAGCATCGCTTCCAGCCGCGCGCGGTTCTTCGACGTGACTGCATGATCCATGCGCCGCTTTTTGCGCTTGGCTAGGTTGGCCTTTGCATTCAACGCGGCGTCGGCCAGTTTCTTTACGGGCCTTGATCGCTCATCTTCCGGTTTCTTCAGGGCTTCCTTGCCAAGTTTGACGGCTTCTTCTTCTGCCGGGGTGTATTGCAGAAATTCCGTCTCCATGGCGATGCGCCCGCCAAGCTGCTGCGCTATCGCAAGCGAGCGAGGGTCGCCCGTGTCGATATCCCAATGCGTGCCGTCCCAGATGGCATAAGTCGCCTTGCGGGCCTTGCTCTGGGCGAGCACCAGCATATCCTCGCCAAAATGACGCTGCAGGCGCTCCGCGTTGTCGGTGTCGGAGTGGTCGAGCGCAGCGCAGGCTCTCACCACTTCGCGGTCAACATGGCGATCTCCTCGCGCCGTGGCCATTGGCTCGCCATCCTCGGGGGAGTGGTGATCCGGCAGACCATCGGTAGCGGGGTTGCGGGGATCGATGTCGGCAGCTTCCGCCTGTCGTGAAGCTTCGGCCATGATTGCACGCACTGCGGCCGGTATATCTTGGGTATTCTTTGTCACGCGGCACCTGCCATCATTTCAGAAAAGTCCATGCCTGCCGGGGGCCATGCAATCGCAACACGCCGTCCCTGCTTGGCAATTCTCGCCTTCGCCCGCGCCATTGCGGCGGACGTCATCACGCGCTCGGAATCCCCATCGCCCAAAAGCACAATCTCGCGCACGTGGTCGCCGACCCAGAAACCATCTTCTGGCCCTTGGTCCGGGCGCGGGACCGGCCCTTGCACCATGACAGTGCGCAGACGGCCCTTGGCGTCCTCTTTCTTCAAGGTCGGGTGCGCGAAACGGGATGCCGGGTCGGCAGGGCCGGACAGATTACCCAGATCGCCTGCTGCGAAATAGAATGTGTCTGGGCGAAGGTTCTCTGCGCGGGCAACAGCCAGCGTGTTTTCAATACCTTCGCCACCGACCCAGCGCGCCCAACTTGGATGACCCACAAGCGGGATCAGTCCGCCTTTCTTGCTGCCGCGCATTTTTTTTGACGGCAGTAGTTCGCCTGTTGCAGGGTCTATGATCTCCGGCCTGCATTTTGGTCGTTTGTCGAGGTCGATCCAGGTGATATGGCAACCAATGACACCAAGATCAGGGCCGATAATAGGCGCGATCATGGCGGGCCCCTCATGCAGCAACTGGTCACCATGCCAATAGGGGACAGGCGCACCGACGCGCAGCCATTCGGATTCCGGGGCACAGGCACCCCGCGCCATTAGATAAAATCGGCCATGCGGTGCCGAGGCTGAATAGAGCGTGGAAGCACGACGATATATACCGCGCGCCTTGTTACGCTCGATCTCGCGATAATTCGCCTGGCTTTTGGCCTGCTCATCCTGCAATTTGGCATTGCGCCTGCGCTGTTCTTCCAGCCGCTCCATGCGCGAAGCCCGGTCTTCATCGGATTCCCGTTCGCCACCTTCTGGGATTGGTTGTCCGAGAAGAATTGAGCAGGCTTCGAGCAGCCCTTCGCGATTGCGAACATTGAGACCGTGCACGTGCGCAGCCATGCCAATGGCGTCATTTCCGCCGGTACCACCCTGCCGGCAGTTCCATTTATTCTTCTGGGTATTGAACGCGAATGTATCCTTGCCGCCGCAGGCGGGGCAGGGCTGCGGGTGTTCGCTTCCACGCGGGTTGCATTTCAGGTTGAGGCGATGCGCAGCATCTGCGATCGTGATGGCGCGTGCGTCCTCGACAAAGAGTTTCAGGGCCGTGCTCATTGAGAACCACCTGTTACCTTCCGGCGAGCGAGCGCATTTCGGCTCGTCACCATGGTGTAGCCATCGGGGAAGCGGACCAGAAAGGAGTTCATAACCTTGGCGCGCACGTCGACAGCGCATGGCTGGCCTTTACGGCCCTGCCGGTCCCAACGGTAAAGATAGGGGAACTGGACTGAGGAGGTCATTCCGCAGCCTCCATCCGTAGTGCCAGATGACTGCAATTGGCGGCAACGAGCGCGGCGGCGACCGGCGGCGAAACACTGTTGCCGCAACAGGAAACCTGCACCGATTTCGAGAATGTCTCGCCATTGACGCCGCGCTCGATCTCATAATCTGCCGGGAAACCTTGCGCGAGATAAAGCTCGCGAGGCACCAGCATGCGCATACCGATGTCCACGATGACATAAACAATGCCGCCTGCCTCAATGGTCACAAACTCGCGTTCATCCCAAAATCCATAGGCGCGCAGGAAGGCGGCAACCTCACGTGCCCGAGCGATCTGCGCAGAGGTGAATGGCGGTACATTAAGTGCGGCTTCGACATGCCCGTGCCGGTCTTTCGTCGTGACAGTCCTGACAGGCTGGTTTTCTTCTCCGCCATCGCCGGTGCCGTAATAGGCTTGCAGATATGGCGCCACGACGCTTTGCTGCGAGCCGGTTTGCGTGACGGTCGAAACCGGCTCGCCCATGGAACGGCCCGGATTGACACCGCCGTCTCGGCGGCTGTCATTGTTATGCTGTGCCATATAAGCGGTAATCAGGCGGGACTTGCCTTGGCCGTCAGGCATGACCGTGTGCGCCGGCTCATCAAGGCCGTGGCCGGTTGAAGTTCCGAAATCGCGTGCAATCAGTGCAGTAGCGAGCGCGTGTTTTGTGCCGCCCGCGACTACAGTGCCGAGTGGCCTATCGATATCCAATGACCTCGGTGCCTGAGCCGACCGCTCACCATAACCAACCTGAACGAGTGCCGGGGCGATAACGCTGTTCTGATCTTTCGTGCTGGCAGTGATGGTATGCGAGGGGCTTTCAATCGAGCGGGTCGAGCCGCCATGCTGCGCTGCTGTCAGCACCGGGGCGACGACAGTCAGGCCGACCCCGCCCGCCGTGATGGTATGTGTCGGCTCGTCGGCTCCATTGAAGGGCTTGCCCGCATTGCGCATTGTCATGAGGTGAGGGGCGATAACGCCTAATGGCGCAGCGCCGCCGGGCCGCTTGATATCACTGTTGGCCGTTACAGTAGAAAGCGGTTCGCGCGCATCCTGCCCTGTGGCTCCGGTGTTGAAACGGATAACGGACGGCGCAATCAGCGCATTGGAGATTCCGCCAGCGGTGACGACGCCATGCGGCTCTGACAGAGGATATTCCCTGCGCCCGCCACTATCGCCATGCGCAACAGATGCCAGATGCGGTGACACGACAGCCTTTTCCCCGCGATGCGCGCCGGTGATGGTCTTGAAGGGTTCGTCAACCGCTTCGACGCGCCCGCCGTGGGTCAAGTTGACAAGGAATGGGCGCTCTGCGTCGAGCACATAGCGTTTCATGCCGCGCGCGACACGGGCCATGGTGTTATTGGCAAGAGGTCGAACGGCACGAAGCCCATGTTGTTCCATGATCTGTTCGGACGTATCGAAGATGGAAGGGCAGGGCAAAGACCAGTCGATGATTTCCGCTGCGGTGCGCCACGCAAGCTTGCGATCGGCAATAACGTCCGGATCGCTTGGCGCACCGTGCGTTGGCTTTGGCCAGACGATGGGTTGACCGTCGAAGCGTATAACGGCGAAAAAGCGTTTGCGGATTGTCGGCGCACCGTAATCGCAGGCCCGCAATTCGCGCCATTCGATCTTGCCGCCGAGCGAGCGGATCTTGCGGCACCATTTTTTGAAGTATTCGCCCTTGCGCTCCGGGTCGGGCAGCAGGCCGCGCGCTGTTTCGATCAGCGGGCCGTAATCCTGAAATTCCTCGACGTTTTCGAGTATGACGACATCAACCTTGCCGCCGCTCTTCTGGATGCGCTCAATCCAGCCGGGGATGATCCAGGCGAGGTCGCGGATATTGCGCTCGACCGGCTTGCCGCCCTTGGCTTTCGAGAAGTGCTTGCAGTCCGGGGAAAACCAGCCCAGCCCGACATGCGCGCCGCGCAAATAGTCCAGCGGGTCGATCTTGTAGACGTTTTCGGAAAGGTGCAGCGTTTGCGGATGGTTCGCCCCATGCAGTGCGAGCGCGGCCGCATTGTGGTTTATGGCGATATCGGGCGAACGCCCCAACGCCATTTCGATGCCCGTTGAGGCACCGCCGCCGCCTGCAAAAGAGTCCACGATCAAGGGCAGGCTCATAGCGCACCCCCGATTTCTTCGCGGCCTCGCACGCCCCAGCACTGGTCGATGCTCCATGTGCGGCAAATGGTGTTGAGGTAGGAGCGGACCTTGTAAAGCGACATGCCCGACGCCTTGGCCATTTCGCTCTGGGTCATCCCCATTTCGCGAAGGAGCGTCAGCCCTTCGACAATCATGACTGTCGGCAGGTCAGGCGTGAAACTTTGAGGCGTGATGCTGCCGGGCTGGCCGAATGTGATCATGGATAAACCTCTCGTCTGGTGGCGAGTTCGTTGCTGTTAAAAAATGAAGGAGAGCGCTCCAGCCATTCGCAGAGCGCGAGAAAGGATTCCGTCGGTATGCTCTTGCCGTGGATCGCGCGGCGAACATCGTCCCTTGGGATATCGCAGAGCCGAGCAACGTCGATCTCCCGCAGATGCGAGCAGATGCGCTTGCGGTCGACGTACATGCCGAAAATCGTGAAGTCGGTGGAGAAGGCGGCGGTCATCGGCCCGCCCTGTCGATTATGAAATTCGGACAAAAATATCCGAACACTGTTGACATTCGGACAAAAATATCCGATATTGCTTTTGTCAGTACGGAGAACCCGATGGACAAGAGAGACCGCTTCATAGCCGAGCTAAGGGATGAAGCAAAAGCGCAAGGGCTGGCCTTCCGGGTTAGCAAGAGCAAAGGAAAAGGCGGGCACGCAACAGTATGGGTAGGAGATCGCTTCACCACACTGCCGAGCCGGGAAATCGATCCCAAGACCGCCGCAAAGATCAAGAAAGGGCTGGGGCTCATTTGAGCCCCTCCCGCCACACAAAGGAGCAAAGGACTGGACGAATGAGAACATACGCTTACGCAGCCGTGTTCGAGCCTACCGAGCGGGAAGGCGGCTTCGTTGTTACATTTCCGGACGTGCCGGAAGCCATCACCGAGGGTGATGATATGGCGGATGCCCGCGAACAGGCTGCTGACGCGCTTGGTGTGGCGCTGCTCACCTATCTGGAGATGGGACGAAGCCTGCCCGAAGCGAAGGCAAAGGGAGAATTGGTCTGGCCGGATGCGGAAGTCGCAACCAAGATTGCAGTGATCGAGACTTTCCGCGCTTCGGGCCTTTCCAGAACCGAACTCGCCCGCAGGCTTGGCAAGGACGAGAAGGAGGCGCGCCGCCTGCTTGATCCGGATACAGCGACCAAGCTTCCACTCATGACGGCAGCACTCGCGGCCATGGGGCAGAAGCTGGTTATCGGATTGGAGGCGGCTGAATAGACCAATCGTCATCATAACACCTCTGTACTGAACAAAGGGCCGTGATCGGTCGTTGTGGATGGCGCGTCATTGACGCGCCATTCTTTTTCTATGCGGCGCCTGGCAATCTCCGCATATTCGGGATTGAGTTCGATCAGGAGTGCGCGGCGGTTATGGCGCGCAGCCACAAGCCCCGTGGTTCCGGCCCCGCCGAATGGATCGAGGACAACGCCATCTTTCGGGCATCCGGCAAGAATGCAGCGTTCCGCCAATTCCGGCGGGAATGTCGCAAAATGCGCTTCGGAAAACGGCTTGGTGGCAATCGGCCAGACGGAAAGCGGCGCAGGCTCAAAATTGCGCAAATATCGCCGTGTCGGCGGAATAATCATGGCGTCGTTGAAACTAGTATTGTTTCGCGTTCCCGATCCTGCGGCTGCTTCCTTTTTTCCACCTCGGACAACGGCCTTCATCGGCCCGTTGGTTTTCGTGCCGCCGTTCGCACGATAACTTCCCACTTGATTGATAATGTCCTGCGATACCCGCGCGTTGGTGCTGGGGCTTGCCACGATGTTGACCGCTTCGGCGTCATAATAAGCGCCGATGCGTATCCAACGCGCACCTTCGCGTGACGGGTCAGTGATGAATGGGCAGCGTTGCGTCAGATCGGGAGCGAACGAAATTTCGCCCGTATCGCGCGCACGCCATACGTCGCCGTCGTCAGACTTGGTCAGCATGAAGATTTTTTCATGTGCTGCGGAAGGGCGATAGGCACCGGAGGAGTCCGGCATGGGATTGGATTTGCCCCAGATGATTTCCGAGCGCACCCACCAGCCTGCATCCTGCAGGGCGATGGCAAGCCGGTTTGGAATCATCAGCAAGTCTTTGGGTTTAATGCCGCCGCCGATGGTCGAGAAAGGCTTGTCGCGGAATGTCCGGTCATCTGTGCCGTCCGCCTTGTAATCGGCAGCGGACTTGCCGTTCGGCGTGGTGGCGTAACAGTCGCCGTAATTGATCCAGCACGTGCCGGTCGGCTTCAGCACACGGCGCACCTGCTCGAACACGGCTACCATCGTTTCCAGATGCGAAGCGAGCGTCGGTTCAAGGCCGATTTCCAGCGGCTTCAACGGGTCACCGTCAGCGATATAAGACCTCAAGCCCCAATATGGGGGCGAGGTCACAACGCAATCCACGCTGTCGGATGGCATTTGCGCGAGTGCGGCCATCACGTCGTCGACGATGATTTCCACGCGTCCGTCGAGCAGGCTGATAGTCATCGCGTCACCGCCCAATAGAGAAACGCAGCATAAGCGCCGCCGATGGTCACCCCGACGCAAAGTGAGGCGAGAAGAAGAACGATGTGACGAGGACGCTGTGCGGGAGAGGATCGGCGCACCATGATCAGTCATCCCCGATGACGCGCAAGGCAGGATCGCCGCGACGCGCATTGGCAATGTGGCCGGAAAGCTCGCGACGCAGGCCGGAAATATTGCGTTCGGCCTCGCTCGCCACCTTGTCGAGCTGCATGGCTTCGGTGCCGGTAACCTTGCCGTCTGCGAAAACACGGGCGCCGATGCTCATCACCTCGCCAACGCTGGCCACGACTTCGGAGTGGGCGGCGAGCAGGTTGCCCGCTGCGCGCACATCCTCATCCGGCTCGGCCAGTCTGCGGTTGTTGAGCGATGCCATCACCGACGTGACGCAAAGCACGCCGCATTCGTTTTCAAGCTTGTAGACCACATTGAGCGGCATCAGGTCGGTTTCGGTCGACAGGTTCCACCGTCCGACATGACTTTTGGAGAAGCCGGATAGCTCGACCACGCGCTCGATACCGCCGCAATATTTGATGAGGTCGCGCTGTGCCGACTTGATCCTTTGGAACCATGCGTCTGTCAGTTGCGTCATGGGGAAATCCTCAAAAGGCAAAGTTTTCCCGTGGCGGGAAAAGCCGCTGTTTTTTCCCGTTAAGGGAAAGGGTTTTTGGTGTCAGTTTGCCGGGGTCAGATCACTACGGCGGGCCGCTAACCTTCACACGCTGTAGGGGACGCACCAGCCACCGGAAAAACGGAGTAACAGCGCGATGCCAATGCCGAATGCGGAAACCGCCCTTGTCATGGAACGGATCAAAAATGCGGCGGTCACCAAGGCCCTCGAAGAGCTTGCCGTATTGTTGGCTGGCAGGATCGATTATCGGCATTACCGGGCAGTGAATGCGCGCCTTGTTGAAGTCGTCGAGCGAATGCCAGTAATCCCACTGAAATTTGCGGCGGGCGTGCAGGTTGACGCGCTCGATATGGAGATGATCCAGCAGAACTCGATAGGCATCACCATCAACGCGATTGACGACGCCTTCAAGGCGGCTCGCAAGCGACTGCGCTAGAGACCGGCAGAAGGTGGCACGAAATGAGAAATATTCATGTTCTCGCGCTTCACGCTCAAGCCGGACAATTTCCCGGCGGACAAGGATTTTCAGGCGGCGCAGGCGCACCCGGTCCAGATCGCGGCGCGAATGGCCGGTCAGCAGTGCACAGGCAGCATCATCGAGGCGGCGGAAGAAGTTCTGCATCATGCGGCCTCATCGCTCCTGTTTTGGCGGAGCCAGTCGAGGCGGGTGCGATGCATATCGAGAGGCGAAACTTCACCGTTTGTCAGAATCTCGATCCTGTCGATGATATCGGCGTCAGCGCGTGCTCGTCCGGTTTCCCAATTCCACACGCTGGAACCGCCGCGCGCTGCGGCGATTTCAAGTCTGCGCGCGACCTCGTCGCAGGAAAGCCCCTCTCGTTTACGCCAATCTGCAAGTTTCATAGCGTGCTCCTTTTTGTCTTTATATCGCACAAAATGCGATATGAATGTCAAGGGCTTTATCGCATATTTTTCGATAACGCAGATTTAGCGATACTGATAAGATGTGCGCCATGAAGAACAGGATCAGGGAAATTAGGGAAGCTAAGGGACTTTCGCAGGGAGCACTCGGCGAAAAGTTGGGCGTGCATTGGCAAACGGTTCATCGCGCGGAAAGCTCCAAAAGTGCGTTGTCCGAGCAGAAGCTGCAAGCCTATGCAAAGGCGTTGGGTGTATCGACAGCCGAACTCGTTGGCAGCGAGGGCGGTCGAACCGTAACCGTTAAAGGACAGATACAAGCTGGGGCTTGGGCGGAAACTTGGGAATGGCCGATCGAAGATCAGTACGAAGTTCCTGTGCCGGATGACCCGGCGCTGTCGAATTTCTCGCTGCATGCGGCCGAAACCAGGGGGCCATCAATGAATAAACGCTATCCGGATGGCACGGTTCTTGTGTTTACCGACGCACTGGAACGCCCGGAAGACCTGATTGCGGGCAAGCGTTATATCGTTGAACGTGAAAGAGCCGACGGGCTGCGCGAGGCAACTGTCAAAAAGCTTTGGCAAGACGAATACGGGGCAATGTGGCTTTTGCCTGAGTCTGACGATCCAAGATTTCAGGAAGCAATCCCGATTAGCGGCGAGGACGGCGACATAATCCGCATCCTTGGACGCGTGAGATTCTCGGTGACACGCGAATAGCCTTTTGGGATCAATAGTGAAATCAGCCCGGCCTTGTGCCGGGCTATTTGTTTGGTGATTCGCATATTTTGCGATGTTAAGTGTTTCATATTATTGCATATCGCAAAAAATGCGATAATCCCGATTGACAGAGTATCGCAAATTATTCGATATTAGCTCCATCCTAACCGATGGAGGCATCCATGAATTTCCCGAATGCACAATGCGCTCGGCCTATTTCCCGCCCGACTACGCCGATCCGCAACACCGACTCACGCGCACTGGAACGCACTCCGCATCTTCGCGCCATCGAAATGGCGAAGACGATGCAGGACATTGCAGCGTCATCAGGTGCGGCGACCTTCAAAGACCTGGTCCGGGCCGGGTTTACCTCTGCCGAAATCATCGAGTTTGGGACACAGGCCCAGCAGATGGCTGCGGAATGGAAATCGGAAAGCCGGAAAGCGGGTCACGATAACCTTGCTGACATGGTCATGAAGGTGAAACAGCCGGTTCCCAACCGTCCGCCCATGACTGTCGATCTGATCGCCTCAACGCCGTTTTTTGAGGCTTGGGGTCGGTATTGCGCCAGCCGCGCAGCCTTGATGTTGGACCCGTGGACACCGCAGCGCGAGCGCTGCATCTGTGTGCTGCAGGAGTTCTTGAACCTGCTACCCTTGCTGCCAGTCGAGCGCGCGAAGCTCACCATAGCAGCCGAGCAGACTTTGCCGAAAATCCCGGTGCGTAACGGGCGGACGCTGTCATGACCGCGACAGAGGCCATCGCCGCAAGCATCATCGCTTTTGCGCTCCCGTTTTTCTCGCTCGTAATCGGTATTCCGCTATGACATCCGTGATCCCATCTTTTCGCCCGGACGGTTCGGTCATGAACCTTGCTCAGCCACTGGATAGCGATATCCACTGGCCAACCATCGCCGGCGCCCTTTCGAAGCTTGCCCGCTTCAACGGCATCAATCGAGGTCCGATGCTTTCGGTTGCGCAGCATAGCGTCATGGGTGCCGACGCGCTGGCGAACGAAACAGGCAATATGACCTTTTCAGCCTTTTTCCTTCTGCACGACGCACATGAAGCCCTGATTGGTGAATGGCCGCGTCCGGCAGTTCTGTTTCTCGCCAATACGCTCCATAGCACGCACAATATTCCCATGCAGTGCGTCCGCGACGGAGTCAAAGAGGTCAAGGCGCGGCTTGACGAGGTGATATTTCGAAAGGCTGGCCTGCCACAAACTTTGCCGTTTGCGGTGAAGCAGATGGATGAACGCATGCTGCGCGCCGAGACGCTGGCACTGTTTGGCAAGAAAGCCCTCAAGAATCTGGCAGTTCCAGAATTACCGATGCCTAAGCTGACCGGTGCAATCAAGCCTTGGGCGCCGATGAAGGCCGAAGAAGCATGGCTTGACCGGCTGTCCCGCTATCTAGGCATCGACTGGAGGGCGGCGGCATGACGTATAATCGTCATGAAATTATCGGCCGTCTTGGTGCCGACCCGGAGGTTCGCCGTTCCAGCAGCGATGACCTCATTGTCACAATGCGCGTGGCCACATCAGACTTCTGGCGTGACAAGCAGACCGGCGAGCGGAAAGAAAAGACTGAGTGGCATACAGTTGTCATCTTCAATCAGGCGCTTGCCAAAACCGCGGAACAATATCTGTCCAAGGGAAACATCGTTTTCATCGCAGGTAAAAGTCGCACGCGAAAGTGGGAAGATCAGCAGGGTATCACTCGCTATTCCACGGAACTCGTGCTCGAAAGCTTTGGCGGCGAGTTGAAGCTCATGCCGCAGGGCAATGGCGGTGGGCGCGGCCCTTCCAGCCCGGACGATTACGGCGAGCAACGCTCCCGCGACCAGTCGAGCCAGACCGCGAACCAACAGGGCGGTGGCTACAACCCAGCTTTGGATGACGAAATCCCCTTCGCGCCCGAATGGCGCGGATAACGGGCGAATTGCGCCCATCAACCAGCAGAGGAAACCATGCAACGCATCCGCGATTCCAACACCATCATTGGCCTTCTGGAAAACGGCGAACTGGCGCAGCGCCTGACCAACGAAATGATGGACACACTTGCCGCCTTGCAGGAACACACCGGCGGACGCCCAAAGGTCAAGGCCAAAGGTTCCGTTACGCTGAAGCTCAATATCGAAGTGGTTGACGGCACCGTCACCATTGAAGCGGAAACCAGTTCCAAGCGTCCGAAACCGGTTCACGGTTCATCGTTCTACTGGCTTCTGGATGACGGCTCTCTTTCCACCCAGCACCCCAAGCAAATCGACATGTTCGGCGGTCCTCGCGATGCATCGCGCGGATTCACCGACGTGATCCACGGCTAAATCACTCCAACCAACAGGATCTATTATGTCCGAGAATACCGCAACTTCCGAACTTCTGCCGATTACTCCCAAGGGCTTCGATATTCGAGCCGCAGCCGAACTTGGCGCGCGCGCAGAAGGTGCCGAACTGGTCACTATCCAGACCAACGAGCAGATGGTCGGCCTGCCGAAATCAGTCCCGGCTTTATTGACGCGGGGTGAAGAGCCCGGCATCGAAAGCGTTTCCAAGCTGCTCGAAGAGCACCGTTTGCACCCGGTGCGCAAAAAGGGCACGGCCCACGCGCAGACGCTGGAATCGCTGATTGGTCTCTCCAATCGCCATAAGACCGAAAATTCCGTCGTGTTTGTCGATCTCAATTGGAAGAAGCCATCCATGACGACTGTCATCGACTATCACGAAGCCAAAAACGGCGGCATTGCTGACTTTCTATCCCATCGCATCCATTACGAGTTCCCGCTGTCCGAAGAGTGGAAAATCTGGCTCAGCAAGGATGGCGAGTTCATGGAGCAGGAGAAATTCGCCTACTTCCTTGAAGATCGTATTCCCGATCTGGCATCACCGTCCGACGCTGACGTTGCCAGTATCCAACGTGATTTCTCCTGCACCGTCGCCAACCCCAACCAGTTGGTCGAACTCTCGCGCAAGATGCAGATCAATGTGGAGTCCAAGGTCAAGGTCAACCACACCTTGCAATCTGGTGAGCGCCAGCTGCAATGGGAAGAAAACCACGTCGGTTCGGACGGTAAGGCCGTCACCGTGCCGGGCATGTTTATCCTGTCGATCCCCGTGTTCTTCATGGGCGATAAGGTGCGCATCCCGGTGCGCCTGCGTTATCGAGTCAGCGGCGGTAGCGTCTATTGGTGTTACCAGATTTACCGCCCAGACCAGATCATCACCGAGCACCTGGAGCAGTCGGTCACCGACATTAAAAAGGCAACCGAACTGCCGTGCTTTGCGGGCAAGCCGGAGGGTTCGGCGTGACGGCAGTTTCGTTCACCATAGAAAGGGGAGCTTTGCTCCCCGCACTGGCGGCGGTGAACCGCGCCGTCGAAAAGCGCAACACGATCCCGATTCTCGGCAACGTGTTGCTGAAGGTCGAGGACGGCCACCTGTGCGTCACCGGCACGAACCTTGATATCGAGGTCCAGGCGGTCGCAAAGCAGGAAGGCTTGCCCAACATCGCGCCATTCACCGTACAATCGGGCTTACTGCACGATGCGGTCAAGAAATTCCCTGATGGCAGCAAGGTCGAATTTGAAGGCGACCAGACCCATGTAAATATCAAGTCCGGACGCTCGCGCTTTCGTTTGCAGGTGCTGCCGGCTTCGGACTTCCCAGAAATGGCAGTGGACGATTTCACCCACGAGTTTTCCATCGCAGGCAGCACGCTCGCACGTGTCCTTGCCACGGTCGGCTTCGCAATCTCGACCGAGGAAACACGCTATTATCTCAACGGCGTGTTCATGCACCGCGACGGGCAACATCTGGCGTTCGTTGCGACGGATGGCCACCGGCTCGCGCTCATGAAACTGGAGGCCCCGGCGGGCAGCGATGGCATTCCCGGCATCATCATCCCGCGCCGCACCGTTGCCTTGCTTCAGCACTTCGCGGAAGGCGACGAGGAAATTGTCCTTAAACTATCCGATCGCAAGATGCGCCTCGTCCTGCCGGACGGCACCGCCATCACATCAAAGCTGATTGACGGCACCTATCCGGATTATCAGCGCGTGATTCCGGTCGACAATGACAAATCCTATACCGTCGATCGCGCTGGGCTTGCGGACGCAATCAATCGCGTCAGCACGGTTTCGAGCGAGCGCGGACGCGCCGTGAAATGCAGTTTCGGTCAGTCCGAGTTAAAGATGGAAGTCAACAATCCCGACAGCGGGCAGGCCGAAGACAGCGTCGTCGTGAACGACGGTCACGAGGATGAAGTGACCATCGGCTTCAATCACAAATACTGCCTCGACGTATTGGGCGCGGTTTCTGCCAAGGAAATGCGATTTGAACTTAGCGACCCCGGCGCACCCTGCAAGGTTTCGCCTGTTGGGTCCGAGGATGGCACAGCGCCACCGCTCTTCGTCATCATGCCGATGCGGGTTTAGGAGTGTTAGCCATGCAGGATGGTCGTTCCGTAACCACACGCGTCAACGAAATAGAAGATGCGCTCGCTAATGCACTCAGACGGGGAGACTTCGAAGTCATCGCAATCGACGGTGAGCGGTTCCTGCAACCGGTTATGCAGGAAAACGGAATCTACATCGGAGGGCGGAGTTACCCAATTTTGTCGCTGTACGATGTCGCTCGCGAAATGGAAAGGCTGCTTCATGGCTGATAAAACCCATATCGAATGGACCGATGCGACCTGGAATCCGATTACAGGCTGCAGCGTCGTCTCGCCGGGCTGCACGAATTGCTATGCGATGAAACTCGCCGGCACGCGCCTACAGCATCATCCTTCCCGTGCGGGGCTTACGGTTGCCTCGAAGGCGGGGCCGGTCTGGAATGGCAAGGTTCGGCTCAATCGCGAGTGGCTCACCCAGCCGCTTGAATGGAAAAAACCGCGCATGGTGTTCGTCTGCGCGCATGGCGACCTTTTCCACGAGGACGTGCCGGACGAATGGATTCTTGATGTTTTCACCATCATGGCGATCGCCAAACAGCACACATTCCAGGTGCTGACCAAGCGCGCCGACAGGATGCGCGAATTTCTATCGCGCCCCGATGAGGGCCTCCTTGAGGCAATTTATGCTAATTGGTACAGCTTCGATGGCGGCGCACGCGAGGTCTGGTCGTGGCCGTTGCCGAATGTATGGCTTGGCGTGTCGGTTGAGGATCAGAAGCGGGCCGACGAGCGAATTCCAGTACTGCTCGAAACGCCGGCAGCAATTCGCTGGGTTAGTGCTGAGCCATTACTCGGGCCACTCAACTTGAATTCAATGCGGGGTGGAACCCAATGGATCGGTGGTCAGCGTGGTTGCGGCGGCACGCATAAACATGGCGGTCGCGCGGGGGAAATCATTCACGGTGTGGTGCACAGGTTTGACCCGTCAGTCGCTCACCATCACCACGACGAACGTTGTGCGCCTGGACTGGATTGGGTTGTGGTTGGTGGAGAGAGTGGCAAGGACGCGCGTCCTATACATCCAGATTGGGCTCGCTCGTTGCGCGATCAATGCGCTGCGGCCGGCATTCCGTTTTTCTTTAAACAATGGGGCAACTGGAATCAGGTCTACGACCGCGATGCTGATGATCCGGACTGGCGCCGCTGTGGCAGTGTTGAGCAGAAGCATCCCAAAGGGCGCTGGCTAAACCTTGAAGGGGGCACGGGCTTTCACGGTGAGCGCGTGATCTATGTCAATAGTACGACAAAGGGCGCGTCAGGCCGAAGGCTGGATGATGTTGAGCACAACGCTATGCCTGGAGGGCCGGGGCATGGCTGATCGATCCCGTAAAATCAGACCCGGCAGTCGGCTGCAAAACCGTGAAACGAAACACCCTGCACGTGTGATGACGATAGCCGAGGGCTGGGCAATGGTGCGCCCAACGAGCGCACAGCCCATCCTTGTCAACATGCGTGAGATACTTCTGAAATATGAGGTGACGAAATGGTAGCGAACAACGCTCTCACCCGCTTTGAGGAACTGCTAACTGAAGGTGAAATTTGCAAACGGTTTTCTGCGCTGCTCGGTCTGCGAGAACTTCGTCGAGCCCGCCAGAACGGCGAAATCGCCTACGTTTCCGGCAAGAAGGGGGCCGTGCTTTATCATCCGTCCGCCGTTGCCGCCTATTTATCTCGTAAGGAAAAAGTATGTCAGAACGTCTCTGGGAGTATGGAGATTATTGGATCGGCACCGAGGGCAATTCCGACAACCTCTATGCCTACTGGTACAACAAGCGAAAGCGAAAAGTTGCTCGCCGATCACTTGGCACGAAAGTTCTCAGCGAAGCCCAAGACAAGCTCATCGAACTCGTCGGAACGCTCCAGGCAGATTCGGGACGCGCGCCCGAGCGCGTGATGATGCTGGCTGCGCTTGACCACTATTACGAAAATGACGTTAAGGCCAAGCCGTCCGGGGAACAAGCGTTTCGCGCTATTTCAATTATTCGGGAGTTCCTGTCAGAGAAAATGCTTCCGACCGCCAATGTCGCTTCTTTCGGGCCAATTCGTCAGCGAGAGTTCATGCAATGGAGTCAGGAGAAATTCGGCCACAGCCCTGCCTACATCGCTCGAAATCTGTCCGTGGTTTCCGCTGCATTTCAGATTGGGAAAAAGTTGCTCGTTGTCCGTGATGGCCTCGGCAACGAACACGAGGTTCAATTGCTCGACAGCGCGCCGGAGGTGATCACCCAGGCAAAACAGGTTGCCGAGCTTCTTAACGTGCCGGAACCGAAGCCGCGAGACTGGCTGCCTACCTTTGATGAGTTCGGCCACTTTATCGATATGATCGGCAAACGGCAGGAGAACCTCTTCCGGTTTGTCATCCTCTCGCTTAATACGTGGGCCCGTCCTGATACCATCATCGACTTTCGAGACACCAAAGATCAGGTTAATCGGAGATTTGGCGTCCTCGATCTAAATCCGACAGGTCGTCGACAGACGAATAAGTATAGGCCGAAAATCCGGCTGACCGAGAACCTGCTCGGGTGGTTGGATAGATGGAAAGCAGAGGAAGAGGCGGAAGAAGCCAAGAGAGCGGTCGATGCAATCGGCGCGCCGATGCTTTGGAATGGTCAGCCGGTCACCACTATGAAACGGACATTCAAACGCCATGCCGAGGAATGCGGGCTTCCGCAATTCACCCAAGGCACGATACGGCATTTCATGGCCACGATGGTCCGACGTGAAAAGCCTCGCGTCGATAAAGAGCAGCGCGACGTTTGGCTGGGGCACGATGAAGCCCGAACCGCAGACGCTTATGAAGCGTTTGATCCTGAGTATCTCTCTGACGCGATGCACGCCACCGATTCAGTTATCGAGAAACTGCAAAAATGCACCCGCAGACCACTTTTTGCACCCAAAGTGCACCCAAGCGAACAAACAGAAAAGGAAGCGGATCGGGGAGGATTTGCTGAAAGCCCTTGATGCTCAAGGGTTCGAATGGTGGGCGTGACAGGGATTGAACCTGTGACCCCTACGATGTCAACGTAGTGCTCTCCCGCTGAGCTACACGCCCATTCGATGTGGCGCATACACCATATCGCGTTGCGCCCGTCAATGCCCTTTTATGAAGTTTTTTCGTCTTTTTGTTGATGACAAAACAAAGGGCCGCAAATCCGCCGGATCGCCTCAGGCGGCGATCAGCATTTTTTCGATTTCATTCACCAGATCGCGCAGGTGGAACGGCTTGGAGAGCACCTTTGCGTCACGCGGTGCGTCCGAATCGGGATTGAGCGCGACAGCGGCAAAGCCTGTAATGAACATGATCTTCAGGTCAGGATCGATTTCTGTCGCGCGACGCGCCAGTTCGATACCATCCATTTCCGGCATGACGATGTCGGTCAGCAGAAGCGAGAAGGGCTCTTCCTGCAATCTTTCATAGGCGCTCGCACCATTGTCGAAGTGCGTCACGTGATAACCGGCTTTTTCCAGCGCCTTGACGAGGAAGCGGCGCATATCATTGTCATCTTCAGCTAGAAGGATTCTCTTCATTGTTCCGTCCGAATTCTGTGTCGTGTTCATCGCTCAAAAGCTGACCCTTAACGACTCAATATCCACCGTAGAAAACGCTTCTTTGGTAAATATGGAATGAATGCTCGCACGAATGTTAATTGTTATGGCGCGTATTTGGCAACAAGCTGTTCAGTGTGACAGGATTGTCGCATATGGACACCGGGAAGGGTTCGAAAGATTCGTCTTCCGGCCATTTGCGCGCATGGGCTGTCTGACGTAATTTGTTACGTTATTAACGTGGATCGTTGGCGAATGGCCTGACTATTGCGGTCGAGAACGGGTGAAGAATGAGTTTGGAGCGCGATTTTAGTCTGATACCGCCCTTCGAGATATGCGCTCCGGCGGAACAGCGCATTCCGTTCGTCTTTAATTCCCCGCATAGCGGACGCTATTACCCGCATTCCTTCATCGAAGCGTCGCGTCTGGATGCCTTGAGCATTCGCCATTCGGAAGACTGTTACGTCGATGACTTGTTTGCTTCGGCGGTGCGGCTCGGGGCGCCCCTGCTCAAGGCGCATTTCCCGCGGGCTTTTCTGGATGTGAATCGTGAAGCCTACGAGCTCGATCCGCGCATGTTCGCCGAGCCGCTGCCGCCTTTCGTGAACAGCCAGTCGGCGCGCGTCGCTGGTGGGCTTGGCACGGTGCCCCGTCTGGTCGGCGAGGGCCAGTTGATTTATCCGGGCCGAATTTCCCTCGCGGAAGCATTTTACCGCATTGAAGATCTCTACAAGCCTTATCATCAGACGCTTGATGCTTTGCTTCAATCCACGCGCCAGCGTTTTGGCTATGCGGTGCTGATAGACTGCCACTCCATGCCGGGCGGCACACGTCCCGGTGAAGTCGGGTCACGGCCGGATTTTATCGTCGGCGACCGTTTCGGCCGTTCTTGCAGCGAAAGGCTGACGCAGGCTGCCATCGATCTCCTCCAGGACCTGGGTTACACGGTTGCGCACAACAAGCCCTATGCAGGTGGCTTTATCACCGAGCATTATGGACGACCAGCTACCGCTTGCCATGCTCTCCAGATCGAGATCAACAGAAGCCTCTATGTGAATGAACAGAGCCTGCATAAGCTTGCCGGTTTTGAAACGCTCTGCGCCGATCTCTATGGATTTCTGAGCGACCTGACATCCCTGCCGGATGATCTCTTTGTCGCGCCTCCTCTGGCGGCGGAATAAGCCGTTCCTTTAAGCTCCTCTCGCAGATAAAAAGAACCGCGCCCGAACGATACGAGCGCGGCCAAAGACTAGGGAGGAAATGCCCCGAAAGGCATAGACAGGAAAACCTGTCAGGAATTTAAGTTACGTCTGAATGGCGCTAACGTCAAGAAAACAAGCATATTTTTTGAGCTGATTTTGTCATGCTCATTATATAGGCAAAATTAGCAAGGTTTGCACAAGCGCGCGCCATGCATTGGAAACAGGAGTTCGAGGTTGCTGATCGACAAGGCATTTTTTTCCGAAGTGGCTGCTGCTGCGGCTGCTGAAACGCTTCCGCGTTTTCGTCAGCTGACGGAAATAGACAACAAATATAGCGTTGGTTTCGATCCGGTGACCGAAGCAGACCGCGCGGCGGAGCGTGCGATTCGGGCGGTGATTGGCGAGGCTTTTCCCGACCATGGCATTCTGGGTGAGGAATACGGACCAGAGAATATCGACCGCAGCCATGTCTGGGTTATCGATCCCATCGATGGAACCCGCGCCTTCATTTCCGGCCTGCCGGTGTGGGGCACGCTTCTGGGCCTCACCGTCGACGGCGATGCCAGGGCGGGAATGATGTCGCAGCCGTTTACCGGCGAACTTTTCTACAGCGACGGCAATGGGGCCTATCTCGCCCGCCACAGCGGTGAAGATGTGCCGCGCCGTTTGTCGGTGCGCAAGAACGCCGCCCTGGCCGATGCGACGATGTTCACGACGACGCCTGCTCTCTTCAAGGGAGACAACCGCAGAGGTTTCGACCGGCTGGAAAATGCTGTCCGTCTGTCGCGTTACGGGGTCGATTGTTATGCCTTCGCCATGCTGGCAAGCGGCTTTGCCGATATTGTGGTCGAGGCCGGTTTGCAGCCCTATGACATCGTTGCCCTCATCCCGCTGATTGAACAGGCGGGCGGTGTGGTGACGCAACGCGATGGTGGCCCGGCGGAAAAGGGCGGTGACATTGTCGCCGCCGCTTCTCCCGAACTGCACAGGGCAGCGCTCGATCTGCTCAACAGCTAGCTAAATACCGGAGGCTACGGATTCAATGGTCTCCGGCATGGTCTCGACTTCCGACGATCCGGGAATGAAGGCATCGAAGGCAGCCCAGAGCTGCTCCCGATAAAAATCGGCTTCCTGCAGCATTTCATGACGTGCGCCGGCAATCGTCGTCAGTGAGACATTGCGCGTTCGCGCCACAAAACGTTCGATCACCGGCGTGGAAACCACACGATCCGCGCCGGCGGCGACGATAAGAACCGGCACCGTTGGTCCTTCGTAGAAATCCGGCTGGTTGATCCGCCGCGATGTTTCGAGCGCGCTCCAGAGCCAGCGGGCTGTGGGACCGCCAAGCGCAAGGTCGGGGTGAAGACGTGGAATTTCCATATTCCGCATGAAGCGCTCCGGGTCGCTGGTCAGCGGATTGCCTGCAAAGGGGCGGGAAGCAAGCCTGCGTCCGCCGGAGGCATAAACCCGCCCGAGGCCGAGCCATCGAAAGGCGGAGGCGATGCGGCGTACGTTGTCGTCGCTGAGTTTTTGACCATCGAGCCCCATGAAGGGCGCACAGAGCACCATGCGGCTGACACGGGATGTCAGCCTGCCCATTGAAGCGAGCGCCACGAGCGCGCCTGCGGAGTGACCGAGGACGTAGAAGGGCGGCGGACAGTCAGGCAAAGCGATCTGGCTCAAGATTAGATCGAGATCGTCGGAATAGTCATCGAAACTGCGGACATAGCCACGCTGGCGATCCTTCAGCAGTCGGGTCGAGCCGCCTTGTCCGCGCCAGTCGAAAGTCAGGACCGTGAAACCGCGAGCACTCAGGTCGGCCATGGTTTCAAAGTATTTTTCAATGAACTCGTTGCGCCCCTGCAGCAGGACCACCGTTCCCCGCATCGGCCTTGTCTCGGCTTTCAGGATGGCATAGCGCAACGTCCTGCCCCCATGTGCTTCAAGCAGTCCGGCTCTTATCCCATGCGGGACGGGGTTCGCATCGGTTTCGAAAAGCAGTTCCGACATCCGATTGCGAGCCTTTCTGTTCGGTTGGGATATGCGCTGCCAGCATAATGGAGCAATTGATGACAAAAAGTAACCGGAAGTTCGAGAGCGAACTTCCGGTTCAAAGAACAGCCGGTGCAAGGGACGTTACGCCAGCCGATGTGTTCAGAAACATGAAGAGAGATCAGTAACCGCCCGGACGACGTTCGCCGACGATGCGGCCTGAATAGGCGTCGACCATAACGATGACACGACGGCCATTTGGCCGTGTGGCGCGGACGAAATAAGTGTCGCGATTAAGGCGCATATCGCCGACATCATAGCCGCGGCGTTCCAGCGAGCGCGCGATACGGCGCGGGCTCATGATGTCGCGGCGACCGTAGTCATCGCCCCAGCCCGGGCGGCGGTCCGGGCCACCATCCCAACCGGGACGGGGACCCGGATAAGGACGCGGCGGGCGATAGCCGTCATCATCGTAATACTGAACCTGAACGCGCAGGCCGCTGTCGGCTGCGAGTGTGGGCGTCGCAAAACCGGTCGCGACGGTGGCAAGTGCGGCAAAAGCAAGAACAGCTTTTTTCATAACCGTGATCCTTTGATGAACCCGCTTTGCAGCAGGCATGGTGGGACATTAGCCCCAAGCGGCTGAACGCTCGCCAAAGATGATGTTCATTTTGGGTTCATTGTGCGGCGAATCCTCAAGAATGTAGCCCCCTATCGATCAGGAGTTATTACGCAGCGTGACAGCCCGTGTTTCATGAATCTTCGCGCGCTACTGGTCTTGAAATGAAAAAGAACCGTTCCCAAATGAGTTTTGCGGTCGCCTGGAAGGGGCCGCCGGCAACAAGGAATTCGCCATAAGGGAATTTCGCCGCCCTGCATGATCCCGGACAAGCCCCGGCGCTGTTTGGAAAAGATCATGCTGAACAAGCATCTTGTCGCTCTAAAGGAGGGCTAATACATGCGTCACGTAGATTTTTCCCCGCTTTATCGTTCCACGGTCGGTTTCGATCGCCTTTTCACCATGCTTGATACGCTCGCTTCGCCGGAAGGTAACCAGTCCTATCCGCCGTATAATATCGAGCGCACGGGTGAAAACACCTATCGCATCACCATGGCGGTTGCGGGCTTTTCCGAAAGCGAACTCGAAATCGAAGCACATCGCAACCAGTTGACCGTGAAGGGTCAGAAGGCCGACGAGAATGCTTCCGATATCGGTGAAGTTCTCTATCGCGGTATTGCTTCACGTGCTTTCGAGCGCCGTTTCCAGCTTGCCGACTTCGTGGAAGTCGCCGGTGCGAGCCTCAAGAATGGCCTCCTGCACATTGATCTCAAGCGCGAAATCCCGGAGCAGATGAAGCCGCGCAAGATCGAAGTCACCAAGGCTGGCTCGGAAAGCGCCCAGCAGATCGAGGCGAAAACCGCGCATTAAAGCATTCCCTGCAAAGTACGAAGAAGGCGGCGCTCAAAGCGCCGCCTTTTTTAGTTTCCATGCTTATTGAAAGGCGTCAGGCAATCAATTCGGCGAAGCGGTCCACGTCTTCTTCCGTATTGGCGAAGCTCGTGACGAAACGGGCGAAAATCTCGCCGTCGCTGATGCGGTTTACTTCCGAATGCGGCGGGTTCCAGTCGTAGAAAATCGCTCCGGCATTGCGCAGGCGGTCATAGACCGACTGTTTCATGATGGCGAACACCTCGTTGGCTTCCGGTTTCCAGGCAAGGCGCATCTGGCTCGACGCATTGATATGGCCGGCAAGGCGCGTTGCGAGCGCGTTTGAATGACGCGCCAGTTCCAGCCAGAGATTGTCTTGCAGATAAGCATCGAATTGGGCGGCCACGAAACGGGTCTTGGAAAAGAGCTGCGCTGCGCGCTTGCGGATGAACGGCAGGTCCCTGGCGCGTGCAGGGTCCATGAAGACCAGAGCTTCGGCGCACCAGCAACCGTTTTTCGTGCCGCCGAAGGAAACAATGTCTACACCCTGTTTCCAGGTCATTTCGGCAGGCGTCATGTCCAGGGAAACGAGTGCATTGGCAAAGCGTGCACCGTCCATGTGCAGCGGCAGGCCTGCATCGCGGCAGATCTTGGAGATGGCGGCGATATGCTCGGGCTGGTAGAGTGTGCCGACTTCGGTCGCCTGCGTGATGCTGACAGCCATGGGCTGCCCGGCGTGAACGAAGGCCGGATTGAACCGCTTCAGTTCGCGCTTGAGAAGCTCGGGGTCGATGCGGCCATGTGCGCCGTCAATCGGATGCAGACGGGCCCCGCCGGTGAAATATTCCGGCGCGCCGCATTCATCCTCGATCACATGCGCCTCGCGGTGTACCAGCGAAACACCCCCGGGCCGGTTGACGCTGGCAAGCGCCAGCGAGTTGGCGGCGGTCCCGGTTCCGACAAAGAATACGGCAACTTCACGCTCGAACAGTTCGTTGAACCGTTGCTCGACGCGCTTGTCGATTTCACTTGCGCCATAGGCTGCCGCAAAACCCGCAGCATGCAATGAAAGGCTCTCGGCGATTTTCGGATGGGCACCTGCCCAGTTGTCTGACGCAAAATGCACGTGTTCCTCCGGATGCGTTCAATCAGGCTGTCGCCAGCCCTCGTGTCTATGGCTGTCTACAGCATCGTTTGGAGAATCGGAATCACTTTTCGGAAAGCACGACGCGCCGATTTCACTGGGTTCCTGCGCTCGAGCGTATCCGTTAGCGCGCAACCTTCTGCAAAAGCGGTTGGGGCTGCTTGTGATAAAAATGCCGCCACGCTGCCTATTTTTTAGGCATCAAAGACGAAAACGGCGTGAGACCAAACTGACGCATTGGCCGCCAAACGCAATTTAAAGCCCACAAAATCACCGCTTTTGATATTTTATTACGGAAGTTGCCGAGAAAAATTGCGTTTCCATCTTGTGAGGCAATTTGAATTCTGTCATACGTAATTAGGACAGCAATGCTGTCCAATTAGAAGCTGATGCGAACGGAAGCGACGCAACGCTCTCCGAAAGTTTCAGAAAGAGGCGCCGGAACCCGCAGGCAGATCGCCTGGCGGTAACAGGCGCCCCGACCGCGACAGGAGGAATTCGAGTGCGCCGTTCCGGCGGGCTGGGTGTCGTCTGTCCAAGCCTGATGAGAATAAGGCGCTAAACATCGTTCCTCGCATCGGCTTTGCCGCTCGTCCGGAACCTCGTCCAACGCCTTGTCGATAAGGCTTCCTTTATATGCAAAGCAACGGCGGGATGGTTGTCACACCATCTCGGTATATACTGATCGCGCACCTCATGATGAGGGCCAAACGGAGGGAATGACGATGACGCATTTGACGCCATCTGTATCGACTGTGGTTTCTCACAACGTACAGAACGGAACGGTCAAAGCTGCGACGACCGCTCCCAACCGAACGACGCGAAAAACGAAAGCGGCGGGTTTGCCCGCAGCGCAAGGACTTTATGATCCGCGCAATGAACATGATGCGTGCGGCGTTGGTTTCATTGCGCATATGAAGGGCAAGAAGTCGCATCAGGTCGTGGAAAGCGGCCTCCAGATGCTGGAAAACCTCACCCATCGCGGTGCGGTCGGTGCCGATCCGCTGATGGGCGATGGCGCTGGCATTCTGGTGCAGATTCCAGATCGCTTCTTCCGCGAGGAAATGGCGCGTCAGGGCATCGATCTGCCGCAGCCGGGTCACTACGGCGTGGGCTATCTGTTCATGCCGCGCGATGCGCAACTGCGCGCCCATATTGAAGAGATCGTCAAGGAAGTAATCGCTGCCGAAGGCCAGACCTTCATCGGCTTCCGCGAGGTTCCGGTCGACAACTCATCGCTCTCCAAGGCGCCTGACATTGCCGCAACCGAACCTTTTCACGTTCAGGTCTTCATCGGACGCAATCCGATGCTGGAGACGGATGACGATTTCGAGCGCCGCCTGTTCGTTCTGCGCAAGGTCATTTCCAACCGCATCTATCAGGAAAACGACGGCGACGATAAGGGCTTCTATGTCGTGTCCATGTCGGCCCGCACGGTCGTCTACAAGGGCATGTTCCTGGCCTATCAGGTCGGCGCCTATTATCAGGATCTGAAGGACCCCCGTTTTGAAAGCGCGGTGGCGCTGGTGCACCAGCGCTTCTCCACCAACACTTTTCCATCCTGGCGTCTGGCGCATCCATACCGCATGGTTGCGCATAACGGCGAGATCAACACGCTGCGCGGCAACGTCAACTGGATGGCGGCGCGTCAGGCTTCGGTCGACTCGGAACTGTTCGGCAACGACATTTCCAAGCTGTGGCCGATTTCCTACGAAGGCCAGTCGGATACGGCCTGCTTCGACAATGCGCTCGAATTCCTGCATCAGGGCGGCTACAGCCTTGCCCATGCGATGATGATGCTGATCCCGGAAGCGTGGTCCGGCAACAAGCTGATGTCGGATGAGCGTCGCGCATTCTACGAATATCACGCAGCACTGATGGAGCCGTGGGACGGACCCGCCGCCGTTGCCTTCACCGATGGTCGCCAGATCGGCGCGACGCTCGACCGCAATGGCCTGCGTCCCGCACGCTATATCGTCACCGACGACGATTTCGTCATTCTGGCTTCGGAGGCAGGCGTGCTGCCGGTCGAGGAAAAGAAGGTCGTCAAGAAGTGGCGTCTCCAGCCGGGCCGTATGCTGCTCATCGATATGGAAGAAGGCCGCATCGTCTCGGATGAGGAAATCAAGTCGCAGATCGCGCAGAAGCATCCTTACAAGCAGTGGCTCGCCAATACGCAGCTCATTCTGGAAGAGCTGAACCCGGTCGAACCGCGTGCGCTGCGCAAGGATGTAAGCCTTCTCGACCGCCAGCAGAGCTTCGGCTACACGCAGGAAGACACGCGGATACTGATGGCTCCCATGGCCACGACCGGTCAGGAAGCCATCGGTTCGATGGGCACGGACACGCCTATCTCGGCCATGTCCGACAAGTCGAAGCTGCTCTACACCTATTTCAAGCAGAACTTCGCGCAGGTCACCAACCCGCCGATCGATCCGATCCGCGAAGAACTGGTGATGAGCCTGGTCTCCTTCATCGGCCCGCGCCCCAACATCTTCGACCTTGTCGGCACGTCGCGCCGCAAGCGTCTGGAAGTGCGCCAGCCGATCCTGACCAATGGCGATCTGGAAAAAATCCGCTCCATCGGCCACACGGAAGACCGTTTCGACACCAAGACGCTCGACATCACCTATAATGTCGGCGAAGGTGCTGCGGGCATGCATGGCGCAATCGAACGCCTTTGCGACCGCGCGGAAGCAGCCGTCCACGGCGGCTATAACATCGTCATCCTGTCGGATCGTCAGGTCGGGCCGGACCGCATTCCGATCCCCGCCCTTCTGGCAACGGCAGCCGTGCACCATCACCTGATCCGCAAGGGCCTGCGTACCTCGGTCGGCCTTGTGGTTGAATCGGGCGAGCCGCGCGAAATCCATCATTTCTGCTGTCTTGCCGGTTATGGCGCGGAGGCGATCAATCCTTATCTCGCCTTCGACACGCTGCTGGACATGCACCGCCGTCGCGAGTTTCCGCCGGAGGTGGACGAAGATGAAGTGGTCAAGCGCTACATCAAGTCCATCGGCAAGGGCATGCTCAAGGTCATGTCCAAGATGGGCATCTCGACCTACCAGTCCTATTGCGGCGCGCAGATTTTCGATGCGGTGGGCTTGCAGTCGAGCTTTGTCGATAAATTCTTCTTCGGCACGGCAACGAGCATCGAAGGCGTCGGCCTCGATGAAATCGCGGAAGAAACCGTACGCCGCCACCGCGACGCCTTCGGCAATGATCCGGTTCTGCTGACCGCGCTGGAAGTGGGCGGTGAATATGCATACCGCATGCGCGGCGAAGCGCATTTGTGGTCGCCGGATGCGGTGGCAAGGTTACAGCATGCGGTGCGTACCTCCAATCCGGAGACCTTCACCGAATATACCTCCATGCTTGACTCCAAGTCGGCGCAGGCGAAGACCATTCGCGGCCTGTTCAATATCCGCTTCGCCGAAGAACGCGGTCTGAAGCCGGTTTCCATCGATGAGGTTGAACCGGCGGCGGAAATCGTCAAGCGCTTCTCCACCGGCGCGATGTCGTTCGGTTCCATCTCGCGGGAAGCGCATACCACACTTGCCCGAGCGATGAATGCCATTGGCGGCAAGTCGAACACGGGTGAGGGCGGTGAGGAGCCGGATCGTTTCTATCCGCTGCCTGACGGCACGCCGAACCCCGAACGCTCCGCAATCAAGCAGGTGGCATCGGGCCGTTTCGGTGTGACCACGGAATATCTGGTCAATTCCGACCTGATCCAGATCAAGGTCGCACAGGGCGCCAAGCCCGGTGAGGGCGGTCAGTTGCCGGGTCACAAGGTCGACGCGACCATTGCCAAGACCCGACATTCGACGCCGGGTGTCGGCCTCATTTCGCCGCCGCCGCACCACGACATCTACTCCATCGAAGATCTGGCGCAGCTGATCTACGACCTGAAGAACGTCAATCCGGCTGCTGATATTTCGGTCAAGCTGGTGTCGGAAGTAGGCGTCGGAACTGTTGCCGCGGGCGTCGCCAAGGCGCGCGCCGACCATATCACCGTGTCGGGATATGATGGCGGCACGGGTGCCTCGCCGCTCACTTCGCTCAAACATGCTGGTTCCCCTTGGGAAATCGGCCTTGCCGAAACCCACCAGACGCTGGTGCTGAACGGGCTTCGCTCCCGCGTGGCATTGCAGGTGGATGGCGGCTTGCGTACCGGTCGCGACGTCATCATCGGCGCGCTGCTCGGTGCCGACGAGTTCGGTTTCTCGACCGCACCGCTGATTGCGGCTGGCTGCATCATGATGCGCAAGTGCCATCTGAACACCTGTCCGGTGGGCGTGGCCACGCAGGATCCGGTTCTGCGCAAGCGCTTCAAGGGTACGCCGGAACATGTCATCAACTTCTTCTTCTATCTGGCGGAAGAGGTGCGGGCGCTTTTGGCCGAAATGGGCTTCACCAGGCTGGAACAGATTATCGGCGAAACGGAGCTGCTCGAAAAGCAGGCCATGATCGATCATTGGAAAGCCAAGGGGCTGGATTTCAGCCGCATCTTCTACAAGCCTGAGGCCGAAAAGCACGAGATCTACTGGACCGAGCGTCAGCATCATCCGATTGAAGATGTTCTCGATCGTAAGCTGATTGCCGAGGCCATGCCAGCGTTGGAAGACCGCCAGCCGGTGAAGATCGACGTGGAGATCAAGAATGTTGACCGTTCTGCCGGTGCTATGCTTTCCGGCGAGGTGGCAAAACGCTTCCGCCACAAGGGTCTGCCGGAAGACACCATCGCCGTTACGCTTCGCGGTACGGCTGGCCAGTCCTTCGGCGCGTTTTTGGCGCGCGGCATCTCGTTCGAGCTGATCGGCGACGGCAATGATTATGTCGGCAAGGGTCTTTCGGGCGGTCGCATCGTCATCCGTCCGCCGGAAGACACGCGTATCGTTGCCGAAGATTCCATCATCGTCGGCAATACGGTGCTCTATGGTGCGCTTGAAGGTGAGTGCTATTTCCGTGGCGTGGCAGGCGAGCGTTTTGCCGTGCGAAACTCTGGCGCGGTGACGGTTGTCGAAGGTGTGGGCGACCATGGCTGCGAGTATATGACCGGCGGCGTTGTCGTGGTCATCGGGCAGACCGGCCGCAACTTCGCGGCGGGCATGTCAGGCGGTGTCGCCTATGTGCTCGACGAGGAAGGCGATTTCGCCCAGCGTTGCAACATGGCGATGGTTGAACTCGAGCCTGTGCCGGAAGAGGACGACATCCTCGAAAAGCTGCATCACCATGGCGGCGACCTCATGCATAAGGGCCGTGTGGACGTTTCCGCCAACATGACCCATCATGACGAGGAACGTCTCGTGCAGCTGATCGCCAATCACCTGCATTACACCGGCTCGACGCGGGCGAAGGACATTCTCGACAATTGGGAGAGCTATCGCCCGAAATTCGTGAAGGTCATGCCGGTTGAATACCGCCGCGCTCTGGAAGAGATGGAGCGTATGCGGATCGGTGTCGCGGCTGAGTAAGTGCTATCGTCAAAACGCAGTGCTTGTGCGCCTGGGATGGCGCACGGCACGGCGAGCCTCGCACAGCGAGAGGAGAATAATATGGGTAAGGTAACTGGTTTTCTTGAAATCGACCGGCAGGTGGCAAAGTACCAGCCAGCGTCGGATCGTATCCGTCACTTCCGCGAGTTCACCATTCCAATGACGGATGGTGAAGTGCAGAAGCAGGCGGCACGCTGCATGGATTGCGGCATTCCGTTCTGCCATGGGCCGACGGGCTGCCCGGTGCACAACCAGATCCCGGATTGGAACGACCTCGTCTATAACAACAACTGGGATCAGGCGATCCGCAACCTGCATTTGACCAATAATTTCCCGGAATTCACGGGTCGCGTCTGTCCTGCGCCCTGCGAGGAAGCCTGCACGCTGAACCTTGAAGATACGCCGGTTGCGATCAAGACGGTCGAACAGGCGCTCGGCGACAAGGCATATGAGTTGGGCTATATCGTGCCGCAGCCCGCCGCCAACAAGACCGGCAAGTCGGTCGCCATCATCGGTTCCGGCCCGGCGGGTCTCGCGGCCGCGCAGCAGCTGGCCCGCGCCGGTCACATGGTCGACGTCTATGAGCGCGAAAGCCGTCCCGGTGGCCTGCTGCGCTACGGCATTCCCGATTTCAAGATGGAAAAGCACCTGATCGACCGCCGCATCGCACAGATGGAAGGCGAGGGCGTCCGCTTCCTGTGCGGCGTGAATATCGGCGTGGATAAGCCGCTGCGCGGCCTCCTCGATACCTATGATGCCGTGCTTTATTCGGGTGGATCGGAAACGCCGCGTCCGGCGGGCATTCCGGGGGCTGATCTGGAAGGCGTGCATGATGCCATGCCTTATCTGGTGCAGCAGAACCGCCGGGTGGGCCGCGAAAATATCGAATCCGTCGCCTGGGCTTCGGCTCCAATTCTGGCTGGCGGCAAGCACGTCGTAGTGGTCGGCGGCGGCGATACGGCTTCGGATTGCGTGGGCACCGCGTTTCGTCAGGGCGCGGTCAACGTCACCCAGCTCGACATTCGCCCGCAACCGCCGGAAAAGGAAGACAAGCTCAGCGTCTGGCCCTATTGGGCGACCAAGATGCGCACGTCCTCCAGCCAGGCGGAAGGCGCATCGCGCGAGTTTCAGGTGGCGACCTTGGAATTCATCGGCGAAGACGGTCGTCTTACCCATGTGAAGTGCTGTCAGGTCGATGAAAAGCGCAAACCCATTGCCGGCTCTGAGTTCTTCATCAAGGCCGACCTCGCCTTCATCGCTATCGGCTTTGCCGGCCCGGCAGAAAACAGCGTGGTCAAGGAACTGGGCGACAAGCTCGAAATTGCCACCGACCGCCGTGGTTCAAAGTCGGTCAAGGCCAATGAGCGGGATTACCGCACCAATGTCGACAAGCTCTATGCGGCGGGCGATGTGCGCCGTGGCCAGTCGCTCGTCGTCTGGGCCATCCGCGAAGGCCGTCAGGCAGCGCACGCCATCGATGCCGATCTGATGGGGAGTTCGGTCTTACCGCGTTAAAGCTGCGATATTCCGCCTCTGGCGGCCTGCAAATGGCGTTGTTTTGCGCTTCCGGTGCTCATGTACCTTTAAGTACACTCCGCTCCGGTTCTCAAACTCCACCATTTTCGGCTCGCCAGCGCCGCAATCTCATCAGCTTTAAAGAGCGCACTGAAAATAAAAAACCCGGGGTCTCCTCCGGGCTTTTTCGTATCTTGGAGCATTTCCAGCAAAAGTGTGAAACGTCTACGCGGGGAAATCAGTTCATTGGACCGATTTCTTATCCCGCTTCGATGCGTTGGATAATGC
Source organism: Brucella sp. NBRC 14130 (assembly GCF_040371715.1). Lineage (NCBI taxonomy): Bacteria > Pseudomonadati > Pseudomonadota > Alphaproteobacteria > Hyphomicrobiales > Brucellaceae > Brucella > Brucella sp. NBRC 14130. Next base: position 61,034 of record NZ_BAABTE010000009.1, read on the forward strand.
GATAAAACAAATAGTTAGAGCGGTTCCGGCGATTCTGTTAGAACAGGAACCGCTCTAGCCGGTCAGCTTTGGCTGCGCCGTGACTTCATCACCAGATAAGCGACGGCGAGAAGCACGAACCACACTGGCGTGATTTTCAGTGCTGCCGCAGTATCCGGCTTTTGTGCCAATGCCCAGAGAATGAAGGCGAAGAAGGCAAAAACCATCACAACGGCTGCGCGTCCACCGGGCATCTTGAATGTAGACTTTTCATGCAGGTCCGGGCGCTTGCGGCGATATTGAAGATAAGACGCCAGAATGACCGACCAGATGAAGATGAAGAGCAACGCCGAAATCGTCGTGACGATGGTGAAGGCTTCAATGATGCTCTGGCCAGCATAAAGCAGCACCACGCCTGCGAGCAGGAAAATGCACGAGAAGAACAGAGCGTTGACCGGTACTTTTCGCTTGTTCAGCTTGCCGAACGCCTTTGGCGCGAGTTTGGACGTGGCGAGACCGTAGATCATGCGCGACGTCGAATAGATGCCGGAATTCGCGCTCGACGTTGCCGAGGTCAGCACGACGAAATTCACGACATGGGCGGCGATGCCGAGACCAGCGAGCGAGAACATGGCGACGAACGGGCTTGAACTCGGGTCAACCTGATCCCAGGGAATGACGGTGATGATGACGAAGAGCGCGCCGAGATAGAACAGCACCACGCGGATCGGAATGGAGTTGATCGCCTTGGGCAGATTGCGCACGGGGTCCTTGGTTTCCGCAGCGGCGGTGCCGACCAGTTCGATGCCGACGAAAGCAAAGACCGCGATCTGGAAACCGGCGACAAAGCCTAGGAAACCATTGGGGAAGAACCCGCCATGGTTCCAAAGATGCGCGACCGATGCTTGGCTGCCGTTCGGCAGGGTGAAGCCGGTCGAGAGCATGTAGACGCCGGCAATAATCAGGCCGACAATGGCAACGATCTTGATGAGAGCGAACCAGAATTCGATTTCACCGAAATTGCGCACCGTTGGCAGGTTGAGCGCCAGAAGCGTAAAAATCAGGCCGAGGGCCGGTATCCAGAGCGCCAGTTCCGGGAACCAGAACGAGACATAGCCCGAAACGGCGACAACATCGGCCACGCCGGTCACAATCCAGCAAAGCCAATAGGTCCAGCCGGTGAAGAACTGCGCCCAAGGCCCCAGATAATCGCCAGCGAAATCCGCGAAGGAGCGATATTCGAGATTGGACAGCAGGATTTCGCCCAGTGCGCGCATGACGAAGAACAGCATGAAGCCGATCACCGCGTAGACGAGCAGGATCGAAGGGCCTGCCAGCGAAATGGTCTTGCCCGAGCCCATGAAAAGGCCGGTGCCGATGGCCCCGCCAATGGCAATCAGCTGAAGGTGCCTGTTGGACAGATTGCGTGCAAGATGGGGTTCCTCCTCCCGATGTGGATCGACAGAAGGCTTTGATGCAATATTCATTCAAACGCCTCTTGTTTTCTGATGGACGCCAAGAACAATTCCCCGCTCATGCGAGTGATTGCGCCCTCCCTTGAGCCTTTTCAGGCCGACGGTGCCTCCTGATAGACGATGCAGACGCTTCTGGAAACAGCGCGGAATGTAGCAATTAGAATCATATTGGGTAGAGGAAGCCGCTGGCTATCAGTTAGGTGATAGTTCAATCATACTGATATGGGTGCAGAAATTAGGGATTTGCGCTCTTCTGCGGCCAGGAAAAATCATCTGCCCGACCGGGGGACGGCTTGCCGTCATTTCGGGGGAGGCGTGCGGCTTGCGGGCGCGCTGCGAGGCTGCCGCCCAGCAGGACTCCGCTTTCATCCTTGTCGATATCGCGAATGCTGACCGGCGCTACGCGATCAACCGGTTTAGACGGATCGTGGGCGCCCGCCGCGGGCAGGGGCTGATCCTCTTCCTTCGCCCCGCCGAGATAGGCGCGAAGCGGTTTTTCGGCATAGAAAGCAAGCTTGCGCTTGCCTGCCGAAGTGATGTTGATGCCGTCATTGCCGCGCAGGCGTGCGGTCTGGCCGTTGATATCGAAGCCAGTCTGGGTAAAATTGCCTTCTTCATCGACAAAACCATCCCAGACATCGGCGAATTTGCCTCCCGCCTTCTCGGTGGCGGTGCGGTGGATTTCGTTGAGCGCCAGCATGTCCTGCGACATGCCCTTCGGGCGGAAAGGCGGCTGGCCGATCCAGGCGAACGGGACGTGCCGGTCACCGATCGCCTTGATGAAAGCCGCGACGCGCTTCTGGTATTCTTCATTCCATTCCGGTGACCGGGGCGGCAGGCTCACGCCCTTCTCTGTCATTGCCTGCCTGTCATTGGAGCCGATCATCACGACAAGGGCAGCAGGCTTCTCCTCATCCAGTATCTTGCCGATATTGTCTGGCCAGTCGAAATGGTCATTGCGGACAAAGCCGGAAGAGCCGTTTATGCGCGATACGACCTTGAGATCGGGGTCAGAAGCGAAGGCAAGGTCGAGCCCTTCCGCAAGACCATTGCCAATGAAATCTCCGACAACCAGAATCTTCCTGGCATCCGGCTTCTTGTCCACGAATTCGACAGCGGGGCTCGCCACTGGCGGCGGTGTCGGGCGTGATGCGGGCGACGCCGCCTTGGGTCGTTTCGGCTTAGGCCGTGCACGCTGGGGAGCGGGCTGCTGATATTGCCGCTGCGGTTGCGCTTGCCGGGGGCCGAACAACAGATCGAAAAGCGTGCGCGGGCGCTCCTGCGCAGAGGCCGTGGCGACGGCTGAAAACAGCAGCGCTGCCAGTGCGAGCACCATGCCAGCAGCTTTCATCAGCTTCCGCAACTTTCGATTTTCGTGCATTCGTCTCGCCTTCATGCCTGTATATTAGCTCGACGATGTTGAAAAACAAAATGGGCGCACTTCTGTTGAAGCGCGCCCATTTGATCAATTCGCCAGTTTAACGGCGGCGCAGGACCGACAGAACTTCCTTGCTCGGATGGCCATCCGGCTGAAGTCCATTCCGCTGCTGGAAGGCTTCGATGGCGGCCCGGGAGGTGGAGCCGATCTTGCCGTCGATATTGCCGTCATAATAACCGAGCGCCTTCAGATGGGTCTGCAATTCCAGCCGCTCATTCATGGAAATGGGCGTGAACGGGCGGTTCCAGTCCTGCCGAAGCCCCTGATAGCCGCCGATACGGTCCGCGAGCAGGCCCACGGCCAGCGCATATTTGTCGGCGTTGTTATAGCGCTTCAACACGAAGAAGTTCTTCGTCATTAGGAAGGCTGGCCCCTGACGGCCATCGGGTACTTTCAGTGTCGCCTTTTCATTCGGATCGGGGAACGGGCGTCCGTTGGCCCGGACAATGCCGATCTGCTGCCACTCGGCAATCGAGAGCGAGCCGTTGGGGAACTTGCGTCCCTGCGGCAGGGCGACTTCGTAGCCCCAGGTGCGGCCGGGCTGCCAGCCATTGCGATGCAGCAGGTTCGCAGCCGTACCAAGCGCATCGGGAACCGAGTTCCAGATGTCACGCTTGCCATTTCCGTCCACGTCGACGGCATAAGCCTGATAGCTGGTCGGGATGAATTGCGTGTGGCCGAGCGCACCGGCCCACGAGCCGGAAAGATGGCCGCGGTCGATATCCCCGGTCTGGAGAATCTTCATTGCGGCAATGAGCTGCGTGCGGCCGTACTTGGCGCGGCGCTGGTCCGCATAGGCAAGCGTTGCCAGCGAACGCACTGCATCCCGCATGACGTCGTCGCGCTTGAGGATTTCGCCGTAATTACTTTCCATCGACCAGATCGCAAGCAGGATATTGCGGTCAACCGAGAAACGCTGCTCGATGCGCTGGAGCCACGGACCCCATTTGCGGGCCATGCTCTGGCCAACGGAGACCGACTGCTCGTTCACGCGATTATCGATGTAGTTCCAGACAGGCTCGGTAAATTCAGGCTGATAGCGCGCCTTCTGCAGCACCACCGGGTCCGGCGCATCCACGCCGCGAAATGCGCGGTCGAACGTGGAAGGCGAAACACCTGCCTTTATGGCGACAGGACGGAAGCTCGCGACCCATTGGCGAAATTGCGCATCAGCCAGTGCAGAACCGGTCGTAAGAGTTGAGGCGAGCGCAGCTATCGCAACCGTTGCAGCTTTCAGCTTCATTGACGGGCTCACCGTGAATGGAAATCGCAGCATTCTGTGTTTCCCTTCTGCAATCAAATTTAGCCGATACCGGCGCGTTTCCCTTCGACCTGGATTCTGCTCGCTCCGGATTGCATTAATCAATTAATACCATCCTGTGTTGAATTTGAGCCAGCGGAAAATTCCTGGTCGAACCGTTGAACGTTCAAATTAGAACCTGTCGGTTAGCAATTGGTTTACCATCGCCGCTTCAGGTAAGAATTTGCCCGAAGTTTCGAAAAATTTTTGAATCAAGCAACATTAAGGGCGGGTCATTGAATGTGATGGGATCGGTCCCGCAATTTCGTCGTTCTTTAATGAAAAGGCCTTATTTGAAATTCAGTCGTTTCAATGCTTTGATAGCAAATCTGAAATAGTGAAATCGAGGAGAGGAATGAGTTCGATCCGAAAAATTCGCAAGGCCGTGTTCCCTGTCGCAGGTCTTGGCACCCGTTTCCTACCCGCCACCAAATCGATCCCGAAAGAAATGCTGACGGTCGTTGACAAGCCCGTCATCCAGTATGTAGTCGATGAGGCGCGCGAAGCTGGTATCGAACATCTGATTTTCGTCACCGGACGCAACAAAGCAGTTATCGAAGACTATTTCGATGCGCAGGTGGAGCTTTATTCCACGCTCGCCGAGCGCGGCAAGACGGCGGAACTGGAGCATCTCCAGGATATCCAGCCGCAGCCGGGAACGACCAGCTTCACGCGCCAGCAGGTGCCGCTCGGCCTTGGCCATGCGGTCTGGTGCGCGCGCGAACTCGTTGGCGACGAGCCGTTTGCATTGCTGTTGCCGGATATGGTCATGCAGTCCAAGAAGGGCTGCCTGAAGGAAATGGTCGAGCTTTACGAAAAGACTGGCGGCAATGTCGTAGCCGTGCAGGAATGCGATCCGGAAGAGGCGCATAAATACGGCATCGTGGGCAAGGGCGAAACCATCGGCAGCGGTTTCGAAATCACGCAGATGGTCGAAAAACCAGCCAAGGGCACAGCGCCATCCAATCTCTACATCAATGGCCGCTACATCCTGCAGCCGGAAATCTTCGAGCTTCTGAGCAAGCAGGAAAAAGGTGCCGGCAATGAAATCCAGCTGACCGATGCGATGCTGAAGCTCGCTGACGCCCAGAAATTTTTCGGCTTCAATTATCAGGGCCTCACCTTCGACTGCGGCTCCAAGGCCGGCTTCATTGAAGCCAATGTCGCTTTCGCCTTGTGGCGCAACGATATTCGCCCCTCGGTGGAAGGCTCGATCGGCCATCTGCTGACTACAATCAAGCCAGCCTGATTAAATCCGGTCTGGACTCTGGTCGCGCCCCCTGAAAAGGGGGCGTTTTTTTGTGATTTGAGCACTATTTCGTGAAATTTGCTTTTCCGGACGACGATAGTAGGTATTTTGCCTAGTATGCATCCCAAAAAGTGTGAAACACCTTTTGGGCGCAATGATAAACGGGCTCCTCCCCACATAAGGAATAAAGCATGCAGGAATTCCAGCAGACGATGGGTGCGGGTGCGCTCATCTCGATAGCGGTTGGCGCTGTCCTCTTATTGCTTTTGCTCATCATCCGGTTTCGCGTTCATGCTTTCGTGGCGCTTGTGATCGTCAGCCTTTTAACGGCGCTCGCGACCGGCATCCCGGCGGGCAACATCCTGACCACCATCACATCGGCCTTCGGATCTACCCTTGGCGGGGTGGCGCTTCTGGTCGGCCTTGGAGCGATGCTGGGCCGTTTGCTTGAAATATCGGGCGGCGCGCAGGCGCTCGCCGATGACCTCATCCGGCGATTCGGCGAAGAACGCGCACCCATGGCGCTTGGCATCGCATCGCTGATTTTCGGCTTTCCGATCTTTTTCGACGCGGGGCTGGTCGTGATGCTCCCGGTGGTCTTCACGGTCGGGCGGCGCCTCAAGGGAAGCCTGCTGCTTTATGGTATCCCGGTTGCCGCAGCCTTTTCGGTGATGCATGTTTTCGTGCCCCCGCATCCGGGTCCGGTAGCGGCATCCGAGCTTCTGGGCGCTGACGTGGGGCTTCTCATTCTCGTCGGGATCGTCGTCGTCATCCCGGTCTGGTTTATCGCCGGGCACCTTTTCGGTGCGTGGATCGGCAAGCGGATCAATCTTCCCATCCCGGACAATTTCGATGCCGGAAGGGACGTGGAAGAGGCGGCGAACCCTCCGAGTTCCAGTCTGGTCGTATTGCTTCTTCTTCTGCCGCTGGTCCTCATTTTCATCAATACCGGTCTCGACTTCGCCCGCGCGCAAGGCTGGGTCAACGCCGATGCAAACTGGTATCAGCTGGCGCGAATGATTGGATCGACGCCGGTTGCTCTCCTGATTTCGGTGCTGGTGGCTTCCTACGTGCTGGGACCACGGCGCGGCACAGATGCAGCCAGCGTGGAACGCATACTCGATTCGGCGCTGGGCCCGGTCTGCTCCATCATCCTGATCACGGGAGCAGGCGGCATGTTCGGCGGCGTCCTGCGCGCTTCTGGCATTGGCGATGCCTTGTCCACTGCGTTCGCGAATACGGGATTGCCCGTCATCGTGGCGGGATTCCTGCTCGCAACGATTTTACGTGTAGCACAAGGGTCGGCAACAGTGGCGCTGATCACTGCTGCCGGGCTTGTTCAGCCTGCCGTTCAGGCTGCCGGATATCACGGACTTGAAACCGCAGCGATGGTGATCTCCCTTGCTGCGGGTTCTGTCATGCTGTCCCACGTCAACGATTCCGGTTTCTGGCTGGTCGGACGTTTCTTCAACATGGATGTGAAGACGACGCTGAAAACATGGACGGTTCTGGAAACCCTTATCGGGCTTCTGGGATTCGGCATCGCCTGTTTGCTGTTCTGGCTCGCCTGAACGCACCACAGCACGGCATCCCGGAAGGGATGCCGTTCTCTTTTCTAGCGCTGAACTTTTACGCCAAGATAGACACTGTCGGCTCTATATTCGCGGTCGGAGATGCGGCTCGTCAGGAATTCGTGACGCAGGCGCGCATCCAGTCCGACGAACCGGTTGATCCAGTAGGTTGCACCAATCTGTGCGCCGAGGGTGTAGTCGGTGCCGGTCCCGTCCTTGTTCTGCCGGATATTCGCGTCGAGCCTGCCATTGAGGCTAAGGTCGGAACGTATGCGGCGGGTCACCTCCAGGCTTGCGAAATGCAGGAGCGACCCGGCAATACCCGGCGTGGTGGAAGTATCGACCGTACTCTGGGCATAAAGGCGCACATCGGTTCCGCGCAGCGGTGACCAGTTGAGCGCAGCATTGACAGACGGACCGCTAACGTCGCCGAGACGGGAATCATCGCTGTTGGCGCGCATGTATCCGGCAGCGAACTCGCCGCTCAGTTTTTCGCCCATGTCGAGCATCAGGCCGCCGCGCAGTGCGAATTGCGATCCGCTGCGCTCATAGCCGTTGCTGTCCACCTTCTCGTCGAAGATGCGCTTGCCCAATTCGACTTCCGCGAAGGGTTTGATCGCCGGCGACAGGCTGAAGCCGCCGCGCAGCGTAATGCTGGCATAGGTGTTGTCGCGGTCCTTCTGGCTGACAGTGCCGCCGGACGACAGTTCGGCGTCACCATAGATATTGTGCTCGACCTGCCCGGTAGCGCTGCCGAAGAGCAGACCCATATCGCGTTCGATGCCGAGACTTCCATTGATGGTATGAACCAGCGGGCGTTGCAGCGCGCCGACCACCCCATTCGGGCTGGACGCGCTTTCACGACGCAACTGATAACCGGCACCGGTATTGACCGTCGTCTGGTCGCCGAGATCGAGCCGAAGCTTGCCCTGAATATCAACGCGCGGTTCGGAAACGTCTTCTCCCGAAATGGACTTGGACCAGGTGCCCGATGCGTCGAGCGTTGCCTGATGGCGCGCCCAGTCCGACTGCGCATTGAGCCGCAATGTTGTTTCATTGAGAACGGCGCTGGAACCGGCAGCGCTATTGTCGCCGTTGGTGGTAGCCCGGATACCCTGTTCGAGCGAGGGTCGCAGGACAAACGAACCGGTGCGAATGCCGAGCGGTGCGAACGGATCGGCGTCCTGTGTAGAACCGCGCCCTTGCTCGGGCAACTGCCGCAGATTTTCGCGCTGTGTCCGGCCCGTTTCCTCACCTGCCTCGGTATCGACCGAGCCGGCACGCATGTTGTCGGGTGGAATGGGCTGGCGGTCCTGCGGCACGGGAACCGTCGGAGCGGTTTGGACTGTAGTGGCCGGGTCAGCCGCCGTGGTGTTTTCAGGCGGGGTGTAACTGTCGTTGTCGGTCGTCTCGCCAGACCCGTCATCATATCCCGGCGCGGCAAGTCCGCGATTTGCCAGTGTCTCCGGCGAGGAGGCCGAAAGCACGTCCTCGGCAACGCTTCCGCGCAGATAGGCTTCCTGGGCAAATGCAGAACCATGACAAATTGCCAGCGCCACGCCCGACAAAAACAGGCATCGCAGCCTGCGGGCAATGGGCGTCGAACCGCCAGATGGGGTCTTGGCAAAAAGCATGTCGTGTTTTCAAACCGTCGCAACGTGGTGGATGAACGGTAAAGGCACATGGTTAATTCTTGGTTGCTGCGGCTCGCATCACGACGGTTCGGGCCACACAAATGTTTGGACAAGCGCCTGCGAAGAAGCTAACCCTTGCGGCCATGGAAAAGCTCGATCAGATCACCCCTCCGGCAAACGCAGAAGCGGCCATCGCGTCAGCGTTGCGTACCATAAAAACCGAAAATGCGGGTCTCGCCGCGCTGGAAGACGCGCTGAACAATGGCCTTTCCGCCCCATTCGTCGAAGCGGTGAAGCTGATCGTCGCTTCGCGCGGACGCCTGGTCGTGACCGGCGTCGGCAAAAGCGGCCATATCGGTTCCAAGCTTGCGGCCACCTTTGCCTCCACCGGCACCTCGGCATTTTTCGTACATTCGGCAGAAGCCAATCACGGTGATCTCGGCATGATCGGCCGCGATGATGTCATTCTGGCCATCTCATGGTCTGGCGAAACGGCGGAACTGAAGGGCATCGTCAATTATTCGCAGCGCTTCCGTATTCCGCTGATCGCGATCACTGCAGGCGAGAATTCGGCCCTCGGCCGCGCGGCGGATGTCGTGTTGCTGCTGCCGAAGACCGCCGAGGCCTGCCCGCATGGTCTGGCGCCCACGACCTCGACCATGATGCAGCTCGCCATCGGCGACGCGCTGGCAATTGCGCTGCTGGAAGCGCGCGGCTTTACCCCGAGCGACTTCAAGACTTTTCATCCCGGCGGCTCCCTGGGCGCAAGTCTGATCCATATCCGCGATATCATGCATCGCGGCGAGCGCCTGCCGTTGGTAAAGATGGGCACCTCCATGCCCGATGCGATGAAGGTACTGGCCCAGAAGAGCTTTGGCTGCGTCGTGGTTGTGGATGATGGCGGCGATCTGGCCGGCATTGTCACGGATGGCGATATCTCGCGCAATCTGAGCCGCAACCTAGCCGCGTTGTCGGTCGATGAAATCATGACGCGCAAGCCGAAAACGGTTGACCAGAACATGCTGGCGACCGCAGCCCTCAATACGATCAACGAAAATCACATCGGTGCGCTGATCGTCGTTGAGGCCGGTCGCCCGATCGGTCTCGTGCATTTCCACGATCTGTTGCGCATAGGCGCAGCCTGATAAGGCGTTCAAGCCGTTTATTTTCGCGCCAATGCGCACGCAATCCGGCCATCGAAACGATAGCCGGATTGCGTGAAAGTCGATTTGCGAGCCTCATAGAGGCTCATTTTCGGGAACTACCTGCAGTCGTCGCCCGGCCAGCAACCCGACGGGGCGACGATGGTTCCACGATCAGGGACGGACTGCGGGGGTAACGTCCTCGATCTTTTCATTGCCCTGGATCGACACTTTCACCATGTCCTTCCCGTCGATATCCATCTTCATGAGATCAACAGAACGGATCTGGCTGTTGTCGTAAGTGCGGAAGAAGTAGCGCTTGCTCTTCAAATCGCTGGCGCCTGTCCAGATCGTATAGTCAGCCATTACATTGCCGTTCGCATCCTTTTCGCCGTCTCGCGACGAGCCCTTAGGAATGTCGAACTGGTTGAGAATCTTGAAGACCTGAAGGACGGCGTCCTGTTCAGTCTTTGGCTGGAATACCGATTGTGAGAATGCAACCGCGCGAACGAAGCGCGATGGCGGCGTGAAATCGCCCGGCAAGCCAAGCATGCCCGAGCCCTGACCCGTCGGGACAATTTCAACCGAGCCGAGCTTGATCGAAGGCTTTCCCGTCATGGAAAAATTCGTGTACTGGCGCAGATTGTTCATATGGAAATCGAAGCCCGGTGTATTCGTGATAACGCCGAGGGGATTGTCATAGACATTCAGCTTGCCGCCGACATATTCAACGACAATGCTTTTTCCCGTCGCATCATGCACGATGTAATGTGCTTCCGGGGCAAAGCCCCATTGGGAGAATACCGAGGACGCTACCACGATATTCCCGATATTTTCCTTCACTTCATCGACGGTAGCAAAATTTCCGAGGACATATGACACGAATTCCCATTGGGAGATTGTTCGGTCAGAAACCTCAGCCGTATAGGGCATATAACCTGCGGAAGTGGGGAAATAGAACATTCCCGCACCCAGTCCCTTTTCGTTCAGGCCATCGAACAGGTCGGGCAGGCCCGCTCCATTCATGCCGACAGATGCGTATTTGGCAGTCCATTTCAGGCCGCCCTTGCCGTCAGGGGTGGTGCCGGTGCGCGAAAAGCCGCGCGGCACCATCATGATTTCTGACTTGAGGTCGAGGCCGAATTCGAGGGTTCGTGCGTAAACGACACTGCCGTCTGCCGCGATCAACCTGATGCCGGTGCACGCCTGGGCTGCCGGAATTACATTTCCCAGCATCAAGGCGCAGGCTGCGGCGATGGACGTAAACTTTTTAAAGGCTCGCCTTTGCATCATTTGTACTAGTCCTCATTGTATGTGGATAAGACGTTGTGGGTGTCCGGTTGGTCGTCTGTGCCGAACCTCGGCTGTCCTGTTGCCCGCGGTGACACGATCCCTCATTGGAGCGAAAGCGCTTCGCCCGGTTGGGTGTCCTTGATTTCATCTCATAACAAAACAAGCAATTGTATCAGTTAGAAGAAGTCCTCACGGCGGGACGTCTCATTTTATTCTTCATTTTATCTCACGAATGTGCTTTAACGTGCCTGCGCTTGCATAAATAAGTGCCCGCTATTTGTAGTTTTAGCGGTCATGCGTGCGAACGAAGGCTTTGCTCTCATCCCGCGCCGGGAATGAAAGTTGGCTGGCGTTACGTCTGTTATCGGTGTCTTGGCGGCGCGTTGCATGGTGGCAGGGGCAATGAGTAACGAAACCTTTATCTCAATCGCTATGGTGGAAGTCGAAGCGCGCAATGATTTCTGGCGCGAGGCCACTCGGCCCGTATTCGACACCATGCCCCTTTCGCCAGACAGCAAGGAACCGCTGGAGGGAGCGATAAGTTCTCGTCCGCTGGGTTCGATTGCAATCGGAACGGTATCGTTCAACGGCCAGCGATATATCCGCGATCACCGCACTATCGTGCACAGCGATCTGGATTATTATCTTATCCAGCTCTTTACATCGGGAAAGATGAACGGCGATTTCAACGGTCTCGGCGTGCGCGCCGACGTTGGCGATATCTGCTTTCTCGACCTTTCGAAAGCCTTCAAGAGCGAGGTCGATGCGGGCTCCAGGATTTCGCTTGCAGTCTCCCGGCGCGATCTTGAAAAGGTGATCGGGCCGCGCAGCCTCCATGGGGTCGTCCTGCGTGGGGATCAGCCAATGACCCGGCTGATCGCAACCTACCTCAAGGGGATACGGTCTCTTGAACGCTCCCTTTCGCCGGTGGAGGCTCTGGCATCGGAGGAAGCACTGATCGCGCTTTTGGCGGGAGCCGTGAAAGGGGATGCGCTGGAGTCCCTGGAAGATTACCCTTCCATGAGCATAGCTCTTCGTCAGAGGGTCCTGGCCTTCATCGATCAGAATATTGGTGAGCAGGAGCTGTCACCCGAGCTTATTCAGCAAAAGCTCAGGGTTTCGCGCTCCCATCTTTATCGTGCATTCGCAGAGGATGGCGGCGTGGCGAAGATCATTCGCGACCGGCGACTGGATGAAGCATTCAAGCAATTGGCCAAGCCGTCCAAGCAATCCCGTTCGGTCAGCCAGATTGCGTATAGTTTAGGGTTTTCGAGCGGTAACCAACTGCTGCGCGGCTTTCGTGCGCGTTTCGACATGACGCCGAAAGAAGCGCAGATCGAACGGGAACGTCTCCAGTTCGAAAGGCAGGCGAACAACGATCTCCACGGATATTTCACGGAGATGCTTAATCGCACCGTCAAGTCGTAGTGCATTTCGACGGGCTAATACACGCCGGTGCCGTCTTACTCGGCAACTTCGATTTCCAGCGAGAGCGGATCGAAGGCAATCACGCGGACTTCAGTGCCGACTGGCAGGTCGGGTCCTTTCACACGCCACATCGTATCGTTGATACGGATACGTCCACGCCCGTTGACGATGGGTTCCGTCAATGTGGCGCGCCGGCCGACCAGCTGCTCCCCGCGACGATTGAGAAAGGCCTCGTCGGCATCGGTGCTGCGCGAGCCGAACAACCGGCGCCCCGCCAGCACGAAGATGACAGCCAGAACAAGGAACACCACGGTCTGAAACTGCCAGCCGAATGCCGCCGTTGAAGACAGGAGAAAGGCGAGGCCGCCTGTCACGAGAGCCGCAAGCCCGAACCAGATGAAGAAAAAACCGGGCGCCAGAATTTCCAGAATGAGCAGGACCAGCCCGAAGACGAGCCAGTTCCATATGCCGAGACCGGATAGAAACTCAATAATCATGGCGCCCTCTTTCCTGGTTTCAGCGCGTTGCTGGCGGAACGCTGCGTGGGCGGGACGGGGCTGGCGACTGCGGCGTCGGATCGACCGGCCGGTTGCCATCGCCAAAGACTTCCCTGGCAATTGCGCCAATGCCGCCAAGCGAACCGATGAGAGAGCTTGCCTCAAGCGGCATCAACACGACCTTCTGGTTCTTGGCGCTCGCGATATTGCTCAGGGCTTCGGTGTATTTTTGCGCGACGAAGTAATTGAGCGCCTGCACATTGCCATTGGAGACAGCTTCGGAAACCATGGTCGTGGCTTTCGCCTCGGCCTCGGCAAGACGCTCGCGTGCCTCCGCCTCGCGCTTGGCCGCTTCCAGCTTGCCTTCTGCTTCGAGAATCTGCGACTGCTTCTGGCCTTCGGCGCGCAGAATCTGCGCGTTGCGGTCGCCTTCCGCTTCCAGAACCTGTGCGCGCTTGTCGCGCTCGGCCTTCATCTGGCGGGCCATTGAAGTCACTATGTCTGCCGGCGGGTTGATATCCTTGATTTCCACGCGGGTCATCTTGATGCCCCACGGATGGGCGGCCTCGTCGACGACACGCAGCAGGCGGTCATTGATCGCATCGCGGTTGGAAAGAAGCTCGTCGAGGTCCATCGAACCCATGACGGTACGAATGTTCGTCATGGTCAGGTTGAGGATTGCATATTGGAGGTTGGCGACCTGATAGGCCGCCTGAGCCGCATTCAGCACCTGATAGAATGCCACGCCGTCGACGCCGACGATGGCATTGTCGCGGGTGATGACTTCCTGCGTCGGGACATCCAGCACCTGCTCCATCATGTTGAGGCGGGCGCCGATGCGGTCGAAAAACGGCACGATCAGATTGAGGCCGGGATTGAGGGTACGCGTGTAGCGGCCGAACCGCTCGACCGTATAATTAAAACCCTGCGGCACGGTCTTGATGCCGGCAAACAGTGTCGCCAGAACCAGCGCGGCCAGAATGAGTAACGTGATATCGAAACCGGTCATTGTTTTTCCTTAAGGCAATAGGGCAGTAGGGCAATAAGGCAGTAGGCGGAATCTAGCACAGATCGGAACATACTGCCTTACTGCCCTATTGCCTTACTCCCTTCAATCTAGACCCAACCCTGCAATTCGCGACGTACCAGCGTCTCGATCACTTTCATGCCGTCCTCGCCGTCATTGAGACAAGGAATGTGGCTGAAATTCTCGCCGCCATTTTCAAGAAATTCTTCGGCTGCTTCGTTGCCGATCTCATCCACCGTTTCCAGGCAGTCGGCAACGAACCCCGGATTGAGGACGGCCATCGACTTCACCCCGTGCTTGGCCAATTCCTCCACCGTTTCGTCCGTATAGGGCTGGAGCCATTCTTCAGGCCCGAAACGCGACTGGAAGGTGGAACGAAACTGGCTATCATCCAAACCCAGCCGCGCCTGCAGCAGGCGTGATGTTTCAAGGCATTGCTGGCGGTAGGGATCGCCCTTGTCCGAATAGCTTTTCGGAATGCCGTGATAGGAAGCGAGGATCACTTCCGGCTTGAAGGAAAGCGTTTCCAGATGCTTCTCGATGGAACGTGCCAGCGCCTCGATATAGACCGGTTCCGCTTCATAGGATGGCACGATGCGCACTGCTGGCTGGAAGCGCTTCTTCATGAGCGCTTCGAAGAACTTGTCGTTCACCGTCGCGGTGGTCGTCGCCGAATATTGCGGGTAGAGCGGGAACATGACGATCCGCTCGCAACCCTGCTCCAGCAGGCGGTCGGTGACGCTTTCAATGGACGGCTGGCCGTAACGCATCGCCCAATCCACCACCACATTGGGATATTCAGCGAGCGCCCCGGCAAGTTTCTCACCCTGCGCGCGGGTATAGGTCCGCAAGGGAGATTCGTTCTTCTCGCGATTCCAGATGCGGTCGTAAAGCCTGCCAGACCGTTTCGGGCGGGTGTTGAGAACGATGCCGTAAAGAATCGGGTACCAGATCAGGCGCGGCCATTCGATGACGCGGCGATCCGAGAGAAACTCGGCCAGATAGCGGCGCATCGGGCCATAACTCGTGCCATCCGGCGTGCCGAGATTGACCAGCAGAACACCAACTTTCGGCAGCTTTCCTTGCGCCTCCGGTCTGGTTGTCTGGTTGGGCTTCTCCTGCACTTTGTCCATCTCACTCATCGTCCGACTCCTGTTCAGCCGGAAAACTAGAGAAAAAAAGACAAATTACAATCCTGACAATTGCCGCTGGCGAAATTCTATCGGCGCGGGTGTTGCCCGCGCCGTCATTATTCGAGATTTACGCGAAATATCCGCTGCTTAACCGGCTGCGCGACGCGTGAGGGAGAAGCGCGAGCCCGACGAGGACGTGCAGTTCAGCTGCGTCGGCGAGACGAGGGCGCAGTTTACCTTCGACGAGGTGCCGCGCACGATGGAGCGCATGTCGATTTCAACAAGCTGTGGCGACTGATAACGATAGTTGCCTTCGGCAAGCTTTTCGTTCGTGTCGGTGGCGCGGGTCTCGAAAATGCCGCCATTGAAGGACGAAACGATGCCGTTGGGATCGACCCAGCTGCCTTCGATGCCAGCCGGCGCGCGGGAGACGACCGGGACATTGCCGCCGACCGGTCCAGTCGTTTCGCACGCTGCCAACGCCAGCGACATGACTGCAAGAGGGGCAATGATGCGGAAGCGTTTCATATCCATGCTCTCCATTAGAGCATTCCGAGCCAGAACCGTAGCTTAGCTGGCATCTGAAATGCGTAACCAGATATTTAGAGCGGTATCAACGATACCGTGCTGATGGGAACCGCTCGGGATGATTAGTTTGATGTATGGAAACTTGCACGAAAACAAGTCCTCAATGCGAGGAATAGGTGCCGGGCTTGTCGATTTGTTAGCAATGATGCAAGATCGCCGCGCCCGGCAAAGGGTGCGCCGGGTCCTTCTGCTTCGCGATTACGACCCCAAAACGAGCATGACGGATATCGCCAGCATGACGGTTGCGATGACCGACGACGTTGCAAGCATGCGGTGGAGATAGCGCCCGGCCGCACTATTGCTCCTGAACGAGGCTTTGGACGCAAGGGATTTCGCTATCTGATAAAGAACGAGATAGACGACAATCGAGATCAGTCCGATTGTCCATCCAAGCCGTACCATTGGCTCAGGGTGACCGGGGACGCCCAGAATCCAGGGCAGAACGAGCAGCCCGCAGATCAGAGCCACCAGATCGGGAAACCGGCTTGCGATCAGCCTCGTCATGTTGCGGGCAGAGAGGGACAGACGCCTATCCTCATGGAATGGCCCGGTCGAAACCGGGCCGGTTCAATCAACGCACCAGAATATTGCGGAACTGCCATGGGTCCTTGGTATCGAGATCTTCCTTGAACAGGTGGCCGCGACCTTCCAGCGGCGTCCAGTCGGTGTAATAGCCCTTCACGGGGCCCAGATACTGCATCTGGACTTCAAGGCAGCGGCGGTAATCCATTTCGTCCGTCTCGACGATCCCGCTCTGCGGATTTTCCAGTGCCCAGACCATGCCAGCCAGAACGGCGGAGGAAACCTGCAGGCCGGTTGCGTTCTGATAGGGCGCAAGTTTGCGCGCCTCCTCGACAGTCAGTTGCGAGCCATACCAATAGGCATTCTTGTCGTGGCCATAAAGCAGCACGCCGAGCTCATCGCTGCCATCGAGAATTTCATGCTCTTCAAGCACATGCTGCACCGGCTGCGCTTTGCCGCCCGCACCGAACATTTCGTCAAGCGCCAGAATGGCGTCGTTGCTGGGGTGATACGCGTAATGGCAGGTCAGGCGGAAGTCGAGCTTGCCCTTCTTGTCGCGCAGCGTGAAAAAATCGGCGATGGAAATTGCTTCATTATGGGTGACCAGCAGGCCATATTGCGCGCCGAGCGTCGGGCACCAGGTGCGGATGCGGGTATTGCCGCCGGGCTGCTCGAGGAAAATCGCGGCCTTGTTGCCCTTCTTCTGCTTGCGGGCGTTCTTGGGCATCCATTTTTCGTGGCTGCCCCAGCCGAGTTCCGCCGGTTGCAGGCCTTCGGCAATAAAGCCCTCGACGGACCACGTGTTCCAGAAAGTGTTGAAGGGCTTGGGCTCCTTGGCGCGCTGAGTGTCACGCTCCGCGATATGGATGCCCTTGACACCAGCCTTCTTCATCAGTTTCGCCCAGCCGTGACGGTCATCCGCCGCCGGTTCGGTGAAATCGAGCTTCAGATCGGTCGCGAGGTCGACAAGCGCTTTCTTGACGAACCAGGAAACCATGCCCGGATTGGCGCCGCAGCAGGAAACCGCGGTCGTTCCGCCGGGGTTCTTGCGCTTTTCAGCGCGGACTGTTTCGCGCAGCGCGTAATTGGTGCGCGAGGCATTGTCGGCTTTTTCATCGAAATAAAAGCCGAGCCAGGGTTCCACCACCGTGTCGATATAAAGCGCGCCATGCTCGCGGGCGTAACGCATCAGATCGAGCGATCCGGTATCGACCGAAAGATTGACGACGAAGGGCTGGCCCTCCGTTCCCTTCAGAAGGGGACCGAGAACCTTCTTGTAATTTTCTTTGGTGATCGCTTCCTTGAGGTAACGGATGCCCTTGTCGTCGAGGATCTTGCGGTTGGCTTCGCTCGGATCGATCACGACCATGCGGGATTTGTCGAATTTGAAATGACGTTCAATCAGCGGCAGGGTACCGCGCCCGATCGACCCGAAGCCGATCATGATGACAGGGCCAGTTATCTCGCCATAGACTTGCCATTTCGCTTTCGCCATTTTCTTCCTCTCAGATGCCGCAGAATTGCGGTCAGATTATCACCCGCTTTAGCTGATGTGCCGGAACGATAACACAACTTCATAGAAAGAAAGAAACGTCACAAGGCTATGACATCAATACATGTTTAATGGATATTAGGATTTCAGAGGTCGACAAGCTTTGCGCGGATCATGCCGCGCAACGAATTGCCGACAAGAATGTTGCGCGCGTTTTTCAGCGTCTCGACGGTCACGATACCTTCTTCAACGACGTTGTCGTTCAGCAATTCACGTCGCAGCACCCCGTCGAGCAGGCCGCATGAAAGCGCGGGCGTCATGCAGGCCGCGCCGCCGATATCGAGAAATATCGACGTGATCGTGCCTTCGCAGACCTCGCCCCGATCATTGAGCAGGATGACTTCGTCAATCTCTGCGGGCGAATATTCCTCGCGAGCCGCGATATAGGCCTGCCGCCGGGTCGTCTTGTGGCGCAACAGGGGATCGTTGTGATTGAGATGCGTGCGGGCTATCGCAACCCGCCATATCGTCTGGGACGGCAACGGTTCGTAGGGAGCGCTCGAGACAGTGGCGACACCGTCCGGAGCGAGCGTCAGCCGCAGTTTCAAGGCCTGTTCGCCAGCCCCGGCTTCCGCGACCTTCTGCCGAATGGCTTCCATGTTGCAGGCAAAGCCGAGTTCACGGGCGGAATTCTCAAGGCGCGCCATGTGCAGGTCGAAGCGCAGAATGCCGGAGAGCGGTTCCGAGCGCATCGTTTCGATCAGTTGATAATCGGGTTCCATCGTCACGGCTTGCGCCCCTTGTGGCTCGACAGTGCCGCGAACCGTGCTTTCAGAAGACATTCCTCGTACTCCGCTTGCGCCGTGGAATCGAAGACCACACCGCCCCCGACATTGAAGATCGCACGATTTTCATCCAGAAGCGAGATCGTACGAATGGCAACGTTGAAACGCATGCGTCCGCCCGGCTCGATCCAGCCGAGCGACCCGCAATAGATGTCGCGCGGCCCGGTCTCCAGTTTACGCAGGATTTCCATGGCGCTGATCTTGGGCGCGCCGGTGATCGACCCGCACGGGAAGAGGGCAGCAAAAAGCGAGCGCAGCGGCAGGTTCTCTTTCAGACGGGCGCGCACACGGCTGATCATCTGATGGACGGTGGGATAGGTTTCGACGCGGAAAAGTTCCGGCACGTCGAGCGAGCCAACCTCGCTGACGAGCGAAATGTCGTTGCGAAGAAGATCGACGATCATGCGGTTTTCAGCCTGATTCTTCGGATCGTTCAGCAGGAACTGGCGGTTTTGCTCGTCTTCTTCAGGCGTGGCACCGCGCGGCATGGTGCCTTTCATCGGGTGGGTCTCGATCCATCCATCGCCATCGACCTCGAAGAAAAGTTCAGGCGAGCGCGACAGGATGATCGGTCCGCACAGATCGCAATAGGTGGCGTAGCGAACCGGCTGACGCTTCGCAAGCATGTTGAACAGGACCAGGGGATCGCCGCCCCATTCCGCGTGGATGGGAAAGGTGAGGTTGCCCTGATAGCAATCGCCTTCGCGTAAGTGCCGGTGCAAGCGCTCGAAACGCGGCGCATAGTCATCGAACGACCATTGCGCGACCGGATTGCACAGGAAGGTGGCCAGGGAGGCGGCGTTGTCTTCGCTGCGACCGTGCATCCGTTCATCGGATGGGCCGTCGAATACGCCGAAGCAGAGAAGCGGCGCCTTGCGTCCTTCGGGCAGAAGCGGCTCGAGCTTGGGTTCTAGAAAATAGCCGGCTTCATAGGAAAGATAGCCCGCAAGCCATCTTCCGGCCTCGTGCGCTTCTTGCATTGCATCCCATGCAGGCTCGAATTCATCCGGCGTGTCGGCACGGATGATCAATGAAGGGGCCGCGAAAAGCACGTCGCGGCCCGCCTTGTCGTCTCGAAAGAGAATGAGCGGTTTGTTACCCGTTCGGGTCACTGTCGCCTCAGTCTTCCATGGCTTCAAGCTCGTCAATAATGCCTTCGATCACCGACAGGCCCTTGCTCCAGAAATCGGGATCGCTCGCATCAAGACCGAATGGCGCCAGCAATTCCTTGTGGTGTTTGGTGCCCCCAGCCTTCAGCATGTCGAAATATTTCTCCTGGAAGCCCTTTTCCGAGTTCTGGTAAACCGCATAAAGCGAGTTCACCAGGCAGTCACCGAAAGCATAGGCATAGACATAGAACGGCGAGTGGATGAAATGCGGGATATAGGTCCAGAAGGTCTCGTAACCCGGATTGAGATTGACGGCATCGCCAAGGCTTTCGCGCTGCACATCCATCCAGATTTCGCCGATGTGCTCAGCCGTCAGCTCGCCTTCGCGCCGTTCGGTGTGGACGCGACGTTCGAACTGGTAGAAGGCGATCTGGCGCACGACCGTGTTGATCATGTCTTCGGCCTTCTGGGCCAGCATGGCCTTGCGTTCACGCTTGTCCTGTGTAGCGGCCAGAAGCGAGCGGAAAGTCAGCATTTCGCCGAACACGGATGCGGTTTCAGCGAGCGTCAGCGGCGTTGAAGCCATCAGAGCACCCTGGCTGCCCGCCAGAACCTGATGTACCCCATGGCCCAATTCGTGCGCCAGCGTCATCACATCGCGCGGCTTGCCCATATAGTTGAGCAGCACATAGGGATGCGCCGACGGAACCGTCGGGTGCGCGAATGCGCCCGGTGCCTTGCCGGGGCGGACCGGCGCATCGATCCAGTTCTTGTCGAAGAACTTCTTCGCGATCTCGGCCATTTCCGGGGCGAAGTTGCCATAGGCGGAAAGCACCGTTTCGCGTGCATCGTCCCATGGGATCAGCGCCTGCGGCGTTTCCGGCAATGGTGCGTTGCGATCCCAGTTCTCAAGCTTTTCAAGGCCGAGCCATTTGGCTTTCAGGGCGTAATAGCGGTGCGAAAGACGCGGATAGGCGTCTTCCACCGCCTTTGCCAGAGCATCCACAACGTCGCGCTCCACGCGGTTGGCAAGGTGGCGGCTGTCGGCGATGTCCTGAAAACCGCGCCAGCGATCGGAGATTTCCTTGTCCTTGGCCAGCGTGTTGGTGATCAGCGTGAAAGTGCGCAGATTGGCTGCGAAAGTCTTTGCCAGCGCTTCCGATGCCTTCCTGCGCACAGCGCCATCGGCGTCCTGAAGCATGTTCAGGGTCGGCTCGATGCTGAGTTCCTTGCCATCGATTTCAAACCGAAGTCCCGACATGGTTTCATCGAACAGCCGGTTCCAGGCGCTATAGCCCGTGATCGACTTTTCATGGAAGAGCTGCTCCAGCTTGTCGTCGAGCTGGTAAGGCTTGTCCAGGCGCAGATCGGTCAGCCATGGGCGGTAATGACCGATTGCCGCATTGTCGTTCATAGCCTTTTCGAGAACGGCGTCCTCGATGCGGTTCAGTTCGAGACCGAAGAAAATGAGATGCGTGCTGGCGTCGGTCAGCTTTTGCTGCGTGTCGCCGAAAAGCTTCATGCGCTTCGGATCTGTGGTGTCGCCGTAATAATAGAGGCCGGCGAAAGAGCCGATACGGCCCATCAGCTCGTCCAGAGCCTCGAATTCCTTGATTGCATCGGCAAAGTTACCGCCATTTGGCTTGGCCGCTTCTTCGCCGAGTTTGCCTTTCCAGCGCTCCTCGAAGGCCGCTGCATCCTTTATGGCTTTTTCAATATCGTTTTTCAGTTCCGGGCTGTCGGCAGACGGATAAAGATCGCCCAGATTCCATTCCGGCAGGTTGCCGAGATCAGCCTTTTCGGCCGCAGCCGCATCGCCGGCAGGCGTATGCGAAGCTTTGTTGAAGAAAACGGATTCTGAAAAACGGGTCATGAACATTCTCCAAGAGCATTTCCAGAAAAAGTGCGAAGCGGCTTTTCGTCGGATAATGCGTACAAACAAAGAGAGAGCGCGGCTCCGCGATCCGGCGCTGACCGGAGCCGCTCTGTCAGGCTCCTTCTCGCACGTCTTGTCAGGATCGCCAAGAGGTGGGAAAAGGGCTTCGATCATTTGTGATGGCCCCCCGATCAGGCCGCTGGATAAGCGGATGGTTGAAGCAGGGAGTGGATTCAGGATACAAATTTTGTGAAATGGGACACCGAGGCACATTTTAGTACCTTGCATTCGCTGAAGGCTTGGCACCAAATAACGCGCCTAGAATATGAGACATTTAAACTGTTTAAGTATTTCGGGCGCGGGAACTCCATAGGTAATGATAACGGTTAATGGCCACGCGCATTCTCATAGCGGATGACGATCCGATCCAACGACGCAATCTGGAAGCGGTAGTCATGCGCATGGGCTATCGGACCATCCTGGCGGATGGCGGGGCCAGCGCACTCAGCTTCGTCAGCCAGCGCAAGGACATTGTGCTGATGCTGCTCGATCTTTCCATGCCGGATATGGATGGCCTGACCGTTTTGCGGCGCATGCGTGAAGCCGGAAATAGCGTGCCGGTGATCGTTCTCGTCCAGAACGATGATCTCCAGCCGGTTCTCCAGGCTATGAAAATGGGCGCGGTCGACTTCGTGACCAAGCCGGTCGCCTTCGAGCGCGTTCAGGTTTCCGTTTCCAATGTGTTGAAGATCGATGCGCTGACGCAGGAAATCCGCCGCGCGCGTTCCTCTCTGAAGGCTCATCTGACGCTTTCCGACATGGCGATCAAGAGCCCCGAAATGGAGCGGGTCGGGATTCTGGCGCGTCGGGCTTCGGCGCTGGATGCGCCGCTTCTGATCGAGGGAGAGCCCGGCAGCGGCAAGGAGACGCTGGCGCGCGCCATTTGCAGCGGCAGTGTCCGCTGGCGCGGCCCTTTCGTGACCGTCGATTGCCGCACCCTGACGGTGGATAATGCCGACGAGGTTTTTTTCGGCGTTTCGACAGCACGGCGCGACCGTCGCGATGGCGATGCCCTGCGCAGCCTTGGAAAGCTTGCGGAAGCCGATGGCGGCACGCTTTTCCTTGACGAAGTCGGCGCGCTGCCCCGCCACACGCAGATCAAGCTTTTTGCCGCAATGCAATCGGGCCAGTTCGAAAGCGGCGGCGAGCGCACGCTTTCCAATGCGCGCATCATGGCGTCGAACAGCCGTCCGCTGGCCGATCTCGTCGATATGGGACGTTTTCATGCCGGGCTTTATCATCTGCTCGGCTCCTTTGCGGTAGCCATGCCGCCCCTACGCAATCGTCCGGAAGATATTCCGATCCTGCTGCATCAGTTCATGATGCGCTTTGTCAGCGAAGAGCGCATGGGACATATCACCGGCATCACCACCCATGCGCTGGAAAAGCTGAAGGCCTATCATTGGCCCGGCAATGTGCGGGAACTGAAAAATGCCGTTTACCGTGCGGTGATCCTCTGCGACACTGGCGAGCTGACAGCGGGTGATTTCGCGCAGATAGGTGCGGGCAGCGAGGCCATGAGGCCTGCACAGCAATCCGCCCGGTTCAACCTTGTCGATCAGGATCCAGGCGTGACTTCGGCCGGTCTGTTCAGTGGAATAGACGGAGCGGGCGAGGTTCGCACGCTTGCCGCAGCCGAGGAGGAAATGATCCGGTTCGCCATCGCTCATTATGACGGACAAATCAGTGAAGTGGCCCGGCGTCTGGGTATCGGAAGAACCACGCTTTACCGGAAGCTGAAGGAATATGGCATCGATGTGGCGTCGATTTCCGGCAAGGGATCAGGCGCCGAGGAAGAGGCAGGTATCACCCCTTTCAACCGCGTTGCGGGCTGATCGATCCGGCCTAACATATTGAATTTCAGTCATTTGTAATAGACATACTGTCGGTCCTCGCAGGTACTGTTGCGAATTAAAGACTGTTAATAATTTTTTAACCATGGCGAAAATAGATGCACGTGTGTGGCTTTTTTGCCATGGTGTTTCCTCATTTGTTGTTCACTAAGCGTCCATTAACCATTAAATCCGACAATCGGAGTTCAAGCGGAACTGGGACGCAGGCTTTTTGTGGCACCACAAAGAAAGCCCCGAGGGAAGCCTGGAGAATGCCTCTGGGGGCGGAAAACGGTAAGGCGATACGATTCGATGAACAGCATATCGACCATTAAAGCGCGCTTTGCGAAGGTTTGGACCGGAATAAAGGCCACGATGAAGGTATCTGTGTCCGCTCCGTCTGCCCTTGCCGTCGCTGCGGTTGTCCTGGCGCTGTCTCCTTCGCAGGCTTCGGCTGAAACCCGCTCTCTCAAGCTTTATTACGTTCATACCGGTGAAAAGGCCGAAATCGTCTTCAAGAGAAATGGTCGCTTCGATGCGCAGGGCTTGAAGAAGCTGAATGTTTTCCTGCGGGACTGGCGTCGTAACGAGCCTACCAAGATGGACCCGCGCCTGTTCGACCTGATCTGGCAGGTTTATCGCTCCACCGGTTCGAGCCAGTATATCACCGTCGTCTCCGCTTATCGTTCCCCGGCAACCAATGCCATGCTGCGTTCGCGTTCCGCCAACACCGGCGTTGCCAAGAAGAGCCAGCACATGCTTGGCCGCGCGATGGACTTCTACATTCCCGGCGTTCCCCTGGCCAAGCTGCGCGGCATCGGCATGCGCTACCAGATCGGCGGCGTCGGCTATTATCCGCGCTCCGGCTCACCCTTTGTCCATATGGATGTCGGCAATGTCCGTTCCTGGCCGCGCATGAGCCGCCGCGAACTGCTCGCGCTGTTCCCGGATGGCAAAACCGCCCACCTTCCCGCCGATGGCAAGCCATTGCCCGGTTATGAGCAGGCACTGGCCATGATCGAAAGGCGCAAGGCTGGTGGCGGCGAGGTCATGGTGGCCAGCAATACATCCCCACGCCGTAGCAAGAGCCTGTTCGGTGCACTGTTTGGTGGTGGTGCCGACGAAGAAGAGGAAAGCGGCGGTGAGGTGAGTGCTCCACCGGCATCCGCACGTCCTGCCCGCGCAGTGCCTGCGCGTCAGGCTCCGGCGGTTCCGGAAGAACCGGTCCAGCAGCCGCGGGAAACGATGATTGCCGCCTTGCCCGCCCGTGAGGCTCCGGTGCCGATGCAGGCGCCGCGTCCCGAAGCCGGGCTCGATGCCCAGGCGCAGGCCGCAGCCGAAGTTCCGGTGGCCGCGCTCAATGTTCCGATACCGGCTCGCAAGCCGGCGATGGCGCCGCAGGATGCCGTGGCGCTTGCCGCAGCCGAACCGGCCGCCGATGCTGCTGCCGCGGCTCGCGCCGCCGTGGCCGCGAACACGGTTCAGGTTGCCGAGGCCGGTACGCCTTCGCCGCTGATGAACGGTTTTGTGCCGGTGCCGTCGGCCCGTCCGCAGCTTGAGACGGATAATATGCAGCTTGCCGCCGCAGTGATCCCGTCAGCACGTCCGATGCGCCCGGGCGAAAAACCTGCCGCAAGCGGCCAGGATGCGATTGCCGCGCTGGTCAACAGCGAGCAGAACGAACCGACACAGGTTGCAGATGCTGGCACTGTAGCCGTGCCGCAGCCGGGCGAAACGGCAGCTTTCTCGCTGCCGAAGGAAGCGCCGCGCGCCAATACACAGCTTGCCCTGCTTTCCAAGAAGGATGAGATCGGTGAGCTGATCGCACCGCCTTCCGACGATTATTATGACAGCAAGCCGGTTGTAGACGCCGCACCGAAGCAGGCGCCGGCAGCTGTGCAGACGGCTTCTGTGGCCCGGACCGCGTCAGCCAAGGCGACTGCTACGGCTTCCGCCGCAGTCCAGAAGAAGGTCGCAGCGATTGGCAAGGCTGCCGAGACGGGCGTTCGCGCCACAGCAAAGGGCGGACGCTATATCGCCAAGGCCCAATCCACGCCGCGTGCGGTGGTTCAGCCTGCCGTAATGCCGACTTCGGAAGTTGCCCTGTCGGCGGAATCCGTTTCCAGCGCCGTACCGGTGACAAACCCGGTCCTCCGCAACGATGCGCTGCGTTCCGCACCGGCCATGGTCTACACGGCAGGTTTCCAGCCTGGCAATCTGCCTACCGAACGCGCCAACCAGTTCAGCGGCAATGCCGTTACCTTCCTGACGGTGGCCAAGTTCACGGAAACCAACTGATCGTCGGTCAGATCGAAACAATGCAAAAGAAAAAGGGCCCTGAAGGCCCCTTTTTATTTTCCCGTTTGGGCTCGCTCAGCCTTTCAGGCCAGCCGCTTCGCTCGCAAGCCGGGTAATCGCATCCCAGTCACCTGCCTCAACGAGTTCCTTCGGTGCAACCCACGAGCCGCCGACGCAGACAACGTTCGGCAGTGACAGGTAGTTTTTTGCATTGGCGAGGCTGATGCCGCCGGTTGGGCAGAAGACCGTTCCAGCCAGGGGTGAGGACAACGCCTTCAGGAACGATGCGCCGCCAGCCTGTTCAGCCGGGAAGAATTTCAGATGGGTGTAGCCTTCTTCGCGCAGCGCCAGCATCTCGCTCGGCGTGATGGCTGCGGGCAGCAGCGGCACGTCGCTGTCATTGGCGGCTGCAACGATATATTTGGTCGCGCCGGGGCTGACGATGAAGCGCGAACCCGCCTTCGCCGCATCCTCATATTGCTTGGCGTTGAGGATAGTGCCAGCGCCGACGATTGCTTCCGGCACTTCCGACGCCACTGCACGGATGGCGTCAAGCGCCGCAGCCGTGCGCAAGGTGATCTCGATAGCGGGCAATCCACCCTTGGCAAGCGCCCGTGCCAGCGGAACAGCATGTTCTACCCTGTCGATCAACAAAACCGGAATGACCGGCTGGCCTGTCATGATGGGAACGAGAAGGTCGGTTTTCTGGGACATCGGCTTGCTCGGCTGTTTGAGTGGATAAATCGATTTAAATCCCTGTCGGCAGTTTGTCCACCACCGAAAGTTACTGGTTCATGCGGCTCTTTTAAGCGTGTCGAGCTGTTTTTGCCAGCGCTGATAGGCTTCGGCCATCCGCTTGTCATATTCGTTGCGGGCAAAGGCAGGGCCATTATAGCGGCGGGCGAAATCGCGCCAGTTGCGGGCCTTCAACACTTCAAGAAGCTCCGCCTTTTCGATAAAGCGCAGCATCAGCCGCGCTTGCCCGGCAACCGACCCGCGTGCTTCCGCCACAAGATCGTCAACCGTCATGTAGCCAAGCCATTCCCAATGTGCGCCCATGACCTGTCCCAGCCCCCAGGAGGTGGATTCAAGCGCTGCCTTCTTGTTCAGGCCCATTGCCCGTTCAAGCAGAAGCCAGCGTTCGCCCTGCGATTTGGGATTGCGTATCCGCCCTGCAATGGGCGATGACAGGCCGTTGCTCCTTGCGTAATCGCGCAAGCGCCCGGATAGCCTGCGGTCGAAATAATGTCCCTCGAACCGGATGGCGGGTTCCTTGCCGCCATTGACGTTGTGAAGTGCGCGACCGCCGCTTTCCACTTCCGCGATCGCCAGCAAGGCCGCCGGTTCGATTTTCGCCTCCTTCGCCATCATTGTCAGGGCTGCAATCGTCTGGCTCTCGAACATCTATTGCTCCTCGAAAAGTTGATCTGCGAGGCCGATTTTGGGGCGACTTCGACGCAGGAGGATAAAGTTGACTTGAATTCGCCGTTTGCCGGGATTAGTTGCGAGGTGAATTTTCAAAGAAGACAGAACCGATGAGCAATTTGCCTTTCACCGTTGCCGCCCTTTATTGCTTTGCGCCGCTGCCGCAATATGAGAGCCTGCGCGAGCCGCTGGCTCAGCTTTGCTGCTCGAATGGCATCAAGGGAACGCTGCTTCTGGCGGCGGAAGGCATCAACGGGACGGTTGCGGGCACAGCCCAGGCGATTGAAAAGCTCGTGCAGCACATCACGGTCATTCCCGGCCTGGCAGAGCCCGAACTCAAATATTCCCATGCCAGCGAAATGCCGTTCCATCGCATGAAGGTGCGCTTGAAGCGCGAGATCGTCACCATGGGCGTCGAGGGCATCGACCCGTTGAAAAGCGTGGGCACCTATGTCGCGCCGCAGGACTGGAACGCCCTCATCGCGGATGAAGACACTGTCGTGGTCGATACGCGAAACGACTACGAATATGCCATAGGCACATTTGAAGGGGCGATCGATCCGCAGACCAAGACTTTTCGCGAGTTTCCCGAATGGGTCGAGCAGAACCGCGACAAGCTCGAAGGCAAGAAGATCGCCATGTTCTGCACCGGCGGCATTCGCTGCGAAAAGGCGACGGCCTTCGTCAAGGGGCTGGGCTTCGATGATGTCTTCCATCTCAAGGGCGGTATCCTGAAATATCTTGAAGAAGTCCCGCGTGAAGAAAGCATGTGGAACGGCGAATGCTTCGTGTTCGATGAGCGCGTGGCCGTTGGCCACGGCCTTGCTGAAAGCGACGTCGAACTCTGCCGCGCCTGCCGCCGTCCGATTTCGCCGGAAGACAAGCTTTCACAGTTTTTCGAGGAAGGCGTTTCCTGCGCCGGTTGTTATGACGAGCGGACGCCGGAAGATCGCGCCCGTTATGCGGAGCGCCAGAAGCAGGTAAAGCTTGCCGAGAAGCGCGGGGCGCACAAACATATCGGTAGCTGACGGCATTTTGCGGCAATGATCTATTGCCGCATATGCCCGCATAGGGCTGGTCAAACGGGTTTCACCGCATTATGGTGGCTCTGGTTCCGGAACGATCTGAATTCGTTACGGAATTTTGGGCGGCTTTTGCATGGACGCCCATGCATCAAGGGTTTGACGGCATCCGGGTCGCGTTTGCCTCCATCACACCCATCATCGCAAGTCAGGGCATGGAAATTTCCCATGTCCGAACAGAAACAGCGCCGGTTTTCCGGCGGATGATGGTTTGCCTGCTGTTGCAGGTGATATGGAGGATATTCATGAAGAAACTGATCGCCGCATTTCTCATCACTGTTGCTGCTGGTGCTGCCTCGGTTGCTCATGCTGCCGAAAAGGTGACCGTTTTCGCGGCCGCCAGCATGAAGGACGTTATCGAAGAAGCCGCCAGGCAGATGAAGGCCCGGGACGGCACCGAAGTGGTCGCGTCCTTTGCTTCTTCGTCGGTTCTGGCCAAGCAGATCGAGCAGGGCGCTCCGGCGCAGATTTTCATCTCCGCCGATCTCGACTGGATGGATTATGTCGAAAAGGCTGGTGCCATCGACAAGGCTTCGCGCAAGGTGATGGCAGGCAATGCGCTGGTGATCGCAACGCAGAAGGACACGCCGAAGGGCGAGGCCAAGGAGCTTTTGGGCGGTGGTCGTTTCGCCATGGGCGACCCATCGAACGTGCCGGCGGGCAAATACGGCAAGACGGCGCTGGAAAAGCTCGATATCTGGAAGGATGTCGAAAAGAATGCGGTCTTCGCCGAGAATGTGCGCGTTGCGCTGCAATATGTCAGCCGTGGCGAAGTCGGGGCGGCCATCGTCTATGCATCGGACCGTGCGGCGGCACCCGGACTGGTCGAAGCCTATCGGTTCCCGGCTGACAGTCATGCGCCGATCCTCTACCCCGCGGCGCTTGTAGCGAAAAACGAAACCGACGCCGCCAGGGCTTTCCTCGCTTTCCTTGAAAGCGATGCCGGTCAGGCGATCATCAAGGACAAGGGGTTCGTGGGCGCGTCGGAGGCTGCTGAATAAATGATCGCCAAAAATGATTGAGAGTAATGTCTGGCAGATTGTGTCTCTGTCGCTCCGGGTTGCCGGAATAGCCATTATTGTCGCTCTGCCGATTGCCTTTGTCGTCGCATGGATTCTTGCCCGGTTCAATTTTCCGGGCAAGTCTCTGGCGCAGGCTATCGTCACCATGCCGCTGGTTCTGCCCCCGGTGGTGACGGGCTATCTGCTTTTGATCCTGTTTGGCGCGCGGGGGGCGCTTGGCGCTCCCTTGCAGGAATGGTTCGGCCTTTCCTTTTCCTTTCGCTGGACGGGTGCTGCCCTTGCCGCCGGTGTGATGGCGTTTCCGCTGCTTGTCCGCCCGATCAGGCTTTCGATAGAAGGGCTTGACCGCGGGCTGGAGGAAGCTGCCCGCACGCTTGGTGCCAGCCGTTTCACCGCCTTTTTCACCGTCATTCTGCCGCCGCTTCTGCCCGGTGTGCTGGCAGGCGCCGTGCTTGGCTTTGCCAAGGCGCTGGGCGAGTTTGGCGCCACGATCACTTTCGTGTCCAACATTCCGGGCGAAACGCAGACCCTTTCGCTTGCCATCTATGCCCTGATGCAGACCCCATCCGGCGACGCGGAAGCATTCCGCCTGATTGCGATATCTGCTGCCATTTCAGTGGTTGCCGTGGTGCTGTCCGAATGGCTGCAGCGCAGGCTTGCGGGAGCAACGAAATGAGCGGGCTTGCTATTTCGATTAATGGCCGCAACGGCAAGTTCATTGTGGAAGCCGATTTCGCAGCCGATTGGGGCGTGACCGCTTTGTTCGGCCACTCCGGTGCGGGCAAGACGACGCTCCTGAAAATGATTGCCGGAACGCTTCGCCCCGAAAGCGGGCGTATCGCTGTTGGCGACTTCACGCTGTTCGATGCCGAAAGAGGCATAAACCTGCCGCCGGAAAAGCGCCGCATCGGCTATGTGTTTCAGGAGGCACGGCTTTTTCCGCATATGAGCGTCAAGCGCAACCTGACTTACGCGCGCTGGGCAGGCCGCAGGCAGGCGACGCGCAGCTTTGACGAAGTGGTGGCGCTGCTTGGCATTGGCCATCTTCTCGACAGGCGGCCATCGACGCTTTCGGGCGGTGAGCGTCAGCGTGTCGCCATCGGTCGCGCGCTTCTGTCCGATCCGGCGCTCCTGCTACTGGACGAGCCGCTTTCCTCGCTCGACCACGCGCGACGACAGGAAATCCTCCCTTTTATCGAACGTCTTCGTGATGAAAGCCATGTGCCGATCGTCTATGTGAGCCATGAGATCGATGAGGTGGCGCGGCTTGCCGACCAGATCGTGCTTCTGTCCGCTGGCCGGGTGACGGCAAGCGGTGCGGCGGCGGATGTGTTTCCGCTGATCGACGCCGAGGGCGAGGGCGGCGGCGTGCTGCTGGAAGGGACGGTTTCGTCCTATGACGAGCATTACAAGCTGGCGGAGATCGATCTTGGCGGCGCATCGTTTCAGCTCAGCGATGCGGGGCTGAAACGGGATATGCATGTGCGGCTGCGCGTGCGTGCGCGCGATGTTTCCATTGCCCGCAAGGCGCCGGAAGCGATCAGCATTCGCAACGTGCTGCCGGTGACGGTCACGGCCATCACGATGGATAGCGGTCCCAACGCCTATGTCGCGCTCGACTTCCGGGGGCGTCATCTGGTTGCGCAGCTGACGCGACGCTCGGTCGACGAACTGGCATTGCGCGCGGGTGATGAAGTGGTGGCGCTGGTGAAAGCC
The DNA here is from genome assembly GCF_040371715.1 of Brucella sp. NBRC 14130. Taxonomy (NCBI): domain Bacteria; kingdom Pseudomonadati; phylum Pseudomonadota; class Alphaproteobacteria; order Hyphomicrobiales; family Brucellaceae; genus Brucella; species Brucella sp. NBRC 14130. Next base: position 92,067 of record NZ_BAABTE010000009.1, read on the forward strand.
GTTTCGGTTGATCGCGCGGCCATTCGGGAAAAATGACACGGAAACAATAATCCGGTTTTCGTCCCGCTTCTTTTATGCTCCTGTCCGGTCGAATGGGAGAATTGGCATGACTGATTTGCAGAACTGGACGCCGCGTCCACAGCCGGAACGCAAAGTGCTTGAAGGCCGCTATGTGCGGCTGGAACCGCTGAACCCCGGAAAGCATGGTGACGAATTGTTTGCTGCTTCCTCGGTTGAGGATGCGGACCGGCGCTTTACCTGGCTGTTCGAAATTCCGCCTGCAACGCGCGACGAATTCGAGCCGTGGCTGGAAAAGGCGTCCAAAAGCGACGATCCGCTGTTTTTCGCCGTCATAGACAAGGCGAGCGGCAAGGTGGCGGGGCGGCAGGCGCTGATGCGCATAGATCCCGTCCATGGCGTCATCGAGATCGGCAGCATCTATTGGGGGCCGCAGATTTCGCGGAAACCCGCCGCCACGGAAGCGCAGTTCCTGTTCATGCAGTATATTTTCGATGAGCTTGGCTACCGCCGCTACGAATGGAAGTGCCACAATGAAAATGGGCCTTCCAAGCGTGCCGCCGAGCGTTTCGGGTTTCAGTTCGAGGGTGTATTCCGCCAGCATATGGTGGCCAAGGGCCGAAACCGCGATACGGCATGGTTTTCCATTCTCGACAGCGAATGGCCTGCCTTGAAGAAAGCCTATCAGGCATGGCTTGCACCGGAAAACTTTGATAGTGACGGCCAGCAGAAGAAGAAGCTGGAGGAGTTTCGTGACCGTGGATGAGCGCAAGAAGAGCAATCCGGCAATTGCCGCCGCCGTCATCCTGATCGGCTTCGGGGTGCTTGCCTATTTCGTGCCCAGCATCATGCTGGCGCTGGGCGAGCGCTCACAAATCGCGGCGATCATCTTCTCGATTGTCTTCGTTCTGGGCTTCTTCGCAATTTTCTGGCTGCGCTCGAAGCGGCAAAATAAAGATTAGAGCGCATCCCGAAAAGTGTGAAACGGTTTTCGGAAAAGATGCGCATCAAAACAAAGAGATAGAGCGCCGATCTGATTCACTCAGATCGAAACGCGCTCTAACTCACCAGCGAAGCGCTCAACAACAGCGCACCGGTCAGAGCGATGAACAGGGCGGCGGCCACCTCGATTGCCGCCTTCAGGCGACCCGACATGGCCTTGCTGCCCGCAAAGCGCAACGCCGTGTTCTTGGCGGTGACGGCCAGGGTGGCAAGAACAGCCACCGTGATGAACGTGCCGAAGGCCATCGCGAAGACCGAAAGCAGACCGCCAACCATCAAGCCATTCAAAAGCGCAAATGTCAGCACGATCAGCGCGCCCGAGCATGGGCGCAGGCCCACCGACAAAATCGCCGACCACGCCGTCTTCCAGTTGAAATCGTCGCCGAGCGTCGAAGGATCGGCAATATGGGCATTGCCGCATGCGGCGCACACGTCCCCTTCGCCGATGAAGATATGATCCGATGCAGCAGCGGTTGCGGGCTTGTAATTGAGCTTGACCGCGCTGCCGGTCGCAGCCGCGCGTGTGGCTTGCGAAATCGTACCCTGCCATGCCGGGCCGGAAGCCATTGCCGGCTCGGGCGCGGCGGCAAAGAGCGATGCGGTCGGGCCGGGGCCTGCATCCTCGCGCTTCCTGAAAAGCAGCGGCAGCTTGCGCGCCAGCAGCCAAAGGCCGAAAAACAGCACAAGCGCAAAACTGGCGATCTCCATGTAGCGCGCTGTCTGGTTCATCGAGATGCCGGTGCCGCGCAGCAGGAACCATGCGAGGCCGACGACGGCAATCGCCATGAGTGCCTGCAAAAGCGACGAAATGAACGAAAGGAAGATACCGCGCCGCAGCGCCGTTTCATTGGCGATCATATAGGACGAGATCACCGCCTTGCCGTGGCCCGGCCCCGCCGCATGAAAAATGCCATAAACGAAGGAAAGTCCAACGAGAACCGAAGCCTGCCATGGGTCTTCGCGCATGGCTTTCAGAGCGTTGGTCATGGCGAGATAGAAAGAGCGCTGCTGTTCGTTCATCCAGAGGATGATATGCGCGAAAGGCCCGGTCGGCTTCATCGCCACCTCATTCGCGCCGATACCGAGCGAGGACTGCGCATAGGCTTGCGCAACGATCATCGTAAGGCAGAGGGCCAGAACGAAGGCTGCCGCTTTTCTCATCAGCCGGTCTTTCCTTTCGGTTCGCAGTCTATCTCGAGACGGGTTGCAAATATCTTCGACATGTCCGTGCCCGTCGGATCGTTGAAAAAGGCATCGGTCAGTGTCGCCTGGTTCTGGGCAAGCGCCTCGTCCGGATCGGGACGGACAACCTTGGATGTGCAGCCTGCGGGCAGGCCCTTCACGATCAGGTCGCTGTCATTCATGTAATCGATGGCGGTATAGAAGGTCGGGTCATAGACACCGAAGCTGATCTTGTGACCCGCGGCAAGCTTCAACGGTTTGTCGGGCTTGCTGGTGAAGATGATGAGCAGGCGATTGTCCGTGAAATCAGCGGCAAGATCGGTCGGCCTTGCCATTTTCACATCCTTGCCATTGTCCAGAACGGTCTGGAAATATTTGAATTCGGCAATGGAGCCATTGATGACATGGCCAAGGTCGATCAACTCCTGTTTGTCGAGCTTGAGATCGCCATTCTTGTCGAATTCCATGAGGACGGTGGAGGAAAAAACGTCATCAAAGCGCCAGACATGGGCAAGCTGCTGCACCGTGCCGTCGGGCGATATGGAGAGTTCCAGCCGCGCCTCGGCAAAGACATGCGGGTGGGCAAGTGCAACCGTGGGCAAACAGCCCGCCAGCAATGCGATTGCTGCAGGCCGGATGAAACCGCGCTTGAACAAGGATGAAACCACCATCGAAAATTCCATTAGAACACGCTTATGCCCGAAGGCGGCGAAAGTGCGACGTCTCTGGAAAATCCAGAGCATGTTTCCCAAAAGTTTGACCCGGTTCGGGAGGAGGCAAACAGGAACGCTTTACTGCATTTCCCTGGAGTTGTTTTCCCTGTCCTTGAACCATTGGGTCAGAAAATCGACCAGCGCCCGGATTTTTGCCGGCAGATAGCGCCGATGCGGATAGACAGCGTAGATGCCGCCATCCTTCACGATAAATTCGTCCAGACAGGAGACCAGCCTGCCGCGCTCGATTTCTTCTTCGGCGATGAAGGCGGGCAGCATGGAAAAGCCAAGACCGGCGAGTGCGGCGTTCTTTGTGGCGACGGGGCTGTTCACTTCAATCGGGCCGTTGACGGGAACCGTCATCATCGAGCCATCCGTATTGCGGAAATGCCAGTTGTTGCGCGAGCGTGCATTGGTGTCGATGATGCAGGGCCGGTCGGCCAGATCTTCGGGGCGCTCCGGTTTGCCGACACGGGCAATCAGTTCCGGCGCGCCGCACAGGACGGAGTGGAAGGGCGACAATCGCTTTGCGATGAGGGAAGAGTCCTGCAAGCGCGTGATGCGGATCGCAAGATCGAAGCCTTCTTCCACCAGATCGACAAACCGGTCATCCAGCCGTACGTCGAGCACGATTTCGGGATGGGCGAGACAGAAATCGATCAGGGACTGGCCGATGACGGCATCGGCGAAGGTGCGCGGGGCGGACAGCTTGATGCGTCCGCGCGCATCGGAACTGGTTTCGCTGACGGCATCCTGCAGCGCGTCGATCTCGCGGATGATTTCGACCGCCCGGTGATAATAGGTGTGCCCGGCTTCGGTCAGCGAGAATTGCCGCGTGGTGCGGTTGAGAAGACGCGCTCCAAGCTCGTCTTCCAGCTCGCGCACATATTTGGAAAGGAGTGCCTTGGAACGCCCGATTTTTCGCGCTGCGGCGGAAAAGCCTTCCGCCTCGACCACGTCGATGAAGGCGCGCATACGTGTGAGGGTGTCCATGGTCTAGCCCCGCTTCCCGATGATGTTTCTGGCCAGCCCGATCAGCGCCCGGTCGCTGCCGCGTGGTCCGATGAAAGAAATGCCGAAAGGTGCGCCCTGCACCCGCCCCAAAGGTAATGTGATTTGCGGCAGACCGGAAAGCACCGAAAGGCAGAGCAGGCGCAATGCCTGCTCGCGATAGGCCTGCAAGGTTTCGAAAGGTTCCTTTGCGAGCGGAGCCGCACCCGGTACGGTCGGCAGCGCCAGCACGGCGTCGTTCCCGATGATCTTCTCAAGTTCCTGCGTGAATTGCGCCCGGCGCACGCGCTGGCTGGCAACGAGATCAGCGGCGATTTCCGCGCCGAAGGCAAAACGGTCCGCGACGCCGGGCCCGAGCTTGCGATCACCCGAGGAAATCCAGCCACCATGCGTTGCCCAGGCTTCCGCACCCTGAATGTGGCGGAAGACCAGATAGAGTTCATCTATTGAAAGCGTCGGCTGGCTTGCCGCCTTGAGGCTCGTAAAGTGCGGGCGCACTTCGGCAAACATCGCGCGATAGGCATCCGTTTCGGCCTCGCCCAGCAGAAGCTGTTCGAGAACCGGCATATAAAGAAGCTTCGTCAGACTGAATTCTCGGGCGTCGTCGCCAAGCAGGATGGCGCCAACCCGGTCATAAAGCTCAATGTCGCGCGCAAACCATCCGATCGTGTCGAGCGAGGGCGCAAGCGGCATGATGCCCTGGAGCGGAATGCGGCCATGGGTGCTGCGCAAGCCCACGAGACCGCAGAAGCTGGCAGGAGCGCGAATGGAGCCGCCCGTATCCGAACCGAGCGCAATGTCGGCGAGCTTGCCTGCAACGGCCGCCGCCGAGCCGGAGGATGAGCCGCCGGTAACGCGGTCCGGCGCTGCCGGATTGATCGGATAGGGGAAATGCGAATTCTGCCCCATCAGGGAAAAGGCAAGTTCGTCGGTCTGTGCCTTGCCGACAAATTCCGCCCCGGCGGCGAGCAGCCTTTCCACCACCGGAGCCGATCTTTCGGCGCGCGGTGATTCGGCCTCGATCTGCGGATTGCCGCATCCCGTCACCATTCCGGCAACGTCATAAATGTCTTTTACGGCGAGCCGTTCGCCTTCAAGCGGCCCTTCCAATGCGTGAACGGGCGGCTTTTCAGCTTTTGCAATGATGGCGTTGAAGGGATCGAAACTGGCCATTGTTCACAACATGCAACAATTAACGGGATATTTACGCTCTTTCGAGACGGATTTGCCTGTTGAATGTTTCACTAATATTGAACAATGGCAAGCGTGCAGCGCACTGCGATCCTGCCAAAAATAAATTCGCTCAACGAATTTTTTGTCATTGAATGGACACGACTTTGCGCTTATATCGCGCTTGCCCAAAGTCGCACGTGCCTGTGGGTGTCCGCCGATCCTCGAATGGTGAGGAATTCGGTACGGTACCTGGACCTAACCGCTCCAGTCGATCTGATGGCCAACCGCCAGATCGAGGACATCTTGAAGCAACGACGGTGCGGGCCTTTCTAGTGTCTTTCGGCTGTCCAAAAGCCGAAATTACTGAAGAGGCACACCTTCATTGCCAGAAGTGCGGATGCGGTTCTCCAATTCCAATCCAAGGCAGACAAAGCGGAGTAACGCGGGTTTAGCGTTGTTCCATCGCCGCATGAGTTTTCGCGTGACATCAGCACCTCCAAAGGCTGGCTTCACGGCGGATGCGTTCATGCACACTTTGTCCCTTTGAAAGCGGTGAAGACAACCGCGCGGGAGAACGACCATGGCAACGCAGCGTATTATCGACTTCCTCAACACCCGTCGTCCGGACGGTCCTTGCCTCGTCGTCGATACCGACGTCGTGCGCGACAACTATCTGAGCTTCGAGAAGGCTTTACCCTATTCGCGCATCTTCTATGCGGTGAAGGCAAATCCTGCGCCGGAAATCCTGCGCCTGCTCGCTTCGCTCGGCTCGTGCTTCGATACCGCTTCGGTCGCCGAAATCGAAATGGCGCTGGAAGCCGGCGCGACGGCGAACCGCATTTCCTATGGCAACACCATCAAGAAGGAGCGCGATATTGCGCGCGCTTTCGAGCTGGGCATTCGCCTTTATGCGGTCGATTGCGTGGAAGAAGTCGAGAAGGTTGCGCGCGCCGCCCCCGGCAGCCGCGTGTTCTGCCGCGTGCTGACGGACGGTGAAGGCGCCGAATGGCCGCTGTCGCGCAAGTTCGGTTGCGTGCCTGCGATGGCCATCGACGTTCTGCGCCATGCAAAGTCGCTGGGTCTCGATTCCTATGGTGTGTCGTTCCACGTCGGCTCTCAGCAGACGGACCTCACCGCATGGGACCGTGCGCTCGGCGATGCGGCCAAGGTGTTCCGCACCCTTGCCGATGAAGGCATCGTGCTGCGCATGGTCAATATGGGCGGCGGTTTCCCGACCCGTTACCTCAAGGACGTGCCGACCGCGCAGGCCTATGGCATGGCGATCTTCGACGCGCTCTCCAAGCATTTCGGCAATCGCATCCCGGAAACCATCATTGAACCGGGCCGCGGCATGGTCGGCAATGCAGGCGTGATCAAGACCGAAGTGGTTCTGGTCTCGCGCAAGGCGGACAACGACAATGTGCGCTGGGTCTATCTCGACATCGGCAAGTTCGGCGGTCTCGCCGAAACCATGGACGAGGCGATCCGCTACCAGATCGTGACCCCGCATGACGGCAGCGAAACCGAACCATGCGTGCTGGCTGGCCCGACCTGCGACAGTGCGGACGTTCTTTACGAAAAGACGCCGTATCCGCTGCCGGTCTCGCTGACCATCGGTGATGAAATCCTCATCGAAGGCACGGGCGCATACACCACCACCTACTCGGCGGTGGCGTTCAACGGCTTCGAACCGCTCCGATCCTACGTCATCTGATCTTTGGGGCTGGGGTATGATCCCGGAAAGCGCGAACGCTTTCCGGCCTCGATCATACCTTTGAAAGTCTGAAAGATCCTCTCAATCCGCCCGGTGCTGCAAGGCGTCGGGCGGGGTGTGCTGCTGCCGCTTTGCGGGGATAGATGTGATGAACGCAACTCTTGAAATTCAGGAAAACACCGTAACCCTCGTTGCCCCGGCTTTCACGATTGCGGGCGAGGCGCTGCAGCATGTGCTGGCGCGCGAAGCCTTGCTGGATCGCGCGATGGGTGAAGGCCGCCGCCGCAAGTCATCGGAAAAGCTGCGTCGCGGTCGCCTGCCCGCAGAGGGGCTGGCCTTTGCCGCGCTTGGCGAAGATGGAGCGCTCGCAGGCACCGTGCGGCTGTGGGATGTCCATGCCGGGCTCGACGCCTTCGGCTTTCCCGTGTCCGCCTTGCTGCTCGGTCCGCTGGCCGTTGAACCTTCCGCTGCCGGTTGCGGCATCGGTTCGGCCCTGATGCGTCATGCCATCGATGAAGCCATGCGCCTTGGCCATGGCGCGATCCTGCTCGTGGGCGATCCAGAATATTACGGGCGCTTCGGCTTTACCGCTGAAAAGACCGGCGAGCTTGCCATGCCCGGCCCATATGAAAAGCGCCGTTTTCTGGCGCTCGAATTGAAGCCGGGCCATCTGGACGGCGCACATGGTGTCTTGCGCGCCAGCGGGCGCAAGGTGCCGCGCGCCGAGGTGCTCGCACGCCAGTCGGCATGAGTTGATCGATAAGATTATACTTCAAATGGAAGAGATTGGAACATTTCCAGCAAAAGTGTGAAACGTCTAGGCGGGGAAATCAGTTCACTGGACTGATTTCCTATCCCGCTTCGATGCGTTGGATAATGCGATAAAACAAAGAGTTAGAGCGGTTCCGGCGTTTCTGTTAGCAGGAACCGCACTAGAGGCGCAGCAGCCGTCCGAAATTGCGGACGGCTGTGATCGCAAGCCCTGCTAGGAAGCCGGCAATCAGCCCGGCGATGACGATCAGCTTGCGCGATGTGCTGGCCGGATCGAGCGGCGGGCGTGCTTCCGACAACACCCTGACATTGGCGGTATTCAGCCCTTCCTGTTCGTTCGTCTCGCGCGAGCGCAGGAGGAAGGCTTCGTAGACGGAGCGGCGCGCGGTCGCCTCGCGCTCAAGCTCGCGCAATTTCACCAGATCGCCGCTATTGTTCGCCTGCTGTGACTTGAGCTGCGCCAGACGCGCGGTCAGGTCTTTTTCCTGCTGCACGGACCGCGAGACTTCGACTCGCAGCGAGGAGCGGATGCGCCGCAATTCAGCGTCGATGTCGTTCAGCACCGTGCCCGCCTGCGACTGCGCCTGAATGAGCGCCGGGTGACGGGGGCCAAGCTGGGTGGACAAGCCGCTTGCCGTCTGGCGCGCCTGCGCATATTGCGCCCGCAGCGCCGTCAGCGTGTTGGATCGCAAATCCTCCGGCAAAGTCCCAGTCACCACGCTGTCGGAAGTGGCGTTGCTCAGCACCTGTACGCGGGCCTGAAGCCGCATGGTTTCGGCGCGCTGGTTGGTCAGTTGATCGTTGAGCCGCGTCAGGTCGTTATCGCTGATCAGCTTGCCATCGACATTGACGAGATCGTGCGATGCGCGGAAATCAGCCGCTGCGCGCTCCGCCTGTTCGACATTGGCGCGCATGTCGGCAAGCCGGTTCGACAGTTCGTCCGAAGTGCGCCGCGCGGCATCGGATTGCAGCGATGCAAGCTCGCTCTGGAAAACGGTGCTGATGGTGTTCGCAAGCGAGGCCGATTTCTGCGGATCGCGGGTTTTCACCGAGATCGAATAGATAAAGGTCTTGGCGTCGCGCCCGATGGCGATGCTCTTGTGCAGGTTATAGAGAACGCGGGTTTGCTGCGTCTGGCTGTCGCTCGCCTTTTTGGGGGACAAGATATCCTTGATCTGCGCAAACAGTCCGGCAATGCCGGTCGGAACCAGCGTGCCGTTGAATTCGGGGTCTTTTGTCAGGTCCGTCCTGTCGATCACTTTCAGCAGAACACTGCTGGAATCGATGATGCGGGCCTGGCTTTCGGCGACGGCAAGCGACGCATCGGTCGGGAGTTGCCCCGGGGTCAGTTCGTCTCCAACCGTCTTGATGTTGCGCGGATCGACCAGAATATCGGTCGAAGCGACGTACATCTGCGGCAGCGACAATGCATAGAGCGCGGCGACCACACCGCCCAATATCGTGCTGACCAGCAGGAGCCTGCGCGATCCCCGCACCACATCGATGGCGATGCGCGGATCGATCAGCGGCTTCCATTCGGCATCCGGTGCCGGGCGGTCGGCAACAGGATGCTCGCGCATGACGGGTTCGCGGGCCGGCTCGGGGGTTGGAGCGTCAGCCTCGATTGCGATTTTGCGACGTTCGCGTTCCTGAACCTTGCGCTCCAGTTCCGCTTCGATCAGGGCCACGCGTTTTTGCAACTCGGCCACGTCCGCATCGTCCAGTTCTTCCTCGATAACGGGTTCTCGCGTTTCTTGCGCATCATGGTCGTGTTCATGAAAGAACGCAGCGCGTTCATCCGATGTCGCGGGCGGTGTCCATGGCGGTGCGGCTTCGCTATCACGTGGAGCAGGCGGGCGACCGGTTGGGCGACCCGTCGGGCGCACGTCGGAAAATGCGAGAAGAGGTTTCTCAACTCCCGCCTTTCTGCGCCCCTCATGATCGCTCATTGTCGAATTCGTCCGTATCTGTAGCCGTTGGGCCGTTTCCGATGCAACCGCCGCCATGAAATCCATAAAACAGGGCTTGCGCATGCCAAACCGGAATCCGCTTGCCCCAAACCTGATGGCCGAATGTAATTTTTTATAGAAAACAAAAAGTTAAAATAATGTCGGCCTGAGCCGCGAAATGCTTGGCCCTCTTATTTTAGCTTTTGCTTGTCTTCTCTTTGAGCTTGCAAAGAAGAGTTTAAGTCTTTTTAGCTAAATCTCTTTATCTCGTCCCGCTCCGATGGGTCGAACGCACCACGAGACCACGATGGATGAGGCTCCCTGTTGATAGCGAAAGCGCTGCGGAAACTGTCAGGCAATAATGCCGGAATAGTGCGCGATTACCTGTCCCTGTTTTCCGGCTCCGCTGGCAGGCTGGTGGTTTCACTCGTCTATTTCATCGCGCTTGCAAACACGCTGCCGACGGGCGATTTCGGCATATTCGCCACTGCGTCGGGCACGGGCGTGGTGCTGTCGCGTATCGTTTCCCTCGGGTTCAGTTCGCCGCTTTACCGCATATCGACAGTGAAGCCGCGCCTGCTCGGCATCTATACGGCGGGTTTTCTCGTCGCCATTCTGGTGTCGCTGCCGCTGTTCGCGCTGGCGTCCTGGCTGGTTTACTTCGTCTTTTTCAGCCGCGATATCTCCTTCCTGCCCTTTGCCGTTGTGGTGTTTGCCGAGGCCCTGTTCTGGCGGTCGACGGAAATCGTCATCATCGTCAATAACGGCCTGCGCCGCTTCGGCATATCGGCGGGACTGGTGATTTTCGGCACGACCACGCGAGCCGTCGCAGCCCTTCTGTTCATGTGGCTGGCAAGCGCCCACGATATCGCGCATTGGGCATGGTGGTATGCGGCTGCAAATGGGGTCGCGCTGCTTGCTGCGCTGCAATTTTACCCGTCGATCCGGCTTCGCTTCAGACCATCGCTTTATATGCGGCGGCTTTCCGATGCGATTGCCGTGATGGGGGCCGAACTGCTGTTCTATATCCAGGCCGAGCTGGACAAGCTTCTCGTCTTGACTGTCGGCGGGCCTGCGACGGCGGGGCTTTACGCGATCATCATGCGCCTTGTGGATCTTACTGCCCTGCCGGTTCGCTCCTTCAACATGATGCTGGTGCAAAAGCTCATGCGCGCGCCGGACATGCTGTCTTCCTTGCGCATCCGCGCCGGACTGGAGCTTGCGGTCTTCTCCGTTTCGGTGGCGGGTCTCGGCGCGATGGTCGTGTTTCTGCAAATCTTCCCGAACGCACTCGGTTCAAGCGTTGCGCCCATTGTGGGCCTGTTGCCGCTGGTGCTGCTCGTACCCGGTTTCCGCAACCTGATCGAATACCAGACCGAAATTCTGTATGCGCGCGGCCAGTCCGGTCTCAGGACCTTGAGCATGGTGCTGATGACTGCGGCCAAGGCGTTCTTCGTCTGGCTGTTGCTGGTGAACTATGCCGACAGTCACGACTGGATTCTGGGGCTCAATATCGTGTTTGGCGGCCTCTATCTGCTGTCGCTGGTTTTCACCTATTCCAGCATCCGTTTGCCAGCTAAACGAATTTGAGGTTCAGGCTCCGATAATGCGCCGGATATCGTCGACCGAAAGGCCGAGAAAGGATTGCATGCCGATGGCGACCTGATGCGGTTCCATTTCGGCGATGAAGGTGCGGAATTCCTCTTCGCTCGGTGGCGGGGCGAACCATTGCATCCGGCAGAGATCATGCGTGTCGCTGAAATGGCCCGAGCCTTGCAGCACGTCATCGACATAGCGGCCATAGATGAAGCATTCGGAAAAGCGTCTTATATTGCCAAGGGCCGCCACCCAATGCTGTCCGGTATGGGCTTCGATCCGCTCGCACATCGAAATCACGCTGTCGCGCCGCCATGAAACAAGCTGGCCGATATAGTCGTTAAGCCCGCTTTTGCCGTTTTCGATGCCCAGCAGTTTCGCTGCATTGGCCGCCCAGACCGGATGCTCCGGCCATTCGGGATTGGCGAGCGCATTGGGGCGCACGAAAAGCCGAAGCTTTTCACCATGCCAGAGTGTGCCGCAGTCGAAGGGGCGCAGAAAGGCCGTGTCGGAATCCGTGTAGAGAAAACCGTCTTCCTCCACGGCAGCAGCAAGCGCGATCCGGCGCAACTGCTGCACATGCCAGCCACGCAGCGGCTTGGTCCGGAGCGAAAGCCAGACCCGTCTGCGCCAAAGATAGGTCGGGTCCCAGAAGGCGTGCAGCCAGGAGGGGAGAAGATCGCGCTCATCGATGATGACCCGGTGCGCGCTTTCGAGCTTGCGAAACAGGGCAACATCCTTGCTGTCTACGAGGATGTAGTGCTTCGTGAAACCGCTGACATATTTGTCCACGGTTTCGCAAAGCAGCCTGCAGCGCTCGAAATCCTGATCCCAGCTGGCCGTGACGATTGCGGTTCTCACCGGGGTTCTCCCTTCACCCAGCCTTTGGCGACGCGCCACAAAAATACGGGATTGCCGATGAGATAGCGTTTCGCGAGCCTTCGCGGTTCCTGCAACAGCCTGTGCGCCCATTCCATCTGGATCTTGCGCATCCAGTGCGGTGCGCGCTGCACCCGGCCCGTATGCAGGTCGAACAGCGCTCCGACCGCACTCGCTATCGTGCAGTGCTCCGCGGTGATATGCTTGTCGATGAAGAGTTCCTGGCGCGGGACGCCCATCGCGACGAGCAATAGGTCGGCGTGGAATTCCTTCAATTGCGCCAGAATGCCGTCGAGATCGGCGGGCTTGAAGAAGCCGTCGGAAATGACGCGATATTCATGGTGGGGTATCTGCTGCCTGAAAAGCTGTGCGGCGTCGGCCGCGACGCCCGGACCGCCGCCGAGAAGTGCGACCTTCAGCGGGCGTTTCATGTGCTGCAAAAGCCCCGGAATGAAGTCCGTTCCGTTGAGATTGGCAGGGAACTTGCTGCCATAGGCGACCTTGCTGGCAATATCGACACCCACCCCGTCGGGCAGGATCAGGAAATCCTGCAACGCAGCGCGATAATCCGGGGTTTCATCCGCAATGTTGGAATTGTTGGCGTTGAGCCAGCCTTGCTTCATGAACCGGCCTTCAGTGATGCGGTTCTCGAAGAAGGCGAAGGCGCCGTCCCAATCAAAACAGGCGACCTTCACGCCAAGGATGTTCCGGTAGGTTACATTTTCGGTATGCATCATGCCTGGTCCGTCATTCTATTTTCGCCGCGAAGTGCTTGCAGACCGCGGGCAACCGCGCGGTCCATGCCTTCGATTTGTGACCGGGTGAAGGCCTTGCCGTCCAGTCTCTGACTGTCCCCCGATCTTGCCTTCCCGATCCGTTCGATGATTGCCGCCGCGAAGGCTCGCGGGTCATCTGCAATGGTGCAATTGGCCGGGATATTGCCGATACCGCGCACGGAATGCGTCGTGGCGACGCTTGGCATGCCCAGCTCGAATGTTTCAATGGTTTTCAGCTGCACCCCGGTCCCGGCGCGGCTGACGAGCGGAACAAGCGCCCCGCTTTCCACGAATTCCGTCGCATCCGGCACCTTGCCGACGAAGTTGACGCCAGACCAGGCAGAGACGAGATCAGCGGGCGTGTTGCCTGCAATCGCGATGGAAATATCGCCAGGGAGATGCGGCTTTACCTCGCGCAGGAACCATTCCAGCCCGATGCGGTTCGGGTGCCACGTCCATGTGCCGATGAGGGCAAGGTCGTATTTTGCCGGGCGTGGCTGCGCCGCCTGCGTTCCGCCCGGCGTGACGAGCGGCATCGTCGCAAACCGGTCGGGACCAAGTCCAAGCGCCGGGCCGTCATCTTCGGCAAAGGTGAAGACGAAACGCGCTTTTGCGCTGAGGCGGCTTTCCAGCCCTTTGAGAATGCGCGCCTCGCGGGCGAACAGGAATTTCTGAATGAAGCTTCGGGCGTCGGCGGCATTTTCCTCCGCCGAGCGATATTCCACATTATGCGCCACGAAGAGCGACGGCTTGTCCTTGAAAATATCTTCAAACGCGCCGGGCAGGGTCACGCCGTTCAGCACATAGGCATCGAAAGCGCCGATCTGTCCGATGGCCTCGCGCAGTTTCTGTGCTGGAATCACCCGCAACTTCGCCGAGGAGACAGTCAGGCCGGTCAGGAATGATTTCACCACCCAGCCGATCTTGCGCCTGATGCCAGCGCCTTCGGTTCGCACTTCCACCTCGCCCAGCACGACCGTATCCGCAGCATCGGCTTTCGCGCCCGGCCATGTGAAACCAAGCACGGTCACCTTTGCACCCGAACGCCGCAGGCCATCGACCACAGCCGAATTCGCCACTTCATAACCGGTAGTCGGGATTCCATGCGGAACAATCGATGTTACGAAAACAAGGTGAGGGGACGGCAAGTCAGCTCCTGCATATTACGGATCAGCGTTCTCTATGATAGTTTCAGGCTGTGCTTACAACCACGCGGTGAACTTTTCTTTAATTGTTTTTGAATAGGCCCGGTGAAAACATGGGTCGTTAAATATTGGGTGGCGTAATGTCTGTATTACCGGATCATATACAAGTAATTGCTAAAACACCTAAACTTCGTTTCGATGAAGTAGAGGTGGTGGTGACCTTGCCGACATTTCGCCGTCCGGAGCATGTCATCCGCACGCTGGATACGCTCAACGCCCAGGTCACCAGCCGCCGCTTCGCGGTCGTGGTGATCGAAAACGAGGCGGAGGACCGGGAAGGCGCCAAGGTTGCTGCACCGCAGTTCGAGGCCGGTAAATATAACGGCATGCTGATCGTGGAATCCCATCGCGGCAACTGCAATGCCTACAATGCGGGCTGGCTGACGGCGACGACCTATTTCCCGAATTTCAAATATGTCATCGTCATCGATGATGACGAACTCGCCGATCCGGCCTGGATCGAAAACATGGTGGCAACCGCCGAGCGCTATAATGCCAGCCTCGTCGGCGGTCCCCAATATCCGATCTTTGAAAAGCCGGGGTCGGAAAAATGGGCAAGGCATCCCGTTTTCCTGCCGCATTACAGCAAGACCGGGCCGGTTCCAATCATCTATTCATCCGGCAACCTGTTGATCGCCCGCCCGGTTCTGGAAGCCATCGGCTATCCGTTCATGGACCTGAAGTTCAATTTCACCGGCGGCGGCGATTCCGATTTCATCAACCGCTCCCGCGCCAAAGGCTTCACGATTGCCTGGTGCAACGAAGGCATCGTGCGGGAGACCATTCCGGCACGGCGGCTGGAGAGCGACTGGATCACGGCGCGGGGCCTGCGCAACGGCGTCCTGTCAACGCTGATCGAGCAACGCCAGCGCAAGGACGAGCCTTTGGGTCAGGTGCGTGTTTTTTTGAAAAGTCTCGCTCTTTTGGCTTATTCTCCGATCAAGGCCCTGCGGCGCGGCATCGCGGCGCGCTTCGTGCCGGTCGGGACTTACTTCATCCATATCGGGCTGGGCCGCGTCATGGCCCATTTTGGATATCTGAATGAGCAATATCGCAACCCGGACAAGAACTGACGCGCGTTCCGATGTTGCGGCGCAAGCCAACGTGCGGGCGACAGTCCGCACGATTGCGCTCGTTATCGCCACGATAACATTCTGCATTCTGCTGATTTCCTTCCGTCCCTTCAATCCGCTCAGCGCCGCGGCGAGCGGGGATGCGTCGGGCGGCGGCGATGCCATCAACCAGCTCGGTTTCGGCTGTCTCGGAGCCGTATCCCTGCTGTCGCTTGCCATGTTCGCCGATCCGAAGAAGGTGGCCAAAATCGTCAGCCCCGGCTGGCTGCTGATGTTTGCCTTCCTGTTGGCGTCGGTTTTCGCAAGCCCCGATCCGGCAACCGCGATACGCGGCGTATTGTTGACCATGATCGGCATTCTGACGGTCATTGCCGTCCTCAGCCTGCCGCAGGATGGCGACGCCTATTCGGCCATGCTGGTCACCGTGGCTTCGATCGTCATCGTCGTTTCCTATGCGGGCGTCGTGCTTCTGCCAAATCTCGGCACCCACGGCGCCGACGCGCTGGAGCCGCAAAACGCCTATCTCTGGCGCGGTGTCTTCACGCACAAGAACATTGCCGGTCCGGTCATGGCAGCCTTTTCCTTCGCCGGTGTCTATCTGTGGCGGCGCGGCTGGCGGGTGAGCGGATTCCTGATTGCGGTATCAGCATTGGTCTTCGTCTCGCAGACCGGATCGAAGACGACGGCGGCACTGGTGCCGCTGGCCATGCTGCTCGTGATCACCCCCGGTCTTTTCGGCCTCCGTTTCCTCGCGCCGGTGGCAGTCTTCACGATCCAGTTTCTGCTTGCGCTGTTTACCTTCGGCACGGTCCTGTTCGAGCCGATGCATCAGCTTGTTCTGCAACTCGACGTCGATCCGACCTTTACCGGGCGCACCTCAATCTGGGCCTTTGCGGTGGAAGCGCTGTCCCAGCGCCCCTGGACCGGCTTCGGCTATGAAAGCTTCTGGGGCACACCGATCGCGAAGCAAGCCGCCAATCCGTATTATCTCGACTGGGATGTGCGCGGCATCGTGCATGGGCACAATGGTTATCTCGATATCGCGCTGTCGATGGGGATTCCGGCGCTCATCTGCGCCATTTTCGTCATCATCGTCATGCCGCTGGTCAATTACGCGCGCTGCCGCCCGGTGCGGGAAAACCTGCTGCTTGCCGATTTCTTCCTGATGGTCGTGTTCTTCGGAACGTTGAACGCCATGCTGGAAAGCTTCTTCTTCCGCCGCATGGACCCGGTCTGGCTCACGCTCGTCTTTGCGATCTTCGGCCTCAGGCTGACCGCGAAAATCATCATCCCGAAACGATAGAGCGGTTTCAGTGAAAACAGAATCGTAGAACCGCTCTATCTCTTTGTTTACACGCATTATCCAACGCAGGACCGTTTCGCACTTTTGCTGGAAATGCTTTTAGCCGGAGCCACTTCATGAATATCGCAATTGTCGGGACTGGATTTGTTGCCGACTACTACATGACCACGCTGCGCAATTATCCCGAACTGACGCTGCGCGGCGCCTATGACCGCTCTCCCGAGCGGCTGAAGGCGTTCTGCGCGCATTACTCGGTCAGCGCTTATGAGAGTTTCGAGGCAGTCCTCGCCGATCCGGACGTAGAGATCGTCGTCAACCTGACCACGCCTGAAAGTCATTTTGAAATCTCCCATGCAGCGCTTTCGGCGGGAAAGCATGTCTATTCCGAAAAGCCGCTGGCGATGAATTATGACGATGCGGAAGCGCTGGTCGCTTTTGCGCGGAAGGCAGGGCTCACGCTCGCGGCGGCTCCGGCCAATGGCCTCAGCGATGCCTATCGTCTGGTGGCAAGCGTAATGAATGGCATCGGCGTGCCGCGTCTTGTCTATGCGGAAATGGAAGACGGGCCGGTATTTCGTGACAAATGGTCAAGCTGGCGTTCGCAGTCGGGAGCGCCGTGGCCCGGCCTGCACGAATTTGAGATCGGCTGCACGCTGGAACATGCGGGCTATGCGCTGTCATGGCTGGTGTCGCTGTTTGGTCCGGTTGAAAGTGTCTCGGCATTTTCCGCAATAACCTTTCCGGACAAGGGGCCGGGAACCGAACATCTGCATATGGCGCCTGATTTTTCGGTCGGCTGTCTCGTTTTCAAGTCGGGGCTGGTGGCACGTCTCACATCGGGGCTTGCCATGCCGAAGGATCGCAGCCTGACGATTGTTGCCGACAAGGGCTCGATAGTGGTGGATGATCTCTGGGATAATCGTTCGGCTGTTCGTCTTGAACGCACGGAGGAAAAGCGCCGTTTTCTCGCGCGCCTGTTCGGCATCATCGAAATGCGCGTCGGCAAGTTTCTGCCATGGAAACCGACCGTCGGCACAAAGCTGTCCTATCCGAAGGCCGACAAGCGGTCGCTGCCCATGTATCCCTCACAGATCGATTTTGTGCGGGGCATCGCCGATCAGGCCCGCGCAATCCAGACGGGCGACAAGGCATTCTTTTCTGGCGATGTGGCGCTGCATATCACCGAAATCGCGCTTGCCCTGAACAATGCCGGTCAAAATGCGCAGCCCTACAGGATGAGAAGCAGTTTCTAGAGAGCCGATCTCAGCTCGTCTTTCTGAAAATTTGTCCTGGCGCGCTTCTTATCCGAGAACCGTTTCACTTTTCGGGATGCGCTTCTAACCCTTCGACAGCACCTTGCGGACGATGTCGGCAACGGCTGCACTGTGGTCGAGCGGCATGATTGCATCGGATATCCGGCCGCTTCGCACCGCATCGCGGACCGCTTCGGCCTGAAACTGCAATCCATTGCCGGAAAAGGCATAGGTTTCGATGGTGCGGCCCGGCAGGGGCAGGCGATTCATGACCTTGCCTACAAATCCCTTGCCGCCATTCGGCCCAAGCGATGACCGCGCGGCAAAGGCAGAAAACAGCGTCAGCCTCTGGGCCTTCAGAAATGGCGCATGGATCAGGATCGTGCCTTTGGTCCCCTCGATCAGCATGCTGTTCTCGCCGTCGCGGTCGAAGCCGCAGGAGAGGCTGGCTGTAGCGCCCCGCCAGCCGAGTTGGAAATCGGTGCGCATGTCGACGCCGCTTCTGGCGCGCTGCCAGCGGCCGTCCGCATGATCCGGCAAGCCAAGGAAATACAGTGCCAGCGAAACCGGATAGACGCCGAGATCGAACGCAGCGCCGCCGCCAAGTTCCGGGCTGAAGAAGCGGCTTTGCGGGTCATAGGCACGGATATAGGACAGATCGGCTTCGATGCGCGTCACCGCTCCGATGCGACCGCTGTCGATATGCTTCCTGGCGGCGCGGATCGCTGGCAGAAAGCGGCTCCACATCGCCTCCATGGCGAAGACATTTTTTGCTTTTGCAGCGGCTTCGATCTGCCGTGCGCCAGCCGCATCCAGCGACAGCGGCTTTTCGATCAGGCATGGCTTGCCCGCCGCGATTGCCTGCATGGCCTGCAGCACATGCATCGCGCTCGGAGTGGCGATGTAGATGGCATCGATATCCGGATGGGCGAGAAACGCGCCTGAATCGCTGAACGCCTTGTCAGCGCCGATGCGCCGGCGGAAAGCTTCGGCGGTCTCCGCCGCGCGCGAGCAAACAGCGGTGACACGCATCCCCGTGCTTGCCTGAATATCGTCCGCAAAGGCGTTGGCTATCGTGCCAGTGCCCCATATGCCCCAGCGAAAGTCTGTCTTTGCCTGCCTGTCGTGATTCACGTGCTTGCCCCGCAGCTTCATACAGGTGCTATATAGCTCATGTAATGCGGCTAACGAAGTTTCTTTGTCCTGTCAGGATGTCTTTCACAAGGTGGATTTGATGAGCGGATTTGTCGTGGCTGTAGCGCGGGACGGTGAGCATCGTTTTTCCAAACAGGTCGTGCCGGAAATCCGCATCATCACGGGGCATGGCGTCGAAGGCGATGCGCATCAGGGCGTGACGGTAAAGCACCGTTCCCGCGTGCGGGCCGACCCGACACAGCCCAATCTGCGGCAGGTGCATCTCATCCATGCCGAGCTTTTTGACGAGCTGGCCGAAAAGGGGTTCGATGTCGCACCCGCCGACCTTGGCGAGAACATCACCACGCGCGGTGTCGATCTGCTGG
Organism: Brucella sp. NBRC 14130; assembly: GCF_040371715.1. Taxonomy (NCBI): domain Bacteria; kingdom Pseudomonadati; phylum Pseudomonadota; class Alphaproteobacteria; order Hyphomicrobiales; family Brucellaceae; genus Brucella; species Brucella sp. NBRC 14130. The sequence continues at coordinate 111,205 of NZ_BAABTE010000009.1, forward strand.
GTCTACCCCAGGGTGCGCTGATCAGGATCGGCGGTGAAGTCGTTCTGGAAGCGACCGGCCTGCGCAACCCTTGCGCCCAGATAGAGAATTTCCAGGCCGGGCTGCTGGATGCTGTGCTGGACCGCACCCCCGATGGCGAACTGGTCCGCAAGTCGGGCATCATGACCATCGTTCTTGCAGGTGGCATGGTGAAGGCGGATGACGCGATCACTATCGAATTGCCGCCGCTGCCGCATCACAAGCTGGAACGGGTGTGAAAATCGCGAAACACGGGGTTTTCAGGCCAGCTAACCGATTTAAGAAGGCGGTTGTGCGGGCAAAACCGGTGATTTTCGTGACGGGAGGTCTATCAACTTTGCGTCATATGCCCTAGATCATCCCACAATAGGATACAGATTGACATGCGCTGCCGCCGAAATCCGGCGGCGGCCTATTCTTATCGGTTCGGCTTGTCGGCGTTCGATGTTCTGCATGTGTCTAGACGACGGCCGGTCGGTTGCATTTGCGAAGGGCACAAAATGGAAAAAGCAGATATCGGAATGGTCGGCCTTGGCGTCATGGGCTCCAACCTGGCGCTGAACATAGCCGAGAAGGGCTATACGGTAGCCGTCTATGACCGTGATGAGCCTGTGCTGAAAGCCTTCCTCGAAAAGGCTGGCCCGCTGCGCGACAAGATCATTCCTTGCCCCACTTTCGAGGATCTCGCGGCGAATATCCGCAAGCCGCGCCCGATCATCTTCCTCATCAAGGCAGGCGCTCCCGTCGATGCTGAGACCACCCGCCTCAAGGCCTATCTTGAGAAGGGCGACATCATGATCGACGCCGGCAATTCCGATTATCGCGACACGGTGCGCCGCCTGAAGGCGCTCGGCCCCAATGATCCGACCTTTGTCGGCATGGGCGTTTCCGGCGGTGCGGAAGGTGCGCGCCACGGTCCGTCGATGATGGTTGGCGGCACCGAGGAAGCCTATGAGCGCATCGCGCCGATCCTGCTTGCCGCTGCCGCCAAATACAAGGACGAACCGTGCTGTGCGCTGGTGGGGCCCGATGGCGCCGGTCACTTCGTCAAGACGATCCACAACGGCATCGAATATGCCGACATGCAGATGATTGCCGAAATCTACGGCATCCTGCGTGACGGTCTCGGGCTTTCCGCCCCTGCCATCGGCGATGTGTTCGAAAAGTGGAACCAGGGGCCGCTCAACTCCTATCTGATCGAGATCACCGCCAAGGTGTTGAAGGCGACCGATCCGGAAACCGGCAAGGCGATGGTCGACATGATCCTCGATGAAGCCGGCCAGAAGGGCACGGGCCGCTGGGCGGCCATCGAGGCGCAGATGCTGGGTGTTCCGGCAACCGCGATTGAAGCCGCGGTCGCTGCCCGCTCCCTGTCCTCGCTGAAGGCGGCGCGCGCGCTTGCCGCAAAGGCCTACAATCCCGGCCAGCGCAGCCTCGAGATTTCCGATCAGGCAAAATTCCTTGCCGATCTGGAGCAGGGCCTGCTGGCGGGCAAGATCGCCGCTTACGCTCAAGGGTTCGCGGTGATGGAAGCCGCATCGCAGGAGCACGGCTGGAACATCCCGCTTGCCGAAACCGCCCGCATCTGGCGTGCGGGCTGCATCATTCGTTCGCAGCTTCTGGACGATATCGCCCACGCCTTCGAGGACAGCGAAAGCCGCAATCTGCTGCTGGCGCCCGCCTTTGTCGAACGCATGAGCAAGGCTTCCAACGGCCTTCGCCAGATCGTCGCCAAGGCGGCGCTCGCTGGCCTGCCTTTGCCTGCACTGGGCTCGGCGCTCAGCTATTTCGACAGTTTTACGCAGGCGCTTGGCACCGCCAATCTCATCCAGGGCCAGCGCGATTTCTTCGGCTCGCACGGCTTCAAGCGGATCGACAAGGACGGGGATTTCCACGGTCCCTGGGGCGAATAAAATTTCGCTGTAATTGAAAAAGCCGCCCACTGGGCGGCTTTTTTGTCTCAGTCTGCCAGGACCAGAAGATCGCGCGAGGCGAAATGCACGGTCACCTTGTCGCCGCGCTGCGGTGGCGGATGGGTCGGATCGTTGAACGTGTCGAACGAAAGGCGGTTCTTGCCCAGCGTCACGCGCGTGCGAATGACGGAACCGAGGAAATGCACATCGTCGATCGTTGCTTCCAGCGCTGTATCGTGGCTCTTGCGCGCTTCGAGGCTGACAGCTTCCGGGCGCAAGGCCAGCGTCAGCGGCTTGCCCTTCGGATGATGATCGAGCGTTTCTTGCACCGTGATGGTGCGGCCGTCGAGCTCGATGCTGTTCCGGCCCGGTTCGCTGACCGAGGCTTCCAGCATGTTGAGCGTGCCGACGAACGACGCCACGAAGCGCGAGGCAGGGCGGTTGTAGATGTCGAAAGGCGATCCGATCTGGTCGGCGCGGCCTTCATGCATGACCACGATGCGGTCGGAGATCGACAGCGCTTCTTCCTGATCGTGGGTGACGAAGACGGTCGTAATGCCGAGCTTCTGCTGGATGGCGCGGATTTCTTCGCGCAACGAGATGCGGATTTTGGCATCGAGTGCCGATAGCGGCTCGTCGAGCAGAAGAACCTGGGGCTTGGTGGCAAGCGCGCGCGCCAGCGCCACGCGCTGCTGCTGGCCGCCTGACATCTGGTAGGGATAGCGGTCCGCCAGATGGTCGAGGCGGATGAGGCCCAGCATTTCCTTCACCGTGGCGTCGATTTCCGCCTTCGGCTTTCCGGCAACGCGCAGGCCGAACGAAACATTCTGCGCAACCGTCATATTCGGAAACAACGCATAGGCCTGAAACACCATGCCGATATTGCGCTGGTTGGGCTTGAGGTCCACCACATCCTTGCCGTTGATTTCTATGGCGCCGCTGTCGGGCATCTCGAAACCGGCGATCATGCGCAGAACGGTCGTCTTTCCGCAGCCTGACGGGCCGAGGAAGGAGACGAATTCGCCCTTTTCCACGGCAAGGTTGAAATCGTGGACGACGGTATTGGCGCCGAAGCTCTTTTTCAGGTTTTTGATATTCAGAAAAGCCATGAATCTTACCCGGCGGTTGTCTTGAATTTATTGAGGCGCGAGACGAGCTGCAGCATGATGATGCTGAGCCACGTTATGCCAAACGAAATGATTGCCAGCGCTGACGGTTCGTAGGCGCGGTTTGCGCCGACAAGCTGCAGATAGGGACCGAAGGCAGGGCGGTTCAAAAGCGAGGCCAGCGTGAATTCGCCGATGACGATGGCGAATGTGATGAAGGCACCGCTCATCACGCCGGAGATCACATTCGGAAAAATCACCTTGAACATGATGTGGCCCCAGCCAGCGCCAAGGCTTTGCGCGGCTTCCGTCAGTGTATTAACGTCGATAGTGCGCATTGCCGTATCGACGGCGCGATACATATAGGGCAGCGAAAGCGTCATATAGCCGAACATCAACAGGAGGTCGGTCGCTCGTGTGGATGCCGTGAACGGCAGCCAGGATGACGAGTTGTAGATGCGCAGATATCCGAACACGATGACGATGGCCGGAATGACCAGCGGCAACAGCGTGATGAATTCCATCACCGGGCGCAATTGCGGCAGGCGCAGGCGCACCCAATAGGCGGTCGGCACGACCAGAAGCACGCCGAAGATGATGGTCAACAGGCCAAGCAGGATCGAATAGCCGAAGGTTGCCTGGAAATTCGGGTCGGAGAACACGACGCGATAGGCGTCGAAGGAATATTCGCCGCGCCGCATGCGCAGCGAGAATTCGAACGTGCCGATGAGCGGTACGAGGAAATAGATCGCGCCAATCAGGAAGGCGATCCAGGCACCGATTTTCTGGGCATTTATGCCTTTCTTTTTCATCGCTGCCACCTCTCGGCGCGAATGCGCAGCCAGATATAGATGAGGTTGGAAATACCTGTGATGACGATCATGCCGAGGGCCAGCGCATAGCCGAGGTTCTGGTTATGCAGAACGTCGCCGCGGATCTGGGCAAAGAGCAGGATCGGTACGATGTTGAGCGAGGAACCCGTCAAGGCGTAGGCGGTGGCGATGGCGCCGAAGGCGTTGGCGAACAGGAGAAGCGTCGTGCCGAGCAGGCTCGGCCACAGGATCGGAAAGGCCACCATGCGCCAATATTGCGCGGTGGTCGCCCCCAGAATGGAAGATGCCTCGCGCCACTCTTTCTTCAGCCCGTCGAGGGCGGGCGTCAGGATCAGCACCATCAGCGGTATCTGGAAGAACAGATAGGTCAGCGTCAGGCCGAAGAAGGAGAGCAGGTTGAAACCCGTCGCATAGAGGTTGAAGCCGAACCATTCCTTGAGAAGGATCGTCACGAAGCCGGTTCGCCCCAGCGTCGCAAGAAAGGCGAAGGCAAGCGGCACGCCTGCGAAGTTCGAGGCAACGCCCGAAAAGGTCAGCACCGTCGGCCGCAGCCAGGAGGGCAGGTTGCCGAGGACAACCGCCCAGGCCAGAAAGAAGCCGATGATCGCGCCGCCGATGGCCGAGGCCAGACTGACCTTGATGGAAATCCAGTAGGCGCTCATGATCTGCGGCTGAAAGAGATCATGGATGTTCTGGAGCGTGAAGTTTCCAGCCGGGTCATGAAAGGCGCCGATGATGAGGTACATCGTCGGCCAGATCAGAAACAGGATGGCGAAGATGAAAAACGGCGTCACGCCAAGCCATGACAACGGAAGCCGGCGCTTGCGCACTCCGCTGGGGGCTGATGTTTCGGCAATTGAACTCATAGGTTCTTTCTTTGGACCGGTTCCCGGCAGAACGGAACTGACAGAACCGTTCCGACTTCTTGTTTATATCTTGCGATCGGCAGGGCCGTCATTCGCCCCTCGGGGAATTTCATTGCATCTTTGCAGTCTGCCCATCCTGTTTGCCAAAGAGCGCGGCGCTGTTTGGAAAAGAGGACGGGAGGGCAAATGAAACCAGTTTGATGTCGCGCCGACCGTTTGAGGCCGACGCGACATGTGTTCGATGCGACAGAAGCGCTTACTGGACGTTTGCGCCCACGACGCTGTCCCATTCCTTGGTGATCGTGGCCTGTGCTGCCTCGATCTGTTCCAGGGTCGGGAAGATAGCCTTTTCATAGGCTGCTGCCGGCGGCAGCTTGTCGAGCAGTTCCTGCGGGATCTTGCCAGCCTTCGCCATCGCGTTGAAGCGGATCGGATGGCAGTAGCCCTTCAGGTAGCCGAGCTGGCCTTCATCCGAATAGATGTGCTCCATCCACAGCTTCGCAGCGTTCGGATGCGGTGCGTAGGCGCTGATCGCCTGCACGTAGACACCGGCGATGACGCCCGTCTTCGGGATGACGGTTTCGATTTCCGGATTGCCCTTGAGCGTATCGCGGTCGGCGAGCGCGTTATAGTCCCAGCGGATGACGATAGGGGTCGAGCCCTGCGCCAGCGAAGCGGCCTTGCCGATGACCGGAACGAAATTGCCGTTGGCGTTCAGTTCCTTGTAGAACTCGAGGCCCTTCTTGCCTGCGGCTTCGCCCGGCTCACCGCCACGGGCGATGCCGGCGGCATGAACGCCGAGAATGGCCTGTGCGGAAACGCGCGGATCGCCTGCAAGCGCAACGGAATTTGCGTAGTCGCTCTTGAGCAGGTCTTCCCAATCCTGCGGGATGTCCTTGACGATGTCCTTGTTCACTTCGAAGGCGAGCACGCCGTAATAGTCGCCATACCAGTGGCCTTCAGGGTCCTTGGCGCTGTCCGGGATTTCGTCCCAGGTCGCGACCTTGTAAGGCTGGATCAGGCCGTCCTTCTTGGCCGAAGCGCCGAAGGCGAAGCCGACGTCGATGACGTCAGGAGCCTGTGGGCCCTTGTTGTCCTTGTTGGCCTTGATGGCTTCGATTTCATCGCCCGAACCGGCGTCCGGGTTCAGTTCGTTGACCTTGAGGCCGTACTTGTCCTTGAAGCTCTTGATGATTTCGCCATAGCCGCACCAGTCATGCGGGAGTGCGATGGTGGTCAGTTCGCCTTCCGCCTTGGCAGCGGCGATCAGTTCGGCTGACGGTTCGGCAGCGGCGATGGAAACCCCGGCAACGGCGATTGCCGTCGAAAGCGACAGCAGACGCGCTGTGTAAGCAAGCATTGTTTGACTCCCCTGTTTAAGGTCCGGCGAACGCCCCCGGTCGATTCCGGTGCTCGCGCATTCCCGATACCCGCCCTATATGACGGTTGGATGACAGTTTGTGGCTTGTCACAAACTGCCAGCGGTGGAAAGTGAAACACGTTTTCAGAGACTTAGCAATTCATCCGTTTGCGGGAGCAGCATTTTTATGACAGGAAATGTGACAGTAAATTCGTCGTTGTCATAATTCTGCAAGAGGCTTTTCCCTGCGCGACAGGGGTTTGTCTCCGCGCGGCATCACGGTCGAATAGCTGCGATAAACGAAAATTTCTGAAAGATGATCGAACCCTAATAGGTTTCGTATGAAATTGGGAGGCGGAGAGCTAATGCCCTCCACCGCCACCGCCGACCTGCTTGGGTTTGCGCAGCATGATGGCGCAGACGGCAAGCGAGCAGAACATCATCGTGAGGATGAAAAACACGTCGATGAAGGACAGAAGGGTGGCCTGCTGGCGCACCATGCCGGAAAGCTTGGCGATGGCAATCGTCGCGCCGTCCATGCCTGCCGCATTGTATTTGGCGGTCAGGTTGGCGATCATCCTTTCCGCTTCGGCATTGCCCCAGCGAACATGTTCGGCCAGCCGCTCATAATGCATGTCGCCGCGCCGGGTCAGGATCGTATTGATGACGGCAAGGCCGACGGCGCCGCCCAGATTGCGCGTCAGGTTGAAAAGGCCCGATGCGTTTTTCAGCAGGGAAGGCGGAAGCGTGCCGAGCGCCAGATTGTTGATCGGCACCATGCACAGCATCAGCGAGCAGCCACGCAGAATCTGCGGCAACAGCAATTCGTGGAAATCCCAGTCGGCGGTCAGACCCGTCACCATCCATGTGCCTGCCGCAAAGCCGAGGAAGCCGATCATCATCATGAGGCGCGGGTCCATCCTGTTGGAAAGGAAACCCGCCACCGGGGCGGTGAAGAACATGGCGAGACCGCTGACGAACAGCGCTTCGCCGATCATCAGGGCATCATAGCCGCGAACAGTGCTCAGATAGAGCGGATATAGATATGTGAGGCCATAAAGACCGACGCCCATCACGAAGGAGAACACCGAGCCGAATGCGAAATTGACATTCCTGAAGGCTCGCAGGTCCACGATAGGCTCTTCGGCGGTAAAGGCCCTGAAGAAGAAGAGAATGCCGCCGACGATCATAACGCCGGTCAGGACGAAGATGGCTTCATCCTGAAGCCAGTCATTGCGCGGGCCTTCTTCCAGAACATATTCCATCGAACCGAGGAATGCGGCCATGCCGAGAAGGCCCCACCAGTCGAACTTGCTCAGAAGGGAGCTGTCGCCTTCGTCGAAGTCGATGAGGTTCCATGCGGCGATGGTAACGAGGATGCCGGGGCCGACATTGACCAGAAACAGCCAGTGCCATGAGAAGGCGTGGCTCAGATAGCCGCCGATCGTCGGGCCGATGGTTGGCGCAAGCGTTGCGACCAGACCGATCATCGGCGAAACGATGGAACGCTTGGAAGGCGGGAAGATGGTGAAGGCGGCTGCGAACACGCTCGGGATCATGCCGCCGCCGATGAAGCCCTGAATGGCGCGGTAGACAATCATCTGCTCGATGTTCGTCGCCGTCGCGCAGAGCATGCTGGCCAGCGTGAAGCCTGCCGCGGAAACGGTGAAGAGCACGCGCGTCGACAAAAGGCGTCCAAGGAAGCCCGACAGCGGAATCATGATGACTTCCGCAATCAGGTAGGACGTCTGGACCCAGGAGATTTCGTCGGAACTGGCGCTGAGACCCGCCTGGATTTCAGCCAGCGAAGCCGAGACGATCTGAATGTCCAGGATCGCCATGAACATGCCGAACACCATGGCCAGAAAGCCGATGGCCTTCTTGGGGTCGATGCGGTCTTCTGCCGGGGCCATTGGCCCCATTGTCGTGTCTGCGGCCATGACGGCGCACTCCGGAATGGAAGAGAAAGGCGGCGCGAAATCCGTTTCGCCGCGCCGCCATCTGTTATTTCAATTGAGCCAAAGGGCTCGATCAATCGGCCTTTTGCTCGGGGGCCGTGCGCGTGTCGATATCGACCACGACGCTGAGGCCCGCGCGGATCTTGCCGGATTCCAGCGCTTCCTTCGGGATCATGATGCGCACGGGAACGCGCTGCACGATCTTGGTGAAGTTGCCGGTCGCGTTTTCCGGCGGCAGCAGCGAGAACACGGCGCCCGAAGCCGGAGCGATGGACGCGACCTTGCCGTCGAACTTCGTGCCGTCGATGGCGTCGACATAGATATGCGCGGTTTCGCCGGTCTTGATCTTTGCGAGCTGCGTTTCCTTGAAGTTCGCGTCGATATAAAGCTCATTGACCGGGACAAGCGCCGCAATCTTCTGGCCCGGCGAAACGAGATCGCCCTTCTTGCCGGAAAGATTGCCGACCACGCCGTCGAAGGGCGCGCGCAGCGTCGTGAAGGATAGGTCGCGTGCGGCTTTGTCGCGGGCAAGTTCCAGCGATTTTACCGTGCTTTCGGCTTCGCTATATTGAGCGTTGAGCACTTCGATATTGGCCTTGGCAGAAGCGATCTGCGCATCGCTGCCGGCAACCTTGGCGCGCGCCTGGTCCAGCGAGGACTGGGCCGTGTCGAGTTCGGCCTGCGCGACGAAACGCGTGTCGTGCAGCTTCTGCACGCGCGCGATCGTGTTCTGCGCATTGGTCAGGACAGCCGTTGCGGCCTGCTTGTCGGCATCGGCCTGTTGCAGGGTTGCCTGCGCGGCGTCGGTCTGGGCCTTGATGCGAACGAGGGTCTGTTTCTGGGTCGCGAGCTTGGCTTCGGCTTCGTCGAGCGCGATCTGGTAGTCGCCTGCATCGAGCTGGAAGATCACATCGCCAGCCTTGACCTGCTGGTTCGCGGCCACGGGAATGTTTTCGATATAGCCGGTAACCTTCGGCGCGATGGACGCAATGTCGCCCTGCACATAGGCGTCGTCGGTCGAAACCATGAACCGTCCGACCGTCCACCAGTCATAGGCGAACCAGAGGCCGCCTGCGACCGCGACCGCCAGAATGCCGGGCAAAAGGACGCGTTTGCCGAAGCCCTTCTTCTTGCCACCCTTGGCGGTTTCCCCGGTTTCCCTGGGTGCGGCTTCCTGCGGGTTCGGCACGGTATGGGGCTGCGATCTCTCGCTCAGCGGCACCTCATTCGTCGCCGGCTGGGTTGCCGAGGCGAAGTTCTTGGCGTTGGGAAACGGATGAATATCGGCCTTATCAACGGACTTCGGGGCGGACATAGGGAAACTCTCTGGACATCCTTGGGATTGAACCGCTCGGTTCGATGTTGACATAGATCAATAAGATGCGCATATCAAGAGCATATCGAACCGCTTGGTTCGAAAAAATTCAAGAGTCTCTAAAATGAAGCCTGATCGCAAGACCAAAGGAACAACGGATACGATGATGCATGACCGGAACCGGCATGATGGGAAAGATGTCGGCATTATGGGTCAAAGCAAGTCGTCCTGCTCCGAAACGGAATGCGGTCGCACGCGGCTGGGTGCCGGTCAGGACCCTGCAAAACGCCGCCAGATTCTCGAAGGCGCTCAGGACGTGTTCCTTCGCATGGGTTTCGATGCCGCCAGTATGAACGACATCACGCGTGAGGCTGGCGTGTCGAAGGGCACGATCTACGTCTACTTCAACAGCAAGGAAGACCTGTTCGTCGCATTGTGCGAACACTACCGCCACACGATGTTCAGCGAATTGATCGCCACCCTCGACAGCGGTTTCGGGAACCGTCAGGAGTTGACCGATTTCGGCGTGGCGCTGGTGACGCTCATCACTTCCTCCACCGCCATCCGCGCCCAGCGGATCGTGCTGGGCGTGAGCGAGCGCAAGCCGGAGCTTGCCGCGCGGTTCTATGAACGTGGCCCGAAGCGCAGCCTCGTGGTGATGGCCGACTATCTCAGGCGGATGATCGAAAGCGGCAAACTCAAGCCTTTCGATGCCGACCGGATGGCCTATCAGCTTTCCGATCTTTTCCTGTCGGGCCTCTACAGGCCGCGGCTGTTCGGGGCCTTGTCGGAGCCGCCATCAGCGGAAACGATTCGCAGCAATGTCGAGCTGGCAGTGGATTTCTTCTACAGAGCTTACGGAAATGAGAATGAAACTGTTCTGAAATAGAACAAGTTGAGCATGGCATTGCTTGATTCTCAAAAAAAGTTTACCGCCACACCAATTAACTTCTCATTTAGGCCTTATTTCGGCACCGCTTTTGTGTGCAATTCTTTGCTATCGATTAATTGAAGGTTGTCAGACCCCCTGTTTTTTTTGTCACTTATACAAAAGATTGAATGGCTCCAGGCCCCGATTCGGCCCCCTTTTTGGACACGGTAATAATCGCCTGCCAGCATTAAGGACATTATATTAATGACACTCGATCTGATTCATTTTCCGAATTTTAAGAAGACATTTTTTGGCACTTCCTTCCAGAGCGATACGCTTGCTCTGCTGACACGAATTCGCGACGAGATCGGTTGTCGTCACATCTTGCACACTTATCGTGGACGGATGGGCGATTGCTCGAAAACCAGTTCTTCCGACATGACGGTTGTGATGACCGTGCCCGCCAACTGGGCTGCCCGCTACTCCACCAAGAACTATTTCGTTGTCGACCCGATCTTTCAGGAAGATGCGCCCTATTTCAAAGACGATGTAAGCGGCATCGTTCGCAATCTACAGGAAGACGCAGACCGGTGTCCGGCTGTCGCCGACATGCTGCAGGATGCGGAAAAGCACGGGCTGGGCAATATTTTCATCGCCGTCTCGGCCCGCGGCCAGAAAGGTGCGGTCGGCTGTTCCCTGTTCAGCTTCGAGATCAGCCCGGACGAAGACCGTGAACAGTTCGTGGCGAAGCTTCGCCCGCGCCTGTTGAGCCTGTCGGGCATCATCCATTCGGCGCTGTGCGGCTGCAAGGATGTGGCGACGGTGTCCAGTCTTCTGACCCCGCGCGAAGTCGACTGCCTGCGCTGGGCCGCAAATGGCAAGACGGACGGCGAGATCGCGGAAATCCTGAACATCGCGCGTTGGACGGTGGTGACTTATCTCCAGAACGCCAAGATCAAGCTCAACTGCTCCAACCGCACTTCAGCCGTGGCGACGGCGCTGTCGCTCGGCATCATCGAAATGCCGGAAGTCCATCATCTGAACTGATGCCAGCGGACTTGCAGAGACAAGAACACCGGATGTTTCAGGCATCCGGTGTTTTGTGCTTTCAGGCCCTTTTTCTGAGCGGCAGGCGGGCGGCGTCGAAGGCGTTGGCAAGCCGCGCCGTGTTCCTGGCCGGGTCTTCGTCGGCGTCCTCGAAGGCGATGTGGTTCAGCTCAATCCCCGCCGTCTTGTCGGTCAGCGTCAGCCGAAAATAGGCGTAGACGCCCTGATTGCGAAACTCCATGTCGAGCACGATGGCCGGTGGCGACTGCCAGTCGCAGCGATATTCCCCGCCATGTCCGAGTTCCAGCGTGCCGGGAAAGAAATAAAGCTCGGTCGCCGAACTGACGATATCGGCGATATTGGCAAAAAGCTCGCAGCGTATGAAGGCGATGTAGTCGGACGGATCGACCAGACGAAGATCGGTTGCGACTTCGCGCAGGTTTCCGGCAATGATCGCCTCGCGCTCGTTGGAGAATTGCAGGCTTTTCATGGTCTCACCGCCAATCTGGGGAACAGGCCGTCACTGTTCCGGAACATATAAATATCATGATTATCCATTTGTTCTTATGCATGTCTCACTCCCAGTTCCCACCTTTGAGACATGCTCTAATGTAATGCATGCCGTGTATTGATGACCCGGATCAGCTCGGCCACGGCCTTGTAGAATTCCGGTGCGATCATCTGGTCGACATTGACCTGTTTATAGAGCGCGCGCGCCAGCGGAACGTCCTCGAATATCGGGATGGAATGCTGCGCGGCGATCTCTCTTATTTTGAGAGCGATCAGATCCTGCCCCTTTGCCACGACGACCGGGGCCGCATCCTGATCGGGCTTGTAGCGCAGTGCTACGGAAAAATGAGTCGGATTTGCGACGATGAGCGTTGCCGTCGGAACCGTGTTGATCATGCGGCGGCGCGCACGGTCGCGACCGAGCGATCGCAGGCGAGACTTGACCAGCGGGTCGCCTTCCGACTGCTTCAGTTCGTCCTTCACCTCCTGCCGGGTCATGCGCAGTTCCTGCCGCCAGTGAATGCGCGACCAGGCAAGGTCGAAACCGGCAATTGCCGTGATGGCCAGAACATTGGCGACCAGCAGGCGCACCATGTTCTCGCGCAGGAATTCGGGCAAGGCGCTGGGGTCCGAGGCGACCGCATCGGTGAAAAGGCTGTTGCCACTGAAAAAGACGACGAAGACGATGACGCTCGCCGCCAGAAACTTGGCCAGCGACTTGAGAAACTCGACCTGACCGCTGCGCCCGAAAATACGCTGCCATCCCTTGAGAGGCGATATGCGCGAGGCCTGCGGGCGGATGCGCTCACCAACGAAGCGCGGCGCATTCTGGAACGCGGAGGCCGCAATGCCGGCAAGCGGAATGATGATGAATACCGGCACGAGAGCCGCGCCGACGGCGAGCGCCAGAACGCCGAACAGACGGCTCGCATCCTCGGCGCTGTTGAGGAGCCAGTCTTCGGGACGGTCGATCAGTTCCCGCAGGAAGACGGCAAGCTTCGTGGTGGCAGGTCCAGCGACAAAGACTGCGATAATCAGAAAGGAAGCGATGCCGGCGAGGATCGGCGTTTCGCGGGAGAAGGGCATATTGCCCTTTTCCAAGGCGTCGCGGATCTTCTGTTCGGTGGCTTCTTCTGTTTTGCTTTCCTTGTCAGCATCATCTGCCATGGGTCACCGCAATCAGGACGAAGCTTCGCCAGCGTCAAGCGTGATGATGCCGCGTTCGGAAAGATCGATGGCGATACGGGCTATCGTGCGGCGCGCATCGGCAATGTTCTGCGCGGTTATGTTGCCCTGCTCGGCGCCCAGTTCGGTTTCCACCATGCGGCGGCCACGGGTCGAGAGCGAGGAGAGAACGAGTTCCTGAAGCCTTGTGTCCGCTCCGCGCAGCGCCGTTGCGATCTGTTCCGTCTGCACTTCATCGAAGAGCAGCAGGCGCGCGCGCTGCGGCAGGCGCTCGATGTCCTCAAAGGTGAAGAGCTTGGCCTTGATGCGGTTGAGATCGTCGCGGTTGAGGTCTTCAAGGCTCGCCATCAGTTCTTCCATCTCGCTTCTGTCGAGCTGGTTGAAGATATTGGCGATCTGGCCGTGATGCGCCTTGACCGGTCCTGAATCGCTGCGGCCCAGAAGATCGCGCCGCAGCACGTCTTCGAGAAGTTCCGCCGCAGCCGGTGCGACATTGCCGATATGGAGCGAGCGCTGCACGACGGCGTTGCGCAGCTGCGGCGGCAATACCACGAACAGCCGGGCTGCAAGGTCGGACGGCAGCTTCGACACGATATAGGCGATGATCTGCGGATGCTGGTCCGTCAGATAGGCCTGCAGGCGTTCCACCGGCAGGCGGCCGAGCTGCACCCAGACGGATTCCTGAACGAGTTGCGGCTGGACACGCTCTTCCAGAACCGCATCGACCTCTTCCTGCGGCAGCGTTTCGCGCAGCAGACCCTCGAACCGCTGGGCAGCTTCCGAAACCGGCGCGCCCTCGGCAAAGGAATCCTCGAACTGCTTGACCAGCTGTTCGAAATCGAGCGGTGAAATCGGCTCCAGCGTGCGGGCATGACCGGCAAGCTTGCGCAGGTCCTCGGCATTGAAATGCTTGAGAAGACGCGCGGCGGCAGGGCGACCGATGGCAACGAGGATCGCCGCCGCCTTTTGCGGGCCGGTCAGCGTATCGACGAGGCCGCTGGCGGTTCCTTCAAGGTCTTCCGCGAGGGCTTGCTGTTCATTGTCGGCCATGGTCACGTCCGTTACTTGCCGATGATTTCGGTGAGGCTGACACCGAAACGCGAGGAATCGTCTTCAAGGACGATCACTTCGCCACGGGCGATGACGCGGCCATTGACCACGATATCGACCGGATCGCCGATCTGCTTGTCGAGCGTGATGACCGCACCGCGACCGAGCTTCATCAGATTGGCAACCGGCATGGTCGTGCCGCCAAGTACAACCTGCACATCGACGGGAATGCCCATGATGAGTTCGAGATTCGGCTTGGATGGCCCCTTCTGCGCGCTGCGCGGCTTTTCCTCACGCAGTTCCTCAATGGCTTCGTCCAGTTCCTGCTGCATGTTCTTGTCCTCGGTTTCCTTGCTCATGCCTGGCCTGCGAGTTCGACCGTTGCCTTCCTGACCGTGCGGCGCACGAAGACCGGCAGTGCGTTCTTTTCCTTCGGGAGCGATTGTTCGGCGGCGGCGGTCCGGTCGTCGGTGCGCCGCGCGCTGTCGGCGACATTGCGCGCATGGCGGATGTCACGGGTCAGCGCCTTGCGCAGCCGGTTCAGCTCCTCGATCGCCTCTTCCATTTCGCGGCGCACGCGCTGCGTTTCGGCAAGACGGGCTTCAAGCCTGGTGTTTTCGTCAGCCAGGGCAGTGCCAAGATCGGTGCGCTCGCTCTGGATGGCCTTGACGGCGCGCTCCAGCCCGTTGGAGGCGGCTGCGACGCGCAGCGCCAGCAGCTTGCCGAGCTTGATCGTCTCATTGGCCTTGCGGCCAACCACGATCAGGGCCGCGAGCGAGGCGAGAGCCATCAATGTGGAAAGCACGTTAGCCAGCAACAAGCTCATCGATGAAATCCTCTTCCTGATTGACGGGGTCGCCGACCTTGACTGTGAAATGAATGCCCGATTTGCCGAGCGTGCACTTGAAAAGCTGCTGATCGCCGGCGCGCAGGCGCACCTGCTCCATGGCGTCGGCGGGCAGTTTCAGAACCTGGCCGATTTCCAGCATCGACAATGCGTCCAGCGTCATCGATCCCTGCTGGATGAATGCCTCAAGCTCGATGCGCGCGCGGCTGACCTCGTGCCGCATCTTCTTCGCCCAGCTCGGATCGGCCTGATTCATCGGGCGGCGCAAAAAGGCGGCCACGGCATCCTGCATCGGCTTGTGCGTGCTGCGCGGCAGCAGCAGGTGCACCCGGCCGGTCTTGCCCGCGGCGGTAACATCGATGCGGCAGGCGAAAAGGCGCGAGCGCTCGAAATTCTCCCGGTCGAATTCGGCGGTATCGATGCATTCACCGGCAGCAAAAAGCGCCTGCCCGTTCCCGGCGAACACCTGATCGAGCGATTTGGCAAGATGACCGGCCAGAAGTGCAGAAATCTTCTGCTCCAGCATGCCGAAGGGACGGTCCTCATCGACGGAACCGATATTGCCCCCGATATTGCCTTGCGCACCGAACATCGCCTCGATCACGGAGAAGACGAGGGTTGCATCGGCGGTCAGATAAAGCGTGCAGCCCCAGCGCTCGGCCTTCAGCGGCGCGATGATCGCAGCCTTGTCGAGAATGTCGGCAAAGGCGGCATCGTCGGTGCTTTCCACCTGACCCGCATCAATGTCGAACGCGGCGGCGCAGCCATGTTTCAGCCGGTCGCAGAAATGCGTCGAGGCATCCTTGAACACATGGGCAAGCGATTTCAGGTCGTCGCCGGAAAGGCCGGCTGCGCGCAGCACATTCTCGGCCAGAACATCGGTTTTGCGGTTTTGTCCCAATGCGGCGGTTTCGGCGGTGGTCATCTTATGCGGCCTGCTGTGTCGGCGCGCTCGCCATGGTTTCCTGCTCGACCACATCGATGGTCGGGCGATCATAGGCGGAGATGGTCTTGCGGCCATATTCCACGGCGATCTGCGGCAGGGAGCCGTTCATATAGGCGAGCAGCGTCTGCTTCACGACGATATAGAGGCGGTTGTTCTTTTCGCGGGTCGATTTGATCTTGGCTGCGATCGGGCCGACCACGCCATAGGAGAAGAAGATGCCGGCGAAGGTGCCGACGAGGGCCGCGCCGATCAGGTGGCCCAGCACTTCCGGCGACTGGTCCAGCGCGCCCATGGCCTTGATCACGCCAAGGACTGCGGCAACGATGCCGAGCGCCGGAAGCGCTTCGGATATGCTGACCATGGCATGGTAGGGCTTGAGCTTGTCGCGGGCGATGGTGTGGATTTCCTCGTCCATCAGCGCCTCGATTTCATGCGAGCGCACATTGCCGACGATGATGAGGCGGCAATAATCGCAGATGAAATTGGTGAGGTCCTCTTTCTTCAAGACGCTTGGATAGGCCTGAAAGATCGGCGATTCCTTCGGATTGTCGATATGCACTTCAACTTCATTGCGCGACTTGGCGCGCAGTTCGCGCATCAGGCTGTAGAGCACGCCCAGAACGTCCAGATAATCGCGCTGCTTTGGGACGGCATTGCTGAATGCTTCCATGCAGGCGCGGCCCGTGTCCTTCACGAGCGAAAAGGGGTTGGCGATGAAGAAGGTGCCGAGTGCGGCACCCAGAATGATGACGAACTCCCAGGGCTGGATAAGCACGCTCACATGTCCGCCCATGGCGATAAAGCCGCCCAGCATACAGCCCAGTGTGATGACAAGACCGACAATAATGCCCAAAGCTCGAGACTCCCGCCTACATTCTGTTTGCCGGGAACCTAAGCGCTGCGCCTTGCGCGAACCTTGTCTGCATCGCGCAGATAAAATCAGCTTCGGACAAGCTTGGTCCTGCATAAGGATCGAAATAGAGTCAGGGGGGCATGCGCATGGTCGATACGATGACGAGCTATCGCCTGATCGCGTCGGATATGGCGCGGTCGTTGCAGCGTGTTTCGAAGGAACCGATGGTGGAGCGGGAAACCGCCTACTACAAGGAGAATATCGGCAAGGTGAAATCCGTGGATGATTTCATGGCCGACAGCCGCCTTTATAATTATGCGCTGAAGGCGTTCGGGCTGGAAGACATGGCCTTCGCCAAGGCGTTCGTGCGCAAGATATTGACCGAAGGCATCAAGAGCGATGATGCCATGGCCAACAAGCTGACCGACAAGCGCTACAAGGAATTTGCGACGGTCTTCGATTTCGAGGGCAAGGGCGCGGAGGCGACCCAGAGCACAGCGGCGCAGCAGGGCGTGGTCGACAAATATCTCCGCCAGACGCTGGAGACGGAAGCCGGAAGCCAGAACGAAGGCGTGCGGCTGGCGCTCTATTTCCAGCGCAAGGCGCCGACGCTGACCAATGCCTATGAAATTCTGGGCGACAAGGCGCTGGTGTCGATGATCCAGACGACCTTCGGCTGGCCGTCCACCATCTCCAATGCCGATATCGACAAGCAGGCGAAGATGATCGAGGACAAGATCGACTTCACCAAGATGTCGGACCCCGATTACGTCTCGAAGCTCATTTCGCGCTTTACCGCCATGTACGAGATGAACAACCCGACCGCGAGCAGCCCGGCGTCGATTGCGTCCCTGCTTCTGGGCGGCACTTCCTCCGTCGGCATTTCGATGGATATTCTGAGCACCTTGCAGAACTTCAAGCCGGGCGGGCGCTAGGCGATGCAGAACAATTCTATCTATGTCGGGCTTTCCTCGCTCATCACGCTGGAACGGCGGATGGATGCCATTGCCCATAATGTGGCCAATGTCTCCACGGTCGGCTTCCGGGGCGAGGGCACCAAGTTCAGCTCGATTGTTTCGGACAAGGCCAGCGACGATGTGAGTTTCGCGACCGCAGGCAAGAGCTTCATCCGCACCGAGGCGGGCCCGATGATCAAGACCGACAATCCGCTGGATGTTGCGGTCAAGGGCGATGCGTGGATGTCTGTCTCCACGCCGCAGGGCCAGATCTATACGCGTGACGGGCGCATGAACATGCTGCCGACGGGCGATCTCGTCACCGTCACCGGCCATCCGGTGCTGGATGTCGGCGGCGCGCCGATCGTGCTCAACCCGGCAGGCGGCGCACCGAAGATTTCAAGCGATGGCGCGATCTACCAGAACGGCGCGCAGATCGGCGCGATCGGTCTCTTCACCATCCCCGCCGATGCGGAGCTGACTTATGCCGGTACATCCGGCGTGATCCCCAACAAGCCCGCCCAGCCGGTGGCCGATGACAACAGCGTTGGCGTCGTGCAGGGCATGATCGAGGGATCGAATGTCGATGCCATGACGGAGATGACGCGCCTCATCAGCGTGAGCCGCGCCTTCGAGCAGGTCAACAACCTGCTGGCGCAGCAGGAGACGACCGTCTCCGAAGCCATCAAGACCCTGGGCTCCAGAAACGGATGACGCCTGATCTGCCGCTCTCCCGCCTGGCCGCCTTTGCCCGCCGGCAATCGGTAGCGCCGAAGCCGCTCACCGGTATCGGCGGAACGGTAAGCGACGTGTCGCGTTCGGCGATTGCCGTGCGCGGGCTTTCGCGGGATGCGCGGCTGGGCGATGCGGTGGCGATCCACGCGCAGGGCAGCCAGTGTCTTGCCGAGATCATCCGGGTGGCGGACGCGCAGGTGCTGGTGAAACCCTTTGACGACCGCATCATTCCCTCGCTTGGCGCTGCGGTTTTCGAGGAAGGCCCGCTGCAGATCCGCCCCGCGCCGGAATGGCGCGGCCGGGTCATCAATGCGCTGGGGCAGGCGATTGACGGTAAGGGCGCGTTGCAGCCCGGAACCCGGCCCATGGCGTCCGAGAGCCTTGCGCCCGCCGCCTTGCGCCGTGCGCGGGTGGATCGGGGTTTGCGCACCGGCGTCAATGTCATCGATATTTTCACGCCGCTCTGCTTCGGCCAGCGCATCGGCATCTTTGCGGGTTCGGGTGTGGGCAAGTCGACCCTGCTCGCCATGATGACGCGTGCGGCGGATTTCGACACGGTGGTGCTGGCCTTGACGGGCGAACGCGGACGCGAAGTGCGCGAGATGCTGGAAGAAACCATGGCTGGCCATCTCGACAAGACCATCACCATCGTCGCGACGGGCGACGAAAGCCCGATGATGCGCCGCCTCGCGCCCAACACCGCGACGGCGATTGCCGAATATTTCCGGGACCTTGGCCACAATGTGCTGCTGATTGTCGATTCCGTCACGCGCTTTGCCCATGCTGCGCGCGAGGTGGCGATTGCGGCGGAAGAGCCGCCGGTTTCGCGCGGCTATCCGCCGAGCGTCTTCAGCCAGCTGCCGCGCCTTCTGGAGCGGGCAGGGCCGGGCATTACAGAAGCTGGCGGCAGCATCACCGGCATTTATTCCGTGCTGGTCGATGGCGATGATCATAACGATCCGGTTTCCGACACCATTCGCGGCACGCTGGATGGCCACATCGTGCTCGACCGCGCAATTGCGGCGCAGGGGCGCTTTCCGGCGGTCGATATTCCGGGCTCGGTTTCGCGCCTTGCCAAGCACAACTGGACGCCGGAGCAGCGCAAGCTCGTCAGCCAGTTGCGGGGCATGGTCGCCCGTTTCGAGGAAACGCGCGATCTGAGGGCCATCGGCGCCTATCAGAAAGGCCATGACGGCCTTTTGGACCAGGCGGTCGATCTCGTGCCGCGCATATATGACGCCTTGCAGCAATCGCCGGAAACCGGCCTATCGGACGATCCCTACAACGACCTTGCCGCGGCACTGCGCGGCGACAGACAGGCGCAACACGCATGATGACGGGCTTTCAAAAGTCGAAGGAAGACAAGAACCTTGCCCAGCTTACGGCGGAGGTGGAAGCCGCCGCACGGCTCGAGGGCATGAAGAAACCGCAGAGCAAGGTGGACCGCTATCTCAAGATTGCGGCAATCACGCTTGCCGCCGGAAGTGCGATGCTGCCCTTCATCACCTATTTGCAGCGGGCCGATCTGGGCGCGCCGGAAAAGGCCGAGCGCAAGATCATCGATCCTCTCGACCGTTCCGAACAGAAGACGGTGCGCCGCTTTCCGTCCTTCCGCCCTTCCGAACAGGTCGCGCCGAATGCGGATGTGGACGATACGATGACGGGTTCCGTCATGTCGAACGGCAAGGGCCTTCCGGGAACGGCCGCTGGCGGCGGCGACGGCAATGGCGGCGACGGGCAGGCCATGCCCAAGCCGGTTTTCGCATTGCGCGAGGTGGTCGGCGGCATGGCGATGATCGAGGATACGTCCGGCTACTGGTTCGTCGAAAAAGGCTCGCTGCTGCCCGATGGCAGCCGCCTCGTTTCCATCGGTCGCGGTGCGGGAACATGGCAGCTTACGACGTCATCGGGCGATGTGATCCAGAAGGCGCCGTAAGCCATTTTCAGGTCCCCGCTCCCCCTCCCCGAGGGCGGGGCAGCTAGAGCATTTCCAGCGAAAGTGGGAAACGTCTACGCGGGGAAATCAGTTCACTGGACTGATTTCTATCCCGCTTCGATGCGCTGGATAATGCGACAAAACAAATAGTTAAAGCGGTTCCGGCTTTTCTGTCAGAACAGGAACCGCTCTGGTCAGAACTCATATTTCATGATGAGTTCGCCGCCGATGACCTCTCCCGTCATCCGGAAGCCTGTCTGCTCATAGAGCCTCCGGGCACCATCGTTGCCCGGCTGAAGGCCGAGGATGACGAAAGGGCAATCCGGCAGTTCCGACAGCAGGCCCAGCAATTGCCTGAGGGCTGCGCGCCCATAGCCCTTGCCCTGATGGCGCGCATCGATCATGAGGCGATAAATCCAGTAGTTTCCATCGTCCTCATCAAGGGCATACATGGCAAAGCCGACCGGCTCGCCTCCAGCCCTGACAAGGAGCGGAACACAGGCCGGATTCTCCCCGGCATCTTCAAGCGATTCCTCATTGCTGGCCACGAAGTCCTGCTGATGCGGATGGGGATTGAGGGCAATCACCTGCTGGTAGTCCTTCTGCCTGACCGGTTCGAGGGTCACGGCGATATCGTCTGCAGCGCGAGGCTGTCCATTCTGTTTCATGACAGTGGGTTCCTGTAAGGCGCATGTGCGCGCCATGAAGCGACTTCATGCATCCGGTGGATGCACGACGCTCCGGGTTTCGATGAAGAATGCCCGCTGGCCGACAGGAAACGTCGGAAACGCCTTAAACGGTCGCGCCTCCGCGCGATCCGAAACCAGCGAGCGCGGCAAATTCTGTCTTGTTCAGCATGTCGCACCTCCCGGTTCGCGTTGACGATGGCTCGCAGTTAACCGGTTTCCCGGCATCACGCAAGTCTCGCACAAGATTCGCCCTGTAGGTTAACGAACAGTGAATATGGATGGCGGGTAATAGATATGGGGCCGATTCATCTCTTCGATCTGGCCGCAAGGCAGGCGCAATGGCTGTCGGTAAGGCAGGCCACGGTGGCGGGCAATGTCGCCAATGCGAATACGCCGGATTTTCGCGCGCGTGACGTGCAGCCCTTTGCGGATGTGCTGGACAAGACGCAGCTCACCATGGCTGCCACCAGCCCTTTGCACCTGGAAGCCGAGGCCGACGGGATCGCCGGCGCGCGCCTGCGCCCCGACGACATCACCGAGCAGACCCATTCCGGCAACACGGTCGATGTCGAACAGGAAATGATGAAGGCCGGTGAGATCGCCCGCGAATATTCGCTCAACACAAGCATCGTGAAGGCGTTCCACCGCATGATGCTGTCGGTAGCGAAGGGATAGTCATGTCTTCCGATGCCTTGCAGAGCACATTGAAGATCGCAGCGTCGGGCCTTTCGGCCCAATCGACGCGTCTGCGCATCGTTTCCGAAAACATCGCCAATGCGCAGTCGACTGCCAAGACCGCCGATGCCGATCCCTATCGCCGCAAGACGGTTTCCTTCCGCACCGAGCTGGAACAGGGCACCGGCGCCGCCGAAGTCCGCATTGCGGAAGTCGGCAAGGACACGTCGCCCTTCATCGAACAATACGAGCCGAGCCATCCCGCAGCGGATGAGCGCGGCTATGTCCGCTATCCCAACGTCAACATGGTCGTTGAAATGGCGGACATGCGCGAAGCAAATCGTTCCTACGAAGCCAATTTGCAGGTCGTGAAACAAGCCCGTGAGCTGATTTCCATGACCATCGATCTCTTGAGGAGCACATAATGTACGACTCGATCATGAGTATTTCGGCGCGCAATGCCCTGTCGCGCCTTTCCGAGACTGTCGCCGAAAAGGGCGTGGGCTCGGCTTCCGCGCCGCAGGCCGTTCCGGCGGCGCCGGGCGCTTCCTTCGGCGAGGTTCTGTCGCAGATGACGGATTCCGTCGGCCAGAAGCTGCAGGCCGCCGAAGCAACCTCCATCCAGGGTATCAAGGGCGATGCGCCGGTGCGCGATGTGGTCAGCTCCGTCATGGAAGCCGAGCAGTCGCTTCAGACCGCCATCGCGATCCGCGACAAGATCGTGCAGGCCTATCTCGAAATCAGCCGTATGCCCATCTAGCGTCTGATCCGGGGTCGCCGTTTGCAACCCGCAGGGCGACTTGTGATTCAGACTTCTGTCCAGACGAGAGATTAAGGACGCGCCATGAAAGCCCTGACGATTGCCGCAACAGGCATGAACGCCCAGCAGCTCAATCTGGAAGTGATCGCCAACAACATCGCCAATATCAACACGACCGGCTTCAAGCGCGCACGTGCGGAATTTTCCGATCTTCTGTACCAGTCCGAGCGGACGGCAGGCGTGCCCAATCAGGCAAACCAGTCCATCGTGCCGGAGGGCGCGCTGGTCGGCCTTGGCGTGCAGACGGCGGCGGTGCGCAACCTCCACATTCAGGGCAGTTTCAACCAGACTGGCAATCCTTACGACGTGGCGCTGACCGGGCGCGGCTGGTTCCAGATCCAGAGCCCGACCGGCGAGACGCTTTACACGCGCGCCGGTGCGTTCAACAAGAACCCCGACGGCCAGCTCGTGACGCTCGACGGCAATCCGGTCGAACCGGCGATCACCATTCCGCCGGATGCCATTGAAGTGACGATCACCGATACGGGCCAGGTTTTCGCGAAATTGCAGGACCAGATCAATCAGGTCGATCTCGGCCAGCTCACCCTTGCGAACTTCACCAATGAAGCAGGTCTGGAGCCGCTCGGCGGTAATCTCTACCGCGAAACGGAAGCATCCGGCGGCCCATTGGTCGGCGTTCCGGGCGATCCCGGCTACGGCTCGATCAAGCAAGGCTATCTCGAAGCGTCGAATGTCGATCCGGTGAAGGAAATCACCGATCTCATCACGGCGCAGCGCGCCTATGAAATGAATTCCAAGGTCATTCAGGCTGCCGACGAAATGGCGGCAACCGTGTCGAAGAACCTGCGCTGACGGTGATGGCGATGGGGCTGGCGAAAGCAATCTTCCGGAAAACAGGGCTGGCGCTTGCAGGCGGCTTGCTGCTCGCGGCAACAGCCGGTGCGAATGCTGCCGACCGCATCGCGTTTGTCGTGCCTTCGGCGACCGTCTATCCCGGCCAGATCGTGAGCGACACGGCCCTGCTGGAAAAGCAGTTCTTCATCAATGCGCCCGCAGCAAGCCAATATGTGCTGTCGCTCGATCAGGCGGCGGGCAAGGTGGCGCGCAAGACGCTGCTTCCGGGCAAGCCGATCCTCGTTTCCGCATTGGGCGAGCCGTCGCTGGTCACGCGCGGCGTTCCGGCGCCGCTGGTGTTTACCGCCGGTACGCTGACAATCACCGCCATGGGAACGCCGCTCGAATCGGGTGCGGCTGGCGATTTCATCAAGGTTCGCAACGTCGATAGCGGCATCATCGTGTCCGGAACGGTGCTGGCCGATGGGCGTATTCAGGTGGGGATGCAGTGAGAAAGACTTTCGCCACCCTGCTCGCCGTCCTGGCCCTCGTTTCCCAGCCTGTCGCAAGCCTTGCGGACGAGTCGTCCAAGAATGCGCGGGAATTCGGCTCCGCGGTTGATGCCGATGCCGATTGGCTCGGCTCCGGCGGCGATCCGTCCAGAATGGCTTATGCGGAGCTTGGTCGCGGCAGCGCGGTTGCCCGCCTGAAGGACATCGCCACCATTCAGGGCGTACGCGAAAACCAGCTCGTGGGTTATGGCCTCGTCATCGGCCTCAAGGGCACGGGCGACAGCCTGCGCAATTCGCCTTTCACCGAACAGTCCATGCGCGCCATGCTGGATAATCTCGGCATCAGCGCGCCGCGCAATTCCACCCGTTCCAAGAACACGGCCGCGGTCATCGTGACCGCCAACCTGCCCGCCTTTGCCGGTGCCGGTTCGCGCATCGACGTCACGGTATCGTCGCTTGGCGATGCGACCTCGCTGCAAGGCGGCACACTCGTCATGACCCAGCTCATGGGCGCGGACAACCAGATTTATGCCGTCGCGCAGGGCAACATGATCGTGTCCGGCTTTTCGGCCGAAGGTGAAGCTGCAAGCGTGACGCAGGGCGTGCCGACCTCCGGGCGCATTCCCAACGGCGCGCTGGTCGAGCGCGAAGTGGCCGGTAATTTCGGCAAGGAAAGCGAAATGATCGTCGAGCTGCGCGATCCCGATTTCACCACTGCCGTGCGCGCTGCCGATACGATCAATGTCTTCGCCAAGCGCCGTTATGGTCGCGGTGTGGCCATTGCGCGCGATGCCAAGACGATCCGCCTGTCACGTCCGAAGAATGTGCCAGCGGCGCGTTTTCTGGCCGAGCTCGAGGGCCTGCCGATCACGACCGATGAAGTGGCGCGTGTGGTGGTGGATGAGCGGACGGGAACCGTTGTCATCGGCGAGAAGGTGCGCATTTCCAAAGTCGCGATCAGCCACGGCAGCCTGACGGTCCGCGTGACGGAAACGCCGATGGTCGTCCAGCCAGAGCCGTTCAGCGACGGCGTGACGGCGGTCGAGCCGAATACCGATATCGCCGTGAAACAGCAGAACGCCAAGATCGGCATCCTGACCGGCGCCAACCTTGAAAATCTGGTGAAGGGCCTGAACCAGATCGGCGTGAAGCCGACCGGCATCATCGCGATATTGCAGGCCATCAAGACATCCGGCGCGCTTCATGCGGAACTGGTGGTGCAATGACCAAGGCTCGTAGAATGATCCGGTATGGTTCGGCGGTGGCGCTGTTTCTGGCGGCGTCCGTTCCCGCTTTCGCCGATCCGCCATCACTCGGCAATCTCGATGAAATCCGCAAGTTCTGCGGCAATATCGACGATCAGGCGGCAGATGCCCGCTATGCGCTTCAGGCCAGACAATTGACCGAGCTGAAGGCCGATGTCGAGGAGCGGATGCGGGCGCTTGAGGAAAAGCGCCGGGAATATGAGATGTGGCTGAAGCGCCGCGACGAGTTCGTCAGCAAGGCGCAGGATTCGCTGGTCGATATCATCTCGAAGATGAAGCCGGAGGCGGCGGCGGCGCAGATGACGCTGATCGGCGATGAAGCGGCGGCGGCCCTGATCCTCAAGCTTAATCCGCGCGTCTCCAGCATCATCCTCAATGAAATGTCGCCGGAAAAGGCGGCCAAGCTCGCCCGCGTCATCGTCGGCTCGCAGCGCACCTCGACCGCGCCGCAGCCTGTCAGCGACCAGCGCGCCGCAGCGCAGACCGGGAATACGGTGCAATGAAGAACAACATGAACAAAGCCACCCTTGCAGCAGCAACCCTGGTCCTTCTTGCCGGTTGCGCGACCAAGCCGGAGGAAATCGGCCGCGCGCCCGACCTGTCCCCCGTTGCGGCCAATCTCGGCATGCAGAACAATCCGCAGTTCAACGGCTATCCGGCGCGCCCGAGCAAGGCGTCCTATTCGCTCTGGGATCAGCGTTCGACCAATTTCTTCAAGGATCCGCGCGCGGCGACGCCCGGCGATGTGTTGACGGTTATCATTTCCATCAACGACCGCGCAAATCTGGATAACAAGACGGATCGCGAGCGCGTGTCGAAGGGCATTTACGGCGCGGGCGGTTCCTTCGCGACCAGCAGCAGCACAGGCGCTGGCGCCGGCGGCGACATGGACGCTTCGGTCAACACCCATTCCGACAGCAAGTCGAAGGGCAAGGGCACCATCGAGCGCAGCGAAGACATCCGCCTGCAGGTCGCGGCCATCGTCACCGACACGCTGCCGAACGGAAACATGATCATCCGCGGGTCGCAGGAAGTGCGCGTCAACAATGAACTGCGCGTGCTGAACGTCGCCGGTGTCGTGCGCCCGCGCGATATTTCCGGCAACAACACGATTTCCTACGACAAGATCGCCGAAGCCCGCATTTCCTATGGCGGGCGCGGACGACTGAGCGAGATTCAGCAGCCGCCTTACGGCCAGCAGATTCTCGATCAGGTTTCTCCCTTCTGAGGCATGCCGGATATGAGCGACACGACGACAACGGAAACGGACGGCAAGGCGAAAAGCTCGCTGACGACGCTGCTTGCGGCTGTCGCGGTCCTGACCGTCATCGCCGGTGGCGGCGGCTGGTATCTGGGCGGCATGATTTCCGCCGATCAGCTGGCGTCGGCAAAGGTCTCCGGCAAGGAAGACAAGCCGAAAAAGGGCGACTTCGAATCGCGCTCCATCGGCACGGTGGTGCCCCTGCAGCCGATTGTGACCAATCTCGGCATTCCGCAGGATACATGGGTGCGCCTCGAAGCGTCGCTGGTGGCAAAGCCCGGACATGAAATTCCGGCGGCGCTGGCGGCAAGCGTCGGCGACGATTTCCTGAGCTTCCTGCGCAGCGTCAATCTCATGCAATTGCAGGGCGCGGCGGGGCTTGCCTATCTGCGCGCCGATCTGGAAGAACGCGCGCGCCTGCGTTCGGAAGGCGCGGTCGACCGCGTCTTCATCTCGGCGCTGGTGGTAGAATGAAAAAGCTCCTTGGCCTCGGCGTCGTCCTGACGCTCGCCCTCACGGTGTCCGCTCAGGCGCAGCAGGCGCTGACGCTCGACAACCTGCTTCCGGCAGGCAGTGGCGCGGCGAGCGGCCAGATCGTGCAATTGTTCGGGCTGCTGACGGTGCTTTCCATCGCGCCGGGCATTCTTATCATGGTGACGAGCTTCACGCGCTTCGCCATCGCCTTTTCGCTTTTGCGTTCGGGCCTCGGCCTCCAGACCGCGCCCGCCAGCATGGTGATGATTTCGCTCGCCCTGTTCATGACGTTCTATGTCATGGCGCCCGCCTTCGACCGCGCGTGGAACAACGGCGTGCAGCCGCTGATGCGCAATGAAATCACCCAGCAGGCGGCTTTCACCGAAATTTCCCAGCCTTTCCGCGAATTCATGCTGGGGCAGGTGCGCGACAAGGACCTGCGGCTCTTTGAAGATCTCGCCGATCCATCCTTCCGCACAGGCGAGGACGGCATCGTGGATTTCCGCGTGCTGGTCCCCGCCTTCATGATTTCGGAACTGCGGCGCGGGTTTGAAATCGGCTTCCTGATCGTGCTGCCCTTTCTGGTGATCGATCTCGTCGTGGCCACGCTCACCATGTCCATGGGCATGATGATGCTCCCGCCGACGGTGATCTCGCTGCCGTTCAAGATTCTGTTCTTCGTGCTGATCGACGGCTGGAACATACTGGTCGGAAGCCTGATACGTTCGTTCTCGTAGACTGGAACGAGCTGACAAACCGCAGCTCGTTGTCGTCTTCAGTTATTGATGCGGACGGTCAGCTTGTAGTCGCAGGTGTCATGATTGACCTCTTCGGCTACAAGAGTGCAGGTGGGGCTGCTACCGGTACCATCGGATTTCAAGAAATGCCGACTATAACCTGCAGCCTTGCATCCAGGTGTTGGGTTGGTGAAGCTCGGTCCTTCAGCATAAACCGTCAACTGACACGACTTATAGACGGTGTTGTCGGAATAGCGATACCGCGCAATCATCGAACGCAGATATGTATTATCTTCCGCCTTGTGTGTGAGGACGCCCGTTGCACCATTTGCGATGGTCGACGGTCGCGTGCACTTTCCATCCGGATTGCATGCGCCTTGCGTATAACTGATAGACTTGCCCGCATTGTTGATCCAGTTCACCGTGATTTGATTGTCGGCCAGTGCGGTCGACGCGGCTACAAGCGAAACAGCCAGAGTTGAAAAACGAAGCATTGATCTTCCCTCCATTAATTGATGCGGAAGGAACATACAGCGAACATTGCGGGTGGGGATAAATTTGGAGCGGTGAACCGCTTGATGAAAAAGACAGTCCTAATTAAAATTTGAGCAGATTATTTAGTAATCTCTTAATATTTGAGGCTTACGACGATCTTCATGGTGGGTTTCCGCGCGTTACGCGGCAACAGGCATGATGCCGCTCCACCATGCCGGTAATCTGAAACCCGGCCTGTCCCTCAGATTGTTTTTCCCAAGGGGCAAAAAACTATGGCAAGTCTTCTGACTAATTCTTCCGCTCTGACCGCTCTCCAGAACCTGGCTTCGACGAACCGGTCGCTGGAAACCACTCAGGGCCGTATTTCCACCGGTCTGCGCGTTGGCGAAGCCGCCGACAACGCTGCTTACTGGTCGATCGCGACCACGATGCGCTCTGACAACAAGGCAAACTCTGCCGTTCAGGACGCTCTGGGCCTCGGCGCCGGTAAGATCGACACGGCTTACACCGCCATGAACAAGGCGATCGAAGTCGTCGACAAGATCAAGGAAAAGGTTGTTTCGGCAATCGGATCGAGCGCTTCCGACAAGGAAAAGATCCAGTCGGAAATCAAGGTCATGATCGACCAGCTGAGCAGCACCGCCAAGGGTGCGAACTATGCCGGTTCGAACCTGCTCGCTTCCGACACCGCAGGCGCAGCCGCTGGTTTCAGCGTTGTGTCGTCCTACGACCGTGCATCTGACGGCACCGTCAAGGTTGGCAAGATCGACGTCGACACTTCCAATCTCGTCCTGACCAAGGCTGACGGCACTGCTGGCGGCGTTCTGGTCGACGTGATGGCCATCGACGTCGAAGCAGCAGCCGACGACGCCGCAATCGAAGCTTTCCTGGGCACCATCGAAACCGCAATGGGCAAGATGGCCAACGGCGCAGCTGAACTCGGCGCAGCAAAGTCCCGCATCAACATGCAGAAGGATTTTGTCTCGAACCTTTCCGACTCCATCGAAAAGGGCGTTGGCCAGCTCGTTGACGCTGACATGAACAAGGAATCGGCTCGTCTGTCGGCTCTCCAGGTTCAGCAGCAGCTCGGCGTTCAGGCTCTCTCGATCGCCAACTCGTCGAGCCAGTCGATCCTGTCGCTGTTCCGCGGCTAATCATAACTGATCCAGCATGGGAGCGCGTCCCGAAATGAGACGCGCTTCTGCAACGGGCGCCGGGTTGCCGGCGCTCGCGAGTTCTCAGGCAAATCAGGGGTTCGCATCCGAACCGACCTGATCGGATCGGATGTCTTTGGGCGGAAAACGGGGCGCGGGATTCATTCCGCGCCCCAATTCTTTGCGCTCATTTCCAGTTTCCGGAAGCACTTGCTTCATCAGCCGCCACTTTCGCGCAAGCTTCGCGGGCTAGGTTGCATGCAACATTATGGCGGTGGTGTGGATGCAGCAGAATTTCCAGCAATTGATCGAACAGCTCAAGGGTACGCTCGGCAAGCTTGGCGCGCGAAAACTCGTGGCGCTCGGACTTGTGGGCGCCGCGCTCATGGCCGCGATCCTCTATACGAGCATCTATCTGAGCCGCCCCTCCTATGAGACGCTCTATGTCGGTCTTTCGCGTGACGACGTGAACCGCATGGGTCTGGCGCTTGGCGAGGCAGGCATTCCTTTCGATGTGAAGGCCGATGGCTCGTCCATTCTCGTGCCCATCGGCAAGGCGGAAAACGCCCGCATGTATCTGGCCGAAAAGGGCCTGCCGACCTCGAACAATGCCGGTTATGAACTCTTCGACAATATGGGTTCGCTCGGCCTGACCTCGTTCATGCAGGAAATCACCCGCGTGCGCGCGCTGGAAGGCGAAATCGCCCGCACCATTCAGGCCATTCGCGGCGTGAAGGCCGCCCGCGTCCACATCGTGCTCGCCGAAAAGGGTTCGTTCCGCCGTGGCGACCAGAAGCCGTCGGCCTCGGTCGTCATCCGCGCCGAAGGCGGCTTTGCCGCCGAATCCGCCCAGTCCATCCGCCAGCTGGTTGCCGCCGCCGTTCCCTCGCTCGATGCTTCCGCCGTGACCGTCCTCGACACCAATGGCCGCCTCCTCGCGTCAGCGGGCGAAGCCGCCAATGGCGCAGCGCTGATGACCGCCTCGCTGGAGCAGCAGGTCGCAGGCAATGTAGACGACAGCATCCGCAAGGCGCTGGCGCCCTATCTCGGTATGGGGCATTTCCAGACGAGCGTTCAGGCCGTGCTCGATACGGACCGCCGCCAGACCAACGAAACGATCTTCGATCCCGAATCCCGTGTCGAACGTTCGGTGCGCGTTGTCCGTGAAAGCGGCGATTCCCGCAACAATCGCAACGACAACGCAACCGGCGTCGAACAGAACATTCCGCAGGAAGAAATCCAGAACCGCAACGGCGAAAGCTCGTCGGAAAAGACCGACCGCCGCGAGGAACTGACCAATTACGAAATGAACAGCAAGACGGTTTCCACCGTCAGCGACGGCTATACCGTCAAGCGCCTGTCCATCGCCGTGGTCATCGATCAGGCGCGGCTTCTGGAAACCGCAGGCACCACGCCGCCGCCCGCCAATTTCGTCGACCAGCAGATCGCCAAGATCCGCGACCTCGTGGCAACCGCCGCCGGCCTCAACGCGGATCGCGGCGATGTCATCAACGTGACCGCCGTCAACTTCCTCGATCCTGCCGGTGCCGATATGGAACCGGTCTCCACGCCGTGGACCGACACGGTGCTTCGCCAGAGCGGCTCCTATGTCAATGCGCTTGCGATCCTTGCCGCTGTCGGTCTGCTGATCTGGTTCGGCCTGCGCCCGCTGCTGCGTGACCAGAATGCCAGGACTGCGGGCACTGAAGTCGCCATCCGCGAGACAAGCGACGTGGCTGCCCCCGATTTCGTGGGCGGTCAGGCGGCAGGCGAAGGCGTACAAGGGGCACAGGGCGTACAGGCCGTCATCGGCGGGCCGGAAGCCTATGCCGACCAGATGAAGACAAGCCTCAGCGATCTTCGCCAGCGCATGCGCATGCCCGCAAAGCTGCGACTGGAACAGATGATCGACATGGACGAGGAGCGCGTCGCAGCCGTTCTCAAACAGTGGATTCACGAAACCGCCGCCAGCCGTGAGGCCCAGCCATTGAGGGAATCGACCGCAAAGGCTTCGGTCATGCCGGAGCTTGAGGCGGCCTGACGATGAGCGCGCTTTCCCTCAGCCGTTATCTTCCCGATTTCTCGACCCATCACATTGAGGATGAGGCGGTCGAGATCATTGCCGCGCCTTTGCCGCCGAAACCGCTGAAGGAAACGCCCGCGCCGCACGCTGGAAGCGAGGCGCCGAAGCGTGCGGCTTCCTCCGAAAAGTCCGCTGCCGCCGAGCAGGCGGAAGTCGCGGCCATCATCGCCGGCGAGGAAGAAAGGCGCGCTGCCTTTGAAGCCGGGCGGGAAGATGGACACCGCGAAGCCGAGGCGCTCTACGAGGCGGAGAAAACGCGGCTTCTGCGGGAGCATGAGGCCGAAATCGAAACGTTGCGCGCTGCATTCTCGCGTGAGCAGGCCCTGCTTCTGGCGGGAAGCCTTACCGAAGCGCTGGCGGCGCTGGAGCGCAGTTTTTCCGGCCAGATCGCGGAAATCCTGATGCCATTGCTGGCGCAAAAGATGGAGCGCGAGGCGGTTGCCGAATTTGCGCGCGGCATTGCGGGGCTGGCGCTCGACGGCGAAGCGCCGGAAATTTCCGGCCCGGCGCGGCTGGTTGCGCCGCTCCGCAATCACGCCGCCCTGCTGCCGTCCGGCTGCCGGTTCTCGGAAACCGGCGCGGACGAACTTTCCTTTTCTTTTGGCGACCGGGTGCTTGAAACGCGCATCGCGCCGCTTGTTGAAGAATTGAAGGCTGCGGTTCAATGAACATCGATCCCGAAACCAAGCGCGAGATCATCATTGTGCGCCGCGGCGGGCATGACGACCATGACAGCCACCATGGCGGCGTGTGGAAGATCGCCTATGCCGACTTCATGACCGCCATGATGGCCTTCTTCCTCGTCATGTGGCTCATCAATGCCGCCAATGAGGAAACCAAGGCGGCGGTTGCCAGCTATTTCAATCCCGTCAAGCTGATGGACCGGCATTCAAGCCCGAAGGGCGTGCAGGATGTCGAGGAGAAAGACGGCAAGGTTCGCTATGAAAGCGACCAGAAGATCGAAAACAGCACCAAGGTCATCAACGATACGACCGTCGCGCCGCCCAGCGAACAGGAAGAGCGCCAGCTTTTCCGCGAACCTTATGCGGTGCTGTCGGAACTGGCCCACGAAACCGGCGTTCTGCAGAACCAGTCTGCCAAGGGCGATGGCGGCACGTCGAAATCCGGTCCCGCAACAGGCGCCGATGGCGGCGAAGCCTATCGCGATCCATTCAGCCCCGATTACTGGTCGAGCAAGGCTGTCGAGGATCTGACGCCGCCGGATGCGGCACCGGCCACGCCGCCCAAACCGGAAGCGGCCCAGCCGAAACCGGAGGAAGCTGCAAGGCCTGCGGAAGCGCCAGCAGGAACGCCAGCAGAAAAGCAGGAGCAGCTCATCGCCGATCTGAAAAAGGCGGCTGAGGGCGAAACCGCGAAGAAAGGTGCGGCGGCAAAGAAAGCCGAGCCGATGCCCGACGTGACGGTCGTTCCCGTCGATGGCGGCGTGATGATCCAGCTTACCGACAAGATCGACTACGGCATGTTCACCATCGGCTCCGCCAAGCCGGATGCCCGCGTGGTGCAGATGCTGGAGCGCATCGCGCAGGTGATTTCCCGCCAGCCGGGCGAAGTCATTATCAGCGGGCATACCGATGCGCGTCCGTTCAAGAGCGCGACCTATGACAACTGGCGTCTCTCATCGGCGCGCGCGCAGATGGCCTATTACATGCTGGTTCGCGGCGGGCTTGATGAAAAGCGCGTGCTGCGCGTGGAAGGCTATGCCGACCGCCAGCCGAAGAACGCCAGCGATCCGAATGCGGCTGAAAACCGCCGTATCGATATTTTCCTCAAGTCCGCGCCATGAAGCGGTTCGCCACGCGCTCACTCCTGGCATGTGTGGCAGGCCTTTCCCTGGCGGGAGCGGCCTCTCCGGCCTTTGCGCAAGCTCAAGTTCCAGCACAGGCGCAGACGCCAGCCGAGACGCGCACGCTGCCGGTGCTGGAACCCTACAAGCTCGTGCGTTCGCTGCGCATGCTGCAGGACCAGATCGTCGCCGGAAAGCCGGAAGCAGTGGTCATGCTCAACAAGCTTCTGGGCTTCGTCAGCACGGATATGGGGCGGGCGCCGGGCGACGTCTGGAACAATCCGGAAAATGTCTACGCGGCGATCATCTATCTCTTCAATGGCGGCAATCCGGAAGCGGTACGCAAGGTTCTTGCCGACCTCAAGACGGATGCCGTGCCGCCGGAACTGGTCAAGGGAGCGCTTGCCTATGCTTCCGGCCAGACGATTGAAGTGGTGAAGCTTTTCTCGGTTCCGCTGTCGCCCGATGTTCCTTCGGAACTGAAGGCATCGATCGTGCTCGTGACCGCCAGCCAGATGACGGCCTTCGATCCGGCGACGGCCCTGATGCGGCTCGATCAGGTGCGGCTTGATGCGCCGGGCACCCTGTTCGAGGAAGCGGCGATCCGCCGTTCGATGCCGATTGCAGCCCGGCTTGGCGATGCCGACAAGATCAGGCTTCTGGCGCGAAATTATCTCCAGCGCTTTCCCCGTTCGCCCTATATGCGTGATTTCATGGCGCAATTTGTCGACGCGGCGGTGAAACTCAACGACCGGATCGGCAATGCGGAACTGGCAAGGCTGATCGGTTCGGCTGATCCGGTGATGCAATATTCGCTCTATCTGCAAATCGCGCGCGGAGCGCTTGTCGATGGCCAGACGGAGCGGGCGCGTTTCATGTCGGCGGAGGCGAAAAAGCTTGCCGACAAGCTGAAAACCGACCCCACCCGCGCCAATCTCTATGCTGCGGCAAGCGATGTTGCCTCGGATTCGGCAGGCAGCGCGCTGCGGGAACTGTCGCAGATTTCGCCCGACAAGCTGCAGGAACCGGACCGCAAGCTGCTGAAGGCCGCCGAAGCGGTCGGCACCGTCGTCACCCGCACGCCGGATGCCTCGCCGCCCGCAAAACCGGCCCTTACCGAAAGGGATGTGCCGCCGATGGCGACAGCGAATCCGCCGGAAAACCGGGCGGAAAAGCCGGTTGCGAACCCCGCGCCAGCTCCGATGGCCGTCAGCCTGAAGCCCGCCAAAAACCAGCCGGAAGACGATTTGCAGAAAACGATGGAAGATGCACGGCGCAAGCTTGCCGAAATCGATGCCTTGCTAGGAAAGACCGTTCAATGAGCATTGATATTTTGCTGAATTCGACCAGCCGACTTGCTTCGCTCGCCCGAAATTCCGGTCCGTCGCAGGCAAAGGCGGAGGCGGAAAGCGAGGGGCAGGCCGACCCGGCGAAATTGTTCAGTTCGCTTCTGGAACGACCGCAGGGCAAGGTCGAAAGGAAAGATGAAAACGACGACACAGCCAGGGCGGACGAGGCTGAAACGAGGGATGAAGACGGGGCGAAACAGGCTGCGATTTTCGCTCTGCCACAAAATCTCCTCTCTTTGGCCACTTCTTCGCCTGATTTGAAGGGGGCAAATCACAATTTTGCCACAGGAAATATCGCGAAAAACGACAAAAACCCCTCTGATCCGCTCTCTGCCTTAATTAAGGAAGCGGGTCCGGAAGGGGGAGAGAAGCAGGCTGGCGAACTGCCTGATGCGCATGTCGAACCGAAGAAGGGGCAAGCCCCGGCGACGCCTCCGGCCAGCGCGAGGGCGGAGCAGTTTATCGCTCCTGACGCATCGAAGGCGACCGGCGGCAATCCGAGCGAAAACGCTGCGGACGATCTCGCCAGCCTCGCGACCGCGGACAAGGGACAAGCGCGGCAGTCGGGCCAGACGTCCGACAGGGCCGATATCCAGCCGCTGCAACCGGCACCCAAAAGCAGTGTGCCGGGAGAAAGCAAGGCAGCCGCCACGCCGTCGCAAGGCGCGGCACGGATCGCCGACATTCAGGTGGTTTCCGAACGCAGCTTCGGCACGGTCAAGACCTTGCAGATCAGGCTCGACCCGGCAGAACTCGGGGCGGTGACGGCGCGCATCCGCGTGGGATCGGAAGGGGTGGAGGTGCATCTCGTCGCCGAAAAGACCCATGCGGCGGAAACGCTGGCCGCCGACCGCTCCATGATCGAGAAAGCCCTGAAGGGGGCAGGCGTCGCGGACGATGCGAAAATTTCCGTGACCGTCACCGACCGCAATGCGGCGGGCGCGGTGCAGCAGGCGCAGGCATCGCAGAATGCGGGGCAACAGCAGGCCAGCGGCCAGCAATCGGGCCAGCAGCAGGCTTTCAGCATGCAGCAGGGTTTTGACGGGCGAAACGGCAGCGAGACGCAGGCGGGTCTCATGGGCGGCGAGGGCAGGCGGAATGATGAATCCGGTCAGGCAGGACGCGAGCGTTCGGACATGCAGGGCGCGCAGGATGGCGGGAACGGTATTGTTCGCAATAACGACCGCAATCGCGGCTTGGTTGTCTGACAGTCGCCCGGCCAGCGCCGAGAATATCTGCGAGCGCGAAATGCACCGGGCATCGGCCCGCTACGATGTCCCGCTCGGCATTCTCTACGCGGTCGGGCTGACGGAAACCGGCCGCAAGAACTCCCTGCAACCCTATGCGATGAACATCGAAGGGCGCGCCGAATTCATGCCGTCGCAGATGGCGGCGGTGAGGCGTTTCAACGAGGTCAGGGCCGAAGGCGCAAAGCTGATCGACCTCGGCTGCATGCAGATCAACTATCACTATCACGGCAAGGAATTTCCGTCGGTCGCCGCGATGCTGATGCCAAGCCTCAATGTCGATTACGCGGCCCGATTCCTGAAGCAGCTCCGCCAGCGCGAAGGCAACTGGACGATGGCCGTCGCGCGCTATCACGCGGGGCCGAACAACGACCCCGCCCAGAAGCGTTACGTCTGCCGCGTGATGACGAATATGGTCGCCACCGGCTTCGGAAACTGGACGCCGCAGGCGCGAAACTTCTGCTTCGGGTAAACCCGATTCCTGCGAATTCTAACAGGTTGTAACACAGTGTCAGGTGCACCCATGTTGCGCCTGTTCAATTGGCGGTTGCAGCCTTCGGCAAGTGCTGTTAAAGCGACCGAAATTTTAAGCCCTTGTAAAGAATCGTAAATGTTCGTGAGCCGTTAATATTCGGTTAAGGTTTCTGCGCCTAAAGGATGAGGCGCGTTGCAATCAATGCGATTCCCTCTATTTTAGCATCTACTAAAATGCCTCCCAATTTATTGCGGGCAACTAATTGCCATTGTTGCTGATTCCTCTCGCCAGTTATTGCTAGCGTGCTTGGGCTAACATATTGATTCGGAAGGCGGGCCGATGATCGTTGTCGTAGACGACAGAGATATTGTGACTGAAGGATACTCATCCTGGTTCGGTCGCGAAGGCATCACGACGACAGGTTTTACCCCTACCGATTTCGATGAGTGGGTGGAGAGCGTTCCACAGCAGGACATCATGGCTGTCGAGGCCTTCCTGATCGGTGAATGTGCCGATCAGCATCGCCTTCCGGCCCGAATTCGTGAACGCTGCAAGGCGCCCGTGATCGCCGTCAACGACCGTCCGTCACTGGAACATACGCTGGAGCTGTTTCAATCAGGCGTTGACGATGTTGTGCGCAAGCCGGTGCATGTGCGTGAAATCCTCGCGCGCATCAATGCGATCCGCCGCCGCGCGGGCGCTTCCGCCGCTTCCAGCGACGATGGCACCGAGCTTGGCCCGATCCGCGTTTTCTCCGATGGCCGCGATCCGCAGATCAACGGCGTCGATTTTCCGCTGCCGCGCCGCGAGCGCCGCATCCTGGAATATCTGATTGCCAATCGCGGCCGCCGCCTGAACAAGGCGCAGATTTTCAGCGCGATCTACGGCATTTTCGACAGTGAAGTCGAAGAAAACGTCGTTGAAAGCCATATCAGCAAGTTGCGCAAGAAGCTGCGTGAGCAGATGGGTTTCGATCCGATCGATTCCAAGCGCTTCCTCGGCTACTGCATCAATATCGAATGAGGTTGATGCGCACTGTCTCTTTGTCTTCACGCATGTTCTCACCGCATTGCAGCGACATCAGAGGCCAGGCCGGCGGACTGACTTCCCCGCCAAGGCGGTTCCCACTTCCGGGAGACATGCTTTCAGTATCGCGATTTCGAGCAGGTCTGCGGATTTCCGAAACCGCATCGGTTCCCCAGTAAAAGCGTAAAACATCCCGAGGCTACAGTTTCACGCAAGCGTGGCTCATTAGCTTGATCGCGGATGAGTGGGTCGGGTCGCCGATTCCATCGCTGGACTTCACGGATTCCGGCCCAGAACTCTTGGATTTTGGCCGGTGACACAATGATGGTGATACAACCAATCAGGAGCTGCTAATGAGCCTCTACGGTATGATGCGGACCGGTGTTTCGGGAATGAACGCGCAGGCGAACCGCCTGTCGGCGGTCGCTGACAACATCGCGAATGCAAGCACCGTCGGTTACAAGCGCGCCGAAACCCAGTTTTCGTCGCTCGTTCTGCCCAGCACCGGCGGACAGTATAATTCCGGCAGCGTGCTGACCAATGTTCGTTATGGCATTTCCGATCAGGGCGGCATCCGCTCCACATCGTCCACGACCGACCTTGCCATCGATGGCAACGGTTATTTCGTGGTGCAGGGCGCGGACGGCTCCACCTTCCTGACCCGCGCCGGTTCCTTCGTTCCCGACAAGAACGGCAATCTGGTCAATTCAGCCGGCTATTATCTTCTGGGC
Source organism: Brucella sp. NBRC 14130 (assembly GCF_040371715.1). Classification (NCBI taxonomy): domain Bacteria; kingdom Pseudomonadati; phylum Pseudomonadota; class Alphaproteobacteria; order Hyphomicrobiales; family Brucellaceae; genus Brucella; species Brucella sp. NBRC 14130. Next base: position 149,102 of record NZ_BAABTE010000009.1, read on the forward strand.
GCTGGCCCGAACGACCCCGCCGGAGCGCTGACGATCCCCGGCCTGAACATCATCAATGTCAACAGCGCGGCCCTTCCGCCGGAAGGCAGCACGTCGGGCACCTTCACGGTTAATTTGCCGTCTAGCGATCAGGTTCCGGCAGCGGGCGAGTTCAATCACAAGACCTCGCTGATCTCCTATAACGACAAGGGCGAGAAGATCACGCTCGACGTCTATTTCAGCAAGACCGGCACGGACGAATGGAGCGTGACGGTCAAGAACGCAGCCGACAATGCAGTGGTCGGCGGCCCGACGACGCTGACCTTCGATCCGACCACGGGCGCGATGACGTCCGCGGGCGACGTGACGGTCGATCTCGGGCCTTATGGCGGCCAGAGCCTCAGCCTCAATCTCGGCGCCTCGACGCAGCGCGCCGGTGAATACACGATCTCGCAGGCGCAGATCAACGGCCAGGCGCCGTCGGCGGTCAAGGGCGTGGATGTGGCCAATGACGGCTCGGTCGTCGCCATCTACGAAAACGGCACGCAGAAGGTTCTGGCGCGCATTCCGCTTGCCAATGTCGCAAGCCCGGATCGCATGACGGTGGTGAGCGGCAACGTGTTCCTGCCGAGCGCTGAATCGGGTGACGTTCGCCTCGGCTTCCCGCAGAGCGAGGGCATGGGCAAGGTCATGTCCGGCACGCTGGAGGAATCCAATGCCGATATCGCGCAGGAACTGACCGACATGATCGAGGCGCAGCGCAGCTATACGGCCAATTCGAAAGTCTTCCAGACCGGCTCCGAACTGATGGACGTGCTGGTCAATCTGAAACGATAACCGGACACTTCCGGGGAGGGTGAAAAGCCTTTCCCGGAAACAGTGGTTTGAATTTGGCATTTGCACGGCGCCTCTATCCGAGGGAACGCAAATGCCGGAACCGGACCACTGGCATTGAGAATACGGACCGTCCGGGCAACGGGCACGGTTCACGCACGATGGGGCAGTTCCGATAGAAGCGGAATTATCAGGGGCTTTCCAGGTGTTTGTTTTAGCCGCATTTCCGGGCGCGAGACCGCATCGCGCCTGCCGGGATTGCACTTGTAGGATGGGGTAAGATGTCGCTTAGTTCTGCTCTTCTGACGGCCAAAAGTTCGCTTGCGGCAACGTCCAAGCAGACCTCCGTTGTCTCCAGCAATATTGCCAGGGCCAACGATCCGGATTATTCCCGACGCACCGCTTCTCTCGTATCGGGGCCTTACGGCTCGCTTTACGTGGGGATCAGCCGGTCGGCGGATGAGGCCTTGTTCAACAGGTTCATCCAGTCGAACAGCACGGCCTCTTCCTCTTCCATTCTCGCAGGCGGGCTCGACCGCCTTTCGTCGCTTTATTCGGCGGACAATTATTCCGGCTCGCCGTCGGCGCTGATCGGCGATCTGCGCGATGCGCTCCAGACCTATGCCGCTTCGCCTTCCAACAGCGCGCTTGGCGACAGCGTGGTGTCGACGGCGCAGTCGCTCGCCAATGCGCTCAATGCCGGAACGAAGCAGATCCAGTCGCTGCGCAACGATGCTGACCGGGAAATCGCGGATTCCGTCGCCAGCATCAATGATCTTCTGGCCAAGTTCGAGAAGGTCAATCAGGAGATCGTCGGCGGCACGCGCGCCAATCGCGATGTGTCCGACTATATGGATCAGCGCGATGCGATCCTGAAGCAGCTTTCCGGCGAGATCGGCATCACCACCATGATGCGCGGCGACAATGACATGGTGATCTTTGCCGAAAACGGCGTGACGCTTTTCGAAACGACGGCGCGCAAGGTCAGCTTCGAGCAGTCGACGGTGCTGGCGCCGGGTATTTCCGGCAAGGCGGTGCTGGTGGATGGGGTTCCGCTCAATCACGAAACATTCGACCAGCCTTATGGAACAGGCCGTCTCAGCGGCTTGCTGCAACTGCGCGACCAGATCGCCCCGCAATACCAGATGCAGCTTGACGAGATCGCGCGCAATCTGGTGACGATGTTTGCCGAAAGCGACCAGACCGGCGTCGGCGCCGACAAGACGGGTCTGTTCAGCTGGGCCGGATCGCCGGATGTTCCGGGCGCAGGTGTGTCGGCGGGCATTGCAGGCAGCATCAAGGTGTCTTCGGCTTTCGTTGCCTCCGAGGGGGGCAGCGCGCTCTTGCTGCGTGACGGCGGGGCCAACGGGCCCGATTACAAATATAATAGCGAAGGCGCAGCCGGTTTCAGCGAGCGCCTGCGGGCGCTCAACGAAGCCTTCTCGGAGCCGATGACGTTCGATCCGGCAACAGGTCTTTCGGCCAGCTCCAGCCTGATGGACTACAGCGCGTCATCCATCAGCTGGCTTGAAGGCAAGCGCCAGAAGGCCAACAGCGAATTCTCCTATAATGCGACGGTTGCCACCCAGGCAGACGCAGCCCTCTCCAACGCCAACGGCGTCGACATGGACACCGAAATGGCGCTGCTTCTCGATCTTGAACATTCCTATCAGGCATCGAGCCGGGTGCTGACCACGATCAGCGCAATGCTCGACGATCTTCTCAACGCGGTGTGAGGCCAATGAAAGCGCAATCGATTTCCACCTATGGCGCAACGTCAGCCCTCCGGGCCATGGTCGCGAAGAACAAGGCCGAGATGCTGAAAGCCCAACAGGAAGCGACCACGGGAACCGTGTTCGATGTCGGGCTTTCGCTGGGCTCGAAATCCGGGCAGACCGTGTCCCTGCGCAAGGAATATGACCGGCTGAGCGTGCTGACGGACATGAACAAGCTGGTGCAGCAGCGCATGAATGCCACGCAGACCGCTGCCGGCACGATCATCGAGAACACGCAGAACTTTCTGGGCGACCTGACGGGCGCCAACAATACCGCCGAAAGTGCCGCCACGATTGCCAAGTCGGCAAAGTCTATTCTCAACTCCGTCACCGGCCTGCTCAACACCAGCTATAACGGCGAATATATCTTCGCCGGTGTGAACACCGATGTGAAGCCGGTTGCCGATTATACCGAAGGCAGCGCCGCGCAGACCGCCGTGCGCCAGGCCTTCCAGAACCATTTCGGCTTCGCCATCGACGATCCGCAGGTGGCGAACGTCACCGGCGACGAGATGACGGCCTTTCTCGACGGCGATTTCGCCGAGGAGTTCAACGATGCCAACTGGGCCGCGAACTGGTCGGATGCATCGGACACGGTGATCAAGAGCCGCATCTCGCCCACCGAAACCGCCGATACATCGATCTCGGCCAATGCCGACGGCTTCCGCAGGACGATCATGTCGGCGGTCATGGTCGCCGAATTCGCAACCATCGGCCTCAACAGCCAGGCTTTCGAAGCCCTGACTGGAAAGGCCATGCAGACCACGACGACGGCGATCACCGAAACGACGTCGGAACAGACGACGCTCGGTCTGGCGCAGTCGCGCACGCAGGCGGCGACGACGCGTATCGTGGCGCAGCAGAAGATTCTGAACCAGTCGGTGCTCAATCTCGAGGAAGTCGACCCTTACGAGGCGGCGACCCGCGTCAACGCTTTGAAGACGCAGATCGAGACTTCCTATTCGCTGACGGTTCAGCTGCAGAATATGAGCCTGCTCAACTATCTCAGATAGTCGGGATGATCAGGACGGACGCAGCATGATGCGAGCCCGTCCGGACTGATAGACGGAGAAAACCATGTATCAGATGCGCTACGAAGATGTCATGACTGACGATATGGCGAGCGCCAGGGAACGGGAGCGGGCGCTGTTCGACCGTTCCATCGCAATGCTCGAACTGGCGAAGGAAAACGGCAGCGGCTCGCGCGAGGGGATCGACGCGACCTATTTCACCACGAAGCTCTGGACCACGATCATCGACGATCTGGGGTCTGAGGAAAACGTGCTGCCGAAGGAACTGAAGGCGGCGATCATTTCCGTCGGCATTTTCGTGCTGAAGGAAATCGAGCGCATCCGTCAGGGCGAAAGCAATGATTACGCCACGCTGATCGAGATCACCCAGTCGATCCGGGACGGACTTTGAAATGGCTCCCAACGGAAAACCGGCCATTCGCCTTTCGCTGCGCGCGGGCGAACGCATCTTTATCAATGGTGCAGTGCTGAAGGCCGACCGCAAGGTCTCGCTCGAGCTTCTGAACGACGCCACCTTCCTTCTGGAAAACCACGTTCTCCAGCCCGAAGACACGACCACGCCGCTGCGCCAGCTTTATTTCGCCGCGCAGATGATGCTGATCGAACCGGCCATGCGCGAACAGGCCCACGCCACCTTCGCGCAGATGCTGAGGGGCATGTTCTCCACGTTCAAGGATGTGGAAATCCTGAATGCGCTGAAGCTGGTCGACGAGCTGGTGCATAACGGGCGCGTTTTCGAGGCGCTCAAGACCATTCGCGCGCAATATCCACGCGAGGCCGAACTGATGGGCCTTGAAGCCCCGGCTTCGCCCGTGGCTGCAATCCGGAAATCCGCAGAGGCAAACCGATGACCACGACACCGCCGGTCGGCACGAACACGACGAACAACAATACGCCGAACAACAGCAATTCGGCGGCCAACAAGGCAAGCGTCGACTACAATTCCTTCCTGAAACTTCTGGTGACGCAGATGCAGAACCAGGACCCGACGCAGCCGATGGACGCGACGCAATATGTCTCGCAGCTTGCGACCTTCTCCAATGTCGAACAGGCCGTGCAGATGAACAGCAAGCTTGAAACGCTGATCGCCAATACGTCGCTGACGCAGGCCGAAGGCTGGATCGGCCGCACGCTGACCAATGCCGATGGCAGCATATCCGGCGTCGTGAAATCCGTCACCATCCAGTCCAACGGCATGCTGGCCGAACTGGAAGACGGCAAGACGCTGATGATCGGCGCAGGCGTCAAGATCAGCTAGGACATGATGCGGTGAACGAGGCCGACGCGCTCGATATCGTCAATTCCGCGATCTGGACCGTGCTTATGGCAAGCGGCCCGGCGGTGCTTGCCGCGATGCTGGCAGGCATCGGCATCGCGCTTTTCCAGGCGCTGACCCAGATTCAGGAAATGACCCTGACCTTCGTGCCGAAGATCATCGTCATCTTCGTCGTGCTGGCCCTGACCGCGCCTTTCGTCGGCGCGCAGATCAACTCGTTCACGCTGCTCGCATATTCGCGCATCGAGAAGGGGTTCTAGCTGATTGTTTTAGTAAGCATCCGGCCCGAAAACCGCTGCGCAGTTTTCGTTGCGCCTTGGTAGCCTTCGCGCAAGCTTCGCAAGCTAAGGTCCCTCCGCAAACAGGAGACGGACGTGCAGCAGGCAGCGGCTAAACCCTTCATAAAAGGCGGATTTCTGACCGGCAGCGACATGGGTCTGGCGGTTGGCATCATCATCATCCTGACGGTGCTTTTCCTGCCTGTCCCGGCGGTGGTGCTGGATATCGGGCTGGCATTCTCGATTGCCTTTTCGGTCCTGATCCTGATGGTGGCGCTGTGGATTCAGCGCCCGCTCGATTTTTCCGCCTTTCCGACGGTGCTGCTGATCGCCACCATGATGCGATTGTCGCTGAACATCGCGACGACGCGCGTGATCCTGACCCACGGCAATGAAGGCTATCTCGCCGCCGGTCATGTGATCCACGGCTTCTCCCAATTCGTGATGGGCGGTGATTTCGTCATCGGTCTGGTGGTCTTCTGCATCCTGATCATCGTCAACTTCCTGGTCATCACCAAGGGTGCGACGCGTATCGCGGAAGTGGGCGCGCGCTTTACCCTCGACGCCATTCCCGGCAAGCAGATGGCCATCGATGCCGACCTTTCGTCCGGCCTGATCGATGAAAAGGAAGCGCAGCGCCGCCGCCGCGAGCTGGAAGAGGAAAGCTCCTTCTTCGGCTCCATGGACGGTGCTTCGAAATTCGTGCGCGGCGATGCGATTGCGGGTCTCATCATCACCGCCGTCAATATTTTCGGCGGCATCATCATCGGCGCCACGCGCCACGACATGGACATCGCGCACGCCGCCGACGTCTTCACCAAACTGTCGGTCGGCGACGGTCTGGTCACGCAGATTCCGGCCCTGATCGTCTCGCTCGCCGCCGGTCTTCTGGTGTCGAAGGGCGGCACGCGCGGCTCCGCCGACCAGGCGATCTTCGGCCAGCTCGGCGCCTATCCGAAGGCGCTTCTGGTCGCGGCGATGCTGCTTTTCGTCCTCGGCATCATGCCGGGCCTGCCAGCCTTCCCGTTCTTCATGCTGGGCGGCGCAATGGCCTTTGTCGGCATTGCCGTGCCGCGCCGTCAGGCGCGCCAGCGCGAGGCGGAAGCCAGCGAAGCCGACAAGAAGCAGCGCGAGGCGGAAGAGCAGGAGCGCAACTCGGTCAAGGCGTCGCTGGAAACCAACCAGATCGAGCTTTGCCTCGGCAAGCAGCTTTCCGCCCGCCTGATCGCCTCGCAGCAGGAACTGGCGCACCGCGTCAACAAGATGCGCCGCAAGTTCGCGCAGGAATACGGCTTCGTCATTCCCGAAATCAAGGTGACGGACGATATTGCGCTGCCACCGAAAAGCTATCGCATCAAGATACACGGCACGGCGGTCGCCAGCCATGAGCTGCGCGTCGGCGAAACGCTCGTCGTGCTGGGCGAGCGCCCGATCCCGTCCATTCCGGGCGAAGAAGTGCGCGAGCCGGCCTTCGGCATGCGCGCCTATTCGGTGCCGGAAACCTTCGCGGCTGATCTGCGCCGCGATGGTTACATGACCGTGGACAATCTCTCCGTCCTGCTGACGCATCTGAGCGAAATCGTCCGCAACAATCTCGCCCAGCTTCTATCCTACAAGGACATGCGCATCCTGCTGGATCGTCTGGGCTCTGAATATCGCAAGCTTCTGGAAGATATCTGCCCGACGCATATTTCCTATTCGGGCTTGCAGGCGGTGCTGAAACTGCTGCTCGCCGAGCGCATTTCCATCCGCAACCTGCACCTGATCCTCGAAGCCATCGCGGAAATCGCGCCGCTCGTCCGCCGTCCGGAAATGATCGTGGAGCATGTGCGCATGCGCATGGCGCAGCAGATTTGCGGCGATCTTTCCGACAATGGCGTGCTGAACGTTCTGCGTCTCGGCAACCGCTGGGATCTGGTCTTCCACCAGAGCCTCAAGCGTGACGCCAAGGGCGAGATCGTCGAATTCGACATCGATCCGCGCCTGCTGGAACAGTTCGGCACCGAGGCTTCCGCCGTCATCCGCAAGCATTTCGACAATGGCGAGCGCTTCGTGCTGGTGTCCTCGCCGGAAGCGCGGCCATATATCCGCATGATCATCGAGCGCCTATTCGCCACCCTGCCGGTGCTCTCCCATGTCGAAATCGCCCGGGGCGTGGAGGTGAAGTCACTTGGCGCGATTTCGTAGTTCCCGACCGGTCGGTACTTCGGTCTCTCGATCCTTCGATCCTTCGAGACGGTCCCCTTCGCTGCGCTCAGGGCACCTCCTCAGGATGAGGGGAGCGAGGGTTGGAGACGCCCTGCCCGCGCTCAGGGCACGTCCTCAGGATGAGGAAAGAGTTCTAGCGCCCACACCCTCATCCTGAGGAGCCATGCCGAGCTTGTCGAGGCCTGGCGTCTCGAAGGACGAGGGGACTAATTATTGCTACATACGATGAAAGGGCCCTGAGTGCCTGTCGCGCAATTGCCGCTTAACGAGATCATCCTGGCCGCCGTTCTGGCGTTCTGCCGCATCGGCGCGTGCCTGATGCTGATGCCGGGACTTTCGAGCGCGCGCATTCCCCTGCAGGTCAGGCTGTTCATCGCGCTCGCCTGTTCGTTCGCGGTTCTGCCCCTCGTGCTGCAACGCATCGTCACCGTTGTCGATGCCGGGCAGCCCTGGACCCTGTTCCGCCTGATGGCGAGCGAAATATTCATCGGCGCGGTCATCGGCATTCTGGCGCATATCTATTTCTGGGCGCTGCAATTCATGGCAAGCACGATGGCCGTTTCCATCGGCTATTCCGGCTCTCCCTCCGATGCCATCACGGAAAGCGAACCGCAGGCGACATTGGCGACGATCGTTACCTTCAGCGCTCTGTTCCTGTTCTTCATCACCGACATGCATCTGGAAATCTTCCGGGCGCTGCTCAATTCCTATGTGGCCATTCCGGTGGATGGGCAGTTTCGTCCCGATGCAGTGATGATCGACTTCACCGATGCGCTTTCGGGGGCATTTCTGGCGACGCTGCGCATTGCAGCGCCCTTCATCGTCTTTGCCATCCTCGTCAATTTCGCCATCGGTCTGGTGAACAAGCTGACGCCAACCATACCCGTCTACTTCGTGTCGATGCCGTTCGTGTTGGGGGGAGGGCTGCTGGTGGTCTATTTCATCCTGCCGGAACTGCTGCGCTTCTTCACCAATGAAACTGCCACGCAGCTGCGTGAATTGTTCTGAGGGCCGCGATGACCAATCCGCGCAATCTGAAGAAGCTCATTGAACTGCAAAAGCTTGGCAGCGCCCGGCTTGAACAGGCGCTTGCCGCAGCCAATGCGCGCAAGGGCGCGCTGGATGAGGAGCGCGAGGCGCTGATCGCCATGCAGGATCGTCGCTATGATGGCGATGCGCTCAGTATCGATCCCTCGCTGCTTATCAGGCGCCTCGGCAACAACGCAGCCGAATCGCAGCAGCTTGAGCAGCGTCTTCAGGCGCAGCGCAAGGCCCTGTTGCAGGAACGGCGGCGTGTCGAATTGCTGGAGGATCGCCTGACGGACACCAGAAACGAGCGCGAACGGCGCGAACTTTCCAGCCTTATCGAGGAATTTATTAGCCGGAAAACGACAAACCGGTCGCAAGGCCCTGATTGAGCGCAAAAACGAGGCTGAACGCACGCACAAGTTTCAGTCAAGTTTGACCCGTTATGGTGCAATCAACAGAAGAGGGAGTGTCTTGCATGGCGATCAACCCGCCGTCAGATCTGGTGATGGACGTGGCGCGCGCCGCCGATCCGAAAGCCTATCGCATGGCGGCGGAACGGTTGAAAGCGCCGTCGGCACCGGGAACCATGGTGGCCTCGGCTGCCGGTGGCCTGACGCGGGACAATTTCGCCAGCTTTTCCGACAGTCTTGCGGCGGGCGTCAGCGTGCGGCCGGATGCGCAGAATGCGGCCAGCCCGGCCTATCGCAAGTTCGAGGCCTTCATGCTGCAATCCTTCGTGCAGTCGATGTTTACCAGTGACACGACGGCGACCTTCGGGAAGGGGATCGCCGGTGAATACTGGAAGTCCATGATGGCGGAAGCCATGGCAAACAAGATGGCGGATGGCGGCGGTGTCGGCATTGCCAGGTTGCTTGAGGAACAGGCGGCGCGCAACGCGCGGCCAGAAGCACCGACAACGGTAGCGTTGGGAGACGTGATCAATAATCTGGGAGGAGAACTGAGCGAAAACGCCGTTTCGAAGGACATCGTGCATGGTTTCGAACGCAAGCTCATTCAAAAGCAGCTGGAGCATGTCTCCCGAAAGGGGGAACCGGTTTCGGGATGAAGACATGCGGGAAAATAGAGAGATAGAACCGTTCCGAGGACTGCGTTTCACCGGAACTGTTCCACACAAAGATAGCGACACGGACAGCGCGCGCGGCTGATTGGCCCGTAACGACAAGCGTCATAATTGAGGACCCCCGAAATGACCGAGACAAGCTCTGAAAACAGCCTGCCAGAGGATTCGCTGATCGTCGCCGTGACGAGCGAACCCGGTCAGGCGCTGGCAGAGGAGCCGGCCGAGAACCCAGCATTGAAGCCGGTCGTGCGGGCGATCCAGCGTCTGGAAGACGTCATCGATACGGAGACGCGCCTTCTGCTGGAAGGCGGCAACCCCGATCTTGCGGAAATCAACGCACGCAAGAGCCGCGGGCTCTATGATTTCAACAAGGCGATCAAGAAGGCGGCCGGCGCTGCCGAACCGGCGACGATGAAGCCGCTTCAGCCACTGCTCGACAGCCTGAAGCACAAGCTTGAGAAAAACTGCGAAGCGCTGCAACTGCATCTGCGGGCTGTCGGCGAGCTGGCCGACCTCATTCGGGGTGCGCTGGAAACGCAGGAAGCCGACGGCACCTATTCCATGCAGAGCGCGAGGCTCGGTCACGCACGATGATCCGCATCATTGCCATCGGCCTGTGGATCTGCGCCGTCGCTTTCGGCTCGCTTTTCTTCGCGGTTCGCCAGAACGCCTCATCCCCGGATGGGGCGCAGGCCGCGGTCGGCGGGTTTGGAGGCGTGGACTACGTGAAGACGGATGTGATGAGCGTGCCGATCCTCTCGAACGGCGGCGTTGCCGGTTATGTGGTGACGCAGCTCGTCTATACGATCGATTCGAACGTTCGCAAGAAGCTCAGCGTGCCGCTCGAATTCTTCATCAGCGATGAAATCTTCCGCAAGTTCTATGGCAGCTATTCGGATACGAAAGAGGTTGAAAAGGTGAGCTTCGAGGATGTGCGCGCCTCGATCATCGCCGATCTCAATGCGCGGTTTCCAGAGCCGGTCATCAAGGACCTATTGGTCGAGCAGTTCAACTATATTTCAGCCGAGGAAATCCGCGCCATGAACATGCGCGGCGCGCCGACGCCGACCGCGCCGGGGAAACAGGCCCCCGAAAAGCAGGTTCCTGAAAAGCAGGCAGCCGCGCAGCCTGTCAGTCACAGCGAATAATATTTTCCTGAAAGCTGGGCGAGGCGTTCTTCGTCCAGCGGCGTGACTGCCGGGTCGGATACGAGTTCCACACCCATTTCACGGCCATTGCGCCAGGCGACGCGGGCCAGAAGCGCGCGGCCGTAATAATCGTCGAACAGCCAGAAACGCTCGGGCAGAGTGGGGACTTCCACGGTTCTGAGCTTGGCGCCATGGGGCGCGATATCGCTGAACTGGCATTCGATGATAAACCGCCCGTCGAGGCCCACGATCTTGCCGGAGCGCAGCCTTGTTCGCTGCCTCTCTTCCCTGCGACGTTCATGGGATGGCTTAACCCGTGCCATATCGAAATCTTACCTGCTTTTCCCCTCCGGCATCGGCCTGAAAATCGGAAAGGATTTTCAGAAAGCTCGATGCGCAGTTTCAGGAGAGCAATCTAGCAGGTTTCGATTGCCGATGCGTTACTTTTTAAACCGGGAACCTTCGGACATGGTTACCTTGAACAGGTTCGTAGCTGTTCAGTGATCCCCGCAGGCTTCGCAGAGGCCGCGCAGCTCCAGTGTCGTCTTGCTCGACTTGAAGCCGTTCTGCAGGCTCCATGCGCTGACGAGATTTTCGATCGCCGCGTCGGAAAACTCCGTCACCTGACCGCATTTCTCGCAAATGGCGAAAGCCACCAGACCCTGCTGGTGGCATTGCGGATGCGCGCAGGCAACGAAGGCGTTGAGGCTTTCGAGCCGATGGATCAGCCCGTAGTCGAGCAGCTTTTCCAGCGCGCGATAGACTTGCAGCGGCGCGCGGAAACCGTCATCGCGCAGCTGGTCCAGGATCGTATAGGCGCTGAGCGGGCCTTCCGCCTTGGACAGCACGTCGAAAACCAGTGTCTGATTGCGGGTCAGGTCCTGCGGGGCGTGATGATGGTGATGGGTGCTCATTGTCCAGCGATCCGTTTCGGTGATGCTTGTTCCCTCTTATGTAGGGGTAACAGGCTCAAAATGAAAATGGCAAGCGCCGCGACCACGATGGACGGGCCGGAGGGCGTGTCGAAATGAATGGAGCCATAAAGTCCGCCGATGACGCCTGCCGCGCCGATCAGCGAGGCGAGGATGGCCATCTGCTCGGGCGTGGAGGCAAAGCGGCGTGCGGTCGCTGCCGGTATGATCAGCAGCGAGGTTATCAATAGGATTCCGACGATCTTCATCGCAATGGCGATGACGATGGCCAGAAGCAGCATGAAAACGATACGCGACAGGGCGGGGTTCATGCCCTCGGCGCGGGCAATGTCCTCGCTGACGGTGGCGGCGAGGAAGGGACGCCACAGCCAGGCCAGAACCGCCAGCACGAACACGCCGCCGCCATAGATGAAGACGATATCCATGCGCGAGACGGCCAGAATGTCGCCGAACAGGAAGGACAGCAGATCGACGCGCACCCATGTCATGAAGGCGACGAGGACGAGGCCAAGCGACAGGGTGGCATGGGACAGGATGCCGAGGAGCGAATCCGCCGACAATGTATGGCGGCGCTGCAAAAGCAGCAGAATGGCGGAAATCGCCACGGCGACGGCAAACACGCCGATCATCAGATTGATGTCGAAAACAAGTGCCAGCGCCACGCCGAGCAGGGCGGAATGCGCCATCGTATCCCCGAAATAGGCCATGCGCCGCCACACGATGAAGCAGCCAAGCGGCCCGGTGGTGAGCGCCAGTCCGACACCGGCGATGATGGCGCGGGTGAAGAAATCGTCAAGCACGGGGCGCGCTCCCTTCGTGATGATGGTGGTCATGCTCGTGCTCGTGCTCATGATGATGGCCGTCATCGGCATGGCAGTGATCGGTCACGGAACCGTCGGCATGAAGCACGCGCCCGTCGGGCAGATGCGTGTGATCGTGGTGATGCTCATAAACGGCAAGCGGCCCGACGGCGCGGCTGCCGAACAGGCGCATATATTCAGGGCTCGCCGTCACATCGCGCGGCGTCCCGCTGCAGCACACATGGCCGTTGAGGCAGATGACGCGGTCGGTCGCCGCCATGACGAGATGCAGGTCGTGCGAAATCAAAAGAACGCCGCAGCCCGTATCGTCGCGCAGTTTCGCGATCAGCTCGTAGAGCGCAGCCTCGCCGGAAAAATCGACGCCCTGCACCGGCTCGTCCAGCACCATGAGGTCCGGCTTGCGGGCCAGCGCGCGCGCCATCAGCGCCCGCTGGAATTCGCCGCCCGACAGGTTGGCGATCTCGGCCTTTGCAAGATGCGGAATGCCGACCACTTCCAATGCCGTCTCAATATCCTTGCGTGAGAGAGGTCCTGTCAGCGTCATCAGGCGCTCGACCGAAAGCGGCAGCGTGCGGTCGATATTTATCTTCTGCGGCACATAGCCGATGCGCAGTCCAGGCATGTGGGTCACGCTGCCCTCGTCGGGCTTCAGGATGCGTAGCGCCATCTTGGCGGCGGTGCTCTTGCCCGCGCCATTCGGCCCGATCAGGGTCACGATCTCCCCGCGCTCGACGCTCAGGCCGACATTGCGCACGAGCCAGCGCCCGTCGCGATAAACGCCGGCGTCCTTCAGTTCGATCAAGGTTTCCCGCGCCTTTTGGACGGGGAGGGCGGTCTTCCTGCTCATCTGTTCCGGGCTTTTCTCAGTGTCTTTTCGTTGCGCCACCCCGGTTGCGATTTTTGCAAAAATGGGGGTTGCCTCACCTTATGACAGACGTTATAGCATAACGCAACAGACGTAATAGAATAACATATCACTTGAATATGGTATCCTTTCCCAACCGCACAAGAGAGAGACCATGAAACACTTCCGCTCCCTTCTTCTCGCCTCGGCTTTCCTTGCTGGTGCGACGAATATCTCGCTTGCCGCAGAGCGCGAAGGCGTTGTGGTATCAATCAAGCCGCTCCATTCTATCGTGTCGGCAGTCATGCAGGGCGTGGGCGAGCCGAAGCTGATCGTGCAGGGGGCGGGTTCGGAGCATGTCTACAGCCTCAAGCCTTCCGATGCCGAGGCAATCGAGCACGCCAAGGTGATCTTCTGGGCCGGGCCGTCGATGGAAACCTTCCTCGACAAGCCGATCGATACGCTGGGCGAGGGCGCGAAGGTCGTCGCGCTTGGCGATGCGGACGGCCTCACCCGGCTGAAGTTCCGTGAAGGCGGTCCTTTTGAAGCGCATGACCACGGGCATGAAGGTCATGACCATGGCCATGATGACAAGAAGCACGATCATGCCGCGGAAGCTTCCGAAGCCGGGCATGATCATGACCACGGCCATGGCGAATATGACCTGCATTTCTGGCTCGACCCGCAGAACGGAAAGGTTCTGGCAACGGATATTGCGAAGACGCTGGGCGCAAGCGACCCGGAACATGCCGAGCAATATGAAAAGAACGCCAGGGACTATGGCGAGAAGATCGACGCTCTGACCAGGGAAATCGCGAGCGAACTGGAGCCGGTCAAAGACAAGCCCTTCATCGTCTTCCATGACGCCTACCAGTATTTCGAAAATCGCTTCGGTGTGAAGGCCGCCGGGTCGATCACGGTCAGCCCTGAAAAGGCGCCGGGCGCAGCGCGCATCAAGGAAATCCACGACAAGATCAAGTCGCTTGGCGCAACCTGTGTGTTCTCCGAACCGCAATTCGAGCCGAAGCTGGTAAAGACGGTTATCGACGGGCCCGAGGCCAGAACCGGTATTCTCGATCCTCTGGGCGCGGAACTGAAGGACGGGCCGGATCTCTACCCGCAGCTTATCCGCAATCTGGCGGATTCGCTTAAAACCTGCCTGTCGAAATAACAGTCGCAGCCGCTTCCCTTTGCTGGATGCACGCGCGTTCAGAACGCGGCTGCAAATGTGCCGGGCTGCAACTATCGACAGCCCGGCACTCACGAACCAAAACCGGAAAAGGCTTCGCCCCTTCGCCTGAAAGCGCGTCAAACCCAGACCGTCTGGAGCATTTTCATAAAGTGCGTAGGGATTCCGCGATTGCGTTTGAACGGAACCGCTCTGGAGCATGATCCGACCGGAGCGAAACGAGGGTCGACAAGATGTTGCTCCACGCAGAAGGGGCTGGAGCGTCGATCTGATTCAATCCGATCGAAACGCGCTCCGGGTTTTCCGGGACATTTCAGGGCGGCTTCCCCGCCCATTTTCACCGCCAAGATTGTTACGATATAACATAAAGGAGAAATGAATGCGCAGCTTTTTGAGGACGCTTCACGCTGGTGCCGTTATGGTCTTTCTCGCTCCTGCGGTTGCAGGTGCGCATGGCATCTGGATTGCCGAGCGTCATGGCACGCAGGCTGTTGTTTACGGTCACGGCGCGAGCGACGAGGCCTATGATCCGCAGAAGCTGAAGACGGTCACTGCCCGGGATGTGGACGGCAAGGAACTCGCCGTTGAGATCAGGCGGCAGGAAGATCATGCCCTGCTCGGTGTGCCCGGGGATGCGGTCGTGGTCAGCAGCGTCTTCGATAATGGCTTCTGGGCCGAGGGGCCGGACGGCAAGTGGGTCAACAAGCCGAAATCGGAAGTGCCGGGCGCAAAACAGTCCAGCCAGAGCCGGAAGTTCGCCGTCGCCATTCTCGACCATCTGCGCAAAAAGCCCGAGCCGCAGGGCCTGCCGTTTGAAATCGTGCCGCTGATGGACCCGACGATTTTGCAGGCGGGCAACGAACTGCCCGTGCAGGTTCTGGTTGACGGAAAGCCGGTCGAAGACGTGGAAGTCGCGGCGGACTATGTCAATGACAGCCATGCGGCACCCGTGAAGACCGATGCGGAGGGCATTGCCAGGATCAGGATTCGCAATGCGGGTCTCAATGTCGTCGGGGCTGCCTATTCCAGCCCGCTTTCCGATTCAAAGGAAGCCGACAAGCTCAGCTATTTCACCACGCTGACCTTCAATCTCGATCACCATCACCACGATTGATCCCACCCTGTCATCAAGGAACGGAGTCATGCGAAAGAGACTGCCCGTTACGGTCCTGTCCGGCTTTCTTGGAGCCGGAAAGACGACGTTGCTCAACCACGTGCTCAACAATCGCGAGAACCGCCGCGTTGCGGTGATCGTCAATGATATGAGCGAAGTGAACATCGATGCCGCCCTCGTTCGGGAGGGCGGCGCCAATCTGTCCCGCACGGATGAGCAGCTGGTCGAAATGACCAATGGCTGCATCTGCTGCACCTTGCGCGATGATCTCCTGAAGGAGGTCTCACAACTGGCAGCTCAGGGACGTTTCGATTATCTGCTGATCGAATCGACCGGCATAGCCGAGCCCTTGCCGGTCGCCGCCACGTTCGAATTTCGCGACGAGAAGGGCAACAGCCTTTCCGATGTCGCCCGGCTCGATACGATGGTGACGGTTGTCGATGCCGCCAATCTGCTGAAGGATTATGCGTCGAGCGACTTTCTGCGCGATCGCGGCGAATCCCTCGGCGTGGAGGACGAGCGCACGCTCGTCGACCTGCTGGTCGAACAGATCGAGTTCGCCGACGTCGTCGTGCTGAACAAGATATCGACGGCTTCGCGAGAGGAGCGTGATCTCGCCCACAAGGTCATCCGTTCGCTCAATCCCGATGCCCGCATCGAGGAAGCTGATTTCGGCGAAGTGCCGCTCGACGCCATACTGGACACGAAGCTCTTCGACTTCAACAAGGCGCATGAGCATCCGCTCTGGTACAAGGAACTCCACGGCTTCGCCGCGCACACGCCCGAGACCGAGGAATATGGCGTCCGCTCCTTCGTCTATCGCGCGCGGCGCCCCTTCGATCCCGGACGATTCCAGTCGTTCATCGATAAGGGCTGGCCGGGCGTCGTGCGGGCGAAGGGCTTCTTCTGGCTGGCGACCAGACCGGATTTCGTAGGCGAAATCAGTCAGGCTGGCGCCTTGGTGCGCACCGGCAAAAGGGGTCGCTGGTGGTCGTCCGTGCCAAAGCAGTACTGGCCGGCGGAACCCGAATGGCAGCGCGCCATGGAACCATATTTCCATAAGACATGGGGTGACCGGCGTCAGGAAATCGTGTTCATCGGCGTCGATCCGATGCAGGAAGACGCGCTCATCGATGAGCTGGACCAGTGTCTGCTTGAGGAAGAAGACTTCGTGCCGGAGCGCTGGTCCGGCCTGAACGATCCGTTCCCGAACTGGTCGCCCGCCTGAGCCTGTTTGGCCAGCGATTCCAGAGCGGTTCCCATTGAATCGGGGCGTCTGAAACCGCTCTGTCTTTTGTTTCTACGCAAGCCTAATCCCAAAGCAGGTTCCCGCTTTTGGGGGCGTGCTCCATATCCAGAGCCCTGCTGTCGGCCAGCGTTCGGTGATCCAGAACGCTGGCGATGGCTTCGCGCACATCCAGCATCATCTGGCGCACTTCGCATTCGTCCTCATCGCAATCGTCGCAGGGGCGATAGTCGGTCTTGCTGGCGCAGGCGATAGGCGCAAGCGCGCCGTCAAGCGCACGGATGATATTGCCGATGGCGATCTCGTTGGCCGGGCGGGCGAGGCAGAAGCCGCCGCCCTTGCCTTTGCGGCTTAGAACGAAACCGGCATTGCGAAGCTCAGTGAAAATATTGTCGAGAAACTTGCGCGGTATATGGTGCTTTTCGGCGATCTCGCTGGCGGAAACCAGCTGTCCATCGGTAACGCCCGCCAGATGTACCATGGCTTTCAGGCCATATTTGCCCTTTTTGGTCAGCATGCCACCCCTGTGGGGCATTTCCTCGAAGTACCGAAACCGGCTTTGTCCGGAAATGCACGAAAAGAATACGCAACACACGCCGCCAGCCAAAACCGGCGCCGTTCGCAACATCAGGCCAAAGCCTGCTCCTTGGAAGTTAGGCGCTAAACCCGGCTGCGACAAGTCTTTTTGCCGCCGCAGCTTCGGGACGAAACCGGAATCGATTTCCTGAAAGCGCTATGCGTCGATACAACGGTGTGGATCCTGCCCGTTCTCCAGCAATGCGAGCGATAATGCGCCTTGCAATGCGTCGCCAAGTGCGGGCCGATAGAGTCCCCGATACGGCAGGAAGGGCAGTGCTGCATAAGAAGAGGCTAGGCCTCCGGTCAGGCTGAACCGGCCAAGCCTTTCCGTGTCGAGCCGCTCCAGACCGCGTGCAATATAAGAGCAGGCGCGTTGCAGGATCGAATTGCCGAGCGGATCGCCCGCATGGGCGTGGTTGAAAACGAGGGGAGCGAAGGCGGCGTAGTCGGCGGCTGTTGCCTTGCGCGAGAAGGCGATGATCTGGCGAAGCTCGCCGTTGAACCGCGCCAGCACGGCGTCGACAAGTGCCGTACGCTCCGCCATTCCATCCAGTGCGAGCAGCGTTTCTTCGAGAAGTTCCCGCCCAAGCCGCGCGCCACCCGCGTGGTCGCTCAGCATGAAGCCGCGTCCGCCGACAATCTCGAAGGCGCCCCGTTCCCTTTTGACGAAGACCGAACCGGTGCCGAGAATGACGATAGCGCCGTCGTCCTGACCGAGCGCGCCTTGCAGGGCGCTGACCGCGTCGGAAACGATCTTCACATGGCCAAAGGGGAACTGGCGTTCCATGCTGTCCTTGTCGGCAAACGAATTTGCGCCCGCGAGCCCGAGCACCGCGCAGGTCTCTCTTAGTATGGCGACATCGAGCCCCGCGTCCTGCACGGCCTGCTTCGCCGCGCGCTTTATATTATCCAACGCGGCGACCGGCTCCGCGCCGATATTGGCGGGGCCGCTGGTCCCCCGGCCCATGGTCGCGCCATCGCGGTCGGCGAGAAGCGCCCGGCACCCGGTGCCGCCGCCATCGACCGCCAGAATATAAGGCATTGGCTTCATGTTCATTCACCCGATTGTCATGTCAGCCGTCACGGAATCGTCGCAACTGTTCGAATCGCCAGTTTTTCACGGTTGAAATTTGGTTAAAAAGGACCATATTGGCTGTGGAAAGAAAATTCCTGTTTTTTTGAGAAACTGCGTTGACAGTTTTGTTTGGTGGGGTCTATATGGCGCCACAACGAGGGCGGCGGCGCCGCAAGCGGCAGGCTGATGCGTCCTTGGGGTTGGTTGAAGGTGTCTGGCAGAGATGCTGGGTGTTGGTAGGCTGGCGGCGTTGACGGGGCTTTGAGTCTTGTTGATGTTAGAAGAAAAGAACTTCGATTAAGTTTGTGATTTTCTTCGAAAAAAGTGGTTGACAGGTTGGTTTGACTGATCTAGAAGCCCGGCACCGCAGACGAGGCGCTGACAGGAT
>NZ_BAABTE010000010.1:0-160918 GCF_040371715.1 Brucella sp. NBRC 14130
ACCGTCACGTCGCATTACCATGACGTTGCTATGGCCATGGGCCAAGCTTGAACAGAGAGCCGTATGCGCTGAAAGGTGCACGTACGGTTCGGGGAGGAGAAGCGCATCTGCGCTTCTTACTCCACTCGCCACCTGGCAGGGGTTCGTCTACGTGGCCTTTGTCATCGACGTCTTCGCTCGTCGCATCGTTGGATGGCGGGCGAGCCGGACGGCGCATGCAGGCTTTGTCCTCGATGCCCTGGAGCAGGCTCTTCATGATCGGCGTCCCGCTCATGGCGGCGGCCTCGTGCATCACTCGGACAGGGGCGTTCAATACGTGTCCATTCGCTATTCCGAGCGATTGGCAGAAGCTGGAATCGAGCCTTCCGTCGGAAGCGTCGGCGACAGTTACGACAACGCCCTCGCCGAAACGATCAACGGTCTTTACAAGGCCGAGGTTATCCATCGGCGTGGACCATGGAGGAGCTTCGAGACAGTGGAATTCGCCACTCTTGAATGGGTCGACTTCCGTAATGGGGCGGTTGGTGTCAAGTACCCTGGGGCCACACGAACACAACACGATGCGGCTAACCGCTCGCGATCCAGTTCTACGTCCCAATTTTAGAACGTTGCTGCGGCGAACGTGGCAACTGATTTCCAAGTGTCTTCCCGAGCCGGGATGGTGCTTCCGTCCGTGGTCGGCGCGACGGCCGCCACACCATGCCTGGTCCAAGAGCAGTTCCCGCGCGCCCATCTGGTTCGCGTGCTCGGAGCCATCGCCCCGGCTACAGTCGACCCATCGGCGTCATCGGGCACCGCGTCCCGGCGTGGGACCTCGAAGATCCAGCGCTTCACGCGCGGCCTGTTAATCCTTCCTGGTAAAGCTCCGGTGATGAAGAGCAGTTACGTTGCGGCACCCATAGTGGTCGCCTCGCGGGTGAATCGAAACGCCTTTCCATCCCGCCACATCCGGTGCAACACCACACCGATACGTCGTGCCAAGCCAATCGTTGCGCGCTTCTTTCCACGCCGCTGTGCCACCTTCCACGCCCAGGCCGTCAGCCAATTGGGTTTGCCACGATTCAGCATCACCGTGGCGGCCTGATAGAGAGCGGTTCTGAGACCAGCGTCGCCTGCCAGCGTGATCTGGCCGACGACATCACGCTCACCAGACTGATTGCGTCTCGGTGTCAAACCGGCCCAGGGGCCGACATCCTTCGAGGAGCGGAAGCGCTCTGGATCATCGATGGCAGAGCGTACTGTCAAAGCAACGATTGCTCCAACGCCCGGCATGCTCATCATCAGACGACATACGGAATCGGCCTTGGCCAGATCACACAGTTGTTTCTCCAGTTTAGCCAGCTCATTACGCAACTCCATACGAGCCCGCAGGATCGGGTTCGCCGCGGCTTCAAGCATCGGATTGCCCTCGATCAGCTCGCGGATACGGGCCTCGAAGCGCCCCTTGCCGACCTGGCCTATCTTCAGTCCGAAGTTGCGCAGAACGCCCCGCAGCGACAATTCAAGATCGATGGTCGACTGCTGGATTGCCTTACGCGCAGTCAGCAGCGCCCGCATTTCCTGGGCCGACACCGACTTGCAATGCACGGGGCGGAACCAGCCCATCTGCAAAAGCCGGGCTATACCTTCGGCGTCACGGCGATCGGTCTTGATCGGCATCGCCTGCAGCGCGCCCTTCACCTGCCGCGTTTCCATCAGCACCATCTCGAAGCCGCCCTCCGTCAGGGGCTTGTGAAGCCATTGCGACAGCGGACCCGCCTCCAGCCCAACCACTATCACGTTCCCGGACAAACTCCGCAGAAACGCAGCCAGCGCCTCCGGCTCGGTCTCCACTTTGGTTTCCTTCACCACCTTTCCGTGAGCATTTAGAACGCAGATGGCGGTGCTCGCCAGCGAGACGTCGAGGCCGATAAAATAATCCATGTCCTTGCCCTTCGTTTTCGAACCGAACTGGGGGGTGCCTCATGGCACAACCCTGCCGACACGCTACGCGCGCCAAGGCCAACGACAAGATCAACTGCCCGTTCACAACTTGCTGAACGATGACGATGCCGCCGAGCCCCATTACGGCATCTGGTTCAACCACCGACGGCTTCTCGAGCCAATCGGGAATATACCGCCAGCCGAAGCTGAAGAGCGGTATTACGCCATGCTGGACGAAACAGCCATGGCCGCATAACTCAAACGAAATGGCCTCCGGCAAACCCGGCGCGGTTCAGAGCGGAAGATCGATGCCCTCTGGGACGCGGTCGGTGCTTTGATGCCCCGCTTTACACCGGCAGAATGCGCCAACTACTTCAGGGCAGCCGGATATGACCCGGATTGAACAGGATCTGCTCTAGGAGACGTGTCCAGCATCACGATCGTTGGCATGACATTCGAGTTTGGTGCCCTGATACGTGCCGTGCTCGTCCTTGCTGTATCGCTAGGCGCGGTCCGGCTCGCTCGTAAATGGCTTGAGCACACTTACCTACCTGCGACCGAGCTCGATAAAGGCGCTCGCAACTCGGTCCTCACCATGTTCAAGTATGCGGGCTTTATCCTGGTGGGATTGTGGACGATAAGCACGCTTGGCATCGGCATGGAACGCATCGCCCTCGTCGTCAGTGCACTATCAGTTGGTATTGGCTTCGGCTTGCAGGCCATCACGCAAAACTTCATTTCCGGTCTGATCCTGCTGGCAGAACGCCCATTGAAGATCGGGGACACCGTCCGATTGGGCGATGAGGAAGGCGACGCCAAGAAAATCAGCGTTCGCTCGACAGAGATCCAGATTTCGGACAGGTCAACACTGATCGTTCCCAATTCCGAACTGATTACAAAAACGATTCGCAACATGACATCGGGGGAGCCGTTCGGCCGCGTCGAGATTTCGTTCTCCGTTCCAGTCGACAGCGATCCGCAACAGGTCCGCCAAATGATCCTAGCTATTTATGATGGCCATCCGGGTGTCTTGAATGATCCGAAGCCGAGCGTTCTCATCCGCTCCATCGCCGATGGCAAATTATCTTCGAGAGCTATGCCTTCGTAGGCTCGCCCCGCACAGCAGCCTCGGTGAAGAGTGCGCTGCTGTTCAACACATTAGAAAAATTCCGCGAAGCAAGTATTGCGCTGCATACGGTGTAATACAGTAAAATGGTCTGTTTAAAATAGCTGGCAGTTGCGTCAAGACGGTCAGACTGGACTGGTACTCAGTCGGTCTAGCCACTTCTGGACTTGGCGCGTCGACGACTGTCATCAATCGTTGACCATTGAAGCGTCAGCCTATAGCGTGGGGCGATCCTGTTACTTGTGGTTCCGATACCTGCATGCTTGCCGCGCCCCATCGGAGACCTGAGTTTCGTCCGACCGAATTTAGCTAAAGCGAGGAAAAGCTCATGGCGCTTGAAGCCGGGAATCTGTCACTCATCGACCGCTACTGGCGTGCTGCCAATTACCTGTCCGTCGGTCAGATTTATCTCATGGACAATCCCTTGCTCCGCGAACCGCTGAAAGCGGAGCATGTCAAACCGCGCCTGCTTGGTCACTGGGGCACGACGCCAGGCCTGAACTTCATCTATGCACACCTGAATCGGATCATCGCCGCTCGCGATGAGGATGTCCTCTACATCTGCGGCCCGGGGCACGGCGGCCCCGGTATGGTAGCCAACACCTGGTTGGAGGGAGTTTACTCCGAAATCTACCCCGAGGTCGGGGAAGATGAGGAAGGTATGAAGCGGTTGTTCCGGCAGTTTTCCTTTCCAGGCGGCATTCCAAGCCATGCTGCTCCAGAAACGCCGGGCTCGATTCACGAGGGCGGGGAACTGGGTTACGCTCTGGTGCATGCCTATGGAGCCGCACTCGACAATCCCGATCTGGTTGTCGCTTGCGTGGTCGGCGACGGTGAGGCCGAAACCGGCCCGCTCGCGACCGCGTGGCATTCCAATAAGTTTGTCAATCCGGCCCGCGATGGCGCTGTCCTGCCGATCCTGCATCTTAACGGCTACAAGATCGCCAACCCGACCGTGCTTGCGCGACTTTCCGACGACGAACTGAAGCATCTCTTCATCGGCTACGGCTACGAGCCGTTCTTTGTCCAAGGCAGCGAGCCTGCTGGAATGCACGAACAGATGGCAGGAGTGCTCGACACTATTTTTGACCGTCTGGCCGCGATCCGCGAGAAAGCTTCCTTATCATCCGAGCGTCCGCGATGGCCGATGATTATTTTACGCAGCCCCAAGGGATGGACGGGTCCGAAGATCGTGGACGGTAAGATGGTCGAGAACCACTGGCGCTCGCATCAGGTGCCGGTCGCCAATTGCCGTGAAGACGAGGGGCACCGCGGGATCCTCGAAGAGTGGCTACGCAGCTACAATCCGGCGGATCTCTTCGACGAAAAGGGCGCGCTGAAACCGGAACTCAAGGCGCTTGCCCCGAGAGGGTCAAGGCGCATGGGCGCCAATCCTCGCGCCAACGGCGGTGCCCTGCGCAAGGAATTGAACACTCCCGATTTTCGGAGTTACGCAGTCGACGTCAGCCACGCCGGCGCCACGGAAGCGCAGGCGACGAAGGTGCTTGGTGATTATCTGCGCGATGTCCTGCGCCTCAACGAGACTGAGCGGAATTTCCGAGTGTTCGGGCCAGACGAAACGGCCTCAAACCGTCTGGGTAGCGTGTTCGAGGCGACCAACCGTGTCTGGATGGCTGAGACACTTGAGAGCGACGATCACCTCTCGCCCGACGGGCGGGTCATGGAGGTGCTGTCCGAGCACCTATGCCAGGGCTGGCTCGAAGGCTATCTGCTCACCGGCCGGCATGGCTTCTTCTCCTGCTACGAGGCTTTCATCCATATCGTGGATTCCATGTTCAACCAGCATGCCAAATGGCTGAAGGTTTCACGCGAACTGGAATGGCGCAAGCCGATCTCCTCGCTGAACTATCTTCTAACCTCGCATGTCTGGCGGCAGGACCATAACGGGTTCAGCCATCAGGATCCCGGTTTCATCGACCTGGTGGTCAACAAGAGCGCCGACATCGTCCGGGTCTATTTGCCGCCGGACGCAAACACGCTGCTGTGGGTCGGTGATCATTGCCTGAAGACCTGGGACCGAGTGAATGTCATCGTCGCCGGCAAGCAGCCCGCTCCGCAATGGCTGAGCATGGCCCAGGCCGAGAAACACTGCGAAGAGGGACTCGGTGTCTGGGAATGGGCGGGGACCGAGGACGGGCTGGAGCCGGACATCGTGATGGCCTGCGCTGGCGACGTGCCAACGATGGAAACGCTGGCTGCCGTCGATCTCTTGCGACAGGCCTTGCCGCATCTGCGCGTCCGGGTCGTCAACGTTGTGGATCTGATGGCTTTACAATCGCAGCAACATCATCCGCACGGAATTTCCGACGAGAAATTCGACCGCATCTTCACACGCGACCGGCCGGTGATCTTCGCCTATCACGGTTATCCGTACCTCATTCACCGGCTGGTCTACAAACGCACCAATCATTCGAATTTTCATGTGCGAGGCTTTATCGAGCAGGGCACCACAACAACGCCCTTCGACATGGCCGTTCTGAACGAGTTGGACCGGTTCCATCTGGCCATCGAGGCGGTCGAGCGACTTCCCGTCCTGAAGGAAAAGGGAGCGGAGATCGTTGCAGCGCTCCAGGAGAAACTCGTCTTGCACAAGGCCTACGTCTATGAACATGGGGAAGATATGCCCGAAATCCGGGACTGGACGTGGCCTTATCGCTGACGAAATCATCTCAGGAACCGGAAAATGCTGATATCGTTCGGTCCCTTACCTTGCATTGCTTCCAAGCCGGGGCGGATCATTCGTGTAGCCTCTTGTGCGGCTTGATGACAGGTCGTCATCTGTCTCGATGACATTCTTCCCAGCTCAGATGCAGCTGAAACGCTCCTCATGGGCATGAGGTCGACGTCTCCGCAGCAGGCCTGCTGATCAATTGGTCGGTCCCTGCCTGGAAACGGGACATGGACAGATCATAGAAGGGACTGCTGAATGAAGGGCGACGGAAATTCCTGTGGTCGCGCGCCGCAGACACCGGATGACTACTCGCTCCGCGCCGCGGAGGAAGTCGTAGACGAACTCGCCAGTCACGCCGAGCGCGGTCTGACCGGGACGGAAGCGGCACGCCGGCTGGCAGAAAATGGTCCCAACGAACTGCGTGCGGTGCCGCCGGTTCCTGTCTGGCAGCGTCTGCTTTCCCAGTTTCGGGATCCGCTCGTTTACCTGCTGCTTGGTGCCATTGTCATCGCCTTGGCAGCGTGGATTATTGACGGACATGCGGGCTGGCCTATCGACGCGATCGTTATAGCCATGGTGGTTCTGGCGAATGCAGTTCTTGGTTTCGTGCAGGAAACAAGAGCTGCTGATGCCGTTGCCGCGCTGGCGCGAATGACAGCCGTTACCTCCTCCGTTCTGAGGGACGGCGAGCGAATGCGCATTCCCTGCGCCGAGCTTGTGCCGGGCGACATCCTGCTGCTTGAGGAGGGTGACGCCGTCGGAGCCGATGCAAGGTTGCTCAGCGCGGCAAGCCTTCGCGTGCAGGAAGCCTCGCTCACCGGCGAAAGCGAGGCCGTCCTCAAGGATGCAGCCATTCTGCATAATCCTGCCCCGCTGGCCGAGCGATTCTGCATGGTGTTCAAAGGAACAGCGGTGGTTCAGGGAACCGGTCGTGCAATTGTCACCGGAACCGCAATGCGGACCGAAATCGGCGCCATTGCGCAGATGCTGGACGCCAGCAAGGAGGAAACGACACCCTTGCAGAAGGAGGTCGCCCGCGTCGGCCGCGCGCTCGGGATTGCCGTTGTCGCCATCGCCATCGTCGTGGTCGCGACAGTGCTGCTGGTTTCCGACATCAACGGCCCTTCCGACGTAATTTCCGTTTTGCTGATGGGCGTTTCGCTGGCCGTCGCCGCAGTCCCGGAAGGCCTCCCCGCCATATTGTCCCTGGTGCTCGCGCTTGGCGTCCAACGCATGGCGGGACGAAAGGCCGTGGTCAAGACGCTCTCGTCGGTCGAGACGCTCGGCTCGGCCTCCGTCATCTGTTCGGACAAGACAGGAACGCTGACCCGATCCGAAATGACCATCGAGCGCATCGTAACGGCGTCCGGCAGCAGTCGTGTCACTGGCGTCGGGTATGCGCCAGTCGGCGATCTGGAAGTCGATAGCGGTGGAGGTTTCAAAGGGCCTCTGCGCGCCGAGCAGATCGTGGTTCTGAGCGGCGGCAGTCTGGCTGGCAATGCTGCCCTGCGCCAGGCGGAGAACGGAGTCTGGGAAATTCAGGGCGATCCCACCGAGGCCGCTTTTCTGGTTGCCGAGCGTAAGCTCGAAATTGCCGACCGCCGCAGGCGACGCTTCGAACGCATCAACGAAATTCCGTTCAGTTCAGACCGCAAGATGATGTCGACCATCGAGATCGACCATGAGCATGGCGGCGAGCGGATTCTCGTGACCAAGGGAGCACCGGATGTTCTGATGGCTCGTTGCACGCATGTACGGATCGGTATGGATGTCGTTCCATTCGACGCCGGACAGCGCGCGCATGCCGCCGCCGAAGTTGAACGGCTGTCCGACGACGCCTTGCGCACTCTGTCGGTCGCCTATCGGCCGCTGGCCGATGGGGAAGGCACGGAGGAGGGCGAAGACCTTGAACATGATCTGATCTTTGTCGGGACGGTCGGAATCATCGATCCGCCTCGGCAAGAAGCGGCCGTCGCCATATCGAAAGCCCGCAGAGCCGGAATACGCGTGATGATGATCACCGGCGACCATCCGCGTACGGCATCGCGCATAGCCGCTTTGCTTGGCATCGTCGATCACGGCGCGAAGGCTTTGACCGGGGCCGATCTCGACGCCATGGACGATGCCACCTTCGCGGCGGCGGTTCGCACGATTTCGGTCTATGCCCGCGTCGCTCCCGTGCACAAGCTGCGCATCGTCGATGCCCTGCAGGCCGATGGCAATGTCGTGGCGATGACGGGCGACGGTGTCAACGACGCGCCGGCGTTGAAGGCGGCGGATATCGGCATCGCAATGGGGATCAACGGGACGGAAGTTACCAAGGAAGCGGCCAATATGGTGCTGGCCGACGACAATTTCGCCACCATCGTCGACGCAGTGCAGGAAGGGCGCGGGATCTTCGACAATATCCGTAAATTCCTGCGTTATCTCTTGTCTTCCAATATGGGCGAGGTGCTGACCGTGTTCCTCGGCGTCATCGGGGCGGGCGTGATAGGATTGGCTGACGCCGGCGGCGGCGAACTGGTTCTTCCGCTGCTGGCAACTCAAATCCTCTGGATCAATCTGATCACGGACTCCGGCCCTGCTCTTGCCATGGGTATCGATCCGGAAACGGACGACGTCATGGCGCGACCGCCTCGCAAATCCACCGAGCACGCAATCGACGCGCAAATGTGGCGGAGCGTTATCGCGCTCGGCCTGGTGATGGCGCTGGCAACGCTTCTGACCATGGATCTCTATCTGCCCGGCGGGCTCATCGAAGGGTCTCAGAGCCTGGAACGAGCACGCACGGCGGGGTTCACCGTGTTGGTTTTCGCCCAACTGTTCAATTGCTTCAGCGCCCGATCAGAATCCAGCAGTGCGTTCAGCCAACTGTTCGCGAACAGGTGGCTTTGGGCGGCGGTCGGCTTGTCTGTTGTCCTGCAGATAGCAGTCGTCAATGTGAGCTTTCTCAACGCCGCGTTCGGAACGTTGCCTTTGTCACTTGACCAATGGTTGCTCTGCCTTGCGATGAGCAGCAGCGTCCTTTGGTTCAGCGAAATCCGAAAGTGGATCACCCGACGTTACAACAAGAAGACGCGGGACTTCGTTGCCGCCTGAGACAGCCGGTGGCATTGAGGCATCTTCGATCGCGAAACTAATGATCGTAGCGGGCTTTCACATGATGCCCCGATAGCTCACGGTCCACCCCTGACGGTCCACGGCGAGGAATCCTCATGACCATGAGCCCCCTTGCCGGAGACCCACCGGCTCCTTGGGCTCGGCTTCTCACTATCGAAACGTGCCCGCAGGACGACGTGGATCTTGTCAGGTTCGATGCCTGCGGCATGCTTCAAAGATGAGCATGGCTGGGAACGATCATGATGTCGCACTGGACCTCATGGAGAATATTGCCTGCCACACTGTCGATAAACAAGTTCAGGATCGTGCTCCTGCTTTCTGTACCGGCAATCACCAGATCAATATCGTTATCGTCGACATATTCAGCCAGTCGCCGCGCTGGATCGCCCTCCAGCGCGACGACTTGAACCTGGCAAGCTGCGCCTGTCATCAGAGATTGATCCAGGGTGTCTCTGGCTCGTTGAGCGATATCTTGTGAGAACTGGTGACTGTAAGCCTCTTTGTTCTCGACCCAGTTCTTGAACGGAGGATCGAATGCATGGAACAGAATAAGGGTTTCAGGTCGGAAGAACCTGACAGTGGTTTCGAGCACGGCAGACGCAGCCGCGGAAACATCGGTCGCGACGACAATCCGGTCGCCTGTATCGACCGACTTCTTTTTCACCACAAGCACGGGCAGTCCGCTCTCTCGCAAAAGAGACGTCGTCGTGCTGCCCAATAAGGATCGACCATCGGTTTCGTTGCGCGATATTCCCGTGACGATCAGATCAGCCTTATCCCATAAAGCGATCTCCTTGTGATATCAGCTCGCTTGATTGATCGCCTGAAGCGTCACCAAGGTGCCTTGTCGCCCTTCGAGAATCCCGCGCGCATCTTCAAGCCGGCCTATTCCGGAAATTCCGCCCGCGTTTGCAAAATCGCACGCCGCCTCCACCTTCGGTCGCATGGACCCGGCCGCGAACACATCGCTGTTCAATTCGGTAGGTGTAGCTTTGCCGATCGGTCGTTTATCCGCTGTTCCCCACCCCTCATAAACGGCGTCCACGTCGGTGAGCATCAGGAAAGCATCAGCGCCAAGCTCCTTGGCGAGCAGACATGCCGCCCGGTCCTTGTCGATCACCGCTTCCAACCCCCGAAGCGTCCCATCGGCTTCGCGCATGACCGGGATACCGCCACCGCCGGCACAGATGACAGTGACGCCAGCCTCGACAAGGAGCCTGATCGTCTCGATCTGGGTAATATGCTGAGGTAGTGGTGACGGGACGACCCGGCGCCAGCGGCCTTCCGCCTCTTCCACCATCGGCCAGCCATATGCCTCTTTCGCCTTTACCGCCTCATCCTGCGTGTAGACCGGACCGATCGGCTTTTCCGCGTGAGAAAAGGCGGGATCGTCCCGGTCGACCTCGATCTGGGTCAGCAGTGTCGCTATCTTTGATCCCGCAGGCATCGCATTGGTCAGTTCCTGCTCGACCAGATAGCCGATCATGCCGACGCTCTCTGCACCCAGGATGTCGAGCGGATAGGGGTCGACGTCCTTGTAAGCAGCCGCCTGCAAGGCGAGGAGACCGACCTGCGGTCCGTTTCCATGGGCGACCACGATGTCATGGTCGCGCGCCAGATCGGCCATCGATGCGGCCGCCTTGCGAACGTTAGCGCGTTGCGCGTCAGCCGTCATGGGCTCCCCGCGCTTGAGCAGCGCATTGCCTCCCAGTGCCACCACCACTCTCATGTCACGATCCCAGCGTTGCGACAAGCAGGGCCTTGATCGTGTGCATGCGGTTTTCCGCCTGGTCGAAGACGATGGACGCTTCGGACTCGAAGACCTCTTCGGTTACTTCCATGCTGTCGATGCCGTATTGCTGGAAGATCTTCTCGCCGATCTCGGTCTCGCGATTGTGGAACGCGGGCAGGCAGTGCATGAATTTCGCATGCGGATTGCCCGTCGCCGCCATGATGTCAGCGGTGACACGATAGGGTGTGAGCAGTTCAATGCGTTCCTTCCAGACCGAATCCGGTTCGCCCATCGACACCCAGACGTCGGTATAGACAAAGTCGCAGCCCTTTACCGCTTCGGCAGCATCTTCGGTCAGGGTGATCTTCGCGCCCGTCCTGGCTGCGATCTCCCGGCATTGCCGCACGAGATCCTCTTCGGGCCAGCACGCCTTCGGCGCGCCGAGACGCATGTCCATGCCGATCTGTGCGGCACCGGCAAGCAGCGAATTGCCCATGTTGTTGCCGGCATCACCGAGGAAGGCAAAACTGACCTGTGAGAGGTGCTTGCGCGTGTATTCCCGCATGGTCAGGAAATCGGCGAGAATCTGCGTCGGATGGAACTCGTCGGTCAGTCCGTTGTAGACCGGAACGCCGGCATAGGCTGCCAAGGTTTCAGCCTGGTCCTGTCCGAAGCCGCGATACTCGATGCCGTCATACATCCGCCCGAGAACGCGGGCGGTATCCTTCATCGACTCCTTCTTGCCGATCTGGGTGCCGGTTGGCCCGAGATAGGTAACGTGGGCGCCCTGGTCAT
This sequence comes from Brucella sp. NBRC 14130, assembly GCF_040371715.1. Lineage (NCBI taxonomy): Bacteria > Pseudomonadati > Pseudomonadota > Alphaproteobacteria > Hyphomicrobiales > Brucellaceae > Brucella > Brucella sp. NBRC 14130. The sequence goes on from NZ_BAABTE010000010.1 coordinate 11,389, forward strand.
AGGCGGCCACCTCGAAACCCGTGCGTGTGCGCGTCGAATCCTTCTCGAAGATCAGCGCGAGATTTTTGCCTTTCAGGCGTTGCTCCTCGTAGCCGCCGTATTTCGCCTGCTTGAGCGAAGCTGACAGTTTGAGCAGGAAACGGATCTCGTCCGGCGTGAAATCGAGCAGCTTCAGGACACTGCGACCTCTCAGGTTAACGGGCATGATAGACCTCCTTTAAACCCGATCCCGGATGAGGGGGCACGTCATGCAATGGCCGCCACCCCTGCCGCGGCCGAGTTCGGCGCCCGGCACGGTGATGACCTCGACCCCTGCCTTGCGAAGCTGCGTGTTCGTATAGGTGTTGCGGTCGTAGGCGACGACGACGCCAGGCTCGAGCGCCACGACGTTGTTGCCGTCATCCCATTGCTCGCGTTCAGCGACATAGGCATCGCCGCCCGTCTCGACCACGCGCAACTGCTTCAGCCCCAGCACCTCGGCCGCGACCTCTACGAGCGGCCGCTCTTCCTTGCGCACATCGATGGTGCCTTCGCTCTCGCCCGGGCGAATGGAATAGGGTTCGATTTTGTGAGCGACATCCGCAAACAGCGTCACGAGATCGCGGTCGCAGAAGCTGAAGACGGTGTCGAGGTGCATGGAGGCGCGCTCGATCGGCAGTTTGCAGGCGATCACTCTTTCCGCGCCACCCTGTTCGAACAGGGATCGCGCGAGCTGGCCGACGGCCTGCGGTGTCGTCCGCTCGCCCATGCCCACAAGAACCGTTCCGTTGCCGATCGGCATGACGTCGCCGCCCTCCAGAGTGGCAAGGCCGTGGTCCTTGTCCGGATCGCCCCACCAGACCGGGAAGCCCGCGTCGCGAAAATCCGGGTGGAAGCGATAGATGGCGGCGATGTTGACGGTTTCGAGCTTGCGCGCGTTCCAGCGCATCGGGTTGAGCGTTACGCCGCCATAAATCCAGCAGGTCGTGTCGCGGGTGAAGAGATGATTGGGAAGCGGTGGCAGGACAAAATCCTCCGGCCGCAGCGTTTCGGCGAGAAGGCCGGCGCTTTTGATCGGTAGCTCCGCCTTGCTCAGTCCGCCCAGCAGGATCAGAGAAAGGGCGTCCGCCTCGATCTCCATCAGATGCGCCCTGAGATCATCGGCGAAGCCCACGCCAACCGTGTCGTCATTGACCCGCCGTTCAAGAAGCCAGCGGCGAGCCTCGGGAATCTGTAGCGTTTCTACCAGCATCTCGCGCAGAAACACGACCTCGACGCCGCGATGGCGCATGGCGTCCACGAAGGTCAGATGCTCGACGCGGGCCTGCTTGACCCAGATGACGTCGTCGAAGAGCAGTTCGTGGCAATTCGACGGGGTGAGCCGGGCAAGCGCTGCGCCAGGTCGATGGACCAGAACGCGCCGAAGCTTGCCGACCTCGGAATGAACTCCGTAGGTGTGGGGCATAACAATCTCCTTCAGACGATGATGGCGGCGATGCTGAGGCTCGCCATGATGATGACGGTGAGGATCACGAGAAGCGGCCACATGAAGCGCAGCCACCGTTCGTATGGGACACGTCCTATGGCGAGCGCCCCCATGACCACGGCGAAGGTCGGATTAATGAGATTCACGATGCCATTGGCCGACTGATAGGCGGTGACGACCAGATCGCGCCCCACGCCGGCAAAATCGGCGACCGGAGCCATGATCGGCATCGACAGGACCGCAAGACCCGACGACGACGGCACGAAGAACGACAGCAGGATCTGGAGCCAGTACATCACGTTGATGAAGGCGACTTTGCCCAGCCCGGCAACCGAGACCTCTGCCCAGTGTAGGATCGTATCGGTGATCTTGCCGGCATCCATGATGACGACGATACCGCGCGCCAAGCCGATGATCAGGGCAACGCCAAGCAAATCGCGTGCGCCGTTGACGAAGGCATCCGTGAAGTTCTTCTCGCCCGTTCGCGCAATGACGCCTATGACAATTGCGGAGGCGAGGAAGAGGCCGCTCATCTCGCCCATCCACCATCCGCCCTTGAGCACACCCCAGATCATCACCACGAAGGTGATGCCGAAGACCGCAAGGACAACCTTGTGTACCAGGGTGAAGTCGATCGTCCCCTCGTGATGAGCGCTGAGGAAAAACTTCTCGTTCTCGACCTTCATGTCGTAGACGAGCGATTTGGCGGGATCGAGCCGAACCCGTTCCGCATAGCGCATGACGTAGGCGACGCAGGCGAGCCAGGTCAGCCCGAGAATGACGACGCGCAGGATCAGACCTTGCGTGAACGGCACGCCGGCCGCGTCAGAGGCGATAACGGTGGCAAATGCGTTGACCGTGGACCCCAGGACGCCAACGCCTGCTCCAAGGAGGATGATGGCGACGGCGGTAACCGCGTCATATCGCGCGGCGATCATGATCGGGATCAGCAGCATATAAAATGCGAGCGTTTCTTCGGCCATTCCGTAGGTGGTGCCGCCGAAGGCAAACAGCGCCATCAGGAACGGGATCATCCACTTTTCCCGTCCCTTGAGCTTGGCCATAGCGCGCTCGATTCCGGCATTGATCGCGCCTGTCGAGGTGACGACCCCGATGAATCCGCCAATCACTAGAACGAAAAGAGCGACGTCGATGGCGTTTGCCGTGCCGGCTGCAGGGTCGTAGAACCCGCGGATCGGCGCCATGATGATGTCGAATATCCCCTGGGGCGTCGGCTCGGTCACCGCATACGTGCCTGCGACCGGCACCTGTTTGTTCAGGGCAGCGTTCTGCACGCGGTCGTACTGCCCGGCTGGTATGATCCACGTGAGTGCCGCGACCAGAACGATCAGGCCGAACAGGATCGTGAATGCGGTTGGAAACCGGAACTGACGTTCCGTCGATGCTTCAGAAATATCGCTCATAAACCCCTCCGAGAAACAGTCGATATTCAAGCTTCGCGGGCGGTTGCGACTTGCTCGGAACGGAGAAAGCCTCTGGGTGCAGGCGAAGAAAAACGACCGTTGCCTGTATTATAGGTCGAGGAATTGATCTGAGTCAACGGCTGATGACTAATGCAGGTGCATTTTGGGTGTCATCGCGCCCTTACAAGTCTTGATTACTATGGTCGGAATCGTCGCTAACGCTGCGAAAGACGCTCAAGCGCTGCCTTGATGGTCCATCTGTTCGAGCACCTGCATCTCAGTGCCGAACTCCAAATTCCAATACTGTTCAAATTCATTTACGCGAAAGCATTATCAAGTCGTTTGCTTGAGAAAGCTTGCCCCGGGTATGCCCTCAACAACGCATTGCACCGCCCTGAACTGGAGCTCCGTCAAATCCGCTCCGGCAACCGCAACCGTCCCGTCGTGTACGTCGATGTTCAGCCTGACCGGATCAAATCCGAGGTCATTGCGGATACGCGCCGAGGCTGCAAGCCTGATACCTTCGTTTCCACGCGCAATGTGTTCGATACCGGAAAAGGAGGTCGCCTTTAAAAGGTCGCGGCGGCTGACGATCCCGATAACCGCGCGGTCGGACGTTACCGGAATACGCTTGATGTTGCGGCTCAGCATGGTTTCGGCCACCGTCGCCAACGGAGTGGAAGCGGCGACCGTCACGACCTCCGCTGTCATGACGTCACCAACGCGCCAGCTATTGGATCGGATGTAGTTTTTGAGATCTTGCTCATCGGTCATCGGATGGTTCTGCCGCCCGAGCAAAGACTTGCCGATTTCTTTGCGCGACATCAGGTCGCCTTCGGTGATGATCCCGACAAGGTTTCCCTCGCTGTCGGTTACCGGCAGACCGCTGACGCCGCGCTCCAGCATCACGGAAACAGCGTGGCGCACATGAGCATCCACACTGATCGTTGCGACGTCGCGGGTCATGATGTCAGACGTAATCATGTGCATCCCCTTTCGAAACGCGGCCTTGATCTGATCAGGCGGCTTTGCCTGCCATGTCGAGCACGACGCGGCCCTCCACACGGCCAGCCTTGAGCTCCTCAAAAATCCGGTTGATCTCTTCAAGCGGCGCTGGGGTGACATGCGCCTTGACTTTGCCTTCAGCAAAAAAGGCGATGGCCTCATCGAGATCCCGGCGCGTGCCGACGATGGAGCCCCGCACGGTTATGCGTTTCAACACGACATCGAAAATGGGCGTCGGGAACTCGCCAGGTGGCAATCCAACAAGGGCAACAGTGCCCTTTCGTCGAACCAGATGAAGCGCCTGCGTGAATGCCGGCGGTGAGACGGCGGTGACCAAAACGCCGTGTGCCCCGCCACCTGTTGCCTGGAGTGCGTCCCTAATCACATCGGGATGCCGTGCATCGAGAGCCAGATCGGCCCCGGCCTGCTTGGCAAGCGCAAGCTTTTCAGGCGCGATATCCAGTGCAATCACCTTCAATCCCATAGCCTTGGCATATTGAACGGCGACCTGGCCCAAGCCACCGATGCCCGAGATCGCCACCCACTGGCCGGGTCGGACTTCGGTTTCCTTGAGCCCCTTGTAGGTCGTCACGCCCGCGCACAGTATGGGCGCCACGGCTGCGAAGTCGACATTGCCGGGCAGTCTTGCGGCGAATGCAGCGTTGGCGATCGCATATTCCGCGAAACCTCCATCACAGCTGTAACCCGTGTTGTGCTGATGTTCGCAAAGCGTTTCCCAACCCGTCTCGCAGTGTTCGCATCGCATGCATGCGTCGTGCAGCCATGCGATGCCGACCGCATCGCCGATCGTAAAGTCCGTCACGCCCGGGCCGATAGCCGCCACGGTACCGGCAACCTCGTGGCCGGGAATGAAGGGCGGGGATGGTTTGACCGGCCAGTCGCCGGAGGCGGCGTGCAGATCGGTATGGCACACGCCACAGGCCATCACTTTGACCAGCAGTTCCCCAGGTCCGGGCACGGGTACCCGAACGCTTTCAATCGTCAGCGGCGCACCGAATTCATGAACGACCGCAGCCCTCATGTGTTCTTGCATGGCTAGGTTTCTCCTGTTGCGGATTTAATGGTATGCCTTTCAATTAAAGCGGCTCGGATTACGTCTCACGGTCATCGTGGCCCAACCTTTGCCTATCGCAGGAAGCTTCGGAAGCGGCGCAGGGCAAGGACGAAAAGCGCCGCGCTAATCAGCACCAGCGCCAGCAACTGCGGCCAGACAACGTCGAAGCCCGCTCCGCGAAACAGAATGGACTGAGCCAGGATCACGAAGTGAGTGTTAGGCGCCGCCAGCATAATATCCTGGATGATCAGCGGCATGCTTTCGCGCGGCGTGACGCCGCCCGACAGGACCTGAAGTGGAAGCAGGACTAGCATCAGCAGCAGGCCGAACTGCGGCATGGAACCGGCGACCGTCGCCAGGAAGATCCCCATGCATGTGGTGGCGATGAGTTGCAGCGCCGCGCCTGCGAGAAAAAGACCGACAGAACCCTGGATCGGCACCTGGAGAACGCCCTGCACCACGAACACGATCGACACGGCCGAAGCGACAAGGACGACGAGCCCCATCGACCAGATCTTGCTCAGCATGATCTCCGTCGGCGTCACCGGCATCACAAGCAGGTGCTCGATCGTACCATGTTCGCGTTCGCGTATCAGGGCCGCACCGGTCAGCACGATCGAGAGCATGGTGATCGACGAGATCACATTAGTGATGGCGCCGAACCAGCCCTTGTTGAGCTCCTGGTTGAAGCGGGAACGCAGAGTGAGATCGACGGGAACGTCGCTTCCTCCCCTGTAGCGGTTGAGATATTCGCTGACTTCGCTGGAGATGATGGACTGGATATAGCCGCCGCCGCTGAATGCCTGCGACATGCGTGTAGCATCGACATTGAGCTGGATCGTGGGCGCTCTGCCGGCGAGCAGATCGCGCTGGAAATTAGGCGGGATGTCGAGGGCGAAGGTATCGATGCCCGCATCCATGCGGCTGTCCATGTCGTGCTGCGATATGATCTTCGGGATGGAAAAATACGGCGGGTAGAAGGCGGTCAGGATGCGGGACGAGACGGGTGACTGGTCCTCATCGACGATGGCGATGGCAGCCTTGTTGAGCGTCTCGGGCATGGAGGTCGATGCCGTATAGACTGACAGGGTGAAGGCATAAAGGATCAGGACGACGAGCATCGGGTCTCGGGCGAGACCGCGGAGCTCCTTGACGCCGAGTTGGGCGATATTGGCCAAGCGCATGGATCACCCCGCCTGTTTCTTGAGGAGCGCCGCGCCACTGGCAAGAAGAACCGGGACAGCGATCAGCAGCGGAATGAAAGACGCCGCAAGATCCTTGAACTCCAGCGCCTTGGAGAACGTGCCCCGCGCGATCGTCACGAAATAGGTCGTCGGATAGATCTGGCCGATATAGGCGCCTGCTCCCTGAAGGGACGACACCGGATCGATCATGCCGGAATATTGGACGGCCGGAATGAGCGTGATCAGCGCGGTTGCGAAAATCGCGGCGATCTGGCTGCTCATGAAGGTGGAGATCAGCAGTCCGAGCCCGGTCGCCGCCGTGACGTACAGAAGAGCCGCACCCGTCAGCGTCAGGAAGCTGCCGGTCAGCGGTACATCGAAGATGAAGACTGCGAATGCCGTCAACATGAAGAAGTTGAGCATGGCGAGCGCGATATAAGGCAACTGCTTGCCGAGCAGGAACTCGATGCGGGTGACGGGCGTCACGTAGAAGTTGATGATCGACCCCAGCTCCTTTTCGCGCACCACGCTCAAAACCGCGAGCATGGCCGGGATCATCATCAAAAGCAGCGGAATGACGGCCGGCACCATGGCTTTGAGGCTCTCGACACTCGGATTGTAGCGGTAGCGAAGGGCGATCTGGAAGTTGCCGGTCGTTGCCGCGTCTCCGTAGAGTTCACGCGCCTTCTGGGTCAGCCATGTCTGATGCATGCCCTGCACATAGCCCCGCACCGTTTCGGCTCGTGAAGGCATCGCGCCGTCGATCCAGGCGCCGATCTCGACCTTGCTGCCGCGCGCGACATCGCGCCCGAAGCCTGGCGGTATCTCCAAGGCGAGGCTGAGTTCGCCGTTGCGCATGCGCCGGTCGAGGTCATTGTAGTCGATGATCGGCGCCTTCTCCGTGAAATAGCGCGATCCGGCGATCTGAAGCGTGTAGTCGCGGCTGATCGTCGTGTCGTCCCGGTCGAGAACGGCAAACGCCAGGTTTTCGACATCCATGTTGATGCCAAATCCGACGACGAACATGAGGATGACACTGCCAAGGATGGCGAGCGTCCCGCGGATCGGATCGCGGCGCAGTTCCAGCGCCTCACGCCGGGTATAGGCAAACATGCGGCGCAGGTTGAAGGTGGAGTTGGCGGATGAAGCCGCTTGGGGGGCGATGACTTCATCCGCCTCTTCACGCTGCGCGATTGGGGCGGGCGCAGCTGAAGCCTCACCGATGGCCTCTTCCAGGTAGGAAATGAAGGCCTCTTCCAATGTCCCGGCGGACCGCTTTTCGACAATGGCGCGCGGCGTATCGCTGACGAGAACCTTGCCGGCATGCATGAGCGAGATACGGTCGCAAAGCTCGGCTTCGTTCATGAAATGGGTCGAAACGAAGATGGTGACGCCGTCCTTGCGCGACAGGTCGGAGAGGATCTGCCAGAACCCGTCCCGCGCCACCGGATCGACTCCCGATGTCGGTTCGTCGAGGATCAGGATGTCGGGGGCGTGGATCATCGCCACGGCAAGGGACAGTCTCTGCCGGATTCCGAGTGGCAGCGCATCGGGCAGGGCATCCATGATCTCGTTGAGATCGAAGCGTTCGGCCATCTCGGCGATGCGCGCCGGGATTTCGTCGGGTGGCAGGTTGAACAGCCGCGCATGCAGATCGAGGTTCTGGCGAACCGTGAGTTCGCTGTAGAGCGAAAAGGCCTGGCTCATATAGCCGACCTTGCGCCTCACCTCGATATCATTGGGGTCGACCTCGTGGCCGAACAGCTTCGCGGTGCCTTCGCTTGCCGGCAGAAGGCCGGTCAGCATCTTCATCGTGGTGGTCTTGCCGCAGCCATTGGAGCCGAGGAACCCGAAGATTTCACCGCGCGGGATCTGGAAGCTGACATTGTCGACCGCGGTAAAATCCCCAAAACGCATGGTCAGGTGTTCGGCTTCGATGGCGAAGTCGGCCTGGTTCTCCTCGGATCGGGGCGGTATGACGACCTCGTGGTGGCCGCGACGTCGCTCTTCCGGAAGGAGCGCGACGAAAGCGGCATCGAGGTTGGCGGCACCCGTTCGCGCGAGCAACTCGTCGGGCGTGCCGGTCGCAAGGATCTTGCCGTCATCCATGGCCACCAGCCAGTCGAAGCGCTGTGCCTCCTCCATATAGGCGGTCGCAACGATCACGCTCATCGACGGGCGGTCGCGGCGGATATCGTCGATCAGCTCCCAGAACTGCCGGCGCGACAGCGGATCCACGCCGGTGGTGGGTTCGTCGAGAATCAGAAGATCGGGGTCATGGATCAGCGCGCAGCAGAGCCCGACCTTCTGTTTCATGCCGCCGGAGAGTTTGCCGGCCGGTCTGTCAGGGAAGGGCGCCAGCCCGGTGCGCTCGAGCAGGTCGCCGATGCGCTGCTCGCGCTCGCGCTTGTCCTGCCCGAACAGCCGCGCGAAGAATTCGATATTCTCGAAGACGGAAAGCGTCGGGTAGAGGTTCTTGCCGAGACCCTGCGGCATGTAGGCGATCTGTGGGCAGGTCCGGTCACGATGCTTCTTGCTGGCGATGTCGCCGCCCAGAACCTCGACATGGCCGTCCTGGATCTTGTGAGCGCCGGCGATCAGGCTGAGCAGACTGGATTTTCCGACACCGTCGGGACCGATCAATCCGACCATGATCCCGGCAGGAATGTCGAGACTGACGGCGTCGAGCGCCCGCGTCTTGCCATAGGACAGACTGACAGCCTTGACCGTCACAACAGGGGGAGAGAGCGTCTTTGCATCGTGCTCTCCTGGCGAAAGGCTGCTCATTTGACCAGAGCCTCGGTGAGGTGAGCGGGCCATTCGGCATCCTGTGCGATGCGGACATAGGCCATGCCAGGAAGCCCTGTCTTGACATACTGGATATGCTCGCGCAGCAGGTCGGGGGATATCTTGGCCCTGATGCGGAACATCAGCTTCTGGCGCTCCTCCTCGGTCTCGACCGTCTTCGGCGTGAACTGTGCGACGTCCGCCACGAAGCTTGCCGTAGCGGGGATGACGTACTGGGGAGCGGCGTCGAGAACCAGACGAACTTCGGATCCGATCTGAATGCGGCCCGCCTGCTCGGTCGGCAGGAAGAAGGTCATGTAAACGTCGCTCAGATCGACGATGTTGAGGACGCGGCCTCCTGACGACAGCACTTCACCGGGCTGCGCGACGCGATATTGCACACGGCCTTCTCGCGGCGACCTCAGCGTGCTGTCGTTGATATCCGCGACGATGCTTTCAATCGCTGCCTGGGCCGCCACGACGGAGGCCTCCGCATCGATGATCTGGGCCTTGGCCGCGCCGATGGCAGCCTCTGAGGCGGACAGCGACGCCTTTGCCGCCGCAACGGCTGCGCGTGCTCTTTGCGCTGCCGCGCGGTCGTCATCAAGCGTCTGCTGCGAGGTCGTATTGGTTCTGATCAACTGTTCGGTGCGGGCGAGTTTCCGCTCTGCGGCGTCCTGTTCAGCTTCGCGCTGGCCGATCACCGCAGCGGCAGCTTCCCGCTCCGCCTCGCGCTGGGACAGAAGGCTTTTTGCGGTATCGACGCTGATCACCGCGCGCTGCAGCGAGGCCTCGGCCTGCTTTTTCTGCGCCTCGAGCTGCTGGGTATCCATGACGGCGAGCACCTGGCCTGCGCTGACGAACGCGCCTTCGTCGACCAGAATCTCCTTGATGCGTCCGGGGGTCTTCGTGGAAATGTCGATTTCGGTCGCCTCGATGCGGCCGTTCCCGCCAGCGATCCCTGCCGGCAGCCCCGAGCCGTCATAAATGCGCAGGGCGTAATAGGCGCCGCCAACGACAGCGATGACAACGATCGCGATGATCCAGTTTCTCAGCGATTTCACGAGCGAACTTCCCCTTGCGCGTCGGTTGCAGGTCCAAGCCGCCAAGGGCCGCGGTGAGAGTTTGATGTCATCGTGCAAAATGTTGTCATGGGAAGGAGCCTGTCTTGGTCGCGAAGACCATGAACCGGGCATGCGCGAGACGACGCTGCTGCCCGGCCGGATTGAAGATGGAGGAAGGATCTGACGCGATGGTCGAGATGCTTGTGACGTCCGGCAACGATGACGTGTCGCTGCCATCCATCTGCTTGACGGCTCTGCCAATCGCTTTGCTTTGGCGCTGGCTCGATAGTTGAAGCAAATCCTGCTTGAGGCGGCTCTTTAGACGTGTTCTTCATATGCAACCCGAGTATTTGCGTGAAGAACTGCTGCTTGCCCCAGTATCGTCACCGCATGTCCGAAAATTCGGAGCATATCATCAGTTGATGACCTTGATGTCAATGGGCCGGCCGACCTTGTCGTTAACCGATGATCGAGCGCATGATCCCGACCTGTCCATTCTGGGTCAAGTAGGGGGCTGCGATTCGGCAAGTCGGCGAGCATGTCATCACCCCACAAAGGCCGAGATGATCAGGGCGTTGACGATATCGATAAAAAACCCGCATACCAGCGGCACGACGATGAAGGCGCGATGGGCTGCGCCATATTGCTGTGTCACCGCCGTCATATTGGCGATCGCGGTCGCGGTGGACCCGAGTGCGATCCCTCCGAAGCCGGCCGACATGACCACGGCTTCATAATCGCTTCCCATCAGCCGGAAGACGATGGCCATCGTGAACATGACGGCGAGGGCTATCTGAACGGCCATAGTGCAGGCAACAAATACGAACACGCCGTCAAGCTGCCACAGTTGCAGGCCCATCAGCGCCATTGTCAGGAACAGGCCGAGCGCCAGGTCCGAAACGAGCGCAAGCCCGTCCTCGACGCCTGGCCATAGTCGCAGCACTCTGGAGCTCACGGCGATCGGCAGGAGATTGCGGATCAGGATGCCTGCGAGCAGGCAGCTCACGAAAGCTGGAAGATTGAGCCCGGTAAGCGCCAGCACGCGGCTGATGCCGAGGCCGAGGATGAGCGCCAGATTCAGCGCGAGGATCGCCCAGAGAACACAGAAATAATCGAGCCTGGATTGCCGTCCGTCATTGGAGGAGCCTATATCGAGGTCCGCTTCGTGGGTGGCGATGATGCGGTGACGCTTTATCAGGAACGCGGCGACCGGACCGCCGATCATGCAGGCTGCAATCAGGCCGATTGTGTTGCCCGCGACGCCCAATTCCATCGCGTTGGCGATACCAAGCCGTTCGACGAAAATCGGCGCCCAGGCCAAAGTGGTGCCAATGCCGCCCGTGAGCGAGATCGATCCCACCATCAGGCCGGCCCGGGGTTCAAGGCCGAAAAGAGAGGCCATGCTCATGCCGGCAACGTTCTGAATCAGCATGAAGACGATCGCGAGCGAAAGCAGGATGGCTAGAGGGCGGCCGCCGGTCATCAATGTCTTGATATCCGCCTTCAGTCCGATGCCGGCGAAGAACAGCAGCAGCAGGACGTCACGCATTCCAAGATCGAAGATGATTTTTCGTTCAAATGCCGCATAGACGAGGGCGACGACGATAGTGCACACGAGCCCTCCGATAACGGGCTCCGGTATCGAATACTTCTGCAGGACCGGCGTGTTCAAAATCACGATCTTACCCGCCAGCAGAAGTACAACCGCTATAGTAAATGTGTAAAAGGCATCAACTTGCATCTTGACCTGACATTGCGCGAAATATGATAGACGGCGGCCAGACGCGTGAAGCGCTGCCCATGAGGTAGCTATTGTAAGTTTGGCGCCTCAACTGAATGAATACTCTTCCGGACGCCTGGATGGAGCGGAACAAAGCGTTCTTCCCAGCGTTCGGGAACAGCCAGTCATCAATGGTTGACCTGGTATCTTTATGCCGATAAACCTTCTTACCGTCAATCTGGAGAGATCATGCCCAACCGAATGATCCGGCCCGTCCCGGAAGACACCACCCGTGAGCGCATCCTGAAAGCCGCGATACTTCGCTTCTCCACCCACTCCTATGAGGAAACCGGGCTGCGGGACATTGCCGCCGATGTCGGCGTCGACATGGCCTATGTTCATCGTTCCTTCGGTTCAAAGGAGAAGCTGTTCCGGGCAGCTGTCAAGGCGATGATTCAGCCGGAGGTCTGGCTGGTCGGTGAGCCGAGCGAGTTGCATATGACGCTGGCGCAAGACATCCTCGCCGAGAAGGGCGCCAACGAAATCCGGCCTTTTGACATTCTCGCTCGATCCTTTTCCAGCCCCGAGGCCTCGCGGGTTTTTCGCGAGCTCATCGACGACGGGTTCGTCAAGCCGTTCGCTTCCAAATGCCCGCTCATGTCCGAGCAGCGCGCGTCCATGGTCGCCGCGTTCCTGGCCGGGGTCAGCATCCTTCGTCACGTCATCGGTACGCCAGCCCTGCAGAGTGGCGGAAATGATCGTGAACTGACGGCTCTGGTCTCCCAGGTCGTCGAGTTCATCATGAACGAAGACAAGGGATGTCAAACCATGACGACCGCCGTGCCGATCAGTCGAGAGCCGCAATGAATGATTTGAGCCGGCGAGACATCAAGGCGGCGGAGGCCCCTCACGGCACTTTCGACACGGAAACCTACCGCGCCATCGATCGGATGCGCGAGGCGCTGAGCGCGCGGATGACCGGCGGGCTTTCCCCGGCGGCGCTCGCGCTGACCTTGTTCGACTGGTCGATCCATCTGGCCTCGGCGCCTGGAAAGCGTCTGGAACTCGCCGACAAGGCCGTGCGGAAAAGCGCTAGGCTGTCGGGCTATCTCTGCGCCGCCAGTGTCCATGACGACACTCCATCCTGCATCGAGCCCTTGCCGGGCGACTACCGCTTCACCGGGGAGGCGTGGAAGGAACAGCCCTATGCGGCCTATGCCCAGGCGCTCCTGCTCGCCCAGCAGTGGTGGCATAATGCGACGCGGGAGGTGCCGGGCGTCGCTCCCCACCACGAGGACGTGGTCTCCTTCGCCGCGCGGGAAGTGCTCGACATGTTCTCGCCGTCCAACAACCCTTTCACCAATCCCGAGGTCATCAACAAAACCCTCGCCACGGGAGGGGTCAACTTCCTCGCGGGGTTTCAGAACTGGTTCGAAGACGTGAGCAGGCTTGCCGGCGGCCGCCCGCCCGCGGGCGCGGAAGAGTTCGTGCCGGGCCGGAATGTCGCCGTCACTCCCGGCAAGGTCATCTACCGAAACCATCTGATCGAACTGATCCAATACAGCCCCGCGACCGACACCGTGGTGGCGGAACCGGTGCTGATCGTGCCGGCCTGGATCATGAAATACTACATCCTCGACCTCTCTCCGGAGAACTCCCTGGTACGCTATCTGGTCGGGCAGGGACACACGGTCTTTGCCGTTTCCTGGCGAAACCCTGGGGCAGAGGATCGCGATCTCACGCTGGACGATTATCGCCGAATGGGCATCATGGCCGCGCTCGATGCGATCGCGGCGATCGTTCCCGACAGCAAGATCCACGCGACGGGCTATTGCCTGGGTGGCACGCTTCTCGCGATCGCGGCGGCTGCGATGGCGCGCGCCGGCGACGACAGGCTGGCCACGCTCACCCTTTTCGCGGCCCAGACGGATTTTTCCGAACCCGGCGAACTGGCGCTCTTCATCGACCCGAGCCAGATGCATTTCCTCGAAAGCATGATGTGGGATCGCGGATATCTGTCGGCTGACCAGATGGCGGGGGCCTTTCAGATCCTGAAGAGCAACGACCTCGTCTGGTCGCGACTGGTCCACGACTATCTCATGGGCGAACGCACACCGATGAACGACCTTATGGCGTGGAATGCCGACTCCACGCGCATGCCCTACCGGATGCATGCCGAATATCTTCAACGCCTCTACCTCGACAACGAGCTTGCAGCCGGCCGCTTCATGGTCGATGGCCGCCCGGCGGCGCTGCAGAACATCCGTGTGCCGATGTTCGTCGTGGGAACGGAACGCGATCATGTCGCACCATGGAGATCGGTCTACAAGATCCACCAGCTAGCCGATACCGATGTTACCTTCGTTCTGACCAGCGGCGGGCACAACGCAGGCATCGTCAGCGAGCCAGGCCATCGCGGCCGCCGCTATCGCATCGCGACCAGGCTGGCAATCGACATCTGCCTTGGCCCCGACGAATGGGCAGCAGAGACTGAGACCCGGGACGGTTCCTGGTGGGAGGCCTGGCTGCCGTGGCTTGCCGCACACTCAGGCAAGGATCGTGTTGCCCCGCCTTCACTCGGCGTCGCCGACAAGGGCTTTCCTGCCATCGCCGAGGCGCCCGGCGCCTACGTATTCCAGAAGTGAGAGGGTGATGACCGACAGCTTGCTGACAAATCATACCTTCGCCGATTTACAGGTCGGCGATACCGCAAGCCTCACACGGGTCGCAGGGGATTACGACATCGATCTGCTGGCGGCGATGGCTGGCGGCAACAGGCCGGCTCCGGGTGACGCGGCAGCGAAGGCAACGACCCTCTTCAACGATATTGTTGCCAACGGGCTTTGGACAGGAGCGCTGGTTTCGCGCGTGATCGGCACAAGGCTTCCGGGCCCTGGGACGATCTATCTGGGACAGGATTTCCGCTTCGTGAAGCCGGTCGTCGACGGCGACACGATCACGGCCACCGTGCGGGTGGTGCAGAAATACCCGGATAATCGCACGGTTGCACTGGAGACGATCTGCTCCAATCAAAAAGCCGAAGATGTCCTGACCGGCACGGCCATGGTGATTGCGCCCGGCAAGTCGATCGAATGGACCGAGGCGGCGTCCTCCGTCGCATTGCCGAATACGAAACGTGCAAGCCGCTATGAAGGCTTTGTCGCGGAAGCCCGCGGGCTGCCCCCGGTTCGAGCGGCAATCGTTCACCCATGCTCTGCCGGAGCAATCCTGGCTGCGGTCGAGGTCCGCCAAAAGGGCCTGTTCGAGCCGCTGCTGGTCGGGCCGGAAGCGAAGATTCGCGCCGCCGCCGAAGCCGCAGGGATTGATCTCGGCGACATGGCGATCGAGGATGTTCCCCATAGTCATGCCGCAGCCGCGCGCGCGGTCGAACTTGCGGTCGGCGGTGCGGTATCGGTTCTGGTCAAGGGAAGCCTGCATACCGACGAGCTTCTCGGCGCCGTCATCGCCACCGGGTCCGGTCTCAGGACGGAGCGGCGCATCAGCCACGTCTTCGCGTTCGACGTCCCAGCCTACGACAAGCCGCTGATCGTCACCGATGCCGCGATCAACATCCAGCCGACACTCGACCAGAAACGCGACATCTGCCAGAACGCGATCGACCTTCTTCGGGCTCTCGGCGTCGATGAGCCCCGCGTGGCGGTGCTCGCAGCGGTCGAAACCGTCAACGCGAAGATGCCGTCCACTCTCGACGCCGCCGCGCTGACGGTCATGGCGGCGCGCGGTCAGATCACGGGCGGGCGTGTCGATGGCCCGCTTGCCTTCGACAATGCCATCGACTTGGATGCGGCGAAGACGAAGGGCATCGTCTCCACGGTCGCGGGTGAGGCCGACATCCTGCTCGTGCCGGACCTCGAGGCTGGCAACATGCTGGCCAAGCAACTGATCTATTTCGCAGGGGCGACCGCGGCCGGCATCGTGCTTGGTGCCCGTGTGCCGATCGTGCTGACCAGCCGCTCCGATCCCCTTTCGGCGCGTATCGCTTCGGCAACGCTCGCAAGACTGCTCGTGGCCCGCAACCAGATACCCGGCACGGGAGCCACGATATGAGCGAGCAACTCCTTGTCACCTTCAATGCCGGCTCCTCCACGGTCAAGATAGGCCTGTTCGCCGTAGAAGACGGGGGGCTCACGCGCATCGGCAAGGGAATGATCGATTTCCGCAAGGCGCCATTGCGCTTCGAGCTTTCCGAAGGGCCGGATCGCTTCGATGTCGAACTGGAAGCCAAAGCAGAAGAAGAGCTGGACGAGGTTTTGCGTGAAGCCTTCGACCGGCTGTCATGGCATTACGATCTGTCGGGTATCGTCGCTATCGGCCACCGCGTCGTGCACGGCGGCGACCTGTTTGACGGGCCGGTGCTGATCGACGATCAGGCGATGGCGCAGATGGAAGCGCTCATACCGCTCGCGCCGCTCCATCAGCCGCAGGCGCTGCGCCTTGTCCGGGCGATCGCACGCCTTCGCCCGGAAATCAGGCAGACCACCTCCTTCGACACGGCTTTCCATCGCACGCAAGCCGAGACGGTACGCCGCTTCGCACTGCCGAGGCAGCTCTACCAAGAGGGCATCAAACGCTACGGCTTCCACGGCCTTTCTTATCGATCGATCGCCAACCAGCTTCTCAAGAACTGGCCAGAGCAGGCGCCGGGCAAGGTCGTCGTCGCCCATCTCGGCTCCGGCGCAAGCCTTTGCGCGATGCACAACTGCGTCAGCCGCGACACCACCATGGGTTTTTCGACGCTGGACGGCGTGCCGATGGCGACGCGCTGCGGGGCGCTCGATGCCGGCGTGGTCATTCACCTGGCGAAGACCGGTCGCGATCTCGGCGAAATCGAGGATCTCCTCTATCACCGTTCCGGTCTGCTGGGCGTTTCCGGCATCAGCGCCGACAGCCGCGTGCTCCTGGAAAGCGATGAAAACCAAGCCAAGGAAGCAATCGAGCTATTCACCTTCAGGATCGCCGGCGAGATCGCCCGGCTTGGCACGACCCTCGGCGGTCTTGACACGTTGGTGTTCACGGCCGGCATCGGCGAGCACCAGCCGGCAATCAGGGCCGATATCTGCACGCGGCTGATGTGGCTCGGCATCGACCTCGACCCTGAAGCAAACGCGGGAAGCCGCCCGGTCATCAGCAGTCCAGCCAGTCGTCTCACCGTCCTTGTGATCCCGACCGATGAGGAGCAGGTAATCGCCACTGAGGCCTTAAGAATTTCGGGAGGCTGAGTGATGGCTGCGATCGTTGACTGTTCGGAAAACGCGGCCTCGTCGTCGGCATCGCCAACGACTCCTCCATCGCTGCCGGCTGTGCGGCCGCGTTCAGGGCCGCTGGCGCCGATCTGGCGGTCACCTACCTCAACGACAAGGCTGTCCCGTTCGTGCGCCCGGTCGCCGATGCACTGGGCGCTTTGCTGTTCCTGCCCGGCGTTCGCATTGAGGGCCAGATCAAGGCCGTCTTTGACACCATGGCGCCCAAGCCCTTCTACCGTGCCTATCGCGGTCAGGGCAGCCTCGGGTATCGAGCGTTTCGACGAGCTCATCGACACGGTGCGCGAGAGCACACCATCGCGGCGCCTGGTGAATATCGCAGAGGTCGGGCGTATCGCCGCATCCTGGGAGCAAGGCGGCAACGCCTCTGTCGGGGCCGATGATCTACGCCGATAACGGTTTCCACATCACGGCCTAGCCAGAAGGCTGGCTGCGGGCAAACTACATCGAGGTCGTCGCTCGCTCGGCGGCAGAACAAACTCTGTCGTACCGAGAGGCGCGATGGTTCCAACGCCTCTCACAAATCGGTTCAGTCAATGCGAGAATTCGGTCTTCGCCTTACGCTACTTCTTCTAACCAGCCTGCTTGCAGGCTGTGCCGGCCGCCCCGGACCGGAACTGCTTGCCCAAACCGCCGAAACCGTTCCGGGTGCGAAGCTCACGACCATCTACGTGGCGACCACGCGAAAGCGCGACGAGAACGGTGTCTACAGGTCGGACCGGACCCGCGAGGTCAGCTACATCCGCTACAGGGTCTCCATCCCACCGGGCCACAAGGCCGGCAATGTGGAATGGCCGAAATCGAACCCGAACCCGGACACGGATTTCGTGACAGTCGAGCAACGGCATCTCGACGCACCGACATTCGAGGCAGAGGTAACGCGCAAGCGCAACGGCAAACCGCCGAGCCTCGGCGTGTTCGTGCATGGCTACAACACCAATTTCACCGAGGCCGTCTATCGTATGGCCCAGATGACAGCGGACGCCGGTGTCGATGCAACTCCGATCCTGTTTGCCTGGCCGTCCGAAGGTGCCCTGAGCGGCTACGTCGCCGACAAGGACGCTGTCACCTTCTCGCGCGACCAGTTGGTGGATCTTCTCGGCATGCTCGCACGCAAGGAGACGCAGGGTCTCATCACGCTTGTCGGTCACAGCATGGGTGGATGGCTGACGACGGAAGCCGTGCGTCAGCTACGGCTTACCGGTAAGGACGCAGTCATCCGGCGACTGCATGTGGTGCTGGCGGCGCCCGATATCGACGTTGATGTGTTTGGTGCGCAGCTGGCAGTGATCGGGCCGCTCCATCCGCCCATGACTATCCTTGTCTCAAAGGATGACAGGGCGCTCAAGGTCTCGGAATTCCTATCCACGGAACGCCAGCGCCTGGGCAGGATCGATGTGACGGATCCGAAGGTTATAGAGGCAACGCGTCAGGCGAACGTACAGGTGATCGACATATCGGATATCGAGGCTTCCGACAGCTTCAGACACAATCGGTTCGTTGGCCTTGCTGCGCTCTATCCGAAACTCTCGGGCCGGGATGGAACCGGCGACCCCCGAAATATCAGGCAAGCCGGAGCGTTTGTGTTCAATTCGGCCGGAGCGGTCCTTTCCAGCCCGTTTGTCCTCGCAGGCAAGATCGTCGGCGGAAACTGACACAGCGCGGCGCAGCTTTCTTCACGTCATTATCGAAGGAGAATACGTATGATGACCCTCTATACCGCAGGCCTCGACGCCACCGAGTGGCAACTATTGCGGTCGCGATGGCGGTGGCTGCTGGGCGCAGGTATCTTGCTCGCGCTGGTAGCGCTTGTTGCCCTCTTTAACCTCTTGCTGGCCACGATCGTTTCCGTCCTCTTTGTCGGTACGACGATGCTGTTGGCGGGTGCGGCGCATATCGTCTTTGCGTTTCAGATGAAACGCTGGGGGCAAATTGTCGTGCTGCTCCTGGTTGGTGCGCTTTATGTGGTGGCCGCACTGATGACATTCTGGAACCCGGTCCTGGCATCCACTTTCCTTACACTGCTGATGGCTCTCAGCATGCTCGTCGCAGGCATTGTCAGAACTGTCGCCGGTCTGGCGATCCGCCCTGTTTCGGGTTGGCCGTGGCTCGTGGCCGCCGGCGTCGCCACAGTGCTCGTTTCACTGATCGTCCTTGCGGGCTGGCCGGTCAACAGTCTGTGGATCATCGGCGCGCTGCTGGCGATCGACCTTATGTTGACCGGCAGCGCACTGAGCGCATTTGCGCTGGCCTTGCGACGATTGCAAGCATCAAACGCAATCGTTGCCAACAGAAGCGGAGCATAAAGCACAATGAGACAAACAAAACCATTCATTGTGGAGGTGCGAAGAAAGCGTGGCGGCAAAAAGCCTGACACGGGCTCACTATGGTGCGCGCCGGACCCGACAGCCGAAGCCAACCGGGGCAAGGGGGAACATGAGGGGGCGTTAAAAGAGCCCATACCTGAAGGCGACACCAGCGCGCGATGAAGAGCCATATCGGCAACAGCTGGACCACGATCCCGCATTTCGTGCAGATCATCAGCGTCGACATGAGCAAGGTGCTGCAGCTCAAGGGCCAGCTTGGCTCCGCCGGGCTGAACGACATTCTGCTGAAGGTCGTGGGCGATACGGCCGTCCGGCATCCGCTGGTCAACGGCCGGCTGGAGGGCGAGCGTGTCCGCATCAATCGTCGCGCCAATGTAAGCGTAGCGGTCGCCACCCCCAAGGGGCTTGCTACATTCCTCGAAACGCAATTTGGTCCGGGAGCGATGGACCTTCAGCGGATCGGCGGCGGACAGTCCAATCCGACTTACTTCGTCGATTTCGGTGGGCGACGCATGGTTCTGCGCAAGCAGCCGGCGGGTGAAATCCTGCGCGGAGCCCACGCGATCGACCGTGAATATCGCGTGATGCAGGCTTTTGGCGCAACGGAGGTGCCGGTTCCGAAGATGATCCTCTTCCACGAGGAAACCGATGTCGTCGGAACGCCTTTCTTTCTCATGGAACGAGTGGACGGGCGCGTTTTTTCGGATTGCATCCTGCCGGGACTGTCGCCCGTCGAGCGGCGCGCGATGTATCGCTCGATGGCCGAGACGATGGCGAAAATGCACAGCTACCGTCCCTCGGAGATAGGCCTTGGCGATTACGGCCGTCCGGGCGACTACTTCGCGCGGCAGGTCCACCGCTGGACCACCCAATTGAAGGGGTCGAGTTTTTCAGACGACCCGATTCTGGGTAGGCTCGCCGAACGGATCGCTGCGGTGCTGCCGCCGAATGATGGACTGGTGTCCATCGCCCATGGTGACTTCCGGCTGGGCAACATGATGTTTCATCCCAGCGAGCCGCGTGTGGCGGCGGTCCTTGACTGGGAGCTTTCAACGACGGGCCATCCGCTGGCTGATCTCGCGTTCGCAGCAATGCCCTGGTTCACGTCGCCGGACGAATACGGCGGGATTCTCGGTCATGGAGGCGAAGGCATCCCGAGGGTCGGCGAGTTTTTCCAGCTCTACCGCACGATCCTTCCCGATGTTCCGCAGCCGCAACCCTTCCACGTCGCATTCGCGCTCTTCCGGTTTGCCGTGATCTTTGTCGGCGTTGTCGACCGCGCCAGCGCGGGGAACGCTGCTGATCCCGAAGCAGCGAAGTACGCCCCGTTGGCGAGGCGCTTTGCTGTGCGCGCAAACGAGGTTCTCGACTGTTCACCGGCTGCGTTTTTGCAATAGGCGGAAAACTGTACATGTTACGAGGCTCGCTCGTCCACATTCATTTTGTGAGGAGGTCATCATGAACAATATCAAGGATAAACTCGGTCTGGCAAAGGCACGTCTCGGCGCCTTCGCGAAATCCACGCCGCTGCTGATACAGGGGTTTGGCGCGATCAGCAAGCAGGCGACCCAGCCTGGCAGCTTTTCACCGGCGCAGAAGGAACTGGTCGCCGTGGCGATCGCCGTCAGCAAGGGATGCGAAGACTGCATTCTTTATCATGTCGAAGCTGCAAAGCAGCACGGAGCAGAGGAGGCTCAACTGGTTGAGATGCTTGAAGTCACCGTCGAGATGGGTGGGGGGCCAGCAATCATGTATTCCGCAAAAGCCCTCGAAATCTTCCGCGAGCTCTAACGCACTTTGCTGACGGAGTTCGACGCCATCTGTCGGCGCGTTACATACCGATCGTTCTCAAGGTAGGTCTGGCTGCTCCGAATGGCTCTCGTGTTCTTTGGTCTGGCGTCTGGTGCGATCCTCTCCTGCATCATGTGCAAGGCGATGAACCGCTTTTCGTCTCGGTCATCCTCGGCGGCTTCGGCAACACGGTCGGGCCGCAGATGGAGATCACCGGCGAGCAGGTGGCGATCGACGCGGAGGGCGTCGTTTGGCCGACCAGCCAGCGTTCGATGTCGGCGCAGGCGTCCATCTCAGGGTGAAACTGGAGGCCGAGGACGTTCCGGCCGAGCGCGAAGCCCTGCGTCGCGCAAAGCGCCGTCGTCGCGAGATTCTCGGCGTCTTAGGGGGTTTGGAAGGCGTCGCCGTGCCAGTGCAGCACGGAGACGCCTTCCAGATGCCTGAGCGGCCCAACCCGCCCGGCATCGGTCAAGGTCAGCTCCGAAAAGCCGATTTTCCTTGATCCCCGATGGCGCGACCGTGGCCCCCAGCGTCGCTGCGATCTGCTGCGCGCCAAGGCAAATGCTCAGGGTCGGGTGATCTACCTTCAACCGTGCTTCCAGAATCTGCCGTTCTTCGGCCAGGAACAGATAGGCGTCCGTCTCATACACCCCCACCGGGCCGCCGAGCACGACGAGCAGATCGGCAAGCGGCGGATCGAGCGTCCAAAGGTCATGCACGCCGAGATCGTAATAGTGAATCCTGTAATCAGCGGCCGTAAGCACGGCCTCGAAAGTCCCGAGATCCTCGAAATGAACGTGCCGGAGGTCGCCGGCTTGCCGAGGGGCCCCTAGTCGAAATCGAAGCTATCATTGTCCGCTGAACTTGCAAGTGTTGGCGCGCAGGATGTCCAGCGCGCCAACACTTGCCACTAAAGATAAAATAGCCGCTCATAACCGGAAGAAGTCTGTCGATATACGCTAGCGTGCATGGAGACAGCAGAAGCCATTCTGCCCGTTTCCGCGCGAGCGGCCCTGTAGCCGGAATCGTCTTCCTGATACTGGCGCTGGCCTGGGCCTAGCCCTCGTCCGCAAGGTCTTCATTGCACAGGAGATCGAATGCGGTCGCCTCGTTCGCCGATCCCCGAGCACGGCTGGCCTGTCGGATGGGATACTATGTCGTCGCTGCGCTCAAAGCGGCGCGGCAATCTGAAGTTAGCGCCTTCTACGATTGGCTCATCGGAAAGGCCAGTCGGAGTTCGGAGGCCACATAGCGATGCGACACGACACAGCCATTGCTACGAATGAGATCACGCGTGGTCGCAACGCCACGTCGTCTCTACTTGCCGATGAAAGACGATTCCGTGTTGACCATGTGTTGACCAACCCGAAAAGGGAAAGGCCACCTTTCGGCGGTCTTTGCTTAGTCCCCTGAATTATTTAGGAAATTTGGAGCGGTGAGGCGATTCGAACGCCCGACCCCAACCTTGGCAAGGATCGGCATCTAGGCCGCTGTTCGGAAAAGCAAGTTAAGATGGGTGCATGCTACCACAACCATCTTTGCCGGCGTCGATTGCAAGTTATGATCGACGCCGGTCCCCGCAACCATCTTTACTTGCTCGGGCAGCAAGTGAAGATTAGATCCTGCCCCCGCAACCAAAAATAAAAACCCGTCGCACAAGCGGCGGGTTTTTTTGCGTTTAAAGGGGCAGAATAGCCGGATAGTCGCTCGCATTCGCTGCAACCAAAAAGGAGCAGGGGGCCGCAAAGCCCCACACAAAACCTGGTTGAACCGACAGGCACCGAAACTCACTTCTGTAAGTCCAGCCACTCATCCATGCCGATACGGCTTATATGTTCGACGCGATGGTCATTCATGAACTGGTTGAACTGCTTCTCTTCCGTGTGGTGATGTTTAAAGCCACATTTCGCCTGGGCTTTGAAGGATTGCTCGTTTTCGGCGAAATAACCACACCACAGAGCCGCCATTTTCAGGTCTTCGAAGGCATGGCGCATCAGTTCCTTCACAGCTTCCGGAATAAGGCCCTTTCCCCAGAAGGGGACACCGATCCAGTAGGCAACCTCTGCTTCATTGGCGGCAATATCGAAATTACTGTCCTTGCCGATCAGCAATCCCACCATGCCGATGGCGACATTGTCCTCTTTCAGGGTGACGGCATAGACTTCCGGATGCGAAAACACCGTCCGGATAATTTCCAGACTTTCTTCTTCACTCTGGTGAACTGGCCAGCCGGCAATCGGTCCCACCCGATCATCGCTGGCATATTTATACAGGCTGGCTGCATCGCTATCTTGCCATGGCCGCATGATAAGGCGTTCGGTTTCAAGCATGGTTCTTCTCATTTCCATGGAGGGTTGCTGTCCCCGGCTTTTAACGAAGACAGGGAAAAGTTGACAATGGAAGGAACCGGGTGAAACAGGTAATAATGAAAACAAACGGTCTTTTTCTGAAGCGATTGCGCTGCAATGATGGACAAAATGAAAACAGGTTGCTCCTTGCGCCCCGCGGAAGGCGTTGAATTCGGGATCGGGGAAGGTCGGCTCGAAGAAGACGACAACCAGCTATTGTCATTGAGTTATGTTGTGCTGCTCATTTGCCAGAATGGCTCGGCCGAATTCGATGTAAATTTCCGCAGCTACCAGATGCAAAAAGACGATTTTCTGGTTCTCTATGACGATAGCATCGCTTCTGTGAGCAATAGATCATCTCATTTTTCCTGCTCTTATTATCTGATAGAGCGCTCCATAGCCTCGGATATTGCTTATGGATTGCCAAACGAGTTGTTTCTGTTTCTAAGCCGGCATCCGTTTTTCAAGGCCGATGAGCGTACCATTCGTTTTCTCTCGGTATGGGAGAAGATGACCGCTTTCATTTACGAAGAGTCGCTGCAATATCAGAGAACCATTCTGGTCAATCAGTTTCAGAATCTGTTCCTGTGGCTTTCGCATAAGGCCGCCGGTTTCGATATTACCGAGAAAAATGATTACAGCAGGCAGGAAGCGCTCTGCTGGAAATTCTGGGAGTTGATATTCCTGCATTGCAGACATCAGCGTGAAGTCTCCTTTTATGCGGGTCTCCTGAATGTGACACCTTATTATCTCTCGCGACTTACCAAGAGATTCTTCAATGATGCCCCGAAAACGCTGATCGACCGGCAGGTAATACTGGAAATCAAGAAGCAGTTGATGCAGCCAAAAAGGTCAATGCAGCAAATTGCACATGATCTTGAATTTTCAGATGCTTCTTACTTAAGTAAATATTTCAAACGTCATACGGGGTTGGGTCCTACAGAGTACAGAAAAAAGATTTCTTGAGGCCGGAGCGCATCTCGAAAACTGTGAACGGTTTGCGGAAAGAACCGCGCCCTAATGGCACAGATTTCTTGTCCCTGCCGGTAGCGATGATGGAGCGAGCGCCAGCTCCGATCCACCGTTGAAGCCTATTCGCGCCCTTTTGAATGCTCGCCAAGAAGGTCTTCGATATCATTGAAGATCGACTGCCATTCTTTCTGTGTCAGCTCGAACAGGTTGAAGCTTCTCAGCCAGAATGCGCCCTCATTGGCAATGAATGCCAAGCGTGCCCGCCGTCCTTCCGGCGTCGAAACATCAAGGCCGTCCCATTGCTTGCGATACCAGGCGCGGGTTTCCTCGAGATAATGGGAGTTGGGAATCAGGCTCGCCATCATCGCCGCAAACCGCGAATCGTCGTCTGCGTCGCTTTCGCGTGTCACCGCGATATGGGCCGCTATGTGTGAGATCGCGTCATTCTTATGCGGCTTGCGTGCCGCCACCTGATCGTCGAACCGGTCGCCCAGCCGTTCGATCATGGCTTTCATCAGCCCGTCTTTGTTGCCGAAGCAATATTGCACGCCGCCCTTGGTTACACCGGCGGCCTGCGCCACCGCATCCATGGTCAGCGCAAGGATGCCGCCTTCCTCAACCAGCTTCTCGGCCATGTCGAGCACATGATCGCGGTCGATCGAGCGCGGGCGACCCGTTTTTTGCAATTTCTTACTTTCCATACGGACGGATTTATATTACGTCGGCACCTCTGACAAGTTTGAATACGACCGTATTGAAAAGGTATGAACCGATGTTGCCGCAAAATCGCTGGCTTGTTCTCGCAATTGTTTCCAGCGCCTTGTTCCTGATCGTCGTGGATATGACGGTGCTTTACACAGCCCTGCCGCGTCTTACCCATGATCTGGCGGCCAGCGCTTCGGAAAAGCTCTGGATCATGAACATCTACCCTCTGGTGGTGGCAGGTCTGCTGCCGGGCCTCGGCACGCTCGGAGACAAGCTCGGCCACAAGCGCATGTTCATGAACGGCCTTGCGGTGTTTGGCCTTGCCTCGCTCTGTGCGGCCTATTCGCCAAATCCGGAAATTCTGATTGCGGCGCGCGCATTCCTTGCCTGCGGTGCGGCCATGATGATGCCTGCCACACTTTCGATCATCCGCCTCACGTTCACCGATGAGAAAGAACGCTCGCTTGCCATCGGCATATGGGCGGCAATCGCTTCGGGTGGCGCTGCCATCGGTCCGGTCGCGGGCGGCATTCTGCTGGAATATTTCTGGTGGGGTTCGGTCTTTCTGATCAATGTGCCGGTTGTTCTGGTTGCGCTCGGGCTTTCGGCCTTCCACCTTGAAAACCGTCCGCTCGGCTCACAGCGCAAATGGGACCTGGTCGGGTCGATCCAGATCATGGTGGGTCTGATCGCGCTCACCTATGCCGTCAAGGAACTTGCAAAGCGCGATGCTTCCATGTCCATTTTTGCGGCAGCGCTCGTCATCGGCCTTGCTGCCACGACCATCTTCGTCCGCAGACAGTTTGCAAGCGCTGAACCACTGATCGATTTCTCGCTGTTCAGGACGAGACTGTTCTCGTTGGGCGTGTTTGCTGCTCTGGTTGCGTCGGGTTCGATGACCGGCATGGAACTGGTTTTCAGCCAGCGCATGCAGCTGATCGAAGGCATGACACCGCTCCAGGCGGGCCTGACCATTCTGCCTATTCCGCTGGCAGCTTTCGTTGCGGGG
Organism: Brucella sp. NBRC 14130; assembly: GCF_040371715.1. Lineage (NCBI taxonomy): Bacteria > Pseudomonadati > Pseudomonadota > Alphaproteobacteria > Hyphomicrobiales > Brucellaceae > Brucella > Brucella sp. NBRC 14130. The sequence goes on from NZ_BAABTE010000010.1 coordinate 37,547, forward strand.
CCACTTGCGGGCGCAATGTTGCCGCGCTTCGGTGCGGGCAAGGTGCTCTGGATATCGCTCGGCGTTACGGCGCTCGGGGTGATGATCTACATCCTCACCTATCGGATCTCGGCGCACTTCTATCTGGCGGGGCTTGCCGTCCTTGGCTTTGGCGTCGGCTGCGCGATGACCGGCGCATCATCCTCGATCATGGGGAGCGCGCCTGCCGAGAAAGCGGGGATGGCGGCTTCGGTGGAGGAAGTCTCGTTCGAGCTTGGCAATGCTCTGGGCGTCACGATCTTCGGCAGTATCCTGTCGGCTTTCTATACGGCGAGCCTTGTTCTGCCAGCCGGTTCAGGCATTCCTCCAGTTGTCCGCGACAGCCTTGATGAGGCGCTGCTTGCAGCGCAATCAATGGCCGCCGCTGACGCCAGCGCGCTGACCACGCTTGCTTCGCAAGCGTTCGAGAATGCCTATGTCGCTGTCGTGGTGGCAACGGCATTGCTGCTGTTCGCTGCAACCGTTGCTACCTATCTGGTCCAGCGTCGCGCCAGACAGAAAAGCCTTGGCTGATTGGAAGCATTCATCAGCCAAGGCGCGGAGAGCCGCCTCTTCACGCAATCACATTTCTGCACTATTCATGCGTGCAACGGTGGTTGGGAGGCGGCCCTTCATGAACACAGCAAGCGATGCGCGTTTCTGGGATCGGACATCGCGGAAATATGCCATGGGCAAGATCGCGGACCAGATCGGCTATGAGCGCACGCTGGACCGGACCCGGGCTTTGTTTGGTGCAAGCGACAAGGTGCTGGAACTGGGCTGCGGAACAGGAACGACAGCGCTTAAGCTTGCCGGTGCTGTTCAGCATTATCTAGCTACAGATTTTTCTGCCGGAATGATCGCGAAAGCCAACGAAAAGCTTGCCGCTTCCCCGGTCCCGGCTCTCGTCTTCCGAAGGGCGACCGCGCAGGCGCTTGCCTCAGAGGCGGCACGGTTCAACGTGGTTCTTGGTTTCAACTATCTCCATCTGGTTCGCGACCTGTCGGGCACGCTGCGCTCAATCCACACTTTGCTTGAGCCGGGAGGCTTGTTCATTTCCAAGACGCCTTGCGTGGGCGACATGAACCCGCTTATCCGGCTTGCATTGCCCGCGATGCGCCTGATCGGCAAGGCGCCCTATGCGGGCGTCTTCCGGGCGACAGAACTGAGCCAGCAAATATCTGCGGCGGGCTTCGATATCCTTGCCGTTGAACATCACGCCGCGAGGGGCACCGATAATCGCCCCTATATCGTGGCGCGCAAGAGGTGACATGAGCGGACGAAGCTGCTGGAAGCCAGCCACGCCCGGCATTCCATGTACAGCATTTGCCGAGCCCATATCCCTCGTTCCCGGCTTATGGCTGCGTTTCAGCAGAAAGTTCCACGGCATGTGACTGAAGCGAAATCAGCCATGTGACCGCGAGAAATGCGGCCATAGCCCAGGGAAGATAGCCTGCGCCTAGACCGCCGAGAACAAGGCCGCCGATCAGTCCCCCTGCGGCAATGGCGAGATTCCAGAAGGTGACGAGCATTGCTTGCGCCACGTCCGCCGCGCTGCCGGCAGCTTTGGCGAGCGCTGTCTGAAGCAGCGTTGGAACGCCGCCAAAAATCAGTCCCCACAGGCCGGCGGTGGCAAGGACGATCAGCGGCGAGGTGTTCCAGACCCCGAAGGCGAGGGCGCAGGCGGCAACGACGATGATGCTGCCCTGCATCATCGGCCACAGCTTGCGGTCGATGAACGTGCCGACGACCCAGAGACCGGCAATTCCCGCAATGCCGAAAATGAAGAGCACCATGTCGGCGCGGGCCGACAGGCCGGAAAGGCTCAGGAACGGCGACACATAGGTGTAAAGGATATTATGTGCGATCACGAATGCCAGCGTCATGCCGAGTATCTTCAGCACGCCCGGTATGCGCAGTGTATCCGGCACGGAAAACCGCTGTTCCTGCTTCTGTCCGGGAAGGTCCGGCACGATGAAGTGGATCACGATGGCGAGGGCAAGCGCGAGAAGGCTCATCAATCCGAAAGCGAGCCGCCATCCGGCCAGCGCACCGATAAATGTGCCTGCCGGAACGCCGAAGGAAAAGGCCAGCGGCGCGCTTATGCCGATAATGGCAATCGCACGTCCGGCAAGATGCGATGGCGCAAGCCGCGCTGCATAGCCAACGAGCAACGCCCACACCAGGCCTGCGGATATTCCGGCGCAGAACCGGGCGATAAGCATCAGCGCGAAGCTGTTGGAAAGGGCGGTTACGGCATTCACCACCGCGAAGCCGACGATTGCCATGAGCAGAAGCGGGCGGCGGCGCAGTTTTTGCGTGAAAGTGATGAGCGGAATGGCGGTGAGAAACGAGCCTGCAGCGTAAACGGATATCATCTGCCCAGCGAGGCTGTCGGTTATGCCGAGGCTGGGGCTGATCTGTTGAAGAAGGCCAGCGGGCATGACTTCGGTCATGAGCGTGATGACGCCCGCCATGGCGAGGGCCAGCAGCGCCCCGACGGGCAGCCTTTCCGTGCTTTGTCGAGGGGTGGAGGTGGATGACATGGAGCAAAATCCTATTGGTAAATCGGGTTGGGGAAATTGCTCAATCTCGCCAATCAAGAAAAGTAGGCTATAATTCCAAATACTTTTGACATTTATGTCGGGCATGGAGGCTCAGGGGATGGACAGTCTTGGCGCATTGCGCGCTTTCGTGCAGGCAGCCGAAACCGGAGGTTTCACGGAGGCGGGGCGTCGGTTGGGCATTTCGCCGTCTGCTGTAAGCAAGGCAGTGGTGCGGCTGGAGGAACGGTTCGGCACAAGGCTGTTCCATCGTTCCACGCGCAGCATCTCGCTGACGCCGGAAGGCGTGAAGTTTCTGGACCGATGCCACCGCATCCTGTGTGAATTCGAGATGGCCGAAAGTGAATTGTCGCAGACCTGTCAGGAACTGAGCGGCAGGCTCCGCGTCAGCCTGCCGTCGCTGGGCACATTGTTCCTGCCGGCCATTGCGGTTTTCGCGCGCCACCACCCGCAAATAGAACTGGAACTCGACTTCACGGATCGGCTTGTGGACGTGATCGAGGAAGGGTTCGATGCCGTGATCCGTACAGGCCATCAGGGCGATTCCCGTTTGATGGCCCGCAAGCTCGGCTCCTATCGCCGGGCGGTCGTTGCCTCTCCGGACTATCTGCGCAGGCATGGGGTGCCGGAAAAGCCGGAGGATCTGGCGCGCCATTCGTGCCTGGTTTACCGGTTCCCCACGACCGGCAAGCTCGACCGCTGGCGTTTCAGAAGGCAAGATGAAATCTTCGAAGCCGACCTGCCCGCCCGCATGGTGCTGAATTCACTGGAGCCGCAAATATCCCTGGCGGAGCAAGGCATCGGCCTTGTTTCCATCCCGGATTTGAGCGTGCGCCCCCAGCTGGCGAACGGGACACTGGTCAGCGTTCTCGAGGATTATCTCGATATTCCCACGCCCTTGCAGGTCATGTGGCCGTCGAGCCGCCATCTCTCGCCGAAACTGCGGGCGTTCGTCGATTTTCTTGCCACGGACAATTCATGGCGGAGCGGTCCGATCCCGGACGACCTGGCCAATGGAACGGGCAGAATGACAGGCAGAGAATGAACACGAATGTTATTACCGCTGATATCCGATATACGGACTGGCTGATCAGCCATGACCTGCACGTGCCTGCGCACTGGGTGAAGCGCTGTCTATCCGCTGGCGAGTATATCATGGCTCTGGCGGATGCGGAGCCTGCCGGATTTCTTCGCTACAGCTGGTTTTGGGGTGTCATCCCCTACATGGATATGATCTGGGTCATTCCCCAATACCGGCGGCGCGGCATTGGCGGATTGCTGTTCCGGCACTGGGAAAGCGCGATGCGGGAACAGCAGGTCACGCAATTGATGACATCGAGTGTTGCCGACGAGAAGGAACCTCAGGAATGGCACCGGAGCAATGGCTTTCGCGAGGCCGGAGCCATTTCCTTTGGAAAGTTTCAGCCTGAGTCCGAAGTTTTTCTGATCAAAGACCTTTGATTAGGCGCCTTCCTGAGCCCAATGGCGGGTGAGTATGCCTTTGCCTGAACGTCGAACCTACCGGCGGAAGGACATTCGGTATTCGCGCGGGGACATGCCGCGCAACCGTCTGAACTGCCGGTTGAAATTGGCGAGGGAAGCGTAGCCGACTTCGGCGGCTATGTGCTGGATGGGCTGGTTCGTGCCCGAAAGCCGCGAACAGGATTCACCGATCCGCAAGGCGATCAGATATTCGGAGACGCTCATCTGGGTGTGCCGCTGGAACAGGCGATGCAGCCCCGAAACGCTGAGGAACGCGATTTCGGCAAGCTCCTCCATGCGCAGGGGCGCGTGATAGTGCTTATGGATATGCACGAGTACCCGGTCGATCCTTGAGCGGTCGCCCACATGCTGCTGGGGAATGACGGACGAAAGTGGCTGTCTCGTGCGCTCCTCCGCGAGCCTTGCCAGTATCGTCAGCAGGCCGATCAGCCGCTGCGCGGGCGGATGCAGGAACAGCGCTTCGAAATCCGCCGACAGGCGACGACCGAGCGCCGGATCAAACGCCAGAGCCGTGCCGGCGTCGGATATCAGGCGACGGATGGGAGCCAGCTCCACCGATCCCCACGTCAGGCCATCTATCCATTCCCTTCGAAACCAGAAGACAAGCGCCACGTGCGGTTTTGTCTCGTCGAGTTTTTCGCGCGAGGCCCATGTGTGCGGCAGATCGGGGCCAATGAGGACGAGATCGCCATGGTCGTATTCGGCGACGTGGTTTCCGATGAAGCGCTGGCCGCGGGAATTGAGCGTCAGCGTCAATTCAAACTCGGGATGATGATGCCATTCGAAAGGGATCGCATCGTCGAGACGCCGATTGAGCATGCTCCAGGAAGCGTCCGGCGATGCGGGCAAATGTTCAAGAAGTGGCTTCATGTTGCCTTGGGGTACAGGTTTGACGCTGGAATAGTATCAGTTTTGTCCATTTGGACGCAACATGGCGCGCGGGAAACCATTAGCTTTTCTGCATCCCCGGTTCCGGGCAAGCATATGATGGGAGAACGATATGCAGAACACCACAATGACCAAGCGCGACAGCCATCCGACCACAGCCGCGACGATCCAGTTGAAGGACATCAGGAAGAACCTGCCGCTGCGCGTTCTGTCAAAGGCCGATTGGGAACATTGGACGACAAGGGGATATGTCATCGTCCGTCAGGCCGTCCCGGCGGCCAATGTTGCGCGTCTTGTCGATCTGCTCTGGGAATTCGACGAAAAGGACCCGAAAGACCCTTCAACCTGGTATGCGCCGCAGCGGCGCGAGCACAAGATGAAGGAGCTCAACAATACCGGGATGCTGGAAATCTACAATCACCAGTATCTGTGGGACAATCGTATGGAGCAGCGTGTCTATGACGTCTTTGTCGATATATGGGACAGGGAGGACCTGTGGGTCACCATCGACCGGGCCAACCTCAATCCGCCAAAGAAGATCAAGGGCAACCCGCACGGCTTCATTCATTGGGACGTGGACACTTCGATCCGGCCTCTGCCAATCGGCGTGCAGGGTGTTCTCAGCCTGCAGAAGCAGGATGGCGATGTGGGCGGTTTCCAGTGCGCGCCCTATCTGTTCGAGCATTTCGAGGAATGGGTGAAAACACAGCCGGACGACCGCGACCCCATGCACCCCGACATGACCGGGCTCGAAGTGGTCAATATCGACATGGAGCCAGGCGACCTGATGATCTTCAATTCGCTGCTGGCACATGGCGTCAGGCCGAACCATTCCGACAACCGGGTGCGCATGGCGCAATATATCTCCATGCACCCCGCCGAATGGGAAAACGAGACCGAACGACTGGAACGCATCCGGCTCTGGCGGGAGCGTGATCATCCAAGGCGTGACGCTTTTCCCGGTGATCCGCGCGAATGGGAAAAACACAACGCTGAGACGGCCGCGCTGACCCTGCTTGGCGAGAAACTGCTGGGGTTGAAGCGCTGGTGAGAAAACCCGCACGTCAGCATCGCGGCGCCATCAGCGCGCCTGCGACAATTGGCTGAACCTGAAGCGCGGTGCCTGCGGGCGCCGCGCTTCTTCGCGCGGTTGCTTACAGCCGTGCGTCCCATTTCCAATCCCGGATTTCCGGCATGTCTTCGCCATGTTCCCGCACGTAACGTTTGTGAAGGACGAGCTTTTCCTCGAACGTGGCGATCAAAGGACCCGCCACGTCATTGCCGATCGGCAGCCGCCTGACAGCCGCCATGGCCAGATGAAACCGGTCCAGTTCGTTCAGCACCGTCATGTCGAAAGGCGTGGTCGTGGTTCCCTGTTCGATAAAGCCGTGCACGTGGAAATTGGAATGGTTGGTGCGTTTATAGACCAGCCGGTGAATGAGATAGGGATAACCGTGGTAAGCAAAGATGACGGGCCGGTTGGTCGTGAAGATGCGGTCGAACTCGTCGTCGGCAATGCCGTGCGGATGGTGTTGCGGTGATTGCAGAACCATCAGGTCCACGACATTGACGACGCGGATGCGCAGATGCGGCAGGGACTGGCGCAGGAGAGAAACAGCGGCGAGAACTTCCATCGTTGGCACATCACCCGCGCAGGCCATCACGATGTCGGGTTCCAGACCGTCCTCGGTTCCGGCCCAGTCCCATATGCCGAGACCGGCTTCGCAATGGCGCACGGCCTCGTCCGTCGACAGCCATTGCGGTTCAGGCTGTTTTCCCGCCACGATGACGTTGATGCGATCCCAGGTTTTAAGGCAGTGATCGGCAACCCACAGCAGCGTGTTGGCGTCCGGGGGAAAATAGACACGGATGATATCGGCGCTCTTATTGGCCACCAGGTCGACAAAGCCCGGGTCCTGATGGGAAAAGCCGTTATGATCCTGACGCCAGACATGAGAGGTCAGAAGATAGTTGAGCGATGAAATCGGTTTTCGCCATTTCAATTCGCGCGCGACCTGCAACCATTTTGCATGCTGGTTGAACATGGAATCGACGATATGGATGAAGGCTTCGTAGCAGGAGAAAAACCCGTGCCTTCCGGTCAGCAGATAGCCCTCCAGCCAGCCCTGACACAGGTTCTCGCTCAACACTTCCATGATGCGGCCATCGGCCGACAGATGGTCGTCTATGTCGAGGGTTTCAGCCATCCACACGCGGTCGCTGGCATCGAAGACTGCGCCGAGACGGTTTGAAGCGGTCTCATCGGGGCCGAAGACGCGGAAATTCTTCTCCGGCTCGTTCAGCTTCAGCACGTCGCGCAGATATTCACCGAGTATTTTGGTGGATTGCCCTTCCAGCGCTCCCGGTTCGGTGACCTCGACGGCATATTGCCGGAAGTCGGGCGTATGCAGTTCCTTGCGAAGCAAGCCGCCATTTGCATAAGGGCTGGCCCCCATGCGCCGTTCGCCCTGCGGCGCGAGCGCGCGCAGTTCGGGCTTCAGCGCACCTTTTTCGTCAAACAGGTCCTCCGGGTTATAGCTTTTCATCCAGCTTTCAAGAATTTTGCGATGCGCATCATTTTCGCGGCAATTAGCGACGGGAACCTGATGCGATCGCCAGTAATTCTCTACGATCAGCCCGTCGACTTCCTTCGGGCCGGTCCAGCCTTTCGGGCTTCGCAGAATGATCATGGGCCAGCGGGGGCGCTCCGGTGATTTCACATCGGCACTTCGCTTTGTCGTCTCGATCCGGGCGAAGATCGTATCGAGTGTCGCTGCCATCTGCTGGTGCATGGCCTCGGGTTCGCTGCCCTCGACGAAGAACGGCTCATAGCCATAGCCGCTGAAGAGACTGGTGAGGTCGTCATCGGAAAGGCGGGCGAGGATGGTGGGATTTGCGATTTTATAGCCGTTCAGATGAAGGATCGGCAGCACGGCGCCGTCGCGTGCGGGATTGAGAAACTTGTTGGAATGCCATGAGGCGGCAAGGGTTCCCGTTTCCGCCTCGCCATCGCCGACCACACAGGCGACCACCAGATCAGGATTGTCGAAAGCGGCGCCATAGGCGTGCACAAGCGCATATCCCAGCTCGCCGCCCTCATGGATCGAGCCTGGCGTTTCCGGCGCGACATGGCTTGGTATGCCGCCGGGAAAGGAAAACTGCCGGAACAGTTTGCGCATTCCTGCCTCATCCTCGCTCACGCCCGGATAGATTTCAGAATAGGAGCCTTCCAGATAGGTGTTCGCTACCATGCCCGGTCCGCCGTGCCCCGGCCCGCATATGTAGATTATGTTGGCATTTCTTTCCCGAATGATGCGATTGAGGTGGGCGTAAATGAAATTCAGGCCGGGCGTCGTCCCCCAGTGGCCGAGCAACCGTGGCTTGATATGCTCAGGTTCCAGCGGCTTGCGCAGCAGGGGATTGTCCATCAGGTAGATCTGCCCCACCGAAAGATAGTTCGCCGCTTTCCAGTAGCGATCGATCAGCGCGAGCTGCTGAGGTGCCAGGGGGCCTTGGGCCGGTGCTTTGGTCATTCTCTGTCTCCTTCGCGGATGGTTACGCAGATGCGGCGGGCGCTGTAACTGCGGTGTTCCGAAGAGCGTCCAGCGTTTCGGCGGCGATGATCTGTTCCTCGTCGGTAGCAAGCACGAAGGCCGCTGCCGGGGAGGTTGGGCGCGTGATCCGGAAAGCATTGTTTTCGTTGGCGGCAGCGTCGATTTCAAAACCAAGCCAGGACAGACGTTCGCAGACCGCTTCGCGGATTGCGGGCTGGTGTTCCCCGATACCGGCGGTGAAGATCAAGGCATCCAACCCGCCAAGCATCGCGGCGAGCCTGCATATTTCACCGGCAATGCGCGCGGTGAAAATGTCGATGGCTTCCCGGGCACGGGCATCATCGCTTGCGAGCAGGTCGCGTGTATCGCTGCTTATCCCGGACAATCCGAGAAGGCCGGAGCGATGATAAAGCAGGTCGGAAAGCGCGTCGGCCTGCATGTTTTCCTGCTGCAACAAATGAAGGAGAACGCCGGGATCGATGGTTCCGCAACGTGTCGCCATCGGAATGCCGTCAAGCGTGGAAAAGCTCATGCTGGTGTCGACGCTTTTGCCGCCGTCCATGGCGCACAGGCTTGCCCCGCTTCCCAGATGTGCGGCGACGATCTTCCCGCCAGCAAGCTCCGGCTCTCGTCGGGGAAAGTTCGCGATGATGGATTTGTAGGACAAGCCGTGAAAGCCATATCGCTTTATTCCGCGTTCATGGAGGGCGATGGGAACCGCAAAACGCCTGATCTTGTCCGGTATGGTCTGGTGGAAGGCGGTGTCGAAGGAAGCCGCCTGCGGAAGATGGGGAAGGAGTTCCCGAACGGCCTTTATCAGGGCTGTGCTTTTGGGCTGGTGGAGCGGCGCGTAAATGGAAAGGCTCTCGATGACTTCGATATGTTTGTCGTCTAACAATACCGGCCCGGGGAAATGATCGCCGCCAAAGACGACGCGATGACCGACGCCGAGAATGTTGCCGGGGCTGATGTGATCGGACAATCGTACGAGCAATTCTTCCAGAATGCTGACGATATTGCCGGCGTCCGCAGATGCCAGGGCAATGTCGAGGTTTCCGCTTTCACCGCGCAATCGAAAGGTCACGGGAGATTCGTTCAGGTCGATCTCGCCCCGCGCCCGTTTTCGGATGTGCTGTCCGTCAAAGGTGAAGGTGCCGATCTTGACGGTCGACGAACCGGCATTGAACGTAACAAGCTGCTTGTGCACGCGCGGCCACTCCCTTGTTCGGGGCTGATGCGTAACAAGATAGGGGATTGTTTCGGGCTGGCGATATGTCCGGCGCAGAACGTGAGGCTGATTCCGGCACGTCCAATCGGCATGCGCCCGGCTGTATAGATGCGCGATCAAGACACGCTGAAACTTTCTGTTACAACTTTATAGGGAACAAAACCGCTTCATCTTCATTTACTTCGAGCGTTTGTCCGGGAATCACCGGATGATTTGCTGTGTCCAGGTTTCCGATCGTCCAAAGTCGGAAGTTTGGGGGCATATCGATTTTTCAACGATTGGAGTTCGTGATGGGGATTTTCGACAAGATTAAGAACGCCATTTGGGGAGAGGCGCAGGCTGCAACGCCTTCCACGGAAACCGCTGCTTCGCCAGCGCCGACGCCAACCGCATCGCCGAGCGCTGCCGCTCCGGCGCAGTCGGCACCCGCTACTGCGGGCAGCGTCGACGTAGGCGCTATTCTTGATGCCGCCGTCGCCAAAAGCGGCCAGAAGCTCAACTGGAAGACTTCGATCGTCGATCTGATGAAGGCTCTTGGCCTCGACAGCAGCCTGGAGCACCGCAAGGAACTTGCCAAGGAACTGGGCTATACCGGTGACACGGGCGATTCCGCGACCATGAATGTCTGGCTGCACAAGCAGGTCATTCAGAAACTGAAGGATAACGGCGGCAAGGTGCCCGCCGGACTGTAATCAGGAGGGTTCTCGATGGGAAGCGCAGGAATAGGCTGGGTTGCGGCAATCATCATCGGCGGTCTGGCCGGCTGGATTGCCTCCAATTTCATGAACAGCAATACCGGGATATTCATGAATATCATTCTCGGTATCATCGGCGCAGCCGTAGCGAGTTTTATCTTCGGATTGCTCGGTGTTTCGTTCGGCGGCTGGCTGGGCTATCTGATCGCGGGCTTCATCGGCGCCTGTATATTGATATGGGCCGGCCGATTGATAAGTTAGCAAAAAGGCGCCGAAAGGCGCCTTTTTCTTTCGCAGGCTGATGTGGTCACATCGACGATGCCGTCGACGGTGCAACCGGTATCGCCATCTGAAGCTCGGCCTGACGGCCCAGTCTTGTCATCCATTCCGTAAATTGCGGGTTGCGTTCGATCTGGCGGCCGTAATGCCTGCGCAATGCGTCGGTCAGTTCGCCTTTACGCCCAAGCTGTTCGTCGGCAAAGCCGATCATCTGGGAGTTCGGCCACGCCTGCGGGCGGATGGCGACAAGGCGCGCGAAGAGGTTTTCAGCGTTTTCGTCGGGATTGCCCTGCGCCATGAGCGAAACCATGGCCGCCGTCGAACGCGACACGCCCATATGACAATGGACCAGCAGGTGGCGAGGCGCTTCCCCGTTCTGTGCAGCGAGGAAGTCCGAGCCGAACTGGAGGATCGAGCTCATATGATCGGGCGTTGGCATTGTGTGATTGTCGGCGGCATTGATGATGTCGTGAAAACGCAACGTCACGCGATGATGCTGCTCGAAAGTCTGAAACGCATCCAGTTCGGGAAGGTCTGGATCGACCAGCGACAGAACATGGGTGACCTTTCGCGCCCGCTGCCCGGCCAGTTCCTCAATCCCGCACACCGTCAGCTGCGGGGCAAATTGCACGCTCATGCCAGTCTCCTTGAATTCCATTTATGCCGCCTGCTTCGAATGACCCTATGATGATGTCAATCAGTCCATGGGATTGGAGCATTTTCTTGACGCTCAATCCAGCTTCTATCCGGTGCTCCCAGGGCGTGAACAGCAGCGGGGACAAAACCCCGGGCTTGCAGCTTGGGGCTTTTGCAATTCTCAGCGGAGCCTAAAGCATGTCTCCCAAAAGTGGGAACCGGTTTTGGGATAAAGACATGCACGAAAGCTTAAAGCGTGTTGTGTGAATATGATAAATGCGACACGCTTTAGGTCGCTGAATCAGGAATTCCCCACGGGCAACTGGTTCAGCAAGGCAAACAGAATGGCCGAGAGAATTGCCGCGGCGGGAACCGTTACCACCCAGGCTGCGGCAATCGTCAGCGCGTGAGAACGGCGAACCAACTTGCGTCGGCGGCGCTCTTCAACCGGGATGGACTCAAGCGGCAGGGCCTGGCGCGCCTTTTTCAGCCGCCGTTCCGTATCCCATTCGCGAAAGAATCCGACGCCAAAGATCGCACCGATGGCGATGTGGGTTGAACTGACCGGCAATCCCAGCCAACTGGCGAGAATGACGGTGATCGCGGCGGAAAGCGACACGCAATAGGCCCGCATCGGGTTCAGCTTGGTGATCTGATTGCCAACCATCCGAATGAGCTTCGGGCCGAACAGGCACAGGCCGAACGAAATGCCACAAGCGCCGATCAGCATGACCCAGAGCGGAATCTCGACACCGTCGTTCAACGTGCCCGTCTGCGATGTCTGAACAATCGCCGCAAGCGGACCAACAGCATTGGCCACGTCATTTGCACCATGGGCGAAGCTAAGCAACGCCGCCGAAACAACCAGCGGAATGCTGAACAGGACTTTCAGCGATTTGTTGCGGTTTTCGAGCCCCTGCGACTGGCGGCGAATGACGGGGATCAAGGTTAGCCAGCTTGCAAGCCCGAAAGCCAGCCCGATAGCCAGAGCGGCCTCGATCGATACATCGACCAGCTGCTTCAGCCCCTTCATGATCAGATAGGTTGCAAAGGTGCCAGCCATCAGACCGACAAGAATGGGCACCCAAACGCGGGCAGCCGCAATCTTATCCGGACGGTAGACGATACGGGCTTTGATCAGCCAGAGAAAACCGGCGGCTATGATCGCACCCAGCACCGGCGAGATAACCCAGCTTGCCGCGATTGCGGCCATCTGCGACCAGTTCACCGCTCCAAAGCCAGCCGCAACGATGCCCGCCCCGACGACGCCTCCGACAACCGCATGGGTGGTTGAAACGGGAGCGCCGATCCAGGTGGCAAGATTGACCCAGAGCGCCGAGGCGAGCAACGCGGCCATCATCGCCCAGATGAACATGACCGGGGTTGCGAGCGTATCGGGCGCAATGATGCCGGTCGCCACCGTCGAGACGACATCGGCCCCGGCAATGAGCGCACCCGCACTTTCAAAAATGGCAGCAATCGCAATCGCACCGCCCATGCTTAGCGCATTGGCTCCGACAGCGGGTCCCATGTTGTTGGCAACGTCATTGGCGCCGATATTCAAGGCCATGTAAGCGCCGAAGACGGCTGCGGCGACAACGATGAACATCTGGCTGGAATGACCCAGCAGCATCGCCGCTCCAAGCCCGGCAAGCATGATGAATACAAGAGCGATGCCGGGCGCCACGAGCGGACGGGAGACGTAGCTCGCCGCCGTTTCCAGCTTGACGAAGCGGCCAAGGTCGCGATCAAGAGTCTCCAGATGCCGAGCTTCGAGATCTTCGTTTGCCATGATTTACTCTTGATTTCTAACGCAGCGCACCGAGTTACGCGGTCGCGGGGGATTGATCCATTGCAGGAATGTGACAGGTGTTTAAATGCGGCCATTTTCAAAAGTCAATGATTCGAGTCTGGGCCGTTTGCAAGGAATCCAGTCTCCCCACGCTTCCGCCATCGACGCTCGTTCGGTTCCCGATCCTGTCACCCGTTCATTCAGATCAGCCGGGATAGCGGCGCGAACGCACCGCAGTGCGATGGCGATCGACAATGATGAGGGAATGATGTGGACGGACGCAGACAGGTCGTTCAGGCATCCTAGAGCGGTTCCTGTTCTAACGGAATCGCCGGAACCGCTCTTACTATTTGTTTTGTCGCATTATCCAACGCAAAACCGTTTCACACTTTTGCTGGAAATGCTCTAGGAACAACATGCTTCGGTCTTGCGCGGGAAGGGTAAGCCGGAACTAATTTGATGCACGACCTTGTTTTGAACAAGATGTGCGCCTATATGGCTGTCATAGGCATTGCTCAAGAGCGCTGGAACGCGTCTGTCGCTCGCAATAGCCTTCATCGCTTGATGCTTTTGACCACGGATGTACTGGCACTGGTAGTAAAGCGATGATCAGGAAGGTCGGTGCGTTTTCGCCCCGGCCTTTTTTGTTGTTTGCAGTTTTCCGAGAAACTTAACCAACGGCCCGCTGAATTCCTCCAGCTGGCCGTTGGTCTGGAAATCAGGCAGCGAGTGCTTCGTCTTCCGAGGTCGGGACTTCAGAAATCGTCTTCAGGACCTGCGAAGCGATCTGGTATGGGCAGCCCTGTGAATTCGGGCGGCGATCTTCGAGATAACCGCGATACCCGTCCCTCACGAAGGAGTGTGGAACGCGGATCGAAGCGCCGCGGTCGGCAACGCCATAGGAGAACTTATTCCACGGAGCGGTTTCGTGCTTGCCGGTCAGGCGCATGTGGTTGTCCGGGCCGTAAACGTCGATATGGTCCTGCAAATTCTTCTCGAACTGCGCCATGAGGGCTTCGAAATAATCCTTGCCGCCCACTTCACGCATGTATCTGGTCGAGAAGTTGCAGTGCATGCCAGAGCCGTTCCAGTCGGTATCGCCGAGCGGCTTGCAGTGGAATTCGATGTCGATTTCGTACTGCTCGCAAAGACGAAGCAGGAGGTAACGGGCGATCCACATCTGGTCGGCGGCGTTTTTGGAACCCTTGCCGAAAATCTGGAATTCCCACTGGCCCTTGGCCACTTCCGCGTTGATGCCTTCGTGATTGATGCCGGCATCCAGGCAGAGATCGAGATGTTCCTCGACGATCTTGCGGGCGATGGAACCGACATTCTTGTAGCCGACGCCGGTGTAATACGGTCCTTGCGGGGCGGGGAAACCCTGTTCCGGGAAGCCGAGCGGACGGCCGTCCTTGTAGAAGAAATATTCCTGCTCGAAGCCGAACCATGCATCATCGTCTTCAAGGACGGTTGCACGGCTGTTGGACGGATGCGGCGTGATGCCATCCGGCATCATGACTTCGCACATCACGAGAGCGCCGTTCTTGCGCGCAGGATCGGGATAGATCGCGACCGGCTTCAACGCGCAATCCGAGCTGCGGCCTTCAGCCTGCATCGTGGAAGAACCATCGAAACCCCAGAGCGGCAGTTGGTCGAGCGTCGGGAAAGCCTCGAATTCCTTGATCTGCGTCTTGCCGCGCAGGTTCGCCGCCGGCTTGCATCCATCGAGCCAAATGTATTCGAGCTTGTACTTGGTCATCGGCTAGTCTCTCTGTCATCCTCGGTTGATCGATCACCACAAGTCATGCGGTGTCGCGCGGCTCGGTGTTCGATTTGAGAGAAGCAAGGACCGTGCCAGTCTTGCGATGCCGGTGGTTTCAAGGCGACAAAGGCATAAGGCAACGGGCGAATGGAACCGCACAGCGGGAATCTGCTCAAAAAACAGGCAATGGATCAGAATTTCATCATCCGCTGGATGCAGGTTTCATCAGACCAGTATCTTCGCTTGAAATGCAGGAGCAAAAGCTCCGAGTTTCAAAGGCATAAAGCAAAATCGAACAGGCGGACAGAATAAGTCGTTGGACGCTCCCGCCACCATTCTCCACCTTGTTCTCAAACAAAAGGGGAGTGACTGATGGCACGTCTGATCAACAGAAAATCGGCTTTTCTGGCGAGTTTAGCGTTGAGTGTTTCGGCTCTGACTGTTTTCGCAGCCAATGCAGCAGAAATTACCGTGATGGGTTATCGCGGCGCATTTCAGGACAATTATGTCAAGGCCGTCATCGAACCGTTCCAGAAGGAACATCCTGATATCAAGGTCACTTATTACGGGGTGCAGAATGCCGCGACATCGCTTGGAAACATGCGTGCCCAGAAGTCCTCGCCGCAGACGGATGCGGTAATCTACGATCTCTCGGTCGCCAAGATAGCTGATGAGGAAGGGCTGGTCGAAAAGCTCGACCCAGCGACGCTCAAAAATTATGTCGATGTGGCTGCCCTCGGCAAGGAACTCGCTGGCGCTGCAATTCCAATCACATATGACACGCTTTCGCTGCTTTATAATCACGATGCATTTGGGCAAGGTGCACCGGACAGCTGGGAAGCGCTCTGGGACAAGCAGCAAAGCGGCAAGGTCATCATCCCGGCGCAGGGCGGCGGCGATATTCAGGCCATCCTGCTTACGATCATTGCAAACCGGCTTGCCGGTGAAGACGATTATACGAAGACCGTAAAGCCCGGCGTGGACAAGCTGGTGGAACTGGCGCCTGCCGTACAGACGTGGGAACCGAAGCCCGATGCCTATACGCTGGTTGCAAACGGCACGGCGACCCTGTCCATCGGCTATAATGCGCGCGCGCAATTCTATTATGATCAGACTGGCGGAAAACTTCAGTCGGTCGGGCCGAAGGAAGGCACGGCTGCGCAGGTGAATGTGATCAGTGCAATTGCCAATGGCAAGAACATGGATGCGACCAAAACATTCATCGATTACGCGATAAGCCCCGAAGCGCAGGCCCGCTTCGCCGAGATCATGTTCTATGCGCCATCGAACACGAAAGCGGCTGTGAACGACGCAACGAAAAAGCGCATCCCGTACATGGATACGGTTCAACGTGAAAAGCTCATTCCGGTCGACTGGATGACTATCGGCGATATGCGCGACAAGCTGCTCAATCCCTGGCGGCGCCAGATCATTCCGGCTGGTCGTTAAACCTACCTCACCCTGAAATTTACGCTTCCGCCCCGTTTTTTCGGGGCGGCGCCGAACCCTTACAGGTTTCGATATGGCAGCAGAAAGCTCATTTCTACAGTTGAAAGCCCTCACCAAGCTTTACGGTAACAATTACCGGGCAGTGAACGATCTTCATCTCGATCTTCCCCGCGGAAAACTGCTCGGTCTCCTAGGCCCGTCCGGTTGCGGCAAGACCACGACATTACGCATGATTGCGGGTCTCGCATCGATCTCGGACGGCAACATCCTGATCGATGGCAACGATATTTCGCACAGGCCACCCCATCAGCGCGATATTGGTCTGGTTTTCCAGAACTATGCCCTGTTCCCGCATATGACGGTGGCCGAGAATGTCGCTTTCGGTCTCGATATGCGCAAGGTCGCCAAGGCTGAGGCGAAGAAGCGGGTCGAAGAAGCACTCGAAATGGTGCGGCTTCCCGGCTATGGCTCGCGCAAGCCCAAGGAGATGTCCGGCGGCCAGCAGCAGCGCGTGGCGCTTGCGCGGGCGCTGGTCATTCGTCCGCGTATTCTTCTGCTCGATGAGCCCCTGTCCAATCTGGATGCGAAGCTGCGCGACGACATGCGGATCGAAATCCGTGAGATTCAGAAACGCCTCGATATCACCACGGTCTTCGTCACGCATGACCAGGTAGAAGCGCTGACAATGTGTGATGTCGTGGGCGTTATGGATAGCGGCAGGCTGGCGCAGCTCGGTTCGCCGGAAGAAATCTATGAAAAGCCATCGTCGCTGTTCGTCGCCAAATTCGTCGGTCGCGCCAATGTCCACAATTGCGAGATCCTGGATGAAAATGTCTGCCGTCTCGGCAGCGCCGCCTATCGCTGCAACACGCATGGAAAGTCACGCGGGTCCGGGCAGATCGCCATTCGTCCGCATCGCATCAATCTCACGCCCAACCGCGATCGCAATCTTGTCAGCGTCGTAACCAACAGCGCGCACGGCGTGGTTGAGCGTACGACCTATATCGGCGACATCGTTCAGTACGACATCGAGATCGAAGGCGCCTGCCTGAAAGTTGAAGTGCCGACCGCCAGCGCGGGACATGCATTCCATACCGGTGACCGGCTGCTATGCGAATGGAAGCCGGAAGACATGCTGGTTTTTGGGAGCTGAGGTCATGACAGCGATCACATCAACCGGCATCATCCCGGCAAAGCCGTCGAGACGCAGGCGTTACGGTCTCGTCGCCGTTGCGCTTCTTCTGCCGATGGCCTTGATCAATCTCATCGCCTTTATCGCGCCGGTTGCGCATCTGGCGCAGATATCTTTCCTGCAGAGCGAGAGCGGCGGTGTCCTGACAGACCGCTATACGTTTGAGAATTATATCAATTTCTTCACCGACAGTTTCAATTGGGGTCTGGTGTTCAACTCGCTCTGGCTGAGCGCATTCATCACGCTGACAACGCTTATCTGTGCCTATCCGATTGCGCTTTTCCTGCACCGTGTTTCACCCGTATGGCGCAACTTTCTTTTCGTGGTGACGGTCTCGCCGCTGCTCGTCAGCAGCGTGGTGCGGACCTATGGCTGGATGGTGCTTCTCGGCGATCAGGGGCTCGTCAACGGAGCCTTGATGAACCTCGGCATCATTTCCTCCCCCATCAGGCTCGTCAACAATACGCTTGGTGTGTTCATCGGCATGGTGGAAATCCTGATCCCCTATATGGCGCTGTCGCTGATTGCCGGTTTCGGGCGCCTGAACGCTTCGCTTGAGGAGGCTGCGGCATCCCTCGGCGCCAATGCCTTCACCCGGTTTCGCCGCATCATCCTGCCGCTCACCTTGCCGGGTATCGCGCTTGGCTGCCTGCTTTGCTTCGTGCTGGCAATCAGTTCCTTCATCACGCCCAAACTGCTTGGCGGGGGACGCGTGTTCCTGCTGGCGACGGAAATCTACGATCAGGCCGTGATCCAGCTTGAATGGCCGCGGGCAGCCGCAACCTCCGTCATTGTCCTGATCATCTTCGGCCTCGCTCTGATGGTCTATTCCCGCATCGCACGTCGCATCGACTGACCGGCAAGGAGAAATGAGATGATCGGTTCAACTTCATTGCCATTCCGCCTTCTGGTCGGCCTGCTTTACCTGTTCCTGCTGGCCCCCATTCTGGTGGTGGTGCCGTTATCGTTCAGCAACGACAACTATCTGACGTTTCCGCCGCAGAGCTGGGGCGTGCGGTGGTATGCGGAAATGCTGCACCATGAAACGCTCATCCAGGCGTTCTGGATCAGCCTCGGCATTGCATCGGTCGTTACCGTCCTGTCGCTTCTGGCGGGTATCCCGGCGGCCTATGCGATCCGCCGTTATCAGTTCCGTGGACGCGAAGCGGTGCTGAACCTCTTTACTGCGCCGCTGCTTCTGCCATCCATCGTGCTGGGCCTCGCCATTCTGCTGGTCTTCGTGCGGCTGGAACTTCTCGGCACATTTACAGGTCTTGTGATCGCCCATCTGATCGTGACGACCCCTTACGTCATCCGCATAATGATAACCGCGTTCTCCACCTTGCCTCCATCGGTCGAAGAGGCCGCCACGATGCTGGGTGCGTCCCCGTTCACGGTGTTCCGTCGCATCACACTGCCATTGATGATGCCGGGTCTGGTGGCAAGTGCGGCTTTGTCCTTCCTTCTGTCCTTCGATGAGGTGGTGATCTCGCTCTTCATCACCGGGCCACGCATGACGACGCTGCCGGTCGAAATCTTCAATTATGTCGAAAGCCGCACCGACCCGATGACCGCTTCCATCTCGGTCGTGCTGATCGCGGCGACGCTGCTCATCATCTTCGTCATCGAACGCACACTCGGATTGTCCCGCACAATCGGCAAATAACCTCCCAACTGAAAGTGACTTCAAGCATGGAAAATATCGCCCTCTGGATGTCGCAACCGCATTTCAGCTATCTCGAAATTGCCCGGACCTGCGGCTTCTCATCCTTCGTCCTCGAACTCGAGCACGGAACCTTCGACCTGTCGACACTGGACCAGTTTCTGGCCTTCACCAAGGCGCAGAGTCTTTCCACCCTGACCAAGGTGCTGGCACCGACGCCGGAAGCCATTCAGCAGGCGCTCGACTTCGGATCGGATGGCGTCATCGTTCCGCATATTCTGGGCGTGGAACATGCGAAGCAGGTTACGAAAGCGGCAAAATATCCGCTGGTCGGCACGCGCTCTTATACTGGCGGCCGCATTTTCGGTTATGCCCGCCCGGCCACCGATGCCTTCGAGAAAGAGAACAAGCGCACTAAATGCTTCGCCATGATCGAGACGGCGGAAAGTCTTGCCGATGTCGAGAAGATCATTGCGCTCGATACGGTTGACGGCTTGTTTCCCGGCCCTTCGGATCTGGCGCTTGCGCGGGGGCGGGGAGCCTACGCTTTCAATGATGACGACAAGGCCGACCTGCGCCGCTGCGCGGCGGCTGCACGCGCTGCCGGGAAGCCGTGGATCATGCCCGCCTGGACCGAAGCCGAACGGCGCTTCGCGCAGAACGAGGGCGCCACGATGCTGGTTGTCGCCACCCAGAACATGACGCTTCGCCAGGGCATGGTCTCGACCGTGAACATGCTGAAAAGCGAAGCCCTGGTTGCCTGACTGAACTGAATACCAATCCATTCGCTGGAGGAAGAAATGAAGATTAGCCTGATCCAAACGAGCCCGCAGACCGACAAGGCCGAAAACCTGCGCATTACGCGGGGATTGATGGAAGATGCCGTGCGCACGGATTCTCCGGACCTTATCGTGCTGCCCGAATATTTCGAATATTACGGCGGTACTCCGGAAGAAAAACTTGCGGCAGCCGAGAGCGTTCCCGGTGGTCCTGCCTACAAGATGGCGCAGGACTTTGCCCGTGAGCACAAAGTCTTTGTCCATGCCGGCACCTTGATGGAAAAGGTTCCGAACGAAAAGCGCATCTACAATTCCACTTTCGTCTTCAATCGCGAAGGCCAGGAGATCGCGCATTATCGCAAGATCCATATGTTCGACATCGTCGGCCCGGACGGGACGGCCTATAAGGAATCCGCCACCGTCAAGCCGGGCGAGAATGTCGTCGTCTATGACCTCGACGGGTTCAAGATCGGCTGCGCGATCTGCTACGACATCCGCTTTGCCGAACTTTATCTGGAACTGGAAAAGGCCGGTGCCGATGTGATCGTTCTTCCCGCCGCATTCACGTTGCAGACCGGCAAGGATCACTGGGAAGTGCTGGCGCGGGCTCGTGCCATCGAAACCCAGACCTATTTCGCGGCCTGCGGCCAGACCGGCAGCACCGTTTCCAACGGCGAACGGCGTCATACCTATGGTCACTCGCTCGTCTGCGATCCGTGGGGTCATGTCGTGGCGCGCGCCTCCGATGGTGTCGGCTTCGTGACGGCGCGCATCGAACGTGCCCAGATCGAACGTGTGCGTTCGCTCATCCCGATGGTCAGCCATCGCCGCATCGGCAAGCAGTTGCAGGCCTGCGCATAGGAGGCGCCTTATGTATACGATCAACCCCATGCCGGAGCAGATAGCTGAAAGCGATCTCAAGCTCCTGTCGGGCGTCGAAACGGCCACCGTCGGACACTGGCGTTTCTTCGGCTTCATGCACCGTTCCATCCAGCCGCTCCTCCCGAAGCGCCGCGTGGTCGGCACCGCCGTCACCATCGCCATACCGGGTCCGGATTCCACCTTGCTTCACCACGTAACCGGAATGCTTCGCCCCGGCGATATTCTGGTGGTGGACCGGATGGGGGACGACCGCTATGCGTGCTGGGGCGGCGGTGTAACCATCGCGGCGAAGGCGGCGGGGGCCGTCGCCGGCATTGTGGATGGTCCCTGCACGGACCTGACGGAAATCGAGGATTCCGATTTTCCGATGTGGGCGAGGGGGATCTCCCCTATCACCACCCGGCTCTATGATCTGGGTGGCGGCATCAACATTCCGGTCTCCTGCGGCGGTGTCGTCGTCAATCCGGGTGATGCCATTCTGGCCGATGAGAGCGGTGTTCTCGTCCTGCCGCGTGACGAAGTGAACGCGGTCGCCTCGCGTGCGCTCGATATACAGGACAAGGGCAAGGTGCGAGAGGCTTCGGTGAAGACCGGTCTCAAGCTGGGTGACGTTTCTGGCGCGACCAGGAAAATTCTCGCTCACGCGGAAGGTTGATCTGACGGGGCCGGTTTTGGCCGGCCCTGTCGTTTGTGGGATTGAATGTGACTATTTGCTTATTTTCATCCCGCAAGTGTCTTAGAAGGAAAGGACGAATCTGGCTGTCCGGAGCGCAATAAGGGACTTCAAGAAACGCGCGCGGGTAACTGAAATGGGAAGGGACATGCCCGTCCATGAATATCCGTTTTCTGGAAACGGTGATCTGGTTGTCGGAACTGCGTAATTTCCGGGCGACGGCGGCTCGCCTCAACATGACGCCGGCGGCAATATCCAATCGTATCGGCGCCATGGAACAGGAACTCGGTTTCCGGCTTTTCGACCGCGACGCCCGCGACGTCAACCTGACGGCGGAGGGCGAGGCATTTGTCGAGGGCGCGCGCGATGTCGTGCGGCGTTACCATGATCTGGTGGAAAGCCTGAGCCCGCAAAACGGGCTCGAAGGAACGCTGAAGATCGGCATCGTTCCAAGCCTTGCCATGACCATATTGCCGGGTATTCTCGATATTGTGCGCCAGCGTTATCCGAAGATACGCATCTCGATCACAACTTCATCTTCGAAGGGCGTCGTGCAGAAGCTTGAGCAACGGGAGCTCGATATCGTTTTCGCGATCAAGCCCGAACCGACGTCCAATCTGCGTATTGTCGACATATGCACGTTCGGCATGTTCTGGATATCGCGCAGCAACCAGTTTCCGGGCGGCGCGGAAGATGTTCTGTCGCGCGATGATCTACTCGGCTGCAATCTCATTTCCTATGAGAGCGGCTCCTATAATTATCAGCAGATCATCAATTATTTCACCGAGGAGCGGTTGAAAGACGCAACTGTCCACTATTCCAACTCGCTCACCACGACGATCAACATGATTTCGGCGGGCGTCGGTATTTCCGTCATTCCCCCCGTGGTGATCCAGAAAGAGCTTCGGACGGGCGAGCTTCAGGTGTTGAATACCAACGCCGCTTTCCCCGCGACGAGCTATAGCGCCATCTATCTCGAAAGCGCGGCGACACGCCTGATCACGCTTGTGGCCAATATCGCCCGCGAAGCCGGGCGCAATTTCAGCGGCAATTTCAGCGATAGTCTCGCCTATCAGGATTAAACGCGTTCCGGGCCCAATGGATTTCATCCACGCAACAGAGGTTGACGTTTTATTCGGCAACCCGATGCGTACTCGCATTCTTACGCATATCGTCCAGCTGCCGCAACGACGAAAACAACGACTCCCGATCACGGAGATGTTCTTCATAGAGTGACAGGAAAATGGAGTTCGTCGTCACGTGCGGTCCGGGTGCGGACCGAGCGCGGCGCAGGCTGCTATTCGCCTTCCGCTTGGCGTCTTCGACTTTCGCTTGCAATTCCTGAAGCATGCCAGAATTGCCAAAAGCATGAAAACCGGCTTCCGGTGCGACTGTATTGGGTGTCGGGTGGATCATGGTCTGCATCTCCGATGGCAAGATATAGAGCTGATCGTGGCGTCCGTTTATGATTTAATCGTGGTGTAAACCGTACGAGATTACATTCTTGTCATGGTATGTTTCGGGCGCAGTTTTTAAGACAATTCCATTTTCTTGCTGAAGATATTTTTAGCACCGCAAGCGTCCGGGAAACGAGGCATTCAATGCCAAAACCTCGAGGGAACAAGGAAAAAACTCACGGTCCAGCTGTAACCGAACAGATTTCAGGCCGCATGGCTCGAAGGGGTATTAATCAGCGTCGTGGTTCATGAAAGGGAGCATATCGACTGTGTCGATCGTCGTCGGCTCGACGGGTTCCCCATCCGGCTTTGCAAAAATTATCACCCACAAGCAGTAGATTAGAAATACCGCCACACCAATCGCTAGCAGGCTTACAAATATGAGTGGCCAATCGAACATGCCTCATACCTTGGCGCAGTTTGGGCGCTAACTCAACCGTGTAAAATTTGCGCGCACGAACGCGGCTACCTCCAAGGCGCATACTCTCCAAGCGATCCCGGTCAAGCTGGTTCACTTCTTATGGGTTTCGATCCAGGTGATGCCGAAAACGACAGCGCTGACGGCCAGGATCGCTACGATCTCAATCCAGAAAATCAACTGCATGACCATGTCCTCCAGCATGGTTAACAAAAACCTAACGAAAAGGTTCATTCACGCTGAAGTGACTGAGTCTACGCCGTCATTGTGGCGATGGCTCCGCTGATTATCGCAATCGGCACCGTTGTGGATTTTGGGTCAGATTAAACTCTGGCAGCGCGGGATGGGGTATTACGCGACATCCCCATGCGCTCACAGGGTTCGCGAGGCTGCTGCAATCGAACTATCCCGGATATGGGCGGCGTTTCGATATGCGCGCGGAGTGAGCCCTGTTTCCAGCAAGAAATAGCGGTTGAAATTAGACAGATTGTTGAAGCCGGCTTCAAAACAAATGTCGGTTATTGCGAGATCTGTTTCCACCAGCAAGGTGCGCGCCCGCCACACCCGCACGGAACGGCTGTAGGTCGAAAACGTCATACCCGTCAGTCGCTTGAAAGCGCGAGAGAAAGACGCTGTGTCCAGACCGACGGCATCGGCGACATCCTGCATCTGGCGGTCAGGGTTTGATTGTAGAATCTGGATAGCCTGATCGATACGCCGATGCCGTTTGTCGGAGGCTTCGCTGTAGAGCGATACGAAATGTTCGCTCGCCAAGGGGCGCTTTTGCTCAGCGCGATCAATCGCATTCAGTATTTCAAGAAAAAGGCCAAGGCCCGCTGCATCCGACTGCTGGTGCAATGCCAGTATCATTTCTCCGATATCAAGCGCTTCCTGACCTGTGATTTCGATTCCTCGCCGCGACAAACCCTTCAGGCGGTGCAGCACTTCGAATTCGGGGCAAACCGACCGAACCTGAATAAGTGCATCGGCATTGAACTGGAGCACGAGGTCACGTCCCGGAATGGATGCCGCACCCGGCGTGATCCAGTTATGGGGCAGGTTCGTCCCGGTCAGGACGAGATGACCTGGCTGAAATGGCCCCACGTAGTCGCCAACATAGGCCAGCCCCTGAGCTTGAGGAATATAATGGATTTCCCACTCAGGATGATAGTTCCAGATGCATATCGGATTGGGATAATCGTCGCGACGAATGAGATAGGATTTCCCACCCGGCAGCGTAATGCGCTCTCGCGTGGCAGCATAGGCGTTGGGGAGAGAGGAAGAATTTTCCGATGATAGAACCATGATATAGCACCGTCCGAGGCATCATAATATCAAAATAGTATCAATTATTGACAAAAAGCAAACTAGTCCGTTCTCGCCGTTTTTACAAAATTGAATCCACAGGATGCGGGGAAGAGGAGCATCCGGTGGAACATAATTGGGAGGACAACATGCTACGAATGTTTTTGCGTACCGGTTGCGCGGTCATAGCGCTCACTGCCGCATCCGGTGCCATGGCGGCTGCGATTTGCAGCAAGGATGTAAGAGTTCTGGCGCAGCCGCGTGATGGCCTCACCTTGCTGGAAGACTATGTGGACGAGTTTGAAGAACTCTCCGGTGCCGGTTTTGAAATCAGCTATCTGAATGAGAATGACCGCCGCGCGAAGTCACAGGCGGACGCATCGACGGTAGGCAGCTACAATGTCTACTATGTCGATGAAGCCAATCTCGCATTGTTTGCTTCGTCGGGCTGGATCGTTCCCCTCGAAGGCTTTTACCCCAACGAATACGATTACGACGATTTCGACGCCGGCATGCGTGCGGCTGCCACTTATGACGGCAAACAGTGGTTTGCACCCGTTCAGGGCGGTGGCGACCTGATGGTTTATCGTACCGATCTGCTCGAAAAGGCGGGCATCCAGCCGCCAAAGACCTGGGACGAATATAAGGCCGCGGTTGCCAAGTTGCATGACCCGGAAAATGGCGTCTATGGAACCGCGTTGCGCGGACAGCGCGGCTCGGGCGCCAATGTCTGGCGCTGGATGCCGCTGTTCAAGGCAAATGGTGGCGAATGGTTCAAGGATGGCAAGCCAGCTTTCAACTCCGACGCGGCAGTGAAGGCAACTGAGGAATATCTCGATCTTTTCAAGTATTCCGCTCCCGGTACCCAGACAGGTTCCTGGGATGAATCCACCGGTGCTTTCCGGGCAGGCAAGGTAGCAATTATCATCGAATCGGCGCCCCTTGGCGGCATGTCGGTCGATAAGGCGCAGAGCCAGGTTGCAGACAAGGTTGCTTTCGCTGTCCCGCCAACGCCTCTTCCGGGCGCCGGCTATGCGCATGGCTTTGCAATTGCGTCCAAGGCCAATGCGACGGACGAGGATAAGGCTTGCGCCGGGCTCTTCGTGGCATGGGCCACCTCGAAGGAGCAGGAAGCCCGCCGTCTGGTAGCAGGCCAACCCGGTGAATTGACACGCACCAGCACCTATCAAAGCCCGAAATATGCTGAGACGTTCGGACAGAACCTTGCAGATGCGATGGCCGCCACCGGCGCCCGCACGACCGTAACTTTCTGGCAGGACCCGCGCTGGCAGGAATTGGGAAATCAATGGGGCATCATGCTGGAAGAACTTATCACCGGCAGCCGCAAGGATATCAAGTCGACGCTCGGCGAGCTTCAGGCATTCGCTGAGAAGCTTTAGACGTCGCGCGTTCGGGGCGGTTTGTTGCCGTATTGGGTCGAAGCCGCCCCGCCTCCCAAGATGGATTCTACCTGGAAGCCAGGTGTGTCTCACGCCGCCACGCCGTCTCGGTCACCGCATTCAAACAAGGAATGTTCATGCAACGTGGACGCTCGCTCCCATATTTTTTCCTTGGGCCAACCCTGCTCATCCTCATCGTTCTGGCGCTGATTCCGACCGTTTTTGCTATTGCGATTTCACTGCAAAACAGGACCTTGTCACAGCCAGCGGCTGAATATGTCTGGTTCGCGAACTATGCCGCTCTGTTTACCGATCCGCGTTTTCTCAACGCGTTGTGGGTTTCGCTGAAATGGGAAGTCCTGACCGTGGCACTGACCATGCTGACCGGCGTTGGTCTGGGCGTTGCAATGTTTGAAGCCGCCGGCCCGCGTATGCGAAATCTCCTTTGCCTGCTGTTCATTATTCCGGTGTTATTGCCCCGCGTCTGCGCAGCATTTGTATGGAAATTCGCGTTCCATCCGCTTTATGGCGCCCTGACCTGGCCTATCCGTGAACTGACTGGCGCAACACCCGATATACTTTCGACGCCAATTGGCGCTCTCCTTGCGGTTGCTTTCGTGGATGTCTGGCAATGGGGGCTGTTTTTTGCGGTCATCGTCCTGAAATTGCTCGAAGCGTTGCCGGTCCAGCCTTTGGAAGCGGCTCGCATTGATCGCGCCAAAAGGTGGGAGATCCATCGCTTCATCACCCTACCGATGCTCAAGACGCCGCTGATCAGCCTTCTGCTCGTCAAAGCCATCGAAAGCCTGCGTTCGTTCGATCTGGTCTACGTGATGACCCGGGGCGGGCCCGGAATCTCGACAGAAACCCTCGACATGTATGCCTATTCGCAAGGCTTCATTGAGTCCGGAAAAATCTCCTACGCCTCGTCAATGGCCGTCATCATGATGCTGCTTACCATCGTCATTTTCACTGTTGCCTGGAAGAGGCTGAACCGATGAAGATCTCGACCATCCTTCTGCGCGCGCTTCTCGTCTTTGCGGCAGCGCTGGTCGTGTTGCCGTTGCTCTGGACCCTGCTCAATGCGTTCAAGACCAACGCCGATCTTCTGGTCAGTACGCCGAAAATCATCTTTCAGCCCGTCTGGGACAATATGAGCTATGTGCTCAACCGTCGTTCGGTGGCGCGGGCACTTACGAATTCGCTTATCATCTGTTCGTCCGCTGTCGTCATTGGCGCGCTGATTGGTGTGCCTGCTGCCTATGTGATCGCACGATACAAGAACCGTATAACAGCTGAAGCTCAGTTCTTCGTTTTGTCCCTGCGTTTCCTGCCACCTGTGGCAGTGGCTATTCCGATGCTTGTGATCTGGCTTTCGCTTGATCTCTACGACAGCCGCCTTTCTCTCATAGTAACCTATCTGATCATTACCGCATCGATTACGATCTGGCTTTCGGTTCCTGCATTCGAACGCGTGAGCCTTCACGTTGAGGAAGCCGCCCGGGTCGATGGACTTGGGCGCTATGGAACTTTTTTCCGAATTGCCCTGCCGATTGCCAGATTTCAGATATTCGGCGCCATCGCTTTCTCCTTCGTGCTGGTCTGGAATGAATTTCTTCTGGCAATGATGCTGACGACATCTCGCGCCAAAACGCTGCCAATCATAGCTTCTGAGATGTCCCAGCTTGGCATGAATGTGCCATGGGGCATTCTGAATGCCGCTGTCGTTCTTCTCTCCCTTCCGCCTTTAATTCTGCTTGGGCTTCTTGCCGGCGGGTTGAATGCCGTCTTCACCAAAAAACAAAATCAGGAATGATCCGATGAAAGCACTTGTTCTGGAACGCATCGGCGAATTGAATCTGCGCGAAATTGAATTGCCTACCGAGATGGGGCCGGATGACGTTCGTATCAAATTGCACACCGTAGGCGTATGCGGGAGCGATGTGCATTATTATACACATGGGCGTATCGGAGATTTCGTAGTCGACCAGCCTATGGTCCTTGGTCATGAAGCAGCAGGCACGGTGGTCGAGGTCGGCGGGAACGTAACGCATCTAAAGCTGGGAGATCGGGTATGCATGGAGCCGGGCATTCCAGATCCGCTCTCGCGTGCTTCGAAGCTTGGCCTCTATAACGTCGATCCTGCTGTGCGCTTCTGGGCGACTCCGCCCGTCCACGGAATTCTTTGCCCCGAAACGGTTCATCCTGCAAACTTCACATATAAACTGCCGGACAACGTCTCTTTTGCAGAAGGTGCGATGGTGGAGCCTTTTGCCGTCGGCATGCAGGCGGCAACGCGCGCGCGCATCAATCCAGGCGATACGGCCGTTGTGACCGGCTGTGGGACAATCGGCATCATGGTTGCGCTTGCGGCCCTGGCGGGAGGCTGTTCCCGCGTTCTGATCTCGGATTTCTCGGACGCCAAGCTGCAACTTGCAGAAACTTATGACGGCATTACGGGCATCAATCTTGGCGAAACCAACATCGTGGAAGCGGTCAACGATGCCACCGGAAATTGGGGAGCGGATATCGTCTTTGAATGTTCGGGAGCGGCGGCAGCCGTACGGGACTTGTTCAAGATAGTGCGCCCCGGTGGCACGGTTGTGCTGGTTGGCCTGCCTCCCGAACCCGTTCTGTTCGACATTTCGGCAGCGACGGCTCGGGAATGCCGGATCGAAACAGTCTTTCGCTATGCGAACGTGTTCGATCGCGCTCTTGCCCTGATCGCTGCAGGCAAGGTTGACCTCAAGCCGCTGATCTCAGGGGTATTTCCTTTCGAGCAATCCATCGCCGCTTTCGATCGCGCGGCAGAAGGTCGTGCAACCGACATCAAGCTGCAGATCATCCTGCACGGGGAGAAAAACTGATGTCTACCGTGGAATGCCGGTCCATACTGAAACGATATGGCGCGCAGGAAGTCATCCGTGATTTCAACCTTGAAATCAGTGATCATGAGTTTGTAGTTTTTCTTGGCCCGTCCGGCTGTGGAAAATCCACGATCTTGAGAATGATTGCCGGGCTTGAGGAAATCACAGGGGGCGATCTTCTGATCGGTGGCCAACGGATGAACGATCGCGATCCGGGTGACCGCGGTATTGCCATGGTGTTCCAGAACTACGCGCTCTATCCGCATATGACTGTTCGGGAGAATGTCATCTTCGGGTTAGAGCGGGCGGGCATATCCAAGCAGGCCATTGCCGACCGACTTGCACCGGTCGTCACGGCTCTGGGGCTTGAGACGTATATGGCACGCAAACCGTCCGAATTGTCGGGCGGCCAGCAACAACGCGTTGCAATTGCGCGAGCAATGATAAAGACGCCGGAAGTGTTCCTTTTCGATGAACCGTTATCCAACCTGGACGCAAAATTGCGCGGAAGCCTGCGGGTGGAGATCGCCAATCTTCATCATGAATTGAAGACTACCAGCATCTATGTGACTCACGACCAACTCGAGGCGATGACATTGGCTGACCGGATCGTGCTGATGAAGGACGGGCGCATAGAGCAGATGGGAACGCCTGAGGAAATCTATCAGGCGCCCGCGACGCTTTTTGCCGCCGGTTTTATTGGCACGCCCAACATGAATTTCTTCGAACTTGACGCCAACGGGCAGAGAATTGGGGATGAAACCATAAGCTTGCCCCGTCCTTCGGGCTTGAAGCCCGGTCCGGTAACAGTTGGCATACGGCCGGGAGCATTCATGCTTAATGAGGCAGGAGGGCACATCCGCGGCGAGATAGAACGCAATGAATTTCACGGCGAGAGCCGTTTGGTTACAGTTCGGGCCGGCGAACATCTCTTCAACATCGCCGTACCCGCTTCGATGCGTCTGAGGGAAGGGCACAATATTGGGCTTGACGTTACCCCCGAGAGCCTGCATTTCTTCGACCCGCAGACAGGCTTGCGTAACGCACTGTCCACCGGCTAGCAGGGCGGATCCCGTGCGATCCCTGGACTATTCAGGTTGGCCCATGGGAGCCGCTTTGTGATAGCTCTCGCACACAGCTTCTTCGAACGGTTAGCGCACTTCAAGGACTTCGCCGGTGCGACGATCTATGACAACACGCATCTCATCGTCGCGGCGGTCCAGTCCTCGGACAACATAAACGTTTCTGCGCCTTGAGATGCTTTCAACTTCATCCATCCCTTCGCTGCGCGCGATTCGAGCGGCCCTGCGTTCGCTGATTTCCTCGCGACCGTAGCGTCGATCTCCATCCGGATTGACCTGGATACCGTTGGGGCCGATTTCAATACTCTGCGCATGTGCGGGAACAGTTGGAATGAAAGCCGAAAGTACCAAAGCTGCGATTGCCGGGAACTTGTACATGGCAGTTATCCTTGCTCGTTTCACGCCCGCCGTCGACATCAACCGATAAGTCCGTCACCAGTTCCCATGGTGGCGGTCAACTCCTCCTAACACTGCGAAGATATTGTGATGAGACATGCAATCGGTTTTGCTGTGTCAGGTCTGTCATGGGGTCAAAACCGTGAACGCTTCCCTCTATCTTGCCGTCTTGACAGTACTGCATACACAGCACTACGCTGCAGTAACACGGCAGATTTTTACTGAAGTGAGGGGAGGAATTCATGACTAAAAGTTCAATTATTACAGGACTGGGTCGGGTTTCAATTTCACGGCGCCAGTTTATAACATCGAGCGCACTGGGCGCCGGTGCTCTGCTTCTACCGTCCTTGCCGTCTTTTGCCGCGGACAAGCCCAAAGTGGGTCTCGTCATGAAGTCGCTCGCCAATGAGTTCTTCAAGCAGATGCAGGCAGGTGCCGAGGACTACGCCGCCAAAAACACCGACAAGTTCTCTTTCGCCGCTGTCGGCATGAAGGATGAACGGGATTTCGCTGCACAGGTCGATGCCGTCGAGAATTTCGTCACGCAGCAGTTCAATGTGATCGTGCTGGCTCCGGCGGATTCCAAGGCGATGGTAACGCCGGTCAAAAAGGCTCTGGAAGCCGGCATCAAGGTTATCAATATCGACGTGGCGCTGGATGAAGAGGCGAAAAAGCAGGCCGGTGTCGATCTTGCCTTTTTCGGTCCCGACAACCGCGAGGGTGCAAAGCTCGCAGGCTTGGCGCTTGCCAAGGAACTGGGCAAGGGCGGCAAGGTGGTTATCCTCGAAGGCAATCCCGAGGCCGACAACGCCAAGGAACGCAAGAAGGGGTTTGACGATGCCGTGGCCGAGGGCGGCTTGACACTGCTCGATTCCAAGACGGCGCATTGGGAAACGGAAGAAGCCAACACGCTGATGACCAATTTCCTGACGCAATATCAGGACATTCAAGGTGTGATGGCAGCCAACGACTCCATGGCGCTCGGCGTGGTGAAGGCTCTGGATGCCGCTGGAAAATCGGGGCAGATCAAGGTGGTGGGCTTCGACAATATTCCCGCCGTCCAGCCGTTGATCAAGGATGGCAAGATGCTTGCCACTGTCGATCAGTTCGGGGCGCAGATGGCAGCGATGGGCATTGATTACGGCCTCAAGGAACTGGCGGGCGAGAAATTTTCCGGCTGGGTCAAGACGGATATCAAACTCATCACCGCCAAGGATCTCTGAAACATGCCAATCATTGAGCGGCGCTCCAGGCGCCGCTCCGCTTCACCCGGCAGGCAGGAAAAGACATGCAGTCAGCCGACGCCATTTTAAGATTGGAACATGTCGGCAAGACCTTTCCGGGTGTGGTTGCGTTGAACGGTATCACGCTGGAACTGCAGCGCGGCGAGACACACATCATCCTGGGCGAAAACGGCGCCGGAAAGTCCACCCTCATCAAGCTTCTCGCCGGCATATATCAGCCTGATTCCGGCCAGATTTTTCTGAACGGCCAGCCCTACAACCCAAAGACCCCGCACGACGCGCAGGTTCAGGGTATTCGCATCGTTCATCAGGAACTCAACCTGCTGTCGCATCTTTCCATCGCCGAGAACCTGATGCTGGAAAGCCTTCCGAGGCGCTTCGGGATCATGGATCGGGCAAGGCTGAACAGCCGCGCCGAAGAGCTTCTCGCCGAGGTAGGTCTGGCGGTCGATCCGCGGATGCCGGTCTCGGAGCTGGGCGTTGCGCAAATGCAGTTGGTCGAAATCGCCAAGGCGCTTGGTTATGACAGCAAACTACTGGTTCTGGACGAGCCGACGGCGACATTGACGCCGCCGGAAATCGAGCGGCTGTTTGCGATCATCAAGCGCCTGAAGGCGAAAGGCGTGACCATCATCTACATCTCCCACCGTCTGCACGAGGTCTTCGAGATCGGTGACCGGGTAACGGTGTTGCGCAACGGGCGGCTGGTGGAGACACGCGAGCTGCAGGGGTTGAGCGTGCCGCATCTGGTGCGCATGATGATCGGCCGCGACATCGCGGATGAATACGGCTTCAACGCTGATATCAAGCCGGGTACCGTCGCCTTGTCAGTGAGGAATGTCAGGCGCAACAACGGCGCCCCGCCGGTTTCGTTTTCGGTGCGCCATGGAGAAATTCTCGGCGTCGCCGGTTTGGTCGGATCAGGCCGCACCGAGGTGATGCGCGCAATCTTCGGCGCCGATCCAAGATCGGCAGGGGAAATCGATATCGATGGCAGGCCGGTAGACATCCGTGATCCGCGCGATGCGGTGCGCAACGGTCTCGGCTTCCTGACCGAAGACCGCAAGAGCCAAGGGCTGCTGCTGGACATGCCCGTCTATATCAACGCCACGATCACCGACCTCAAAAAAATCTCGAATGGCGGTCTGCTGGACCGTAGCGTTGAGAAAGATGCCGTGGCTGAACTGGTCGAGCGGTTGCGCGTCAAGACGGCATCCATCGACACACCGGTGCGTAATCTCTCCGGCGGCAATCAGCAAAAGGTGGTTCTGGCAAAATGGCTGTTTCGCGGGTCGTCCACGCTGATACTCGATGAACCGACACGCGGGGTTGATGTCGGCGCCAGGCGCGAGATTTATCAACTTCTGTGGATGCTTGCCGCCAACCAAAAGGCAATCATCATGATTTCCTCGGACCTGCCCGAGCTGATCGGCATGTGTCACCGCATCATCGTCTTCTCCAACGGCAAACTGGTGGGGGAACTGGACCGGTCGCAGTTCGACCAGGAACGTATTCTTTCGCTCGCTTATCAGGAGCATGTTCACGCATGACGGAACCCACTTCTCCATCTGCCCAACAATCCGACGCTGTCGATCGCCAGAAACTGAAGCGCTTCCTGTTGCGTGATGCGGGTGTGTTTCTGGCGTTGATCCTGATAACGCTGGTATTTTCCTTCACCGCACCCTATTTCGCAACGCCGGGCAACGCGCTCAAGATTTTCGTTCAGATCGCCATCAACACGGTGCTTGCGGCAGGTATGACCTTCGTTATTCTGACCGGCGGCATAGACCTTTCCGTTGGCTCGGTGCTTGCCTTATGCACGGTCGTGGGCGCACTTATCATGACGTCGGGTCTGGAGCCTGCCTTGTCGATCCCGCTGGCCGTTCTGGCATGCATTGCCGTCGGTGGGCTTTGCGGGTTCATCAACGGCAAGGTGTCGACCTACTGGAAAATCCCGTCGTTTATCGTCACGCTGGGCATGCTCAATATCGCCGCCGGTGCGGCACGTGTGGTGTCGAACAACTCGACCATTACCGGGCTTCCGCAAGGGTTTGTCGATTTCGGCAATCTGATAGTCGGTGGCTTCCTGCCTTCGATCTTCCTGATCGCGGTGGCAGTGATCGCTGTCGGCTGGTTCGTTCTCCGCTTTACGGTTTTCGGTCGCATGATCTATGCGGTCGGCGCCAATGACGAGGCGGTGCGCCTTTCGGGGCATAATCCCGATGCATACAAGATCGCAGCGTTTGTCATTTCCGGCGTCACTGCTGGTATTGCTGCGATTGTCTATCTGCTGCGGCTGAACATCGGCAGCCCGATTGCTGGCGTCGGCTATGAACTCAACGCGATAGCAGCTGTCATCATCGGTGGGACGAGCCTGTTCGGCGGCAAGGGATCAATCGTGGGTACGCTGGCCGGTGCCTGTATCCTGCAGGTTTTGGCTACCGGCCTGCAATTGCTCGGCATCGGTGACAATTACAAACCGATCATTATCGGTACGGTGATCATCCTCGCGGTTATCGTCGATACCTATCGCGAAAGGTTGTTGCGGCGCATTCGCTGACCGCACCATGAAAGGCTTCAACCCGGCGTTTTGCGTTTCGCATCGCGCCGGGTTTTGGATTACGCCTATTTCTTTGTGGCGGTTGTCAGGGGGACAACGATCTTTTTCCAGAACTTGTCTTCGTCGATGTAGTTCTGAATGGCGGCCTTCTGAGTGCCTACCGGTCCCCGTCTTGCCTCACCATTGCCTCCAATATCGTTGTTGGTGAACGCAAGGCTTCGGCCATAGTCCAGGCCCATCTCCGTGTTCACGTCCACATAAACGCCGGTGGCAGGCGCAGACGTTCCAACCTTGGGACGAGGCGCATTGTTCCATGCGAGCACAATCGAGGGGTCGATGACATAAGCGGCTGCAAACAGGTCCCATACATTGTCGGGTCCGAAAGTGGTTCCGCCTTCCGCCTTGATCCGTTCCTCCCGGGCAAGCCAGAGTTTCTGAATGCCCGGAACGCTGCCGTCGACCATTTTTCGATAGAGGTCTTCCGGCATTCCGCCCGTATGTTCATTGGCTTCCAGACCCGAAATCACCTGATTTCCATACGCCTTGAAAGTTTCGGAATTTGGATCGCCCCATTTTGACCGGACGCTGATCTTGGCGGCTTCAGGGTCGGCCCACCAGTTGAACTCCGCCGATGCTGATGAATTTCCGGGTACATAGAAAGCACCGCCCATATAGACGATTTCGGCGACCTTCGACGGAAAGCTCGGGTCCTTGAGAATGGCGCGTGCGATATTGGTGAGTGGGCCGATGGCTACCAGTTTGACCTGGCCGGGATATTTATTGACTGTATCGACCAGAAAATCGACGGCGTCCCTGTTGCCATCCGGGTCGGGATTATCCAGGCCATAAACCCGCTTGTAGGATGGCGCTTCGCCATATTTGTGTTTGTAAACGTCGGACCATTTTGCCGTGGGGTCGGCATCGATCTCGTTGCCCGCATCCGGTCGCAGATAGCCGCCCCAACCGGTGATGGGGCTGATCTGCAATTCTGCCGCGAGCACTTCCGGCGTGGCTTTGTTCCCTCGCCAGTTGCGAATGCCGTATCGGCTGCCTTCATAGATAGGCACGTCGGAGCCAAGCGCCTCCAACTGTCGGACACCCGCGGCCACGCCGGCCGGCATGGGCGTGTTTCCGGACACGACCGTCACGCCGAGCAGGTCGATGTTGGGAGCCCGCTCAAGCAGAAGCATGGCGGTGCCATCGTCGAAGAGTTCGACCATGTCCGCGTCCAGAATAACTTTTGTGCGGGATTCCTGCGAGAATGCGACGCCGGATACTGCCAGCGAGCAAGTCAAAGTCCAGGCAAAGATAGACGGCCTGATATCCATTCTGTCCTCCCTCTATGGTAAGTCGCGTGGGTAAAACGCTGCATCAGAATAGGATATCATGCAGTTTTTCTTGTCAATGTAAGTATATTTAAAATTATATATCGTAAAGGACTGCAATTAAGTGGTTTGTGAAATAAGGGCCTAATCTTGAGACCCCATTACCGCGAAACAATCCGACGTGGGTCGCCGGTCGGCGTAACAGGCCGACCGACGAAGTTTTTTACCAGCCTTACTTTTGCCAGCTCTTGACCAGTTCATCGTAATTGACGGTGATTGGCTTTTCCTTCTCGTTTTCGATCTTCAGCTGCGGAGCGAGATTGCCCTTGGAAACGGCATCCTTGTTCCAGAACTCGATGTCATGTTCCTCGGCGAGCTTCGGTCCGATGTCACCCTGAACCCCGGCGCGCTCCAGACGAGAGAGGACTTTTTCCTGTTCGGCGCAAAGGGAATCCATCGCTTCCTGTGCCGTCTTTGCGCCGGAAGACGCATCGCCGATCGCCTGCCACCACAGCTGAGCCAGCTTCGGATAGTCGGGTACGTTAGTGCCGGTCGGCGACCATTGCACGCGGGCCGGAGAACGATAGAACTCGACCAGACCACCAAGTTTCGGTCCGCGATCCGTGAAGCTTTGATGATGGATCGTGGAATCGCGGATGAAGGTCAGTCCCACATGGCTCTTCTTCACATCGACCGTCTTCGACGTGACAAACTGCGCATAGAGCCACGCGGCCTTGGCGCGGTCATCTGGCGTGGACTTCATCAGCGTCCAGGAGCCAACGTCCTGATAGCCAAGCTTCATGCCGTCTTTCCAGTAAACACCGTGCGGGGAGGGGGCAACGCGCCACTTCGGCGTTCCGTCCTCATTCACGACGGGGAGACCTGGTTTGGCCATGTCCGCAGTGAATGCCGTGTACCAGAAAATCTGCTGGGCGATGTTGCCCTGCGACGGAACGGGACCGGATTCGGAGAAGGTCATGCCTTGCGCTTCCGCTGGAGCATAGGCCTTGATCCAGTCCAGATATTTCTGGATCGCATAGACGGAAGCGGGCCCGTTGGTGTCGCCGCCGCGTGCGACGCACGAACCGACCGGACGCGACTGGTCATCGACCTTGATGCCCCATTCATCGACCGGCAGGCCGTTCGGCAAGCCCCGGTCACCGTTGCCGGCCATGGAAAGCCACGCATCGGTAAAGCGCCAGCCGAGTGACGGGTCCTTCTTGCCATAGTCCATATGGCCATAGACCTTCTTGCCATCGATTTCGCGACCGGTGAAGAACGCGGCAATATCCTCATATGCCGACCAGTTGACGGGAACGCCGAGGTCATAACCGTACTTGGCCTTGAAGTCGGCCTTGTTATTTTCATCGTTGAACCAGTCGTAACGGAACCAGTAGAGGTTCGCGAATTGCTGGTCGGGAAGCTGATAGAGCTTCTTGTCGGGAGCGGTGGTGAACTTGCTGCCGATGAAATCATCCAGATCAAGGCCCGGATTGGTAACGTCCTTGCCCTCATTGGCCATGAAGTCGGTCAGGTTGCGGACCTGCTGGTACCGCCAGTGCGTGCCGATCAGGTCGGAGTCGTTGACCCAGCCGTCATAGAGATTCTGGCCGGTCTGCATCTGCGTCTGGATTTTCTCGACGACATCCCCTTCCTGGATAATGTCGTGCGTGACCTTGATACCGGTAATGGCGGTAAAAGCGGGGGCCAGCACCTTGGATTCATAGTCGTGGGTGGTCAGGGATTCGGAAACGACCTTGATGTCCATGCCCTGGAAGGGCTTGGCTGCATCGATGAACCATTGCATTTCCTTTTCCTGGTCGGCGCGCGAAAGGGATGAAAGGTCACCGATTTCCTTGTCGAGGAACTGCTTTGCCTCATCCATTCCTGCTGAAGCTGCGCCTGTCATTGCCAGCACGATGAGTGCCGTAGTTGTCATTAGATGCCGTCGCATGTTGATCCTCCCAAAGCTTGCGAGTGCATATCGACTTTCGGGCGCGGTATGTCCCCCGGGCCCACTACTGCATGAAGCGGTATTCCGCTTCGGACACCTTAAACAAAACGAAATACGCCAATGGCGTAGGCCACCGAGAGGGCGACAGCCCACCACAGGTTCGAACCAATCAGTCCAAGCCATGCCAGATTGATGAATGCGCTGCCGAGCAACGAAATGAACAGACGGTCGCCGCGCGTAGTCTCAAACCCCAGGATGCCGTTGCGTGGTGCGCCTCCGGGGGAAGCATATTCCCAGACACCCATTCCAACGAGCAGGGCGGCGATACCGCAGAAAAAAGCGGCGGTCTGCCAGGTCCAGGCCATCCATGAGAAATCGGGCAGATGAAACATGTCAGACCCTCCCCAGGGCGAAGCCCTTGGCGATGTAATTGCGGACAAACCAGATCACCAGTGCGCCGGGTATCAGTGTCAGAACGCCTGCGGCAGCGAGCAATCCCCAGTCCATTCCGGCAGCCGAAACAGTGCGTGTCATTGTGGCCGCGATGGGTTTCGCGTCCGTGGTCGTGAGGGTTCGTGCAATCAGCAGCTCGACCCATGAGAACATGAAACAGAAGAAGGCTGCCACGCCGATGCCTGATGCGATCAGCGGCATAAAGATCTTCACGAAGAACTTTGGAAACGAATAGCCGTCGATATAGGCTGTCTCGTCGATTTCTTTCGGTACACCGGACATGAAGCCCTCGAGAATCCACACGGCCAGCGGCACGTTGAACAGGCAATGCGCCAGTGCGACCGCAATATGCGTATCGATGAGCCCGAATGCCGAATAGAGCTGGAAGAACGGCAGGGCGAACACTGCCGGAGGCGCCATGCGGTTGGTCAGGAGCCAGAAGAAAAGATGTTTGTCTCCCAGGAAATGGTAACGCGAGAAGGCATAGGCCGCCGGTAACGCCACCGAGACTGAAATCACCATGTTCATGACAACATAGATGATCGAGTTGATATAACCCGAGTACCAGGCGGAGTCGGTGAAGATGGCGCGATAGTTTTGCAGCGTCGGCTCATGCGGAAACAGCGTCAGCGACGTCAGGATTTCCTGATTGGTCTTGAAGCTCATATTGATGAGCCAATAGATCGGGATCAGAAGCAATATGATGTAGATTGTCGGTATAAGCCAGCCGAACCGCGACGTCTCGCGTCTGCTCGCGCGTTGTCTGACGGCGCTGGCATCCGGTGCAATCGCATCCACGCGGCCCATAGAGGCTCCATGTAAGGCGTTCATCTCATGCCTCCTGATCGTGGCTGGTCATGACGGTGTAGAAC
Organism: Brucella sp. NBRC 14130; assembly: GCF_040371715.1. Lineage (NCBI taxonomy): Bacteria > Pseudomonadati > Pseudomonadota > Alphaproteobacteria > Hyphomicrobiales > Brucellaceae > Brucella > Brucella sp. NBRC 14130. Next base: position 76,437 of record NZ_BAABTE010000010.1, read on the forward strand.
ACCCATGACAGCAGCAGGATGATAAGGAAGTAGATCAACGACATGGCCGCTGCCGGTCCAAGATCGAACTGCCCCAGCGCCATCTTGACCAAATCGATCGACAGAAATGTCGTCGAATTGCCCGGTCCGCCGCCTGTCACCACGAAGGGTTCGGTATAGATCATGAAGCTGTCCATGAAACGGAGCAGGACAGCAATCAGGAGAACGCGCTTCATCTTGGGCAGCTGGATGTAACGAAACACCGAGAACCGCGAGGCTCCGTCAATCCTTGCGGCCTGATAGTAGGCATCGGGGATGGATACGAGGCTTGCATAGCACAACAGCACCACAAGGCTGGTCCAGTGCCATACGTCCATGAGGATGATTGTTACCCAGGCATCGAACGGATCGTTGACGTAATTGTAATCCAGCCCCAGCCAGTTGGCGTAATAGCCGAGCAGGCCGATATCACTGCGCCCGAAAACCTGCCAGATCGTGCCGACCACGTTCCATGGTATCAGCAGTGGTAGTGCCATGGTGACGAGGCACACCGGAACCCAGAAGCCTTTTTTGGGCATGTTGAGCGCAATCAGGATGCCGAGAGGTATCTGGATAGCCAGGACGATGAACGAAAAAATGAGATTACGCCCGAGCGCATCCCAGAAGCGGCTGGAGTGAAGAATCTGTTCGAACCAATCTGTTCCGGCCCAGAAGAACTGATTATTGCCAAACGTGTCCTGCACCGAATAGTTCACTACCGTCATCAGCGGAATGACTGCGGAAAAGGCGACCAGCACCAGTACCGGCAGAACCATGAACCAGGCTTTGTTGTTCCAGCTTTTCTCCATGGTCAGCCCTCCATCCCCACACGCCAGGAATCCGCGAATATGCCGATAGCCTTCGGATCGAAGGTCACACGGGGGTCTGCGGGTATATCCTCATCCTCGCCGACCACCACTGCCAGTTTCTGCCCCTCGAAGCCCGCGCGCACGATGCGGTAACGCCCGATATCCTCGATCTTGTCGACACGGATTGGCATGCCTTCACGACCGAGCTTCACAAACTCCGGCCGGATGCCCAGCTCGACTTGTGTCGAATGGCCAATCTGAGGAGTGCCGGGCAGTGAGATGGTTTGCGCGCCGACCCGGGCAGTTTGGCCGTCAATCCGGGCGGCCATGAGGTTCATGCCTGGAGAGCCGATGAAATAGCCGACGAATGTGTGCTTGGGGCGTTCGAACAGTTCAGCGGGCGTGCCGATCTGCACGATTTCTCCATTGTGCATCACCACTACCCTGTCGGCGAATGTCAGCGCCTCGGTCTGGTCATGCGTGACATAAACCATGGTGAAACCCGATTGACGGTGCAGCCGCTTCAGCTGCGAACGCAGCACCCATTTCATGTGTGGATCGATAACCGTCAGCGGTTCATCGAACAGGATCGCGTTGACGTTTGCGCGTACCAGACCTCGACCCAGTGAAATCTTCTGCTTCTGATCCGCAGTCAGTCCACGTGCCCGTCGCCCGGCAATGCCGCCGAGATCGGTCATGTCGAGAATGTCCTTCACGCGGCGCTCCACTTCCGCTTCCGGCATGCGACGGTTACGGAGGGGAAAGGCGAGATTGTCGAAAACAGTCATCGTGTCGTACACGACGGGAAACTGGAACACCTGCGCAATGTTACGGTCCTCGGTCGCCAGGCCGGTCACGTCCTGTCCATCGAAGAGAATGCGCCCCTCGATCGGCTTCAGAAGACCGGAGATGATGTTGAGCAGGGTCGTCTTGCCGCAACCGGACGGGCCGAGCAGCGCATAGGCACTGCCATCCTCCCACTCATGATTGACCATGTTCAGGGCGTATTCGCCTGCGGCCTGCGCCTTGGCATTATAGGCGTGGCGGATATGATCGAGAGTGATACGTGCCATCGCCGTCCTCCTATGCCGCCAAGCCGGACGCGTGGCCGACGGCGCGACCGGTCTCATCGAATGCCATCAGATGCCGCGTGTCGAGATAGACTTCGATTTCGCGGTCCGGCTCAATGATCTGGATACCGTGCGCCAGCATGACCCAGCGATCGCCGTCGTAATCGAGATGGATGAAGCTTTCCGATCCGGCGATTTCGGACACCAGCGTGCGGGCCCGAATGGGAACTGTAGCGTTTTCCGCTGGACGGACGAGCAGATGATGCGGCTGGAACGCGATGGTCAGCGGACCGTCGCTTATATGGGCCAGCTGGCCCGGCACGGCGATGGCGGGGCGGTCCGCCCGCAGGAAACGATCACCGGACTTGACCATGCGAGCCGTGTTCAAAGGCGGATCGGCAAATGTGCGTGCTGTGATGAGGTCGAGCGGGCGGCGATAGACGTCGATTGTTCTGCCAAACTGTGTGATGTGGCCTTCCGACAGCGCAGCCGTATTGCCGCCGAGCAGCAGCGCCTCGGAAGGCTCGGTGGTTGCGTAGACGAAGATAGCGCCGGATTCGGCAAAGATGCGCGGCAGTTCCTCGCGTAATTCCTCCCGCAATTTGTAGTCGAGATTGGCCAGCGGTTCGTCGAGCAGGACGAGATTGGCCTTTTTCACGATGGCACGCGCGATCGCAGTGCGCTGTTGCTGGCCGCCGGAAAGGTTAAGCGGTGTTCGGTCCAGATAGGGCGTCAGCTTCAGAAGCTCTGCGGCCTTGCGAACCTCACTGTCGATTTCCGACTGGGACTTTCCTGCGATACGCATCGGCGAAGCGATGTTTTCATAAACGGTCAAGGCCGGGTAATTGATAAATTGCTGATAGACCATCGCCACATTGCGCTTCTGCACGGGCATGCCGGTAACATCCTGCCCGTCGAACAGAATTGAGCCTTCGCTTGGCTTGTCCAGTCCAGCCATGAGGCGCATGAGGGAGGTCTTGCCGGACAAGGTTGGTCCGAGCAGCACATTCAGGCTCCCGCGCGGCAGGACCAGATTTGTCGGATGGATATGAGTGGCTCCTCCGACCGTCTTCGAGATATTTCGCAGTTCCAGCATTTGTCCCGAGGCCTCCTCCAACCGTCGGAATTATTGCGCTTATTGGCATATCCTCTCAATATGGACTTCAAGGGGCTGTGCCTTACCCCTTATGAGCAACTTGTCTCCTGCAGGCCGTTTTGGTGTTTCTTCGGAAAACATGCATATTCCAGTGCCATTCCGAACGCTGCCGAAGATGTATTTCGCCAGAGGCTCCGCCCACCTTACCACAACCCCGGGCCAGGTGCTCGATGCGCGCCAGTCAGCGGGCGCAACCGTGGGGCCGCGACCTATGCTCGAGCAAACTCGAGGTGGATGACTTGGATAAGCATAAAGCTTGCAGCTTTTGTCTAAGAAGAGGGCATGCGCATTAGCAACTGACATGTTCCTCCACCTGATCACACGTTCAGCCTTTGCGAGTGTGAAAGCCAAACAATGAAAATCGAAAACAAAAGGAAAGTCAAATGAAGATAATTGTTGCGCTTATGAAGAGAGGCGACCACGGCCTCGCTTCGCGACTAATGAGCGACCAAAGCCGGTCGCAGACCCGCTGACGTCAGCCTATCGAGACAAGCTCGCGCGGAAGGGTATTCATCGTTTCCGCTCCGTCTGCGGTGATGAGGAACTGTTCCTCTATCATCAGCGCCCCCACGCCGTTTGCGTAGAACGGAGCTTCCACAGCCAACACCATATTGGGTTCAAAGACCATGGTGTTGGCATGCGAAATAAAGGGCCATTCCTCTATTCCGAGCGCGGAGCCGACGGAATGCCCGAAATGGCCGCGATAATATTCGCTGAAACCATGACGCCGCATGGTGGAGAGCATTGTTTCGTGGACCTGTCCGAATGTATTGCCGGGCTTCAGCAAGGCGATACCGGCATGGAACGTTTCAAAAAGCGCGTCGTAAATCTGCTTGGCGAGCGGCGCAGGCTCACCGTAGACATAGGTGCGCGCGCCATCTGAAGAATAGCCGTTCACCAGTGTGCCGACATCGGCCTTGATGAGGCCGCCCTCCGCCAATTGCGCCGCCGGGTTCTGCAGGTCAGGCCCAGTCGAGATATAAGCCCAGTGGCCAGACAGGCGCTGTTGTTGTGCTTCGGCGGTGCTTGTCGCCCCGGCCAGCCAGGCGTCGGACAGCTCTGCCCCCGTGACGCCGGACCGCGCTGTCGCCGCCATTCTCTGCAAGCCGCCTTCCGCATAACGGGCGGCATTGCGCAGAAACTCGATCTCGCGGGCGCTCTTTATCAGGCGGAGTTGCTTGACGATGCGAGAGGCCTCGCGCCAATTCACCGAGGGCAGGACTGCTTTCAGGCGCTCAAAATCGGCAGCCGGTACGAATTCGAGGTCGATCCCGATGCTCGCCCGCGCGAGGCCCCGTTCTGCAATCACGTCGGCAAGTAGCTGAAAGGCTGCCTTCTGGTCGAAGGTTTCCGGACGCGGGCCGATATTGCCGCTCTCGCGATAGGCTGCGTTAATGTCTTCGATCGTGCGCGCGCCATGAATCGTAACGGCGTCGATCCAGATTCTGTGCGAGCGAAAGTCGATGTCATCAGTCGTAGTACCAACTGCCGCCAGAGCCTGATCGCTGATAATGGCGCTGGAACGTGTCGAGGCATCTGCCGGAACAAGCGCTATGGCCGAGCCGGCGCGCCCCCACATCGTCGCCACGCCCGCCGCAATCCCTGTTGCATAGCGAAAGTTTTCAGGCTGAAAAAGCACCAAAGCCTCCAGGCCTTCCGCAGTAAGCAGTTTCTGTGCGCGGTGCCGGTCCATATAGCTCATGGCTGATCTTTCGAGGTTGGTGCTTTGTCGGTGTGGCTTATATCGGATGGTCCGAGCTGGCGTGCGGATGGTTTATCCAATCGATTGACTCTTTATAGAATAAATTTCTAATAATTCTCACTATCTCATCGTGTCGCCGCTTACCGATGCTCTCTCCGTCGCGGTATAACCGTCGTCAAGGCATGTTTCTCGAAAGCGGTACCGGTTTCGATATAAGACAGGCGTAAAAACAAATAGATAGAGCATTCCCGATAAAACGGGAAATGCTCTGACGGAGAGCCCGGAAGGGCGCTTTCCACGCAGGAGAATAATATGGGCGGCTTCAACATTCGCAATCGCAAATCCGGATTGGCCTATTGGGGGTTGAGTGCGGCATTGGCCGTGGCCCTTGGTGCGGGTTCGTTCAGCCAGGCGCTGGCACAGGAAAGCGACCCCGACGCGGCAATCAATATAGGTTCGCTCTATGAGCCGCAGAACCTCGATAATACGGCAGGCGCAGGGCAGGGCATCAACGAAGCGTTCAACGGCAATGTCTACGAAGCCCTCTTCCGGCTGGCCGATGACGGAAAGGTCGAGCCGGTCCTGTCGAAGGATTACAAGGTCAGCGATGACGGCCTTACCTATACGTTCAAGCTGCAACCGGGCGTGACGTTCCACTCGGGCGCGCCGCTGACTTCCAAGGATGTGAAGTTTTCCATCGAGCGCGTTGCCGCGCCGGAATCAAAAAGCTCGCGCAAAAGCAGCCTGAAATCCATTTCGGCTATCGAGACCCCTGACGATGAGACGGTTGTCGTCAAGCTGTCGTCGCGCTCGATCTCCCTACCATACAATTTGAGCTATGTATGGGTGGTGAACGATGAAGCGAAGGATTTGCAGTCGAAGGAAGATGGGACCGGACCTTACGAGCTGGAAGACTGGCGTCGCGGTTCATCGCTGGCCATGAAGCGCTTCGATAAATATTGGGGAGCCAAGCCGAAAAACGGTGAGGTGGTGTTCCAGTATTTCACCGACGCCAGTGCACTCAACAATGCGTTGCTGACCGGGTCCGTCGATATCATCACGTCGGTCCAAAGCCCGGATTCGCTGGCACAGTTCAAGGACAATCCGGATTTCACCGTCAGTGAAGGACAGTCCACTACCAAGCTGCTTCTAGCCTATAACGACCGCGTTGCGCCATTCGACAATGTGAAAGTACGCAAGGCACTTGCTCGCGCCATCGATGATCAGAAGCTGCTGAAGGCCGTATGGGGCGATTATGGCACGCTGATCGGCTCCTTCGTGCCGCCGACCGATCCGTGGTATGTCGATCTTACAAAAGTCGACGCCTATGATCCCGAAAGCGCCAAGGAGCTTTTGAAGGAGGCCGGTTATCCAGACGGCTTCACCTTCACCATCGACACGCCAAATTACGACCCGCACCCGATTGCCGCGCAGTTCATCCAGAGCGAACTGGCCAAGGTCGGCGTAACGGTCAAGATCAACGTCATCACCGCCAATGAATGGTACACGAAGGTCTACAAGGCCCATGATTTCCAGGCCACCTTGCAGGAGCATGTGAACCACCGCGACATCGTCTTCTACGGCAATCCCGATTTCTACTGGGGTTATAACAATCCGAAGGTTGTCGATCTCATCAAGGAAGCGGAGGCGAGCGCGACCACGGACGAACAGACTGCAAAACTGACTGAGGCCAACAAGATCATTGCCGAGGACGCGGCAAGCAACTGGTTCTACCTTTATCCGCAGATCGTCGTTTCAAAGAAATCGGTCAGCGGTTACCCCCTCAACGGCTTGAATTCGCAGTTCTTCGCCTATGACATCGTGAAGGCGGAATAGTAACCGCCTGTCGATATCGAGAACACGAACTCGACAGACCGCGCCGCCTGAATTATTTTCCGGCGGCGTTGTCGCATTCGCATGAGGGGCTGAGCGCTGCCCCTCACATCGGAGAGGTAATCCCTATTTTCGCCTATGTCATACGCCGCTCGGCCATACTGGTCCTGTCGGTTCTCATCGCATCGATCGTACTGTTTCTGCTGTTGCGCCTGTTGCCGGGTGATCCTGCCAATGCGCTCGTTTCCGTAGGCGCGGATGCAGCGCAGATCGAGGCCGCGCGCAAACAGGTCGGGTCGGACCTGCCTCTCTATGAACAATTCCTGCGCTTCATCGGCAGTCTTTTGCGCTTCGATCTCGGTAATTCCTTCGTGAGTGGAGCACCCGTTCTGAGCGAAATCGGCAAGCGTCTGATCGTGACCGTGCCTTTGACGCTGATGGCCTTTCTCGTTGCCATCATCGTCGCGGTACCGCTCGGTATCCTGTCGGTCGTGCGCCAGAACCGCTGGTATGGATCGCTTATATCTGTCGTTTCCCAGTTGGGTATCGCCGTGCCGGTTTTCTGGATCGGGATTCTGCTCGTCTGGATTTTTGCCGTCAAGCTGTGGTTGTTTCCCTCCGGCGGCTTTCCATCGCGCGGATGGCAGTCGGCGCCTGCTGCTTTTCAGTCGCTTGTATTGCCGGTCGCGACCATTGCCATCGTCATGTCGGCATCGTTGATCCGTTATGTTCGTTCCGCCACGCAGGATGTGCTTGGCAGCGATTATCTTCGCACCGCGCGGGCGCTTGGCGCGACGTTTTCGCAGGCGCTCGTCCGTCACGGTATTCGCAACGGCGCGGTTCCCGTAATCTCCATTCTGGGGATCGAACTTGCATCGACATTGCTGGGTGCGGTTGTGGTCGAGCGTGTATTTTCGCTTCCCGGCCTCGGCTCGATGCTTCTGCTCGGCATAGAGCAGCGCGACTATCCCAACGTTCAGGGTGTGCTGTTCGTCTCTACGCTTCTGGTGCTGCTGGTGGGCTTTGCCGCGGACCTGCTGCAACGGCTGATCGACCCGCGTCTGCGCCAGCGATCAGCGGGAGGCGGAGCATGACGGAACCTGTGCAAATGGAGATTCCCCGTCCCACGCCAGCCTACCGGTTGCCGTGGCCGCTGGTCGCGGGAGGATTGCTGCTCGGAGTGCATCTGGTTGTCGCTCTCCTTACGCTGGTGTGGACCCCATACGGCGTTGGCGAAATGGTGGGCGGACGGCTGGAAGCGCCTTCATGGCTGCATTGGGCCGGTACGGATCGTCTGGGACGCGATCTGATGACCCAAATCATGATCGGTTCGCGCATTGCGCTTGTCGTCGGCTGCGGCGCCATCGCGATCAGCGCGGTAATCGGCGTGACGCTTGGTGTCCTCGCAGCCTTTGCGACACAGACGCTCGATGACGTTCTGGCTGCAACGCTCGATATCCTGATAGCCTTCCCCACGCTGCTGCTGGCCATGCTGATCGTTGCTTCCAGCGATGGCGCCAGCCTCACGACAGCGATAGTGGCCATCGGCATTGCCGGTTCGGCCATCGTGGCGCGTCTGACCCGCATCCTTGCCAAGCGCATTCTGGCGATGGATTACATCACCGCTTCACGTATTTCCGGTACATCCTGGTTCGGATTGGTCCGCATCCATGTGCTGCCGAATATCTGGCCGACATTGATCGTGAATTTCGCGCTCCAGTTCGGGCTGGCGGTCATCGCGGAAGCATCGCTTTCCTATCTCGGTCTAGGCGCTCCGCCGCCCAATTCCTCCTGGGGACGACTGCTTCAGGAAGCGCAGGCGTCGGTTTATACGGCGCCCTTTGGCGCCATAGCGCCGGGTCTGGCGCTCGTGTCGCTGGTGATCGGGCTCAATCTGTTCGCAGACGGGCTGCGCGATGTGGCTGACCCGACGCGGAGGAGGCGACGTTGAGTGCTTTGCTGCAAGTAGAGAACCTGCATATTGAAACCGGCGGCAAGCCGTTGGTCGAGGGCGTTTCGCTGTCTGTCGGCCAGGGAGAACGGGTCGGCCTGATCGGCGAATCCGGTTCAGGCAAGTCGCTGACGGCACTTGCAATCATGGGGCTTTTGCCGGACGGGATGCGTGCAAGCGGATCGGTCATGCTCGATGGCCGTCAGGTCATCGGCGCGCGCGATCGTGATCTGGTTCCGTTACGCGGCCAGAGCGTCGCGACGGTGTTTCAGGAGCCGATGACGGCGCTCGATCCCCTGATGCGGATCGGAAAGCAGGTCGGTCTGGTCGTGCACGGGCGCGCCGCAAGAGATGGCCGCAGGCTGGGAAAGAGTGAATTGAACGCACAGGTCCATGCACTCCTGGAACGCGTATCGCTGCCAGATCCGCAACGTATTGCCCGCTCTTGGCCGCATGAAATATCGGGCGGCCAGCGCCAGCGCGCAGCCATCGCCATGGCACTTGCCTGCCGCCCCAAGCTTCTGATTGCAGACGAGCCGACGACAGCGCTCGATGTGACCACGCAGGCCGAGATTTTGAAACTGCTGGAACAGTTGGTGCGGGACGAGGGGATGGGACTTCTGTTCATCAGCCACGATTTGCCGGTGGTCGCCACCGTTACCGAACGCGCGATGGTTCTGCGGCAGGGACAGCTGATAGAAGAAGGGCCGGTCGCGGAGCTCTTCACCAACCCGCAGCAACCCTATACGCAGGGGCTCGTGTCTGCTGCGCGGGCGTTCGATGCTGCGCTGGAGGTTGCGCGATGACGTTGATGGATCTTTCGCGCGTTTCCTTCGCCTATACAGGCGGCAAGACGGTCCTGCACGATGTCGATCTGAAGCTTGAGACCGGAAGCAATCTCGGCATTGTCGGTGAGTCCGGGTCGGGCAAGACGACCATGTTGAAATTGCTGCTCGGATTGCAGCGCGCTTCTTCGGGGAATGTTTCGTTTCGCGGCAATCCTCTGGATATCCGCAATCGCAGTTTCATGCGCGACTTCCGCCGTTCCGTCCAGGCGGTGTTTCAGGATCCCTATTCATCGCTCGATCCGCGTCAGCGCGTATTCGACATTATCGCGGAACCGTTGCGATCCCTGAAAATTCAGACTGATATTGCGCAGGCAGTTGCGCAGGCGCTTGCTTCCGTCGATCTGCCTGCGGATGCGGCTCGCCGCTATCCGCACGAGTTTTCCGGCGGCCAGCGCCAGCGCATCGCCATTGCCCGGGCGATCGTCTCGCAGCCCGACCTCATCATCGCCGACGAGGTGGTGAGCGCTCTCGACCTCACGACGCGCGCCCGCATCATCGACCTCATGCGCTCACTTTCAGAACGGACCACTTTCGTGGTGGTGTCGCACGATATTGCGCTGGTCGCCCTGCTATGTGAACGGCTGATCGTTCTGGAAAAGGGCCGGATCGTGGAGCAGGGCAATACGCGGGATATTCTTTCCGACCCGCAGCATAGCTACACCAGAAAGCTCCTGACGAGTTTACCGCGGATGCCCGAGCAGGCTTCCTGAGCGCCAAAACTGGAAAGGAGCGGCATGACCGCTCCTTTCCTGATGACGCCCGGGGATCGTAAGGACGTTACTTGCGCAGTTCAGCCTCGATCTGGTCGAGAACCTGATCCTTGCCGATGCCGGTCAGGAAGGGCAGTCCCTTGATGACGGGCTTGTTCACCGAGGCTGAAATAGGCGTGGTGGAAACAATGAAATCCACATTGTCGGCCAGTGAAGCAACTTCGGTCGCCTTTGCCTGCTGGGCATTGAAGGTGAGCCCGCGCTTTTTCATTTCTTCGGTAACGGTCGCGTTCACCGCCGTGGATGTCGCTACACCCGTGCCGCAAGCGAAGAGAATTGTTTTTATTCTGGCCATGGGTTCCTCCAAGTTCATTCATTAAGAGCGGAGACGGACTGATTGAGTGCGACCGCGCTTCCTGTTTGTTTGAGCCACGCATCTTTTCCGAAAACTGTGAAACAGCTCTCGGGAGACGCTTCATTGCAGCGCGGTTTGAACGTCTTCCAGCGTGCGCGCCGCTTTCAGCCGGTCGAGTGCATCAGCATCCTGTATGGTCGCCATGATCTGCTGCAGTGTTTCAATCTGTTTGTCCTTGTCGTTGATGGCAAGCAGAAAGACATATCCCACAGGAACAGCTTCTTCTGGGTCTTCCATATTGGCAAATTCAATCGGCGATTTCAGCGTCGCCAGGGCAATTCCGGCCTTGAGGACATGCTCGGGGTCCGTGTGAGGCACGGCAACATTCTCGTCGCGCTCAAGCGGCAGTCCCGTGGGCATCGACAGTTCACGGCTGACAACGGCATCGGCATAGCTCGGCTTCACATAGCCGAGCCTCTCCAGTTTACCCGCCAGGATGCGGATGATTTCTTCATTGGTTTTCGCTTCGCTCTGAAGCTCAATCGCTTGCGGGTCGAGAAAATCTATCAGGCCAGCTGCCATTGCATTCTCCGTTTTAGACAAGATCGCACGTCGATCTCGACGTGCGACTTTGATTTCTGCGCCGATCACTGCTGCCATCAGGCAGCAATTTCGTCCGCCGGTTCGTCCTCCGCACCTGCGGCGCGTTCCCATGCCAGCGTGTTGCGGCGATAGAGCATGAAAAGTGCTGCAATGACCACGGCGATCACAGCGATACCAATAGCACCGAGCCACTGGATGGCCGAGATGATGACATATGGCACCCACAGGAAACCGTCGACCACAGACGTAATCTGCAGGGCGTTTTCAGGCAGCTTGAAGCCCGACGAAACGGCAGCGCTGGTGAATAACGGTGCGAGAGCGTTGGCGACATAGAAGCCGATGGCCAGCGTAATCGTTCCGACGACGACCATGCGGAACACGTTTCCTTTCAGGAGCGGTGCGGTCATGGCGACGATGAACGGAATGACGGCGAGGTCGGCAAACAGGATCACGCGGTTGCCCGGCAGGATGACCGACAGGATGATCGCAATCGGCACGAGAATGAGCGAGGACGAAATCGCCGCCGGATGCCCGATGAGGATAGCCGAGTCGAGGCCGACGAGAAGTTCGCGGTCGCCGGTGCGCTTGCGCACGAATTCCTGCGCCGCGTCCGATACCGGCAACAGGCCTTCCATCAGGATTTTGACCATGCGCGGCAGAAGCAGCATGACCGCTGCAAGCGTCATGCCGGTGCCGAGTACCTTTGCCAGGATAGTTCCGAAATCGCCCGCATTGTAAAATGCTGTGAGGCCGAGCACCAGACCGATGATGAGGCCGAGCACGACCGGTTCACCGAACACGCCGAAGCGGCGTTCGATGGTTTCGGTGCTGATATTGATTTTGTTGATGCCGGGAATGCGATCCATGATCCAGTTGAGGATGATCGCAATCGGCAGAATCTGCGCGGAAGCCAGATGCGGCACGGAAACGCCCGGCACGCCATAGAATTGCTGCACGGCGCGCGCTGACCAGTCTGCGAACAACAGCGATAAAGCGGCAACGAGCGCTGCAATGATGATGCCATAGGCAAGGTTGTCGGTTGCAGCGACGACCAGTGAGCCGACAAAGGCAAAGTGCCAGAAATTCCACACGTCCACATTCAGCGTGCGCGTCCAGCGTAGCAGCAGGAGCGCGATGTTGACGAGAATGCCGACCGGAATGACCCATAAGCCCACTGACGAGCCGAAGGCGATTGCAGCAGCCGAAGGCCAGCCTACATCCACGATATCGCGCTTGATGCCGGTATTGGTGACGATTGCCTGCGCCACTTCACCGATAGAGGTGAACATGAGGCCCAGAACCAGATTGATACCGATGAAAGCCACGCCGATGGTCACGGCTGCACGGAAGGCCTTGCCCACTTTTGCGCCAAGTACGACGGCAATGATGAAGATGACAATCGGCAGCAGAACCGTTGCCCCCAATGTATCGATTGCCGATTTCAACCCGCTCAGAAATGCGTCCATTTATTTCTCCTCCCCCCGGGGCACTTTCCCAAAGTGCGCCGAGCTACAGAACGCCATTATTAGCTCGCACGTATCGACGTTTCAAAAAGTGAACCGGGCGAAACGGCAGAACATTTGTATTCTATATCAAACCAAAGTTGAATAACAATATGGCATCTGGATGCTTCGGCTTGCGGCCTCCAAATGAACACTGGTATTGACTTAAAAACAAATGTTCATTAATCCATAGGGTATCAGAGGAGACTGCGAGAATTTTTGCAGGGAGGTTCAGGAGGAAGCGATGGCAACCAATGTGGCGTTGACAGGTTTGGCGCGTGACATGCAGGCGCGTGCGGATAGTGGGCGGCCCATTCGCATCGGCCTGATTGGCTCCGGCGAAATGGGCACGGATATCGTCACGCGTGTCGCGCATATGCCCGGCATCGAAATTGGCGCCATCTCCGAACTGCGTATTCCCAACGCCCTGAAGGCGGTCGATATTGCTTTCCAGGAAGAAGGCCATGGCCGCGAGGTTTCGACCGCTTCCGATCTGACTGCCGCCATGGAGGCGCACAAGGTCGCCGTAACCGACAATGCCGATCTGATCCTTGAAAACGACCTTATCGATGTTGTGATCGATGCGACCGGAGTTCCGGCTGTCGGCGCCGAAATCGGCCTGCGCGCCATGGAGCATGGCAAGCATCTCGTCATGATGAATGTCGAAGCGGACGTCACGATCGGCGCTTACCTGAAAGCGGAAGCTGAACGTCTCGGCGTCACCTATTCACTGGGTGCCGGCGATGAGCCGTCGTCATGCATGGAGTTGATCGAGTTCGTGACCGCGATGGGCCATCCGATTGTGGCCGCTGGAAAGGGCAAGAACAACCCGCTCAACATCGATGCTGTTCCCGACCAATATATTGAAGAAGCCACGCGCCGAAACATGAATGTGCGCATGCTGGTGGAATTCGTGGATGGTTCGAAAACCATGGTCGAAATGGCCGCCATTGCCAATGCCACGGGTCTTGTCCCGGATAAGGCTGGCATGCATGGCCCTGCTGCAACGCTCGACCAGCTCAACAAGACACTGATTCCTGAAAAGGACGGCGGCGTGCTGTCGAAGGTCGGCGTGGTCGATTATTCCATCGGCAAGGGCGTAGCGCCGGGCGTGTTTGTCGTGGCCGACATGTCGCATCCGCGTATTTCCGAGCGTATGGAAGATTTGAAGATGGGCAAGGGTCCATATTTCACATTCCATCGTCCATATCACCTGACTTCCCTCGAAGTGCCGCTCACCTGTGCCCGGGTGGTGCTCTACGGCAAGCCGGACATGGTGCCGCTTTCAAAGCCGGTCGCGGAAGTGGCCGCGGTTGCAAAGAAGGACATGCAGCCAGGCGAAAAGCTCGACGCTATTGGCGAATATTGCTACCGCGCGTGGATCATGACCTCAGGCGAAGCGCGTAGCGCGCATGCGATCCCTTGCGGGCTTCTGCAGGGCGGCAGCGTGACCAAGCCGATCAAAAAGGGCGAGCTCATCACCTACGATAACGCGGCTGTTGCTCCCGGTTCCAGGATTGCCGAGCTGCGCGCGCGTCAGGACAAGCTCGTTTACGGAGCGTAAGGACAAACATCATGGTTCAAGCCAAAAAAGTCGAACCGCAGGATACGGGCGACCGTCACAACTTGCCCTATGCTTTCCGCACCTATTCGCCGGATCAACTGAAAGAAGCGCTGCATAAAATGTATCTCATCCGCCGCTTTGAAGAGGGTGCGGAAGAAAGCTACACCCGTGGCCTCATTCACGGGACGATGCATCTCTCCATCGGGCAGGAAGCAAGCGCGATGGGCTCCTGTCTGCCGCTCAACGACGACGACATGATCACATCCACCCATCGCGGGCACGGCCACTGCATTGCCAAAGGCGCGGACGTGAAGCGCATGTTTGCCGAGTTTTTTGGCAAGGAAACCGGCTATTGCAAGGGCCGTGGCGGCTCCATGCACATCGCCGATGTTTCCAAGGGCAATCTTGGCGCAAACGGTATTGTCGGTGGTGGCATTCCGATTGCCGTGGGAGCTGCTCTTTCAGCCAAGAAGCAAAAGAACGGCAAGGTTGTCGTGTCGTTCTTCGGTGATGGCGCCAACAATGAAGGTGCTTTTCATGAAGCGCTCAACATGGCCTCCGTCTGGAAGCTCCCGGTCGTTTTCGTCTGCGAAAACAACGGTTACGGCATGTCCACCTCGACCAAGCGATCGACGGCGGTCGCAAATGTGGCTGACCGTGCCTCGGCCTATAACATGCCGGGCGTGATCGTGGATGGCAATAATCTGTCCGAAGTGGCGGAAGCCGTCAGCGAGGCCACCGAGCGCGCACGGCGCGGGGATGGACCAACGCTGATCGAAAACAAGACTTACCGTATCCGCGGTCATTCCAAGAGCGACCGCAACCGGTATCGTACCAAGGAAGAAATCGAGCATTGGCAGAATGATCGCGATCCAATCGCGCATTTCGAGGCTGATCTGAAAGCCTATGGTTTCATCAACGACGCCGAGATCGAGGCAATCCGCGCGGAGGTCGAGAAGGAAATCGCCGAGGCGATTGAATTCGCCAGGAACAGCCCTGCGCCCGATCTTACCAATCTGACCCGCGACGTTTACACGGACGATATTTGAACATGGACACGACAATCCGTGAGTTGAGCTATTCGCAAGCCATTCAGGAAGCCATGGCGATTGCCATGGAGCGCGATGATCGCGTGTTTCTGATGGGCGAAGATATTGGCGTGTATGGCGGCGCGTTTCAGGTGACCGGTGATCTTGTCCATCGCTTCGGTGAAGACCGGGTTATGGATACGCCGATTTCGGAACTGGGGGGCGCTGGTGTAGCGGTTGGTGCAGCATTGACCGGCATGCGCCCGATCTTCGAGTTCCAGTTTTCCGACTTTGCTGCCCTGGGTATGGAGCAGATCGTCAATCAGGCGGCAAAAATCCGCTACATGCTTGGCGGCGCTGTGTCCGTGCCGCTGGTCATGCGCTTTCCGGCAGGCTCTGGAACGGGCGCTGCGGCGCAGCATAGCCAGAGCCTTGAGGCATGGCTGGGGCATGTCCCGGGCCTGAAGGTCCTCCAGCCTTCCACCCCGCATGACGCCAAAGGCATGTTGCTGGCGGCCGTCGAGGATCCAGACCCTGTAATGATCTTTGAGCACAAGCTGCTTTACAAGACGAAAGGCCCTGTTCCCGAAGGCTTTTACACGGTTCCTATCGGCAAGGCGGAAGTGGTGCGCGAAGGTCGCGACCTGACCATTGTTGCAACCGCCATCATGGTGCACAAGGCGCTCGATGCGGCTGGCGAACTTGCCCGCGAAGGGATCGACGTTGAAGTGATCGACCTGCGCACGGTACGTCCGATCGATCGCGAAACCATCATCAAAAGCGTCAAGAAGACGTCCAGGCTGCTCTGCGTTTATGAAGCGGTGAAGACGCTTGGCATCGGTGCTGAAATCTCCGCAATCGTCGCGGAAAGCGATGCTTTCGACTATCTGGACGCGCCAATCGTTCGCCTTGGCGGTGCCGAAACTCCAATTCCTTACAACCCCGACCTCGAGCGCGCGACCGTTCCACAGGTGCCCGACATTTTGAGAAGCGCTCGCGATCTGGTTAAGGGAGTGCGCTGACCATGGCCGTGGAAGTCATTCTCCCCAAAGTCGATATGGATATGGAAACGGGCCAGATTTCGCGATGGTACGCCAAGGATGGCGATACGGTCACGAAAGGCCAGCTTCTCTTTGAAATCGAGACCGACAAGGCTGCGATGGAAGTCGAGGCGCCTGCTTCGGGCGTCATCGCGGACATCAGCGCGGCGGAAGGGGCCGTTGTGCCTGTCGGTCAGGCTGTCGCCTGGATTTATGAAGAAGGCGAAGAGCGCAGCGGCAAGCCCGCAGCGGTTGCCCAAGAGCCGATTGCTGCCGCGCCCGTCGATAGGGCAATCGAAACAGCAACGCCGAAACAGCATGGTCCCAAGTCCTCCCAAGACGATGAACGGGATTCAGCCGACAAGGTCCGGGCGACACCGCTCGCCCGGCGGCTTGCGCGTGATGCAGGCATCGACCTCGCTACCGTTCAGGGATCGGGTCCGAAGGGTCGCGTGCAGAAGAAGGACGTCGAAGGCGATATTGGCGTTGCGAATCCTGCGGTCCCGGCCAAATCGTTTGCAAGCAAAAATGCCGAACCGACCCCGCTCGGCCAGCTCAATGCAGTGTGGTTGCGTGAGGGGGAAGCAGGGCGTCTGCCGGTGGTTCTGCTCCATGGCTTTGCAGCCGATCTCAATTCCTGGCGCGGATTGTTTGCCGGCGCATCGCTTGGCCGTCCGATCCTCGCGCTTGATCTTCCCGGACATGGCAATTCGCCCCGTATCGTTCCCGAAAGTATCGACGATATTGCTGCGGCGGTGGAAGCGACGCTCGGGTCCCTGGGGGTCGGCTCGTGCCTTTTGGTCGGGCATTCGCTTGGCGGCGCGGTGGCGAGTGTCGTTGCGGCGCGGGGGCTCATCGATGTGCGCTCCTTGCTTCTGATTTCATCGGGCGGCTTGGGACCCCAGATCAACGGCGCCTTCATCAAGGGGCTTGTCGGCGCGAAAAGCGAAGCCAGCATCGTTCCCTGGCTGAAGCTGCTCGTCGCCGACGAGACCCGTCTGACCAAGCCGTTCATTAATGCAACAGTTGCGCAGGCTGCCGATACCGAACTGCGCAATACGCAGGAAGCGATTGGCGCCCGGTTCTTCGCAGATGGCACGCAAACCTTTGAGATTCGCTCAAGCATTGCAGCTCTTGCGATGCCGGTGCGGCTTATCTTCGGAGCGGAAGACCGGGTTATCCCCGTTGCTCACGCGCATGGTCTGCCGGGCAAAGTTGGCATCCACATCTTCGCCGGTTGCGGACATATGCCACAGATCGAGGAGCGGACTGCCGTGCTGCAAATCCTGAAGGAGTGCGCAGCCGCTGCCGAAGCAATGTAATCAAGAACAGCACATCGCGTTGCAGCGATGTGCTGTCTTTCATTCCGGTTGCGCCATTTCACGGAGCATCTGCGCGGCACTTTCTTCATCGGTGATGAGAACGGTCGGCTTCAGAAGCTTTATCGCGCCAAGCAGGGCTGCAATCTTCTCTTTTCCGCCTGACGTGAGGATACGCTGCGGCGTCTTTTGTAGACTTTCGATCTTCGCCGACATGACACGATCATGGACCGGATCATCGACGATCTTGCCGTTCTTGTCATAGAAATGGAAAAGCACGTCGCCAACGGCGCCGTTTTCGATGAGCGACAGTTTCTGCGCCTCATCGATCAGGCCCACACGATAGGACGTGCTGCTGGCGGTTTGAATATCGCCGACGCTGAGCAGGACCATGTCGAGTTCTTCGGCCATGTCGAGCACGGTGTTCAGGCCGCAGCGCTCTATGAGGGCAACGCGGGTTTCCTTGCTGTCGACCAGAGCCGGGGCGGGGATCAGGTAGCCTTCGCCCTGAAAAATCTGCGCAAACTGCCAGGCAAATTCCGGCGGATTTGAACGGCGGGGCTGTACGATGCCGCCGAGCAGGGAAATGACTTTCAGATCGTTGAGCGGGCGCGCCCCGATATGTTGCAGGGTGCTGGAAAGAGTGCGCCCCCAACCGACGCCGATCGTCATGCCGTGCTGCACCTTTTCGGAAAGATAGGCGCCCGTGGCGGCACTGATTGGCGGGATAGGATCGATGTCGGGCGAAGAGAGGGGGGCGACGATGGCGCGGTCCAGTCCGAAGGTTTTCTCAAGTTCGACTTCGAGGGATGTCAGACTTGCCAGCTTGCCTTCGATGGTAATCTTTACTTCATTGCGAGCACGGGCATCGGCAAGAAGGCGAACGATTGTGACACGCCCGACACCGAGCGCTTCCGCGATGTCGTTCTGGGTCATTTGTTCGACATAATACATCCACGCAGCGCGTGTTCGCAGCCGGCTTGTACGGTTTTCGGCAGCCACACCTTCCGATCCGATGATAAGGTCCGCTGTTTCCGGATTTTTCTGTGTCTTCCTGCCGGCCTTTTTCAAAACTATCCCTCAAATTAATGGCGTAATACTGCATTATATAAGCGCTGTTCTTACACCGAAACTATTGCTTTTCCGTGTGAAGGCAAACCATAATTCATGTGTCTGGTCCATCCTGTTGCGATGGTGCTGTCATAAGGAAATCGACAATGTTGCGCACTCTTTCGGAAGAAATTGCAGTCAATCTGAAGGACCGCCTGCGTGGCGTTCGATACATGATTCGTCGCAATTGCCACGAAGGTTTGCCGGAGGCCGAAAGGCGCAGCGACATCCCGTCTCCTGAACTGTTGCTGGAACATGCGGCAAGCATGGTGGACAAGGCTCTGACGACAGCCGAAACGATTTCCATTTCGCTGATTTCGGCTGACCCTAAGGTACATAACAGCGCTCCGCATGTGAAAAGCTTGTCGGTCTATTTCGGGGCTGGCACGGAAGGGGCACGCGCTTTCCGCAAGGATATGTATTATCTCACCAAGGAAGTGTCGCGCCGCCATCAGTTGCAGAACGCGCTTATCCAGGAAGCGGCATTCGTAGCTGTTCATGCAAGGATGATGCGGAAACATGGCTCTTTGCTGAAGAGCGTATTTTCCGCAGAAGCAGGCGAAGCGAAAATTGCTGCCACCTCCAGGGCCGTGACAGCCCTTTTTCTGGAACTGCTTGACGAAAGACCAGTGCGGTTCATCTCCATGGAAGGGCATCGCGACCCCCAAGCCTTGCGCAAATTTGAAACGACCTGTTTTGCAGCGGTGGGGCTTGCCTGTGGTCTGGCGACTGCAAAAGCGGCCGATCTGGCGGGCGTCGATCCTTTGGAAAGCGCAATTCTGGCGCTGGATGTGCGCCATGATCGTCTCATGCAGGCAGCAGAAGAGCGCGATCAGGCGCAGCTAGAAACGTTGTTCCAGACGCTAATTGCTCATCTTCCCTGACCCCGGTGCAGACGGCTGAAACATATCCAGGATAAGCTTCTTCGCGCGGGGAATTGACGCCGGACTCATGCTGAGTTCGGTCAGTCCCATTCGCAGGAACTCGCCAATGAGTTCCGGTCTGCCTGCCGCCTCGCCGCACATGCCGACCATGATACCTGCTTCCGTACCGGCTTTAGCAGTCATCTCGATTGCCGCCATCACCGCCGGATGGCTAACATCGTTGAGTTTCGCCACGGTCGGGTTCAGCCGGTCTGCAGCCATCACATACTGCGTCAGGTCATTGGTGCCGATGGAGAAGAAAGCCGCCTCTTTTGCAAGTTCCCGCGCAGCGAAAACAGCGGCGGGCGTCTCGATCATCACGCCAAGGTCGAATCCGGCAAAGGCTCTGCCTTCGCTTTCAAGCTCGCCGATACATTCGGCGATAAGGCGTTTGGTTGCGCGGATTTCTTCGACATCCGAAACCATGGGCAACATGACTTTGAGATTGCCGCTGACCGCTGCCCGCAAAAGGGCTCGCAATTGCGGCTTGAACACGTCTATCCGGTCCAGACACATGCGAATGCCGCGCCAGCCAAGGAAAGGGTTTTCTTCTTCGGGAAATTCGATACCGGCAATCGGTTTGTCGCCGCCGATATCCAGTGTGCGAACGATGACGGGGTTCGGCGCAAAGGCTTTCAGCAGTGCGGAATAGGTTTCCGTCTGCATATCTTCTGAAGGCAGGTGAATATGCTTCATGAAGAGAAGTTCGGTGCGGAAAAGCCCGACCCCCATTGCACCGGATTCAAGCGCGACTTCGATCTCTTCCAGCGCACCCATATTGGCTGCAACTTCGATGATCGTGCCGTCGGCCCTGCGCGGCGTGACGGAGCGATAAGCATCAAGTGCCTGCTTTTCCTGCAAGGCCCTGGAAATGCGCGCTTCGATTTCGTTGCGGGCGGCTGTGTCCGGATCAGCATGAACGATGCCCGAACTTCCATCCACTGCCACGATTTTCGCATTTCGTAGTTGCTGCACAGCGCTTCCCAGACCAAGAACTGCTGGAATGCCATGCGTACGCGCAATAATGGCCACATGCGAGGTCGCACCGCCATGCCCGCAGACGACGCCTTTGATCTTCTTGAGCGGCGCTCTTGCGAGATCCCAGGCGCCGATGTCTTCTGCGATGAGCACCGATCCTTCCGGCAGGCCTTCCAGATTGACGTCTTCCTTGCCGAGAAGCGCAAGGCATATCTGGCGGCTGACGGCGTGCACATCATCCGCACGCGCGTTGAGATACGGATCATCCAGTGCCGCAAATTGCCCGGCCACGGTTGAGGCCGCGGCAAGCATCGCCGAGATTGCGTCGAGACCGCCTCGAATAAGCCCGATCGCTTCGTCGATCAGGCTGTCATCCGCGGCAATATCCTTCAGTGCTGCGATAATGCCTCTGTCTGCATCTGCAAGATCGCCGCCGGAAAGGGAGGCATCCATGCGTTGCTGTACGGTGGTGATAGCCGACCTGAAGCGAGTGATCTCGGTCTCTATTTCATCGGATGCGAGCTTACGGCCCGAAGGTTTGATTTCTTCAGGGAAAAATGGAAAAGCCGCACCCAATGAAATGCCTTCGCTTGCGCCAACGCCCTTGATCTGGCCCGCGGGGAGTTTGGGCGTGATCGCGACTTGCGGCATGGTTGCGGCTTGAGGTGCAGCCGGAGCATCAGGTGCAGCTGGCGCGGCGACCTCTTCCAGGCCCGCCTGCGGGTTTTCCAGATAGCCGATCAGCGCTTCGATGGCTTCAATCGCGTCTGCTCCATCGGCACGAACGGTGACTTCGTCAAGCTCCTTCACGCCAAGCAGCATCAGCTTGACAGAGCTTTTGGCGCTTACGCTTATTCCGGCCTTGGCGATTTCAATATCACTCTCAAAACCCTTGGCCAGTTTAACGAAGCGGGTCGCAGGGCGCGCATGCAGCCCCTCACGCACCCGGACGATAGTCGAGCGTTCCATCTATGTAAGCCTCAAATCGACGTCTGAAACATTTCAACCCAATGATTGTTGAAAGTGGGTTCCAATCGTCTGTTTTAACACGCAATTCCAAATCCAGGGATGGGCAGTTTCAGCCGCCAATGGTGATAATCTGCCCCTCCTTGAGAGCAGCGACAAGCTCTTCGCCTGCTATTTCACTGGCGCAGATTTCGCCGGGGCGATCTGTCGAATCTGCACCGGTGAATGAAATGACGACATGCCCGATTTCGCGCACCTTCTGCCAGGCGCTTTCGCCAACGGCGGTGATTTCGGCCTTGAGTGCGCCGATTGCGATCTTCGTTCCGACGGCCGGAGCCGAAGCCTCGGGGCCTTCCTCCACCACATGGAGGACAGATACTTCTGCCAGTTCCGGGGGAGAACCGTCAGCAAACAGGATCAGAACGCCGCCTTCAGCGAGGTCCGCGACTTCCGGGCCGATTGCGGTGATCCGCGTTTTCAGATGTATCGACATAGAGGCGGTCCTTTCTTTCTATGGTATTCGATGCTTGGCGAAATCGATCGGAAAACATCGTTACTGCACGTGTTTGGGAGATTGCCCGCCGCCGCCTTTGCTGCGGCGGGCTGAAAGCTCAAAGCACCGCGAGGCTGACCAGCCATGCGATCAAAACCGAAAGCGGGCCCATGATCTGACGGCTGATCAGAACCGCTGGCACGCCGATTTCGATGGTCTTCGGCTTGGCTTCTCCGAGCGCCAGGCCGACCGGCACGAAGTCGCAACCGACCTGCGTGTTATAGGCAAACAAGGCCGGCAGGGCCATTGCCGGGGCAATGGTGCCGTTTGCGATCTGCGGGCCGATGATCGCCACACCCACCACCTGCGCGATAACCGCACCCGGTCCCAGAATTGGCGACAGGAACGGCAGCCCGCAAATTGCGGAAAGCACGAGCAAACCAACAATGTTATTGGCCAATGGTCCGAGCGGCTGGGCAAGAATATCGCCGATCCCCGTATAGAGGATCAGGCCGATCAGCATCGTCACGAATGCCATGAACGGCAGTACGTTGCGGATAACCTGATCGATCGTGCGGCGTCCGGCCTGGAAGAAGATACCAACGACGCGCCCCATGACGCGGCCGATGCTGCTGATAAGCCCGACAAGGCCGCCTTCGCTCGGCTGTTCCACTGGCGCAGGCTTTTCTTCTTCAACGGCAGCAGCAGCCGGAGCTGCGGCGGCTGAACCGTCAGCGGGAACGATGTTTTCCGGTTTTACGCCAGAAACATAGATATCTTCAGTGATGAATTGTGCCAGCGGACCTGCCTGTCCGACCGGAGTGATGTTTACGGTCGGGATGCGCTTGCGCGGATAAACGCCGCAGCGGGCCGTGCCGCCGCAATCGACAACCACAACTGCCATTTCGCTTTCGATTGGCGGTGAGCGAAAACCATCAACCGCCTCCGCGCCGGTCAGCTCGGCGATTTGGCGCGCAAGCGGATGGATGCCGCCGCCGGTGACCGAAACCACCTTGTTGCGCTGGTCGGTCGGCTGAATGACAAGCGGGCCGCCCCAGCCATTCGAGCCGCGGGAAATCTTGACTGCCTTATAGGTCTTGACCATGTTTTTCTCCCCCGTTCCGGCTTAAAGCTCGATGCCCTGACGCCGCGCCATGATGGCGGTGATGCGTTCTGTAAGCATGCCTTTGAGAAGGATCACCACGAGACCCACGATGGCGTACCAGATGGCAACATTGATGTGATAGCCGGTTGGAACGGCCCCCTTCTTCTCAAGCTCGAGAAGGGCAACCAGCACGCCGCCCCAGACAAAATATTCGCCGGGATTGATGTGCGGGAAGAGACCGAGCGGCGGATGGACGTAGGACACAGCCGCATCATAGAAAGCGGGCTTGTATTTCTCGTCCAGGAATGAGCCGAACGTGTAAGCCATCGGGTTGGTCAGAAAGAACACCGAAAGAACCGGCAGTACCGTGTAGCGGGTCAGCGCAATGCGCCCGGCGCTGCGCGCGATACCATGGACGCGCTTTTCGCCAACCAGTTCCGTTACGGCATAAAAAGCGGTCATCAGCACGACGAGCGTCGGGATAATGCCTGTAACAAACCCCGAGAAAACCTCGCCGCCTTTCTGGAAGACACCGATGAAGTGCTTGCCGATCGAGGCAAGCCAGCCGAGCTGCTCTTCCTGTTGGACGTTTTGAAGTCGTTCCTTGAACTGATCGACGGTAATTCCGCTGCCGCCCGCATCACCCGGCGCGGGGGCCGTTGCTTGCGCAAGCTGCAGAAGATCATTTCCCGCGTGCTCTGCGGCCTGTTTGCCATGCAGCGCCGCGTCGGAAATCATGCTGCCAGCCATATGTATGGATTGCATCGTTGCGTCGGCATGTTGCGCCAACATCGTCACTATCGACATTGCTCCTCCTCGATTGCTTGTTTCAGGCAAGCAACTCCTATGCTCCCACTGCCTTCAGACCTTCGAGTTCGATCCCATCGGACTGGTCTCTTATGCGACCGATCTGTTCTATCGCCTGTCTGGCGGCAGCCACCACTTCAGGCGTTCCTTCTCCAAACGCGGGATTGTCCGGCAATTCGCCAAGGCGCATTCCCTCAAAACCTTCACGGCGGATGAACTTTGCAAAGACGGTTCGTCCGCTCATCTGGAGGAAGCGACGCACCGCGAGGTCGCGATCCACGACGATCAACACGATCACACCCTTGCCGAAACGCCCTCGTATGTGACCCGCGCCAACAAAACCGTCGGAATATTTCGAGGTGATGCCCTTCATCACATCGGAATAGTGGCGCATCTGGAACCAGACGCCCAGCGACTGGAAGCCCCACAGCAATGCGAGGGCCAGCAAAGCCCATTGCCAGATAGCCATTTTATTCTCCTCCCACGAAGGGCAAACGGCTATTTTCCACGTTCGCCTTTCATGAAATAGAGAACATTTGTCTTCGTGAATGTCAATATGTATAATTTTATCGCAAAGGAAAGACGAATGAAGACTGACATTTCAATCGACTTCGCATAATGTCGCTTGGAAACAGGAGGCCGCTCGCATCATGGATTTGCTGCTCAGGGAACAAATGGCATCGATGCCTGATTTGCGTCATCGACTGCGCCAGTTGCGCTGGTTCAGGGCGACGTTCCGCAAGCATGCAAGCCTGCTGCATGAGCTCTACGGTGTTGAATACGACATTGATGAAAAGAAACTCACCGAGGCGTTTCTGAACTGGGTGGAGCTGGTGGACCAGAACAAGCGTTTCGCCAAGGTGGACCGCAAGGATTTCATCACATTTGCAGCCGGGTTGGTGCTGCGCGAACTGATCCGGCTGTCTCCGGCGAAGGTTATTTCACCGCCAAATCAGGCTGACGGCGATGCGGGGCGTCTGTACGAGATCGTCGGGTTTTGGCCCGAGGGATTTCTCTACACCAACTACTGTATCTGCGCGATTGCTGCCGTGCAGGAACAGGAGTTCGGCACCGTTCCGAATATAGACCAATGTGCAGATGAATTGCGCACCTGGTGGTCCTACAAGGAAAACATTGCCGAAATGCCTGGTTACGCAATCGCATTTCTCGACAAGTTTCTGGGCGGTGAGCCCAACTGGGTGATGCCCGATCTGGCATCTGCACGCGCGGCAGTGAAGCGGGCTTTGGCGGATAAGCCAGTCACAACGATCCAGAATAAATAGCTGGCGGTTTTTGTTTGTCTTCCCAACTATTTGGATCGGAGTCACTTGAAGTCCGCTACCCGCTGGGACGCGCTTTTCCTATGAATGAGAACCGGAAATGCACTAATTGGGATAGACGGTTGCCAAAAAACCATAATTAGCCAACAAGGGTTGGAATTAAACGCTCAGCGTCAAGAATGGAACATAACTTGAAACGCATCAAGATTGGCCTGGTTTGTCTCTTCCTGGCAGGTATTTTGCCCGCGCAGGCTCTCGAAGTCGGTTCGCCGGCCATTCTGAAGCCATCGCCGGAGCAGGTTCAAGCCGCTCATCTCACGGCAGAATTTCTCACGCGTTTCCATTATCGGCCCGTCCCGCTGGATGACGCCTTGTCGGTCCGGATCATGAACCGGTTCATTGATTCACTGGACCCGGACAGGCTCATCTTTCTGCAGGCAGATGTCGACAAGTTCCTGACTGGCAGCAAGGAAATCGACGACGCCATCGACCGCCAGGACCTGACCATCCCCTTTTCCATTTTCAACGTCTATCAGATGCGCATCATCGAGCGCATGACGTTTGCGCGTGGCCTGCTCAAGCAGAATTTCGATTTCAGCAAGCAGGAAGAATTCTCCATCGTGCGCGACAAGGAACCCTGGCCGCGTTCGACCGCGGAAAGCGACGATCTATGGCGCAAGCGCGTCAAGAACGACTGGCTGCGTCTGAAGCTCGTCGGCAAGGATGATGCGACTATTCGCAAGACGCTCGACAAGCGTTACGAGAACTCCATCGAGCGCACGTATAAATACAAGAGCGACGATGCCTTTCAGTCATTCATGGCTGCCTATACAACATCGGTTGATCCGCACACCGATTATTTCGGCGTCAAGGCTTCGGCCGAATTTGATATTTCCATGAAGTTGTCGCTGGTTGGCATCGGTGCGGTGCTTCAGGAAAGAGACGACTATACGACGATCCGCGAGCTTGTTGCGGGCGGCCCGGCGCAGTCGTCGGGCAAACTTGCTGTGGGCGACCGTATAATCGGCGTCGGTCAGGGCAAAGACGGTCCGATCAAAGAAGTAATCGGAATGCGCCTCGACGAAGTTGTGCAGATGATCCGCGGCGACAAGGGATCGGTCGTGCGCCTCGATATCCTGCCGGCAGATGCCGGGGCCGATGGCAAGCATCATGTCATCACGCTGGTTCGTGACAAGATCAGTCTCGACAAACAGGCCGCCAAGAAGACGATCCTTCCCGTAAAGGACGGAGACGTTACCCGCAAGATCGGGGTGATTACGCTCCCGGCATTCTACGAAGATATTCAAGCGCGGCGGAAGGGCGACAAGAACTACAAGAGCGCCAGCCGCGATGTCGCCAAGCTGATCGCCGAGTTGAAGCAGGATAAGGTTGATGGCGTTCTGGTCGATCTGCGCAACAATGGCGGCGGTTCGCTGAGCGAGGCGATTGATCTGACAGGTCTGTTCGTCGGCAAGGGACCAGTGGTCCAGCAACGCAATGCAAACGGCGAAGTCAAGGTTGAAAGCGATAATCTTCCGACGCCAGCCTGGAAGGGGCCGTTGGGCGTGCTCATCAATCGCGGCTCTGCTTCCGCCTCGGAAATTTTCGCGGCGGCAATTCAGGATTACGGCCGTGGTGTGGTCATAGGCGAGCCTAGTTTCGGCAAGGGAACCGTGCAGACCGTGGTCGACCTCGATGAAGTGGCCAACAATCCCAAGCCTGAATATGGCGAGCTTAAATTTACGGTCGCCCAGTTCTTCCGTGTCGACGGTGGAACGACGCAGTTGCGCGGCGTGACGCCTGATATCAGCCTGCCGGGCCTCTTCGATCTGAAGCTTGTCGGTGAATCGAGCTTCGATAATGCTTTGCCGTGGTCTCAGGTTTCCGCGGCGAAATACAAAGCCTCTGATGACATAAAAGCATTGCTGCCAAAGCTGCAAAATCTGCACGACGAGCGCGTGCAGAAATCCCGCGAGTTCCAGGACTTTGTGGAAGATGTAGCGACGCTCAAGGCGCAGCGCGAGAAAAAGGTCATCTCGCTCAATGAAACGGTGCGTCGCAATGAGATGACCGCGCAGGAAAATCGAGCCAAGGCGCGCGGAAAATCCAATGATGGCATTGATGCGCAGATTGACGACGGCCTGCAGTCGAACGAGCGAAGCCTGAGTGCCGACCTTGCAATCGAGAAGAGCCGCAAGAACGCGACCGATGTGTTGCAGAACGAAGCCGCCGCGATTGTCACGGATCTGGCTATCCTGCAAAACAAGGTGCCTGAACACGTTGCAAATTAAAGAAAGGCACCGCTTGTGGAGAGCGGGCGTTAAACCGTAGCGAAGACCACGATCCCGATACGTATATCGGGATCGGCCATCAGTACATGCCCGCAGCGTCGGGCTAGCGGAGTGATCCGGATTTTGTCGTCAGCAAGCGGGATTTGCCGGTTCCAACTCATGCCGTCGGTCATCAAAACGAGCCGCACGCTAAAGACAGGAGCGTCTCAAACTTTCGACCGCATAGGGCTCAAGAGTAACCTCGCCAGACTGAGCTATGCTGACGGCCTGATGTTGTGGAGTGATGTTCACCAGCCAGAATTCTTGTTCTGTCGCAAAAGCCAGAACGTGGCCGGGCCGGGACGAAACAAGCTGTTGCCATTTCTTTCCTGCCAGCGCAGACAAGGTTCTTATCGTATTGAAAAGGGGGCGTTTCCCCCCTGCGGGTGTTGGCTCGTTTTCCCCGGCAATAAGCCCAAACGGGCCGGTGACAGCCGAAAGCGTCAGGCTGTCGAGGCCTGCATTCAGCACCGATATGGCATAGGCCCTTGCAAAGCTTTCCCCGAATTTTCCATTATGACGCGGATCGCGGTTGGCCATGGCTATGCGTCTGCCTAGCGGGTTTTCCATTGTGCGGCTGCCATAGGGATTCTGGCGCATGGGAATGGTGGACGGCCCGATACGATAGGGCTTGTCGCCATAGATCGCGCGCACGGAACGGGTAATGAACGGAAGCGCCTCCAGCGTCTGCATGACGCTGAGATCATCAGCGGCATGGACAATCGGATTGGTACAGTGGCTGACAAAATCAATAAGCTCACCCGGAACACGCTTGCGATTGAGCTCGGTGAAATAGCTTAGCATTCCGCCGCCGAGACGCACATTTGGGAAGGCTGCTCTTGCTGCTGCATAAACATCTTCAAGCGGCGGGCACGGCGGCCATTCGCTGCCGGGCGGCGTCGATTGTCGGTCTATGGCAGGCGAAACGATGATTGCATCCGGGGTGAAGCCCGCTGCTTTCATATCGGACGCGATTGCAGTCGTCTCGTCGATAAGGTTGGTTTTGCACGGCAGCGCAATTTCAAGCGCGACGCGTCTTTTGTGGTTCCCGGCTAATGCTGCGAAATCTGCAAAGACTGAACCTTCATGTCCCGCCAACGGATCGTAATGAAACAGCAGGTCCTGCGGGGCAATTTCCCGAAGCAACTCTGTTGCAGCTAAACTGGCCTTGGCTTCTTCCGGGGTGATGATGATGCCGATACTGGGCATGACGCCGCTTGCGTCACCGAAAGTGATTTTCACCGGTTCAGCATGCTGGGCCACTTTGGATGTTGCTGGGCGCGTGTCAGCAATGTTGAGCACAATGCGCTGACGCTGGGGCTTCAAAGCTTCGATCCGGTAGGGCCATGGCAAAGCCAGTGGACGCACATAAGTCTTGAAGGATGCATCTGACCAATTGCGCTGGTCTTCCATCTCGAACGTATCGCCTTCCATGCGGCATTCGACCATGACGCCGGGCGTAGCCTCGTGGGTGATTGCACGCATGTCCTTGAAGGGCTGCCACGGCTCAATCAGGTCGGGGAGGCGGGTTTTGTTGAACACGCCATCGACATGCTCGACAGTCACGGGCGAACCGGCCACGCCGATGACCGGATGCAGAATGCAGAAGCCGCAACGGTTGGTTTCAAAGCCGGTCGCGGTATTGGCCACAGCGTCGAAAGTGAGTGCGCCGTCACTCTCGGCCTGAATGCGGACATCAATGGCGAGTTGCGTTGCATCCGGGCTTTCGCAACGTGCCTGATAGGTGACGATGAAACCGCTGTCGTTTTGCTCAACATTCAGATCATGGATTTCGGGATTATAGGTTCCCCAATCGCGATCCCTTACCAGGTAGGAGATGGCGCGCAGAACCTCGACGCCGTCATAGGTGATGGTACGAAGATTGCCGTCGCTGAGATCGACGGCAAGAAGCCCTGCTTTCAGATGCGTTGCCGTAACTTCTGCTTCGCGCGTGCCATAGAGCAGGAATGGATCGACTTTGCTCATTTCAGCAATGCCTTGATGTCGATGCGATTGCCGCTTGCTGCACTGTCATAGGCAGCCTCGACAAGCGCAAAGGTCTTGAGATTGTCTGCGCCCGATGTCGAGGTTTCTTCACCGGAGGCGAGTTTATCCACCCAATGCTGCTGAATAGCAAAAACGCTTTCCTGAATATTGTGCCACGGGCGCGAGGCCCAGGAGAGCAGTTTTGGCGAAACGTCGGAAACTGTCGTACCCTCCGACGTAATTACTTCAAGGCGATAGCCCTGATAAAGACGGATCGAGCCTTCAGTGCCGTCCAGTTCGATCAGCGTTTCCGGGAAAGGGTCGGTTTGGAGCTTGGTGGCATAGCTCACATCGACAACGGAAGTAGCTCCATTTTCATGGTCCATGAGAATGGTTGCCACATCTTCGCCATTGATCTTCGAATTGACGCGCTTGGTGCGTGCGACAAGGCTTGTCACGTCACCCAGAATGAAACGTGCAATATCCAGCGTATGAATGCCAAGGTCTTCGATGATGAAGCGCTCGCCTTCTGCAAGATAAGGCTGGCCGGAGAAAACATCAAAGCCGGAGCGGAATGAAAAGCGACCCCAGAACGGCGCGCCGATGGCGCCGCTGTCGAGCGCCGTGCGCACGGCCTGGATAGGCGTCTGCCAGCGGAAGTTTTCATGCACCATCAGAGGAATGCCTGCTTCATCGCAGACCTTCACCATCGCCTTTGCATCGTCGAGCGTCTTCGCAAAAGGTTTCTGGCAGGTTGCCGGCACCTTATGGGTGGCAGCAAGTTCCACCAGCGCGCGGTGGCTTGCAACGGTGGTGGCGATATCGACAAAATCGATACCGCCATCCGCAAATAGCGCCTCAGCATCCGTGTAGCGGCGCTCGATGCCAAACTGGTCGCCGACAATCTTCAACCGCTCCGGATCGCGGTCGCAGATTGCCACGATCTTGGCACCCGAAACGTCATTCCATGCATGCATCTGGTTGATTGCGAAGAAACCGCAGCCGATCAGAGCGCCATTCAATTCTGCCATTTTTAACCCGCTTTTGCCATTTGCATGAGTGTAACGCGCTGCTGGAGGCGGCGCTGTGCCTGATCGACCACCACGGCAATGATGATGACCAGGCCCTTGATGACCATCTGCCAGAAGGACGATACGCCCATCATGACCAGACCGTCGGAGAGAATGCCGATGACGAATGCGCCGATGATGGTGCCGCCGATGGTGCCGCGCCCGCCCGACATGGAGGTGCCGCCGAGAACTGCTGCCGCGATGGCGTTAAGCTCAAACGAGTTACCGGTTGCCGGATGCGACGACATGAGTTCAGACGAGATGATAAGCCCAGCGATCGCGGCGCAGAAGCCTGAAAACATATAGACGAACATCTTTACGCGGTCGACATGGATGCCGGACATGCGCGCAGCGCGTTCATTGCCGCCGACTGCGAAAATCTGACGACCAAGAGGCGTGTATCGCGCGATATAGGCTGCGGCCAATGCGACGACGATCAGAATCCAGATCGAGACCGGAAGACCAAGGATGCTGCCTGATCCGAGGAAGGCGAAGCCGGTTGTGCCCAGATCTTCGCGGCCCACAAGGTTCGGGAAGGTCTGACCATCGGAGGACAGAAGTGCCAGACCGCGTGCCACATAAAGCGTGCCGAGTGTTGCGATGAACGGCGCGACATTCAATTTGGTGATCAATAGCCCGTTTATGAAGCCAACGGCGACGCCAACGGCCAGTGTAATCAGCGATATTTCGATGATGTTGAAATAGATCGTATAGCCGATGCCAAGATCGATACCGTAGATCAGAAGACCGCCGGCAACCATGCCGCAAAGCCCGACAATTGAGCCGACTGAAAGGTCGATGCCGCCGGTGATGATGACGAAAGTCATGCCCATTGCAAGAAACGCGTTAAGGGCAACGTGCTTTGACATCAGGATCAGGTTGGCGGTCGACAGAAAGTTCGGTGCTGCGAACGAGAAGAAGATGAACACCGCGAAAAGCGCGATGAAGGTTCTCAGTTTCATCAGCGTCAGCAGGGCCGAGCCGCTGTTAAAGGTTGAGTCAGTGGCGGCCGTCGTCGTGTTGGCTGTCATGACGCGCGTTCCCTTGTTTGTTTGCTGTGGTCGTTGTCATGCGTATGTCCGTGGCCCTTGGCCGAAGCGGCAACAATATCGGCCTCCGTCGCTTTATCGCGGTCGAATATGGCGACCAGCTTCCCATTGCTGAGCACCGCGATGCGATCGGAAAGCGCCATGACTTCTTCCAGATCGGAGGTTGAAAAGAGAATGGAAAGACCTTCGGCGGCGAGCCTGCGCATGG
This sequence comes from Brucella sp. NBRC 14130, assembly GCF_040371715.1. Classification (NCBI taxonomy): domain Bacteria; kingdom Pseudomonadati; phylum Pseudomonadota; class Alphaproteobacteria; order Hyphomicrobiales; family Brucellaceae; genus Brucella; species Brucella sp. NBRC 14130. Next base: position 108,250 of record NZ_BAABTE010000010.1, read on the forward strand.
TGCGGAAGACGTCGGCCTTTGCGCCCACATCAATACCGCGCGACGGCTCGTCCATCAGAAGAACTTTTGGATTGGTCATCAGCGCCTTGCCGATCACCACCTTTTGCTGGTTGCCGCCCGACATTGAAGTAACTTCGAATTCCGGGTTCGGTGCCTTGATCGAAAGGTCTTTGATCGCCTGTTGAATGGCCTGTTTTTCGCGCTTAGGCGTGATGTGGAAAAAACGCGCCAGACGGTCGAGGCTTGCCAGTGTCAGGTTGCTGGCAATCGACAGGATCTGGACCAGGCCTTCACGCTGGCGATCTTCCGGGATAAGTGCAAGGCCGCGCCGGATACGACGGGTCGTGTCTCGCTCCTTCACTTCCTCGCCATCGATATAGATTTGGCCCGTGGAATGACCGTGCTGGCCCATCACACATTCGAAAAACTCGGAACGTCCAGCCCCCATAAGGCCGTAGATTCCAAGAACTTCACCTGCGCGGACAGTTAGCGAGACATCATCGACTGCAAGCCCGCCTGTTGGGCGTGGCAGCGTGATGTTTTCGGCGCGAAACCGTTCCGCACCGATCTTGTGGGTCACCGGCTTGGCAAAATCCTTGGCATCCGAACCGATCATCGAACGCACGATCCATTGCGTATCGATATTTTTGATTTCTTCCTGCCCGGTGATTTTTCCGTCGCGCAGAACGGTGATGTAATCGCCGATCCGCATCAGTTCTTCGAGACGATGCGAAATGTAAACGATCGCCACCCCTTGGCTTTTCAATTCAGCAATCACCTTGAACAGAATATCCACTTCGGCTGCGGAAAGTGCCGAAGTCGGCTCGTCCATGATGACGATGCGCGCATCGAGCGAAATGGCCTTGGCGATTTCGACGAGCTGCTGTTGTCCGATAGGCAGATCGGCCACAAGCGTATTTGCGCTGATGCCTGCATCAAGCCGGTCGAGATATTCATTGGCCTTTGCGATTTGCGCCTTGTGATCGATACCGCGCAACCCACGCATGATTTCGCGTGTGGCAAAGATGTTCTCCGCCACCGTCATGTTTGAAAACAGGTTCAACTCCTGAAAGATCATCGCAATGCCGCGCTTCTGCGCGTCGGCCGGGCTGTCGAATGCCACTTCCTCGCCATCGAGAATAATCTTCCCCATGGTCGGGCGTTCAACGCCAGCGATGATTTTCATCAGCGTGGATTTGCCAGCACCGTTTTCACCGACAAGCACGTTGACCGAACCGCGGCGCAATTCAAGATTGGCGCGCTTGACCGCGACAATGCCCGAATAGACCTTGGAAACATCTTCAAGCTTGAGGACGATATCGTGCTTCTGGATCGTTTCCGTCTCCATGGCTCATTTCTCCAAAGAGATGGAAACGGGGGTGAGTACCGGAAGCTGACCCTTTGAGGGCAAGGAGAAAGCGCCTTGGGCTTTCACCTTCATGCCGACCAGATTTTCGCGCGGCAGTTTGGATAATACGTCGTCATTGATACGGGTATTGAAAGCCTTGCCGAACTGCGCCCAGTCGATCTGGTTGCGGAATTCGTTGAAGTTCACGAATGAGAGGCTGTCGCGGATTGCAGTGCCGCGAACGGTTGGCCCAATCTGCACGCGTGCATCGGGCTTGCCATCGCCATTGCTATCGACGTCGACATAGGCGGCGCGGGATTTCGTTTCTGCAGCGACAACGGTGCCTTCAAGCTTGACGGCGAAAGTCCAGGGGGCATTGCCCTGCTTCTCGCGATGGCCGTATTTTGCTCCGGCGGCGTCCGCGTCTGCATTTGCTACCTGCATCACTTCATCGAGCGTCGCAGTTTTTTCGGCAAAGAACGGCTGAACCTTTGCGTCCCAGATGTCGGAAACCGAACGATCCGGATTGAAATTATCGCCGCGTGCTTCTGCGGCTTCTTCCGCTGTCGGGGTCTTGATGATTTTGCAGCCCGAAAGCGCGACACCGCAGGCCAGCAGAATAATGGAAGCTGACTTCAGCACTGACATGAATCTATCCTCGATATCAGGAATGTGCCGGGAGCGGTGTACGCCCCCGGCCTTGCAAGCTGGAGGGTTAGTCCTTCAAGGCGAAGGTTTCGAGCTTGTCGGCATTGTCAGGGTTGATGAGCACGCAGTCCATCAGCTGCTTTTCCTCAGCAGGTCCCTTGCCGGTCTTGATATATTCGTCAGCCTGAACGACGGCCATCTGTGCCTGAGCATAGGCCGGCTGGAGGACGGTTGCCTTGATGCCGCCCGCCTTGATGGAATCGCGAACATCGTTCGAACCGTCGAAGCCGACCACGATAACGTCTTTGCGGCCAGCAGCTTCAAGTGCTGCCCATGCGCCCATGGCCATGGTGTCGTTGCCCGAAATCACACCCTTGATATCCGGATTTGCCTGCAGAATACTCTGCATCTTGGTGAAAGCCTCGGTCTGGCTCCAGTTGGCTGACTGCTGTGCAACCATCTTCATATCAGGATATTCATCGATGACGTCGTGATAGCCCTTGGAGCGGGTGCCGGCGTTCAGGTCGGATTCACGGCCCAATAGTTCGACATAATTACCGGCTTCGCCCATCAGCTTGACGAATTCTTCAGCACCCAGCTGCGCGCCCTGATAGTTGTTGGATACGATCTGCGAAACCGCAACCCCTGAAGCGTTGATTTCACGGTCGATCAGGAATGAAGGGACCTTGGCATCCTTGGCCTTCTGCACGGCGGCAATCGATGCTTCCGAACCGGCATTGTCGAGAATGATAGCTTTTGCGCCACGACCGATGGCCGTATCGACCAGCTGCGATTGCTTTGTCGGATCGTCGTCATGCTGAAGGATCAGCGTTTCGTAGCCAAGTTCCTTGGCCTTGGCTTCAGCGCCCACTGCTTCAGCTTTATAGAACGGATTGTCATGCGATGGCGTGATGATCGCGATCAGGTCAGCAGCCCATGCCGGCATGACAACGCCGCCTGCCAATGTTGCCGAAACGGCCGCAATCGCAAAACCGCGCGCAATTTTTCTGCGTGTGAATTTCATGTAGACCTCCCAATAAGCCCCATTTCCCAAAAGGGCGGAAAAAGGGGAGAGCGTGCGCCGCCCTCCCAAGTGACGTCACGTAATGCGACGGATGCTTTCTGCGATTTCTTCCGGTTCGAAAACGTTCTTCCAGTCGTCGCGCATCAGCGCCGGAATACCGAATTCGATTGCCTTGTTGCAGGCATCGGAGAATACGCCCTGGACTTCGCCAAAGATGACGGCGCCGAGAACATTCATGTGGCCGAGAAGGAAATCGCGCGCTGCTTCTTCTGGAACGCCGCGACGAACGCTTTCGTCCATGGCCTGTTTCATGACGACAAGAAGCGATGCGCAAACGGTTTCCGAAAGGCCCGGCTCGAGGATTGCAAGTTGCTCGACAGTCACGCGGTGCGAGCGCATGACAGGCGCCCAGATGACCTTGGCGATTTCTTCACCGAGCGCATAGGCTTCTTCCGGACCCTGCATGAGAGCCGAAACGATGTGCTGCTTTGCAAACAGACCGCCGAAGTGATCCTTCTTCGCCTGCATGTCCGTTTCGTCGTTGAAGATCGGCGGATGGCACGGATGGGTCACGAAATAGGTGAGGTCTGCGCGTTCTGGCAGATGACCGGCAAATGGTGCGGCTGCATCGAGCGCGATAACCATTGTGCCGGGCTTGAGCTTGTCGACGATGCCTGCGGCAACCTTGCCGATGATGGTATCCGGCACAGCCAGAATGACGACTTCAGCGCCTTCGAGACCTGCATCAGCGTCAATGGTGTCGATGCCAAGATCGTTCTTGAGGCGGGCCTTGCCTGCGTCGCTGACTTCGATGTGGCGTACGTCGAAGCGCGAACCCTTGAGGTTCTTGGCCAGACGGTAGCCCATCTTGCCGCCCGCTCCGAACAAAGCGATAGCTGTCATGATTGAAATTTCCTTCCCATGTTTTGGTATCGCGACTGGTATAACCAGTCAATGAGTATTCCAGGTTAGACGCGTGCTCCGTCGCGAATCTGGCTGAAGTAATTGTCAGAGCCGACCTGACCGCCCTTGAGAGCAATCTGCAGGCCATTGGTTGCAGCGGGAGTACCGTGTGCAGTGCAAAGCGGCGAGCCGGGAGTTTGTGGAAGCGGCAAAAGCGTGGTGAGCGCATCAACATGCAATTCGCGCAATGCGTGGCTGGAAGTGTCCCCGCCTGCAATGACTGCGCGGGTAAGCCTTTCGCGCTCGACCAGGCTGCGGAGTATGAATCCGAGGCTACGCGCCAGTTTGTGACGGCTGCCAGCGATCCTGTCGATCTCCGTGCCGCGATCAGCAGAAGGACCAAGGGCGGTGTTAAGGATCACGCTGTTGCCCTGCTTGAGCGCCTTCTCGCCTTCAGCAATAGCCGTTTCGATTGCCTGATTGCTGTTTTCACCGAGAAGTTCGAGGGGATTGAGATCAATGCCGGTAAAGCCTGATGCCGTCGCATGACGGATTTGGCGTTCCGTGGTGGGCGACACGCTTCCTGAAACGACCGCAATGCGGTCTGCCTTGCCGGGGAGCGGAAACTCTCTTTTTGATCCAATCAGTCCCGCTTTGGTCCATGCGGCCAGAAGCGCATATTCAACACCCGACGAGCCAGCGACGAACCAGCCTTCGCGGGCACGCAAGCGCCAGAGCTGTTCGCCTGCTTGCAGCTGACTTTCATGACTATCGACGTCGAACAACAACATGCCGTCAACATTGTTGGCGATAGCGCTGACGCGATCATCGACGTCCTGCGAGCCAAGGGTTGCAAGGTCTGCAAGCACGGTTTTAAGCGGTGTCTGTTGAGCCAAATGCAACCGCAGATCCGCCTCATGCATCGGCGTGACCGGATGGTGGCTCATGACCGGGTGGCGGTCGATGCGATAGACCTCGCCCTGATAGGCGGCGAACAGATTGCCGAAAGCGGTGTAACGCTTCAGTTGTGGTGCGCCGACAATCAAGGGCACATAGGCCTGATCGAAGATCGCTTTGGCGATTTCCACGGCCTTGCCGATATTGCCGACATGCGGTGCGGAATCGAAGGTCGAGCAGACTTTGTAATGCGCAATAGCCGCATTGAGGCCTTTCAACCAGTTGAATGCAGGCGTGAGGTGTTTCTCCATCCATTCCGGCGTTTCGCTGCGGCTGGTACCCGCGAGGCCGATAGCCTTGCAATGAGAAAAACGGGCAAGCAGCTCTTCATCCGGGACATTCATGAACAGAACGGTATCGACGCCGTGAGAAGCGAGTGCCTCCATGACATCGGTCGAGCCGGTGAGATCGTCGCCGTAATAGGAGAGCAGCAGTCTGTTGGAAACCTCGGACATTACTCGCCGCCTTTCCCGAATTTTGCGAGCGAGGCTGCAAGTTCAGGGCGATCTGCTGCATATGTTTCAAGCGCAATGCCCGCGACAGCCGCTTCCCAGGCCTGCTGCACAGCGCGAACACCAGCTGCCGGGCCGCCCGGATGGCTGACAATGCCGCCGCCGCACAGATAAAGCAGGTCCGTGGTGCGGCCCGTGCGCTCGAAAGTTTCCGGCGCCTGTCCGCCCCACTGGCCGGACCCCGCCACAGGTAGCGGACAATCGGATGGGTTAAACAGCGGTGTACTGACGGCCTTGAACGAATTGACGAAGCTTTCGTCCGGCTCCCAATATTTCACGCGGATGCCGTTGATCTGGAACTGATCGACGCCGAGCAGACGCCAGAACTGCTGATAAACGCGGAAATCCATACCTGCACCGGGATTGCGGGTCAGGACGTCCCAGCCGTTGCGATGGGCATGAAGTACGAGACCCGAACGCTTGCGTAGAAAGCTCATGCCGCCAAAGCCGACGGAATTTATATTGACTACCGCGCAATTGCCGCCTTCTTTCAGCACCATGTCATGGTTGCGCATCATTTCGTCAGGATCGCCATGAGAGATGCCGAAGGCATACATGACCTTCTTGCCGGTCTTCTGCTCGTGATCGAGAATACGCGGCATGATCGCGGCGATGCGCTCTTTGAGCGGCGAATAGGCCGGGCTCATCAGCTTCTCGTCGTCCTTGATGAAATCGACACCAGACTGGATTAACTCGCCGACCAGTTCTGCGGTTTCGTGCGGACGCAGGCCAAGTGCCGGCTTGACGATGGTGCCGATGATCGGACGTTCCTCAACGCCGGTAAGGCGGCGGCTTCCGGTGATACCGAATTGCGGGCCGGGATGTGCTGTGCGGAAAGCTTCCGGCAACTTCATGTCCACGACGCGGATGCCGGTCATGCCCTTGATCGAATAAACGCCGCCAACGGCTATCGTCATGAGTGCTGCAAGATCGGTGCCGATAGCATCAAGCGGAAATGCGATATCGACATCCGCGCGCTTGATTGGGCCATGTCCGGGTTCAAGCTCTGGCCATGTGGGGCACGTTGCGTCTTCCAGCGGACGGATTTCCAGCACACGCGCCGCGACGCGCGCCTTGAGTTCTTCCGTTTCACCTGGAACGGCGACAAAAGTGCCGGTCGACTGATCGCTCGCAATCTTCGCGGCCATCTGTTCGATGCTGCCGGTGGTCTCAATGCGATAGGTCAGGCGGATGTACATGGCTACTACCGGAACAGGCGATTGGTTCGTTGCCCGCGATACTTCGCTGGCTTTTACAGGTCAACTGGTATAATGAGTATTCCATTATGCGCAAGTGAAAAATTGTGCGGCGCTCGGACTGCTGTGGGCAAACAGCTTTTCTCCGGACAGTCGAAGATGCATAAGAAGGAAAAGCGCCTGAGGGGTGAGATGTAATGAACCAGCCATTCGAACCTATTGTTCGTCGCAAATTGTCCGACGAAGTTTTTGATCGGCTCGAAAACATGATTACTTCCGGCGAGCTGGAGCCGGGAGACGAGATGCCGTCGGAACGCGTGCTGATGGAACGTTTCGGTGTCGGTCGCCCTGCAATTCGCGAGGCAATGCAGTCGCTCGCCAAAATGGGACTGGTGAGCATTTCACACGGCGAGCGTGCCAAGGTGTTGAAGCTGACTGCAAGATCGATTTTCCAGCAGGTGGATCCAACCGCAAAGATCATGCTTGCGCAGTCAATGGACACGCTGGAAGATTTGAAGAGCGCGCGCATTTTCTTCGAGCGCGGCATCGTCCGCGAGACCGCGCAGAAAATTACCGAGACTGATATCGCTGAACTGCGACAGATCATCGAACGGCAGCGGGAATCGCTCGGTGACGCAGACGCCTTTATCGCAGCCGATATGGAGTTTCATGTCCGGATAGCCAGGATTTCCGGCAATCCCATTCTAGTGGCCGTGAGCGAAGCCATGCTTGCCTGGCTGAAGGAGTATCACACTCATATGCTTATCTGGACCGGCAAAGAGAAATATACGCTCGTGGAACACGAGGAGATATTGGATTGTCTGTCCGTCAAGGATGCAGACCGCGCTGAAGCTGCCATGCTTCGACATCTTGAACGGTCGCGTACACTTTACAAAAAGGAATAGAGCCTTCGCGAAGGATAGGGAGGGGTATTCGCAGCCTCTCAGCTGTCAGATTTTTCGAACCCCGCATAAATATCCGCTCTGGTCTGAGGCACAGCGGAAATACCGCGTTTGCGCTTCGAGGCCAGAGTCTGGTTGATCTGGACGGTTCCTCGCTCAAATGCCAGCGAACATCCCGCAAGATAGAGCAGCCATAGGCGCGCTTTCGGATAACCTATTTCAGCGACGGCCTTATCGAAATTGTTATAGAGGCGTTCGCACCATAACCGACACGTCATGCCATAATGTTCGCGGAGATTTTCGACGTCGTGGACTTCAAACCCGTGCCCTTCGAGGTTTTCTACTGTCATGCCAAGATGGTCGAGTTCCCCACCAGGGAAAATATACTTCACCAGAGCCTTATGCTCTGCGCTTTTACGTTTGAAGGATTTCTTGTCCTTTTTCATGCGCCGGGTGATTGCGTGATGCATGTAAAGCCCGCCGGGGCGCAGAAGTCGATGGACGGCGCTGAAATAGCTGTCGTAATTGGCGATACCAACATGTTCGAACATTCCCACAGATGAAATCTTGTCGAACTGACCGTCAAGCTCTGCATAGGATTTGACGTGGATGGTAATCCTGTCTTCAAGTCCTGCCAGCTTGATCCTTTCTCGCGCCAGCGCCGTTTGGGCTTCCGATAACGAAACGCCGGTGCCGATGACACCAAAATTCTGCACAGCATAAATCAGGAGAGCGCCCCAACCGCACCCGATATCAAGAAGCCGGTCCCCCGGTTTCAATCGCAGTTTTCGGCAGATGAGCTCCAGCTTGTCCTTCTGTGCCTGGTCGATATCATTAGCCCAGTCCGTGAAGTAGCCGCAGGTGTAAACCATTCGCTCATCGAGGAATAAACGGTAAAACTCGTTGGAGACGTCGTAGTGATGCGTGATTGCCTCCTTGTTCGATCCGCTGACAAAAGGCTCCTTGCCGTCAAGAACATCGCGTCTATTGGGTTTACCAGCAAAAAGAAGAGCCGGGAGATCCTTGAGTAGTTGCCATTTTGGCAACTCCTTCAGCCTGTTCTTCACGCTCCCGTCGGTTTTGGCTTTGGCGAGATCGAAGATTGTACCATTACTGATATCGACCCGACCTGAGGTCCATATCTCGATCAGCGAATCGTAATTCGGTTTGAGAAGGAGCTGCCGAACGATCGTCGGATCGTTGATCACCAGTGACGGACCATCGAATGCGCCTATGCGCGTACCGTCCCATAACTCCACATTGAACTGTGGGCGCAGCGTTTCAACAACTGTCCGAATGATGCGAACAGATCTGGCTTCAACGGTCATGCCATGCCTCTCGATTGAGGTTTCGGACGGTGATCTTCCCGGGCTGACCCTAACCTAAGGTGCTTAGGATTGCAGTCATAAAATCGTGACGGTTACGACCATGCCCTCAGCGCGAACAGCAGTTGACATGCGGGATTGCCTGCATGTTGCGTTTCGGTCAAAACAGCGGGGTAACTTGCGATTCAAGAAAAAGAAGAGCCGATGGTTAAACGTTCAAAGATAAGCCGATGGCTTGCAATATACTTGGTCGCTGGCTGTATTCTGAATTTTCCGGCCGAATTGCATGCGCAACAAGCCGCAGGTGCAGAGGTCTCAGCGGGCACTGAAGAGACATCGCACCATCCCGCACCGGCAACCGACACCTTTGGTCAGACCCAGTTTGTTCTAAGCGGCGATCCCATCATCCCTCCGCGCGATTATGCAAGAGGGTTGGAGATTCCGAATCCTGACGCATACGATCCCAACGAGTCCGGCACTATTTTTGATATCGTTTATCGTGGCGTTGTCGATGGCAGGATGCGTTTTGAAGTCCGCGGGTACACCGCCAATGATTTGCAAACCCCGGATACGGGGCAAATGTCGGATTTCCCGGCTGACCAACATGCCATCGAAATCAGAAATATCCGGATTGATGTAGAGGCTGCTGAACCGGGAAGTCTGACCTATAGGGCAAACAGGCTTTCTGATGGGGCCGGTAAGTAGCCGGGGTATTGCAGCCGGCACTGGATGGAACTGTTTCCGCCGAATGGTGCTTTTTGTTCTTTCAATGCGGCGTTGTTGAGAAGTGTCTGACACGTTGAACTATGAAACGATATAGAAACGGCAAGTACGAGCTTGTGATTCGAAGAGCCGAAATTGCTCCGCATTGGACCACGTTAAAAGGCAGAGGGCATGGAATTTCCCCGTGACATTGTAGATGCGGCCAGAAATTTGTGGCTCGAAGTTTCAGAGGCCAACGAAAGAATAGCGCCTGTTGACGCAATCGCGCTTGCCATCCTCCGGGAAAGGCAGCGATGCGCGACGATTGCGCTCTGCGTGTTTGATGATGAAGAGTGGTCGGACGATTATCGCATGGCAGGTGGGTTGGCTGCGGATGCAATACTCGCAGGAAATGGCCATGTTTCGGATTAGAGCGCTCGCATCGTCGTTGAAACTCATCGTGCACGGAAATGGATTGAAATGGTAATCAAACATTCAGGGATAGGGGTCGTTTGCCTGCTTTCACTGGCAGCCTCTGGGTGCACGACATCGCCGCAGAATTATGCAGCCACCCTCTCATCTCAGGACCCCAAATGGCAGTCACCCCAGTGCGAAGAAATCCGTGCTGAGGCTGTGAACTATGAGGCGAGAGAAACGAAGGCTTCCGATTTGGCTCCGGGACTGCTTATCGGTCCCTACGGGCTCGGCATTGCGGCAGCCATAAAAGAGAACGACGAGAAGCGCAGAAAATTGTTCGTTCGTGAGATGCATCTGCGCTGCTCGAGCTTACCTCTTCCGAAGGAACTCGAAAACACGCAAAGCGACATGAACCAGTCGAAACGGGCGGATACTTTTCGATAGATCGTTAGGCTCTGCAACCTGTCCCGACTTAGACACCCTCTTCAACAGTGAGATAAGATGTCCAAATTCGTCCCCGTAATCGCGTTGCATGGCGGCGCTGGAACCATTCTCAAGGCCAATATGACGGCGGAGAAGGAAGCGGCCTATCATGCCGGATTGCGTGAATGCCTGCAGGCCGGATTGGACGTCCTGCATAAGGGTGGCAAAGCTATCGATGCTGTGACGGCATCTGTAATGGCTCTGGAAGAAAATCCGCTTTTTAACGCCGGGCGAGGAGCTGTTTTCACCGCAGACGAAACGCACGAGATGGATGCAGCCATCATGGATGGCGCTACGCGCGCTTGCGGGGCAATTTCTGGAATTTGCGGCCCGCGCAATCCTGTTCTTGCGGCGCGTGCGGTCATGGAAAAGACCGAACACGTATTTTTGGCGGGGGAAGGAGCAAAGCGTTTTTGCGAAGCGGCTGGCCTGGAAATGATGACTCCCGAATGGTTTTCGACAGAACAACGCCGCAAGGCATTGCATGACGAAATGGAACGTCGTCGCAGCGGCGCAGCCGACGATGGCGATCCAGCCCGCAAGCACGGCACGGTAGGCGCTGTCGCACTGGATAGCTTCGGACATCTGGCTGCTGCTACCTCCACGGGCGGTATGACTGCGAAGACGCCGGGACGCGTTGGCGACAGCCCGGTCATCGGTGCGGGAACCTGGGCGGACGATCAGACGGTTGCGCTTTCCGCCACGGGTCACGGAGAATATTTCATCCGCTGGGCGGTGGGCCATGAAATTGATGCACGGATGCGCTGGGCAGGGCAATCACTCGACGAAGCGGCTGGCACCGTTGTCCGTGAACTTGGCGAAATCGGCGGTTCTGGTGGTCTAGTTGCGGTAGACCGTAAAGGCAATGTCAGTCTGCCGTTCAACAGTCCGGGCATGTATCGCGCATGGTGCGGTACAGATGGTGAGATTCATACCGCAATCTACGGGTAGGACGAAGCGACTGCTTACATCTGCAGCGCTGGTTCAACTGGGCCAGCGTAAATAATCTCGTCGCGAGGTAGAGCGCGGGAGGACAGATTTATCGGTTTTCGACGGAACCGGAATTCCGCCGGTAGCAGGCGGGTAAGATTGGCCGCCTGCTCATTCTACATCGTGTCGCGGACGCGCTCCCAGGCTTTCGTCAAATGGCGCCCCAGAACCTCGGAGAGCCGTTCCGCATCGCGGGCTTCGAGAGCCGTGATCATTTCTTCATGCTCGGAGACGGCTGCGGCCCATTTCTCCGCGCCCTCATGCCTCACAAAGCGGATGCGCTTCAACCGCGTCTGCAGCATCTGGTGAATATCCGCAAGCGTTGGATTTCTGGCAAGACGGACAATGGCCAGATGTATCTGCTGGTTGAGCTTGTAATATTGCAGGCGGTCAGCGTGCTTGTAACGCTCGATCATTTCATCATGCAGTGCTCGAACCTCTCCGATTTCCCGGTCGGTCGCCAGTTCGCAGGCAAGTTTTCCAGCAAGCTCTTCCAAGGCGCGCAGGACTGTAAGCATGTCCTTTACATCGGCCGCACTGAACCGTTTCACAACGGCGCCGCGGCTTGGAACAAGTTCCACCAGACCTTCGCTGGCGAGATACTTGATCGCCTCGCGCAGTGGCGTGCGCGACACCCCCAGCTGTTCGCCAAGCTGACCTTCATGCAGGCGGGTGCCCGGTTCCAGCTGCCCTTCGATGATCATATCGCGCAGATGGTTGACGAGCATATCGTGCAAAGCAGTGCGGCGGAACGCCTGTGAGCCGTTATCGGACTGCTCGGTTTTCTGAATTTCGTCCATCGACCTTTTTCTCAAAGAGTGAGCTCGAATCCCATCTCACCATCTGACGCGAAGATGGCTGGCCTGCTCTCAACCGTCAATATAAAATGCTGCATACAGAATACAAAATGCTTGCGTCCCCACTAAGACTGGCATATGCATGCTGCATACAGAATGCAGACGAGGAGGATGCTAATGACTGCCACTGGCGCTGAACCGAGCGTGATTGCGCTTGCAATGGGGGATCCAGCCGGTATCAGTCCCGAGCTGATGGCACGTCTTCTGGCCCTGCCGGATGTCAAGAAAGAAGCGCATCTCATCGTCTTCGGGGATCGTCGTATTCTAAATGAAGGCGCGCGCGTCGCAGGTGTCGAACTTGATCTGCAGGATGCCAATATCGAAAATGCGCCTGGCATGCTGGTGGGCAAGCATGTCTTCGTCGACTTGGAGAATCTCGATCCGAAGGATGTCGTGCGTGGCGAGGCCACACTGGTTGGAGGAACTTTTGCGACCCACAACTTCCGCACCGCATTGAAGTTTGCCGAGGCAGGTCACGCACAGGCCGTTTGCTTCACGCCTTTCAACAAGCAGGCCATGCGGTTTGCATATCCAGGCTACGACGACGAAATCCGCTTTGTTGCCGATGTTCTGAACTTCACGGGCAAGGTACGTGAATTCAACGTTCTGGAGAAGGTTTGGAATGCGCGCGTAACGTCGCATATTCCGCTCAAGGACGTAGCCTCGACCCTGACTGTCGAAGGAATTCTGGCTGAGCTCGGACTGGCTTGGGCCTGCCTGAAAAAGGCGGGATATGACAACCCGAAGATTGCAGTAGCCGGGCTCAATCCGCATGCCGGTGACGGAGGCAGCTTTGGGATGGAAGAAATCGACATCATTGAGCCGGCGGTAAAGGCTGCCAAGGCCAAGGGGTTCGATGTGGATGGGCCCTTTCCGGCGGACACGGTGTTCCTGCGTGCTCTCAAGGATGGCTTCCAGGCGGTGCTGACAATGTATCACGACCAGGGGCAGATTGCGATGAAGCTGATGGGCTTCGACAAAGGCGTGACGATGATGGGCGGATTGCCATTTCCGCTTTGCACGCCTGCCCACGGCACAGCCTATGATATTGCCGGGAAAGGGATTGCGGATGTGGGAGCTACGCGCGAAGCGATCCTGCTTGCCGCACGGATGGCGAAAAGAGCCAAAGCGCTTCCGAGCGCTGCCTGATTGCTGACATTTTGATGCTATCGGCATGGGGGGAGGCCCATGCCGTTTAACTGGGAGGATAGACCATGAAGAAGTCTTTGCGCATTGCATGCCTCGCCGCAGGGGCGGCGGTAGTTGCCTCGTCTGTGCACGCATTCGAGCCGACGCGTCCTGTGGAATTTGTCGTAACCGCCGGACCGGGAGGGGGGACTGATATTTTCGCGCGCACAATCCAGTCGATCATCGGCAAGTATGACCTGATGAGCGCGCCAATCGTCGTCACGAACAAGGGGAGTGCGGGCGGAGCCGAAGGCTTTGTCTATACTGCTGGTTACAAGGGTGATCCGTATAAGCTCGCTTTCGGCACCAACAACGCCTATCTTTTGCCGGTGCGCGCCAAGGTTCCTTACAAATCGGACGATTTGATACCCGTTTCAGCCCTTGCCGCAGACGAGTTCATTCTTTGGGTCAGCGGAAAATCTGATTTCAAGACCGCCGCAGAGTTTATCGCCAAGGCGAGGGATGACGCGGGTATGAAGGTTGGTGGAAGCCAGTCCAAGGACGTTGACCAGATTCTTACATCCATGATCAACGATGCCACCGGCTCGAAACTCGGCTACATTCCGTTCAAAAGCGGTGGTGAAGCGGCCGTCCAGCTCGCAGGGGAGCACATCGCCGCCAATGTCAACAATCCGAGCGAAAATCTCGGTCAATGGCAGGCCGGAATGGTAAAGCCCCTTTGTGTCTTCAAGAGCGAAAGGCTCAAGGGGGAGGGAAAGGTGGCTGGCGATATGGGATGGAGCGACATTCCGACCTGCATGGAAGCCGGGATCGCAATCGAAAATTACTCCATGCCGCGCACGGTGTGGCTGCCAGCCGGTGTCGATCAGGAAGTCGTCGACTACTATGCAGGGGTACTCAAGAAGGTTTCCGAAACACCTGAATGGGCGAAGTACCTTGCAGATAGTTCACAATCTGCCGCCTATATGAGCGGAAACGACCTTTCCTCCTTTATCAAGAATGATGAAACGGCGGTAACGGCGGTGCTCAAGCGCGAAGGCTGGCTGGCCAACTGACGTTTTGGGCATTTGTGCAGGCACCGCTGGCGCCTGCATCTTCCATCGAAGGAGCTCATCACATGAGTGAGAATGGCGAAGGCGGAATTTCCCGCTTCTCCGTTGAGGCGGGCGTGGCTCTCCTCACGGGCGCGCTGGGGGCCGCGGTTTGTTACGGGTCGCAGCAGGCTGGCACAGGCTGGACGGAAATGGGGCCGGATGCCGGTTACTTTCCGTTCTATATCGGCCTGCTTATCCTGTTCGGAAGTGCGGTTAATCTCGTTGTGGCATTTGTAAAACATCGCGGTAGCGGAGAAATCTTCGTTGAACTCTCCCGGCTGAAACCGGTTCTCGGTTTCGCTGTGCCGCTGGTTGCCTTCGCAGCCCTATCGACGATTCTCGGTCTTTATATCGGCACCGCACTCTACATCGCTGGAGCGATGATGTTTCAGGGGCGCTACAAGTGGTGGGCTTCATTGCCAGCCGGCATTGCCGTTTCCCTCTTCTTTTTCGTCATTTTTGAAATCGGCTTCAAGGTTCCACTCCTTAAGGGTCCGGTCGAGGCTTTCTTCGGGATTTATTGATCCCGGAAAGTCCGATGTCTTTGGAGGAAAGACATGGAAAACTTCAGTCTCCTGATGGATGGCTTCGCCCACATACTCAGTTTCAATCATGTTCTGCTGATGATGCTGGGGGTGACGCTTGGAATTCTGGTCGGTGTCCTGCCGGGATTGGGCGCGCCCAATGGCGTTTCCCTGCTTTTGCCGCTGACATTCACGATGGACCCGATCTCCGCGATTATTCTGCTTTCGTGCATGTATTGGGGGGCATTGTTCGGTGGGTCGACAACGTCCATTCTGTTCAACATTCCGGGGGAGCCTTCGTCCGTAGCCACCACTTTCGACGGCTATCCGATGGCGAAGGCCGGACATGCGAGCCGCGCATTGACGCTGGCATTCGTCTCAGCCGGGATCGGCGCACTGGCTGGCGTGGTGATGATTACACTGCTCTCAAGCTGGGTCGCCAATTTCGCCCTGCGGTTTTCATCCCCGGAATATTTCGCTGTGTATTTTCTGGCTTTTGCCAGTTTCATATCCATGGGCGCTCAATCGCCGTTCAAGACGCTCGTTTCCATGATGATCGGTTTTGCTTTTGCTTCGGTGGGCATGGACACGATCTCCGGCAATCTGCGCCTGACATTCGACATACCGGAACTTATCAAGGGTATCTCTTTCTTGATCGCAGTGATGGGCTTGTTCGGGATCGGTGAATTGTTGCTGACGACGGAGGAGGGGTTACGCTTTGATGGGATCAAGGCACGGGTGCGTCTTGGCGAGATCGGGCGCACTCTTCTCGAAATGCCGCGCTATTGGTTTACGCTCGCTCGTTCCACGCTGATCGGTATCTGGATGGGTATAACCCCCGCAGGACCAACCGCCGCATCCTTCATGAGCTACGGGGTGGCTCGCCGTTCCGCACGGGACAAATCGAAGTTCGGCAAAGGCGATCCTCGCGGGATCGTCGCGCCGGAAACCGCAGACCATTCTGCTGGCACATCCGCGCTTCTCCCCATGCTGGCACTGGGCGTGCCGGGTTCGGCAACCGCTGCCGTGATGATGGGTGGGCTGATGATCTGGGGGCTCACTCCGGGTCCGACATTGTTCACGGATCGTCCGGACTTTGTCTGGGGTCTGATTGCCTCCATGTATCTCGGCAACATTGTCGCCGTCATTCTGGTGATTGCAACCGTGCCGCTCTACGCATCTATTCTGCGCGTGCCGTTCTCGATCATTGGTCCGATCATTGTGGCGGTCATTTTCTCCGGCGCTTATCAGGTCGCCAACTCGATGACCGATGTCTGGCTGGTGATCGCATTCGGTGTGCTGGGCTATATTTTCAAGAAGCTCGATTATCCGCTGGCGCCTTTGGTTCTCGCCATGGTTCTCGGCGACAAGGCAGAAGATGCATTCCGCCAATCGATGATGATGTCCGGCGGTCAGCTCTCGATATTCTGGTCGAATGGCCTGGTTGCCTCGTTGATGACGCTCGGCGTCTTCCTGCTGGTCTCCCCAGCCCTATTCTGGGCAATCGGCAGGCTGCGGAACCGCAAGCCCCAGGTTCCCTCCGGCAATGGCAATGTGGCCTGATCCCGATGGATGATGCAAAAGAACAGGAATGCAAGTTGAAACAGACAACTTCCAAATGGACACGCGAAACCTGGCCAATTGCAGCGGCGATGATCCAGTATCCCAATATGCTGCCGGATGGCAGTTCGGTGCAGGATCAGTCGGCGGAAGATTGGGCTTGCACCTTGTCCGATGTTGCGGACGCAGGTTTTACGGAACTTGACCCGACAGACAGCTGGCTGCGGCTCGCTGATTTGTCGCCTGCGCGCCTCGCTGAATTCATGATTGTTGCCAAATCGCTAGGCCTCACCATTCCTGCAATTTCGACCTCACGGCGCAGTGTGATCGACGCCCAGCGCGGCGATGAATATCTGGCCTATGGGCATCGGGTTATCGACACCGCGAAGGAGATCGGCGCGGGCAGCGTTTCCTTCGGATTGTTTGAACCGCTGACGAATGCACAGAAACAGGCATTGTGGTTCTGGACGGTTGACGGGGCGAAGAACCCGAATGACCCGGCTGTCTGGAAAAAGGCCGTGGAGCGAATTCGCGAACTCGGACACCATGCGGAGGAGCTCGATATAGAGCTTTCGCTTGAAATGTATGAGGATACTTATCTTGGCACTGCGGACAGTTCGGTTCGTTTTGTCGAGGAAGTCGGTCTCGACAATGTCGGGATCAACGCTGATCTGGGCAATCTCATTCGTCTACACCGTCCGGTCGAGCATTGGCAGCAGATGATGGAGAAGGTGGCGCCTTACGCAAAGTTCTGGCACGTCAAGAACTACACCCGCACTGAAGATCCCGCATCAGGCGTAATCGTCACGCATCCGGCTCCGCTCGAAAGCGGTATCATCAATTATCGCGCCGCGATCGGAATGGCGCTGGATCACGGATTTGCCAGCCCGTTTTTATGCGAACATTATGGTGGCGACGGGCTTTCCGTTTCGGCTACAAATCGTGACTATCTGCGCCGCATCCTGCCACGCGGCTAATGACCCAGACCAAGGACTGTTTCAATGACGACGATTTTCGACGCGCCGGAGGAGTTTGCCTCGACCGCTCTTGCCGGGTTTGCCAGTATCTATAACCGCTATGTTCGCCACGTGCGGGGCGGCGTTGTTCGCTCGACAAAGGTGCCTCAAGGCAAGGTCGCTGTGGTTGTGGGTGGCGGCTCCGGCCATTACCCGGCGTTTGCCGGATATGTGGGGCCGGGTCTAGCCGATGCAGCTGTTGCTGGCGACGTATTTGCCTCACCCTCGACAGCGGCAGTGGCCCGCGTCTGCCGTCAGGCGCATAAGGGCGGTGGTATTCTTCTGGGCTTTGGTAATTATGCAGGCGATGTCCTCAATTTCGGCGTTGCCGCCGAGCGCCTGCGTGCCGAAGGGATCGACGTACGCATCGTGCCGGTAACGGACGATGTGGCCAGTGCTCCGGCGGATATGCACGAAAAGCGGCGGGGTATTGCTGGCGATCTGGTCGTGTTCAAGATTGCTGGCGCGGCTGCTGAAGCCGGTCTGTCGCTGGATGAGGTTGAACGGCTGTCGCGTCATGCCAACGCGAACACTGTCTCCTTTGGCGTTGCCTTCAAAGGCTGCACATTGCCTGGCGCTCCACATCCGCTCTTCACCGTACCGGAAGGCCAGATGGCGCTTGGTCTCGGCATTCATGGCGAACCGGGAATCAAGGAAGAGGCGATCCTGCCTGCCTCCGGTCTGGCAAGCCTGTTGGTGGAGAAGCTTCTGGCGGAGCGTCCGGAAGGAATGCGAAGGGTTGGCGTTATCCTGAACGGCCTCGGTGCGACTAAATATGAAGAGCTGTTTGTCTTGTGGACGGCGATCGCGTCGCTTCTGGAAAAATCCGGTCTTGATATTGTGGCGCCGGAAGCGGGTGAATTTGTTACCAGTCTCGATATGCAAGGGTGCTCACTGACACTCCTGTGGCTCGATGAAGAACTCGAGCGCTATTGGACGGCAGCTTGCGATACCCCGGTTCTTCGTCGCGGCGCAGCCATTGCAGTCGAACCCGCTGACGATATTATCGCCAATGAGGATGCAGCCCCGGTTTTTGCTCAGGCAGATGAGGCAGGACGAGCAGGAGGCGCCTGCATTCAAGCTATTCTGCAGGCCGTCGGTGACGCACTGGTTGAAGCCGAAGAAGAGCTGGGCCGCATTGATGCTTTTGCCGGCGACGGCGATCACGGGCAGGGGATGCGACGCGGCTCCGCGGCTGCAAAAGACGCTGCGGATCAAGCCGTGAAAGCTGGAGCCGGGTCCGCAAGCGTTTTGGCTGTAGCCGGTGACGCTTGGGCAGATCGAGCCGGAGGAACATCCGGAGCGCTATGGGGGCTTCTGCTACGCTCATGGAGCACAGAACTGTCCGACAATGGCGGCATTGATGATGGTGCAGTCGTTCGCGGCGGGAGGCGCGCGCTCGATGCCGTCACCACGCTTGGCCGGGCCAAACCCGGCGACAAGACACTGGTGGATGCTTTCGTGCCTTTTGTGGAGACGCTCGAAAATGAGTTTGCAGCAGGTGTTCCGCTGGCGGATGCATGGAATAAAGCTGCCGATATAGCAAAGACAGCAGCCGAAGCGACGGCGCCTCTTGCCCCGAAACTCGGCCGTGCAAGGCCGCTGGCCGACAAGAGTATCGGTCATCCGGACGCGGGAGCCATTTCGCTGGCGCTGGTTGCAAAAACCATCGGTCGGAAACTGAAGGGCTGAATGCTCGGTCCGGCGGGCCAGTTTGAAACTGGTCCGCCTTATGTACTCGGTAATGGTCTGGGAAAACGGTCAGCCCGGAAGAATCTGGTAGTAAAAGTCGAGTTTTCCCGGCTTCGAGTGCGCCACAAGCATCACCAGTTTTTCCCGGTCGAACAGGCGAAACCAATCTTCCCATTCGACGATTTCAAGACCGCCCGCGTCCAGCGGGCGTTCGACATCGGCGACAAACTCTGGCTCAAAAACAATTCGCAAGACCGGCGCAGCATCGGGATCTATGGAGGTGCTGACAAATGCCGGATTTCCGTTGCGAGCAGCCACCCAGTCGCGAATGGCTTCATGGGTGTCGAGAGTGATCATTTCACTCATAGAGAGCATTCCTCCGGTTGTTACGATGAAGTCCGACGCCATCAGGGACAGGGAAATGCCGCCCTTGTCCCGCTTGTCATGTCCTATCAGATAGGCCTCTTCGGCGTTCCGGAAAGGCGATGCTCCGTTCACTTTCTTCGTGAATCTGCAATCGGGGTAAAATCTTTCAGTTCATCCTGTTGACGACGGCTTTGCGTTCATTCATGTCGTAAACCGACTATTCGCTGTTACAGCCTGGAAATCCCCAAAATGACTGAACGTCTCTCCCTCGCTCGCGACCGCATCAATGTTCTTCTGCTGGAAGGCATTAACCAGACGGCCGTCGATTACTTCAAAGCCTCCGGTTACACCAATGTCACGCATTTGCCGAAGGCGCTGGATAAGGCCGATCTGATCGAAGCGATTTCGTCAGCGCATATTGTCGGTATTCGTTCCCGCACGCAGTTGACCGAAGAGATTTTTGCTGCGGCTAACCGCTTGATCGCAGTCGGTTGTTTCTCCGTCGGGACCAACCAGGTTGAACTGAAAGCAGCCCGCAAGCGCGGCATTCCGGTCTTCAATGCACCATTTTCGAACACCCGTTCGGTAGCGGAGCTGGTGATTGGCGAAATCATCATGCTGATGCGTCGAATCTTCCCGCGTTCGGTCTCTGCGCATGCAGGCGGTTGGGACAAGACCGCAACCGGCAGCCGCGAAGTGCGTGGCAAGACGCTGGGTATTGTCGGCTACGGCAATATCGGTTCGCAGGTCGGCAATCTGGCCGAGAGCCTCGGCATGACGGTCCGCTATTTCGACACTTCCGACAAGCTGCAATATGGCAATGTCAAACCGGCTGCGAGCCTTGATGAGCTGTTGAAGATTTCGGACGTCGTCAGCCTGCACGTGCCGTCGAACAAATCGACTTCGAAGCTGATTACCGAAGCGAAACTGCGGAAGATGAAAAAGGGTGCTTTCCTCATCAATAATGCTCGCGGTACGGTTGTCGATCTGGAGGCTCTGGCGAAAGTCCTGCAGGAAGGCCACCTCGCCGGTGCTGCCATTGACGTGTTCCCGGTTGAACCAGCCTCCAACAACGACAAATTCGTTTCGCCCATTCAGGGACTGGAAAACGTCATTCTTACGCCGCATATCGGCGGATCGACGGAAGAAGCGCAGGAACGTATCGGTTTGGAAGTCACCCGAAAACTGGTCGAATATTCCGATGTCGGCTCTACCTTGGGTGCCGTCAACTTCCCGCAAGTGCAGTTGCCGCCGCGCCCGACGGGTACGCGTTTCATGCACGTGCATGAAAACCGCCCGGGCATTCTCAACAGCCTCGTGAATGTTTTCTCGACACATAACATCAATATCGCCAGCCAGTTTCTGCAGACCGACGGCGAAGTGGGTTATCTTGTTATGGAAGCTGACGGCGTCGGCGACGCCAGCGAAACGGTCTTGCAGGCCATTCGCGAAATTCCCGGCACCATTCGTGCGCGTTTGCTCTATTGATCTATTTCGCAGCGCTAACTATCGCTGGCGCTGCGATTTCTCATAACGTTTGACGAGGCGGTCGCGGCGCAATCGCGAAAGGCGCTGGATCCAGAAAATACCGTCAAGCTGGTCTATTTCATGCTGGTGGCAAACGGCGAGCAGGCCTTCCGATTCCTCGGTTTGCTCGTTCCCGTCGAGGTCCTGATAGCGGATTTTGATGCGGGCGTGGCGTTCGACCTCATCGACAACGCCCGGCATGGAAACGCTACCTTCCTGATGATGGATCTTTTCCTCTGAAGCCCAGAGGATTTGCGGGTTCACATAGAATTTCGGGCCTGCTTCAGGCAGTTCCAGAACCACCAAACGCATTGCAATACCGATATGCGGCGCGGTAATCCCGATGCCCGGGGCTGCTCGCATCGTGTCGAGGAGATCGGTTCCCAGTTCCTGCAAAGCGCTGTCGAACAGGGTGACAGGATCGGCTACGGCACGCAGCCGTTTATCCGGATAGGTTACAATCGGGCGAACAGTCATCGGGCCTCACAATGCGGCGCGGATACACGCTTATCCGCATGCGCTCTTTGGCCGATTTTCATCGTGACTTGCAAACGTTATTGCAGGGAGACGATCACAATCCCCGTGCAATAACGAGACGTTGTACGTCGCTCGTGCCCTCGTAAATCTGGCATACGCGAACATCACGATAAATGCGCTCAACCGGATAATCAGCCAGATACCCGTAACCGCCGTGAATCTGGATCGCGGCGGAGCAGACCTGTTCGGCCATTTCCGAAGCGACAAGTTTGGCCATCGACGCTTCCGTCAAACAGGGTTTGCCTGCTTCACGCAATGCGGCTGCATGCAGCACCATCTGCCGGGCCGCCTCAATTTTTGTCGCCATATCCGCGAGCCGGAACGCAACCGCTTGATGCTCGATGATGGGCTTGCCGAATGTAACGCGTTCCCTGGCATAAGCACGCGCGGCCTCAAATGCGGCGCGGGCCATCCCGACTGACTGTGCGGCGATACCGATACGCCCGCCTTCCAGATTGGCAAGCGCTATCTTGTAGCCCTGGCCCTCTTCACCCAGCCGGTTTTCCACCGGAATGGGCATGTTTGTGAAAGCGAGCGCACATGTATCAGATGAATGCTGGCCGAGCTTGTGTTCGACTGAAACGACCTCATAACCCGGTGTATCGGTCGGCACAATGAAAGCCGAGATGCCTTTCTTGCCAGCCGATGGATCGGTAACGGCAAACACGATCACTACGCTGCCGTTCTTGCCCGACGTGATGAACTGTTTGGAGCCATCGATCACATAATGATCACCATCGCGGCGTGCACGGGTTTTGAGCGCGGAGGCATCGGAACCGGCTTGGGGTTCGGTCAATGCGAACCCGCCAATCCATTCGCCAGACGCCATTTTGGGCAGAAACCGCTGTTTCTGCTCTTCGGTGCCGAAACGGAGGATGGGAACGCAGCCGACCGATGAATGGACCGAAACGATGGTCGAACATGCCCCATCGCCGGCCGCAATCTCTTCCAGCGCCAGCGCATAGGCAACCGTTCCGAGATCGGAGCCGCCCCATTCTTCCGGCACCAGCATTCCGAGAAAGCCAAGCTCTCCCATTTCGGTCAGTTCTGCGCGCGGAAAGGCGTGCTCCCTGTCGCGTGCGGCAGCACCCGGCGCAAGCCGTTCCTGTGCGAACTGCCGGGCAGCTTCGCGAATATGCTCCTGCGTATCGTTCAAGAGCATCAGACAATCCTCTCAATGCCTACGGCGGTGGCCTCGCCACCGCCCAAACAGATGCCAGCCACGCCGCGCTTCAGGCCATGGGTTTCGAGGGCTGAAAGCAGGGTCACAAGAATGCGGGCACCCGACGCGCCGATTGGATGGCCAAGGGCGCAGGCGCCACCATGAATATTGACCTTGTCGTGCGGAAGATCGAGATCGCGCATGGCAGCCATGGCGACAACTGCAAAGGCCTCGTTGATCTCAAAAAGATCGACATCACTCAGGTTCCAGCCGATCTTCTCGGAAAGCTTGCTTATCGCGCCGATGGGGGCTGTTGGATAAAAGTTCGGCTTGTCGGCATGGGTGGCATGGCCGACCAGAACGGCGCGCGGGGTGAGCCCGCGCTTTTCCGCCTCCGATGCGCGCATGAGAACGAGTGCAGCTGCCCCATCCGAAATCGAGGAGGAATTGGCGGCCGTCACAGTGCCACCGTCGCGAAATGCCGGGCGAAGGGTCGGTATCTTGTCCAGTTTCGCCTTGCCGGGCTGCTCGTCAATCGAAACTTCAACTTCGCTGCGCCCAGCCTTCACGGTGACGGGCGTGATTTCGGCGGCGAAAAGCCCATCCTTGATAGCATTCTGCGCACGCGTCAGTGAGGCAATGGCGAATTCATCCTGAGCTTCACGGGTGAATTGATAGGCTTCCGCGCAATCTTCGGCAAAGGTGCCCATGAGACGGCCTTTGTCATATGCGTCTTCAAGCCCATCAAGGAACATATGGTCGAGAATCTGGCCGTGTCCCATACGATACCCGCCACGTGCCTTGGGCAGCAGATAGGGGGCATTGGTCATGCTTTCCATGCCGCCTGAGACGATCACATTGGCGGAACCCGCGAGTAGAAGATCATGGGCGAGCATGGTCGCCTTCATGCCGGAGCCGCACATCTTGTTGATGGTCGTCGCGCCAGTGGAAACGGGTATTCCGGCTTTGATCGAAGCCTGACGCGCCGGAGCCTGCCCCTGACCGGCGGGCAGAACGCAGCCCATATAGACGTCTTCGACCGCTTCCGGTGCAAGTCCCGCTCCTGCAAGTGCGCCACGAATGGCCGCGGCACCGAGGTCTGTAGCCTGAGCGCTGGTAAACTCGCCCTGAAAGCCGCCCATGGGAGTACGGGAAGCACCGACAATGACAATGGGATCGCTGTTGGACATGATCGTTCCTCGTTGGTTTTTTCCGTACGCAATTCCGGACGGAAAGCCGGTTTCCACTTTTCCTGGAATGGCTTTATTTTGCTGCCATGCGAAGTGCACCATCCAGGCGGATGACTTCACCGTTGAGCATCTGGTTTTCCACGATATGGCGGGCTAGAGCCGCATATTCTTCCGGACGCCCCAGCCGAGGCGGGAAGGGCACGGATGCGCCGAGGGCATCCTGCACTTCCTGCGGCATGCCAGCCATCATCGGCGTGGCGAAAATTCCCGGTGCGATGGTCATGACCCGAATGCCGTGACGCGCAAGTTCGCGGGCGACCGGCAAGGTCATCGCAGCAACGCCGCCCTTGGAAGCGGAATAGGCAGCCTGACCGATCTGGCCGTCAAAGGCTGCAACCGATGCGGTGTTTATGATGACGCCGCGCTCTCCGCCTTCACCGGGGTCGTTCTTTGCTATGGCTTCCGCGGCAAGGCGCAGCATATTGAACGTGCCGATCAGATTGATCGAAATTGCGCGCGTGAAGCTCTCCAGTCGATGCGCCCCGTCGCGTCCGAGGACCTTTTCGCCGGGCGCGACACCGGCGCAATTGACGAGCACATCAACGCGTCCGAACGCTTCCAGTGCGGCTGCTATAGCTGCTTTGCCATCCTCGTCGCTGGTGACATCCGTGCGGTGGAACTTTGCTGCCGCGCCAAGAGCCTTGGCCTGCGATTCGCCTGCTTCCGCATTCACATCTAGAAGCATAACCTTGCTACCAGCATCGACGGCCATTTTCGCAACCGCGGCGCCGAGGCCGGAGCTTGCACCGGTAATAAGGAATACCCGATCCTTAATCTGCATATTCTTGTCCTCAGGCCTTCGTCTGTTGCTGTTTGTCGATTTCCGCCTTGCGCAGAAGGAAACGCTGTATTTTTCCACTCGGTGTCTTGGGAAGTTCGCTTAGAAAGTCGATTTCACGTGGATAGGCATGGGCGGAAAGCCGCGTCTTCACGTGCAATGCCAGTTCATCTTTCAGTTCCTGCGTACCTTCGAAACCCGGCGCAAGGATAACAAATGCCTTCACAATTTCCGTGCGTTGCGGGTCCGGCACGCCCACGACCGCCGCTTCATTGACAGCTCCATGTTCGAGAAGGGCGCTTTCCACATCGAACGGTCCGATGCGGTAACCGGATGATGTTATAACGTCGTCAGCTCGGCCGATGAAACTGATCGAACCATCCGGCTCGAATTCCACGGTGTCGCCAGTGCGATAGTAACCGCCTGCAATGGCTGGCGTTTCCTGCTTGTAATAGCCGGAAAACCAGAGAAGCGGCGATTTTGCTATATCAATGGCAAGAATACCGGGCTGGTTAGGGCCGAGTTCGTTGCTTTGTTCATCCAGAACGGCCACACGATAGCCGGGCATGGCGTAACCAGCCGACCCGTGCCGGACCGCGTGTTCAAGGCCGTGATGATTATTGACCACCATACCCAGTTCCGTCTGGCCGTAATGATCATAGATCGGTGCGCCGAGATATGCGTCGAACCAGCGAATAACCTCCGGGTTGAGTGGCTCTCCGGCGCTCGATACGACGCGCAGGCGACCCTTGACGCGTTTAGCTGCTTCCGGTCCTTCCGCCATCAGCAGTCTGAAGGCGGTCGGTGAACCGGCAAGGCTCGTAACACCGAGACGCTCAATGATATCGTAGGTGCTTTTAGCGGTGAAGCCGCCTTCGTACAGCGTGGTTGCGATGCCTAGCTGCAATGGTCCTGTCACGGCATAATAAAGTCCATATGCCCAGCCCGGATCGGCAATATTCCAGAAAATATCGTCGGAACGCAGGCCGATGGCGTCGCGCATATAGGCGCCGAATGCCAGCAGCGCATAAAGCGGGACTGGCACGCCTTTCGGTAGGCCCGCCGTACCGGAGGTCGACATCATCATGAACAGATCGCTGCCTGTGCGAAGTACCGGGAGGCAGTCAACCGAAGCGGACGCGGTCGCTTGACGAAAATCGATGTCACCGGCGGGCAGGCTTTCACCAGATGCGAGAACGGTAGCGACCTTGGGGCAGTTTTCGACTTCTGCAAGCTTGGCGCGATTGGCCGTGTTTGTGACGACCAGTTTTGCGCCGCTGGTTTTCAGACGATGTTCAATCGCTTTGGGACCGAAGGCGGTGAAAAGCGGCTGATAGACAGCGCCGATACGCCACGCGCCGAGAATGGTTGCGATGAGTTCTGGCGTGCGCGGCAACAGACCTGCAACGACATCGCCAGCGCCGACACCTGCATCTTTCAGTACATTGCCCGCACGAGCGGCCATATCGCGCAGGTTCTCGAAGGTGAATTCAGAAAGTTCGCCATTTGTCGCAATGGCACGCAAGGCGACGCGATTATCACCGATATGCCGGTCGCAGCATTCAACACAGGCATTGATGCCGGTTTCCGGATTGCCGTGAAGCTTTGCGATAGCATCTTCGATGCGAAATTGCGCAACGGCATCCTCATAACGCGCCAGCCGCGCTGAAACGGACGTTTCAGTCATCCAGTATAACCTCCCTGACCGCCACCTCCTCGTGGCCAACCATTCCCGAAGGTTAACTCTTCATGCATTGCAAACAATGACATTAGATGCATTAATGTGTGATCGATTTTGCAATATGGGGAGACCATGGAGCGCCACAATATCGCGCCGGGCTTTGTCGAGGATGCGCTCGAAAGCGTGCGCGTTCGGGGGATAGATGTAGCTCCCCTGATGGCCCAAATCGGCTTGTCGGAAAGAGTGACTGAGCCTGTCACCAATGTCGAATACGGTCGCTTGTGGTGGCTGATTGCCGAAACGATCAATGATGAATTTTTCGGGCTGGCTGCAAGGCCGATGCGCCCCGGCAGTTTCAACCTCCTTTGTCACGCGGTTTTGCATGCAGGCACGCTGGAACGTGCCTTGCGGCGGGCCTTGCAGTTTCTCAATGTGGTATTGGATGATCCGCAGGGTGAATTGCGGATCCGCGACGGCATGGCCCATGTTGTTCTGACCGATGCCGGACCTCCGAGGCCGGCCTTTGCCTATCGGGCCTATTGGCTGATCCTGATGGAATGGCCTGCTGGCTGATCGGACGGCGTATTCCCCTGCGGACGCTCGACTTTGCCTGCCCTGCGCCTGTCCACCGTCAGGATTATCATAAATTTTTCGGAGCGCCGGTTCTCTTTGACCAGCCGGTCACGCGACTGGTTTTCTCATCAACCTATCTGTCGCTGCCAATCATTCGGAGCGATGTGGCGCTGGAAAGTTTTCTGCGCGAAGCTCCTGCCAATATTCTGATCCGCTATCGTCATGATAACGATCTCTCTGCAAGAGTGCGGGCGCAACTGAACGTCTTGCCAATGGCATACTGGCCGTCCCTGGAAGAGTTGGCAAGGGGACTTGGCATGTCCGTACCGACCTTGCGGCGCAGGCTGCGGGGAGAGGGGCAGAGTTTCGGCACGATCAAGGACGAGTTGCGCTTCGTGACTGCCGAAAGGCTTCTGCAGGAAAACAGCCTCAGTGTAGCGGAGGTAGCCGCCGAACTTGGCTACAGCGAACCGAGCGCCTTTTATCGCGCATTTCATAAATGGATGGGGCAGAGCCCGGGCCGGTTTCGGACGGTACAGCAGGAGAAATAAAAAAATGCCGGGCACTGGGCCCGGCATCTCTTCGCTTGGGAGGCTGTGTCAGTCTTCCTTGATCATGCTGTCCTTGCTGGTATCGCGCATGCGCAGGTACACAATCAGGGAAATGCCGATCATGATGGTGACATACCAGTAAAAGCCACGTTCCCAACCGCCATTCTTGAAGCTCAGCGCGACGTATTCGGCGGTGCCACCGAAGAGGGTGTTGGCGAGCGCATAGGGCAGGGCGACGCCGAGCGCGCGAATATGCGCCGGGAAAAGCTCCGCCTTCACCACAGCGTTGATGGAAGTGTAGCCGGTGACGATGATGAGCGCACCCATGACCAGCACACCGGCCGTGATCGGATCGCGGGTCTGTTCCAGTGTCGTGAAGATCGGATAGGTGAAAAGAACACCGGCTGCGCCGAAAGCGATCATCAGCGGCTTGCGGCCGATCTTGTCCGACAAAGCGCCAGCGATGGGCTGCAGGCACATGAAGACGAACAATGTGACGGCGTTGATCTGGCTTGCCACTTCACGGCTGAACCCGGAAGTGTTCACCAGAAACTTCTGCATGTAAATCGAGTATGCGTAGAAGGCGAGCGTGCCGCCAGCGGTCAGAAGCATGACGAGGGCGGTTTCCTTCGGATGGTGCTTGATAAGCGTCCAGAAACCGGATTTCGGTGCGTCCTTGGTCTTTGCATTCTTGAAGCTCTCGGTTTCCGCCAGGCCGCGACGCAGCCAGAACACGACAACGGCAAGCAGTGCGCCGATGAAGAACGGAATACGCCAGCCCCAGGATTCGAGCGCAGGGGTTTCCATCGTAGACTGAAGCACGATCAGAAGCAGGATTGCCAGAAGCTGCCCCGAAATGAGCGTCACATACTGGAACGAAGAGAAGAAGCCACGGCGATCCTTGCCTGCCATTTCCGACAGGTAGGTGGCGCTTGCGCCGTATTCGCCGCCGACCGAGAGGCCCTGCATCAAACGGGCGAGCACGAGGAGGGCGGGAGCTGCAAGCCCGATGGTCTGGTAGTCCGGCGTCAGCGCGATAATCAGCGAACCGGCACACATGAGCGTCACGGATAGCGCCAGACCTGCCTTGCGGCCCTTGCGATCGGCATAAATACCCATGATCCAAGCGCCGATAGGGCGCATGACGAAACCGACCGCAAAGACTGCGGCCGCGCTCATGAGTTGGGCGGTCTGGTTATCGGACGGGAAGAAGTGCGGTGCAAAATAGAGCGCAAATGCTGCATAGACATACCAGTCGAACCATTCGACCAGATTGCCGGTCGAGCCGCCGATGATGGATTTCAGGCGGCTGTTGGTGCTTTGCACTTCACTCCGTTCGTTTGTAATTGAGACCATGGTTGCTCCTTCAAATCTCTCGATTTTTGAATTTCACCCCTTGTTTGCTAACCGGATCGACGAAACGGTTTCGGGGTGTTTTTCCATCGCTTCAACTCGTCTCTGCACTTCCTTTTGGGATTGTGGGAGAAGACTTGTGTAGCGCTGGTGAATAATCTCAGTCCGCACTCCGCTTCAGCGTCGAGCAGGCAATAGCAGTGATCCGGCCGGTAAGAGCGACGCCGGAAATCAATTGCGGTGCTGGTGCTATGTTGAAGTGGTTCACGGCTAACTCCTCCCTTCGAAACTCCCTATTTCGAAGTGGCGCTAACATGCTGCAGCGCAGAAAACATCACCAGACAGAGGAGTTAAAATTTTTAAGCCGTTGAAACAAAATGAAGTTTATCAATTCTCGGCATAGTTCGCAGGAAATTGTGTGCAAGATTCTGCGTGACTCCTTGCTCAAGTTTGCATAAATCGGCACAAATGAAGCTGTCATCAAAGATCGCGAAACTCGCTTTGGTGACCCTCGCTTTCCTGCTGTCACTCGGCGTGTGGTTTTTCGCCGGGCTGTGGGCGGAGCGCGGGGCGCTTGATCGTCTTCGCGAGGACGCAACACTTATAGCGCGCCAGCAGACCCGACTGATTGACAGCGAACTTGCGAAGTTCCGGCTGCTGCCTGTCGTTTTAAAGGAATATAGCGATCTGCGCGATGTGCTCGCCGGTGGCTCGCGGGATGCCACAGCCCGTCTCAATCAGAAACTCGAACTTGTTGCACACCAGATTGGCTCACCAATCATATATGTCATAGCGCGTGACGGTACTGTTATCGCGTCCTCGAACGCCAATACACCAGAGAGCTTCGTAGGGCGAAACTACGATTTCCGCCCTTATTTCAAGGGTGCGATGGCGGCGGGTTCGGCTGAATATTATGCCATAGGCGACCTGAGCGGGCGCTTTGGTCTGTTCCTCGCACAGCGCATTGGCGATCAGGCTGATCCGGTCGGTGTGGTCGTGATAAAGTTCGAGTTTCATAGACTGGTTCAAACCTGGTCCAACGATCCTGGGCAAACCTTCGTTGTCGATCCCCGGGGCATCATACTCGCCTCGACGGATAAATTCGAAGACCTTCGTTCGTTTCAGCCGATAACAACCACAGAACGCGCGCAGATCATCGAAAGCGGGCAGTTCAATGCGGCGGATATGAAACCGAGCAATTATAGCTTTGCGCCGGAAGGAATGATGATCGAGCCTTCCGGCGGATATTCAGTCGCTGTCGATGAGCCGATTGCGGGAACGGCGCTGAAACTGGTCCATATAGAACCAACGGGACCAGCGTTGCGGGCCGCAAATGATCTTGCCCGTCTGGTGACTGTGGCGGCGATGCTCGTTTTCGTCATAATAGCCGGTGCGATTTATTGGCGGACAAGCCGCGCTGCGCGTGCTGCTGCTTATCGTACAGAACTTGAGAGTGCGGTTGAGGAACGTACCGCGGCATTAAGTGCCGAAATGGCGGAACGTGAATTGGCCGACAAGCGTTTTCGCGATGCCCGGGAGGAGCTTGCCCAGGCAAACCGCCTTGCTTCACTCGGATCAATCACCGCAGGACTGGTGCATGAGATCAATCAGCCGGTCGCGACCATTCGGACGCTTGCGGAAAACGCGCAGCATCATCTTGCCAATGGGAAGCTCGACAAGGTTGCCAGCAACCTTAGTACGTCGGTGGAGCTCACGGCTCGTATAGGTTCCATCACACAGGAGATGCGTCGGTTTGCCCGCCGGCGGAGCGGCATCGTTCGCCCACTTCCGTTGAATGAACTGGTGGATGGCACAATGCTGCTTATGGGAGACAGGTTCCGCAACGCCAATGTCCGACTGGATATACCTGAGCGATCCGACATGGTGATACTCGCCTGCCGCATACGATCCGAGCAGGTGCTGGTGAACCTGCTGCAGAATGCATTGGATGCGGTAGCGACCAGCCAAAATCCTCGAGTTGCATTCAGCATCCGCGAGGAAGGGGACCAAATTTCCCTTGTCGTGGACGATAACGGCAAGGGGATTGAACCGAAGCTGGCCGATGAGATCTTCAGCCCCTTTGTAACCGGAAAAGCGGATGGGCTGGGCCTGGGCCTGGGTATTGCAAGAGACCTCATGACTGAAATGGAAGGAACATTGCACGTCATTCCATCGCAGCTTGGCGGCGCGGCTTTTGCTGCCACTTTGAGGCGTGCAGGAAAGGAGGGGCACCGTGACGGAAAGTGAGCCATTGCGGGTCATGTTGGTAGATGACGATGCGGCATTTCGTACGGCATTGGCCGATTCATTCGAGATCGCAGGTCTATATATAGAGGCGCATGGTGACGGACAGTCGGCGTTGAGCAGTCTGACGCCCGATTATCCAGGCATCGTTGTGACCGATATTCGCATGCCGCGCGTTGACGGGCATGCTGTGATGGAAGCGTTGCTGGCGCGTGACCCGGAACTGCCGGTCATTTTAATGACCGGGCATGGCGACATTGGAATGGCTGTGGCATCTCTCAAAAAGGGAGCTTTCGATTTCATTGCCAAACCGTTCGCCGCCGATCATCTGATATCGAGCGTGCGGCGCGCGCTGGAAATGCGCCGTCTGGTACTGGAAAATCGTCGCCTTCGCCGGGCGGCGGCAGATGCCGAACAGGATTATCCCTTGCTTGGCGAAACGCCGGTGATGATGCGGCTGCGCGATACGATCCGCCAGCTTGCCAGCGTCGATGTCGACGTGTTGATCGAAGGCGAAACCGGTACAGGCAAGGAACTGGTGGCCCGCCTTCTGCACCGCTGGAGCGCGCGCCACGCACGCGGTTTCGTTGCCATCGATTGCGCGGCTTTGCCGGATCCCATAGCGGACGAAGTCCTGTTCGGCAGTCGCATCCAGCGCGGAAGGATAGCCGATGCAGATCGGGGCTCCTTGTTTCTCGATGAGATAGACAGCATGTCGCCAGCTGTTCAGGGTAAGCTGCTTCGTGTTGTCGAGGAGCGTGAACTGCCCTCGCTTTCCGGGGAGCCGCGTGCCGTGAATCTGAGGATCATCGCGGCTGCAAAAGGAAATCTCGAAGAAGCTGTGGCCTCGGGTCGCTTTCGTTCCGACTTGTTCTATCGCCTTGAAACGGTCAGGCTCCGTATTCCTCCGCTGCGTGAGCGGCGGAAGGACATCGGTTTGCTTTTCTCCTATTTTCTTGATGAAGCGGCAGCTCGATTTGGCCGGTTGCGACCCGCCATCGATGCGGCGATGGAAGCGAGGCTGAATTCAGACGAATGGACAGGAAATGTCCGCGAGTTGCGCAACTATGCCAAGCAAGTCGTGTTGGGACTGCGCCACGATCCCGTCGCGGAACCCAACCCGCCATCACTGTCGGAGCAGATGGATCGTTTTGAAGAAAGTGTCATTCGGGCGACGCTGGACCGGTTCAGCGGCGACGTCGGCGCCGCCGCAGAGCTGTTGCAATTGCCGCGACGAAGCCTCTATGCCCGTCTGCAGAAGCTCGCAATTGACGCTTCGACTTTCAGGAAGCGTGATTGATATTTTCGTGCATCTGTGAACTGCCTCTTGGAGGAAGGTGTCACGGTCGCCCGAAGGTCGAGTTACATCGATCTAGAGCATTTCCAGCAAAATTGTGAAACGTCTACGCGGGGAAATCAGTTCACTGGACTGATTTCTTATCCCGCTTCGATGCGTTGGATAATGCGATAAAACAAATGAGTCAGAGCGGTTCTGTTAGAACACGAACCGCTCTATTGCGCTGCGGCTGAACGCTGCCGGCTGATCCATGCAGCTCCGATATTTCCGTGCAGAAAACCGTTCGAGAGCGGCACATCGGGATAGATTGTTCGCAGGCGCGCGGCTCCTTCGCCCGGACTGGTCACTTGTTTCAGCACCTCGTCATGAATGCGGGCCACTTCCACCATATCACAATCCTGCGG
Organism: Brucella sp. NBRC 14130; assembly: GCF_040371715.1. NCBI lineage: Bacteria > Pseudomonadati > Pseudomonadota > Alphaproteobacteria > Hyphomicrobiales > Brucellaceae > Brucella > Brucella sp. NBRC 14130. The sequence continues at coordinate 141,272 of NZ_BAABTE010000010.1, forward strand.
TGACAGTCTGAAACGCCTGATCCCTGCTTGGAGCAGGTCGGGCAGATCCTCGATGAGCGACTGACAGGTATGAGAGAGCGTCTGCACGCCATTGAGAGCCAGGAAGGGTTGGCTGTCCAGCGTTTTGACGGGAAGTCCGTCCGGTTCTTCACCGCATACAAACTGACAATTGTCCTTTATGTGACCCTTGGACCGCGCATGCGCGCAACGGGCTGAAATGGCGAGCGGCACTCGTCCGAACGTGAATATTTCGAAAGCAATATCGGGTGCAGCTTTGACAATCTCCCGGATAGAGCTGATCGGTAATTCCGGCGGAAGACAAATCGACTGCGCGCCGCGAGCGGCAAGAACCTTGGCGGTTGCCGCGTTATAAACATTGACCAGTGGACCGACCATGTGCGGCACACCGGACAACAGTCCCAATGCAGACAGATCATTTGCCTCAACAGGAAGTGTTGCTTCCTTGATCGTTTGGCGGACCTGCTTGGCTTCGCGTTCAAGCATCACCAGCGCCAGCGAACCGAGGCTCACTATCTTTCCTGCGCGCTGCAGCCGCTCTATCACAGCGTCCATGTAAGGTGTCAGGAAATGGAACCGCTTGGAACAGACGATTTCACCGACAGTCACTTTGGTAATTGGCGCTTCGTCGGCGATGCGAAAGTAAAAATCGCGCCATTTAGGGCCGTCCCACAGAAACAGAACGGGACCAAGGCTGAGGCTCGCTCCTGACATGTCTATCTCCAGCGTTTGTCGTAGGCGCCTGACGTCGTCTGCTGGCCCTCGCTCAGCAGTCTGAGACGCGATAGCAGGCCTGCACGGCTTTCGGGAGGTGCAGCAAGTGTTTGACGCAGCGTGGAGACGACTTCGCTGACATAAGCCTTGCCGCGCTGGCGACCTTCAATCTTGAGCGCGGAGACTCCTGCCGCCCGCAACTCGTCTATATGGTTCATGACATCGAGCGAAACGGGGTCTTCGAAGGCATAGCCTTGCTCGTCTGCAATGTTGAAGCGGCCCTTGCAAAGCGTCGGATAGCCGGTGGGTTCGCCCACCGGGAAACGATTGATCGTATATTCACCGAGTTCGGAAACGAGTTCCTGCCCATCCTGCCGGTAGCGGACATGGCTTGCCGGTGAACAAACGCCGTTCATGTTAGGCGATCTGCCCGTTGCGTAAGAAGACAGGGAGCAGCGCCCTTCGGCCATGACGCATAATCCTCCAAACACGAAGACTTCCATTTCGCAAGTGATCTTGCGGCCCAGTTTCGCAATGTCGGGGATTGTCAGCACGCGCGGCAGCACGACACGCCTTGCCTTGAATGCATCAACGAGAAACTGGATTGCATCTGCGTTGGAAGCGGAAGCTTGTACGGATACGTGAAGCCGCTGCGTTGGATGTTTATCAGCCGTATAGGCCATCAGTCCAAAATCGGCGAGGATCACCGCATCTGCGCCGAGTGTTGAGGCATCGTCCACGGCGCGATACCAGATGTGTTCATCGCCCGCGCGCATGAACGTGTTGATAGCAACGAAAACCTGCGTTTTGCGGGAATGGGCGAACTGGATTGCGTCGCGTAGCTCATCGCGGCTGAAGTTCAGCCCGGGAAAGTTACGCGCATTCGTTTCATCGCGAAAACCACAATAGACGGCATCCGCTCCGGCACTTACCGCTTCGCGCAAGGCCGACGGCGTGCCTGCAGGGCAGATCAGTTCCATCCGTCAGTTTCCTTGCCCAAGGCTTTGCTTCGCACAAAATTTGCGATTCCGCGCACCATCGGCGCAAATGGCCCGGCGCCGGTGCCGAGATCGGATGGAAGATCTATGTTGCAGTCGTCCAGCGCATTGCGAAGCGCGAGCATGGCTTCCATGTCGCCTGTCACGGTAATGTCCCGGGAGAAGAACAGCGCGTCCCCATCAAGTTTGCCCTCGAGGAGCGCAAGCAACATAACCAGCGGTCCTTCTATGCCCGCATCGACCGATGTCGCCTGATCTTCGCGCATGATCGTGATGCGTGGCTTGTCCGGCTCAATCACAAAAGCAAACGGAATGTCGGACGGGTGAAAACGGAAACGCTTCGTCGCATAATCCCCGAGACGTTCGAAGAGCCCCGGGTGGGCCCGCATCACGTGAAAGAATATGCGCGAGACGAACGGGGCGATCAGAAACGGTGGAACAAGCCGGGCTGGAGCAGCCACAGCCGAGGGTATCTTCATCATCATCCAGCTCCGGTGAGCCTTACAAGGTGAAACCAGAATTAGGCGATTCAATACAAGGACAGTTTGATTCAGATCAAAGACGGCGAAAGAATTCGATATTCAAAAATGGGTTATGAAAACGGCCCGATCTTTTCCACCATATTACGACTGCCTGCAAAGCTTCTTATTGGAGCTTGAACGTCGCAATGATCTCGTCAGGATCAGGCGTCCGGTATCGCTCGTCCAGGAGATAACCGAAATCCATAAGCGAGTGCTTGAGGATGATGGCCCGGCGCTGCTTTTCGAGCAGCCCGTCAACGCAGAAGGGCGTCGGCATTCAATTCCTCTGTTAGCCAATCTTTTCGGCTCAAGGCGGCGTATCGCGTTGGGGCTTGGCCGTTCTGTCGAAGAAATTTCCGGCCTTGCCGAGACGCTTGCGGAACTGCGCGCGCCAAAGCCGCCGCGTTCGGCGGGCGAGATATGGAGCAAGCTGCCTTTGGCAAAGGCCGCATTGAACATGCGCCTCCGGCATGTCCGCCATGCGGCGGTGCAGGCGGAGGTACTCGAGGGCGAAGCCGTCAATCTCGATCTGCTGCCTATCCAGTGGTGTTGGCCCGGCGAACCCGCCCCACTTGTCACCTGGCCGCTGGTCATCACGCAGCCGCCGGACGATCCATCCGATATCAATGTCGGGATTTATCGGATGCAGAAGCTTGGACACGACAAGCTCATCATGCGCTGGCTTGCCCATCGGGGCGGTGCACGCCATCATCGCATGTGGCAAAGGCGCGGCGAGGATATGCCTGTTGCCGTGGCCATCGGTGCCGATCCCGCGACAATTCTCTCGGCCGTCATGCCTTTGCCTGAAGGAATGAGCGAACTTGCCTTTTCGGGCCTGCTTGCCGGGCGGAGGACTTCGGTGGTCAGTGCGCGCACTGTGCCGCTCTGCGTTCCCGCCAATGCCGAAATCATCCTGGAAGGACGAGTTTCCTTATCCGCTACCGCGCCGGAAGGGCCCTATGGCGATCACACCGGCTACTATAATAGTGTGGAGGAATTTCCAGTGATGCAGGTGACGGCGATTACCATGCGAAAGAATCCCGTCTACCTCTCGACCTATACGGGTCGTCCGCCAGATGAACCCTCCAGACTTGGCGAAGTGATGAACGAACTGTTTGTGCCGCTTGTGCGGAAACAGTTTTCGGAAATCGTCGATTTGTGGCTGCCTCCGGCAGCATGTTCCTACCGCGCAATGGTGGTTTCGATCGACAAGCGCTATCCCGGCCAGGCCCGTCGAGTGATGATGGGGCTTTGGTCCATGTTGCCGCAGTTCAGCTACACGAAACTTATAATCGCAGTCGATCCAGACATAAATGTCCGCAACTGGGATGATGTCATGTGGGCGCTCGCCACGCGTTTCGATGCGAGCCGAGACGTCGTCACGTTGGCTGACACACCGGTGGATTATCTCGACTTCGCGTCGCCTCGTTCGGGTTTGGGTGGGAAACTTGGACTTGATGCGACCAATAAGATCGGGGCTGAAACCGAGCGGGAATGGGGTGCCGTGCTGAAGATGAACGATGACGTGATTGCCCGTGTGGATGCGATGTGGGGCGAACTGGGTCTGGATAAGGAAACCACGCGATGAAACGGATTGTTGTCGGCATCTCGGGTGCATCAGGCGCTCTCATCCCGCTCAAGCTGCTGGAACAGCTTTCCGCCTTGAGTGATGTCGAAACCCATTTGGTTGTGTCGGACGCCGCTCAGCAGACCTTGCGCCACGAGTTGGGTCCTGACGGTTATGCCCTTCTGCACAGGCTCGCGAATAGAAGTTATTCTGTCGGCGACATAGGTGCCCTTATCGCGAGCGGATCGGTCGCAACCGCAGGTATGATCATTGCGCCATGCTCCATGCGTACACTTGCAGCGATCGCAACGGGACACAGCGACAACCTGTTAACCCGCGCGGCCGACGTTCATCTGAAGGAACGACGCAAGCTGGTTCTGATTGCACGAGAAACTCCGCTGCATCTGGTCCATTTGCGCAATATGTGCACGGTAACGGAATTGGGTGCGATTGTGATGCCGCCGGTTCCGGCCTTTTATTTCAAGCCGCAATCTGTCGACGAGGTGGCCGATCAGATCGCGGCGCGGGCCATCGACCTGATCGGTATTGGCGAAAAGAGATCAGAAAGCTGGGCGGGTATTCCAGCCATCCGATAACAGCAAGTGCAGGCCTATGCGAAAGGTTGCGTTGGGCCTTTCGCTGGCTGGGTGAACCATTTTGGTCCCGTTGCCGTCATATGGATATGATCTTCCAGACGGACGCCGAACTGGTCGGGGACCACGATCATCGGCTCGTTGGAGAAGCACATGCCTTCCGCAAGCGGGAGTGAGTTCCCGCGGACGATATAGGGGGCTTCGTGAATTTCCAGGCCAAGGCCGTGGCCAGCGCGGTGGGGAAGGCCGGGCAGGGCATAATCCGGTCCCAATCCGTGCCTCACGAGCGTAGCGCGCGCTGCATCGTCAAGGGTTGAGCAAGCAGCGCCGAGCTTCGCCGCGTCGAAAACGGCTTGTTGGGCTTCGCGTTCGATCGCCCATATGCGCGAAAACTCTGCTGTAGGCTCATCCAGCATATAGGTGCGCGTGAGATCGGAATGGTAGCCATCGATGCGGCAGCCTGTGTCCACAAGGATAACATCACCCGGCTGATAAAACTGTTCGCCGTCCGCGCCGTGCGGCAGTGAGGTCGCAGTCCCAAATGAGACGATACAGAATGTCGAGCCACCCCTCGCGCCGAGTGCGCGGTGCTGTTCATCGATAAAACGCACGACTTCGCTTGCGGCAATGCCGGGCTTGATCATTGCATGCGCACGGCGGTGGACTTCAAGCGTCAGATTCATCGCATACTGAATGATCGCAATTTCTTTGACCGACTTGCGGATACGCTGTTCCCGGATCAGCTCGCCGCCGTCGAGCAGCTGGCCCGGCTGGATCTCTTGCCTGAGAGCATTATAGAAAAACAGCGGGATGGCGTCATCGACCGCAAGTTTAGTACCTGCCGGGAGGAGCGATGCGATCAGCGCGGCTGGGTTCTCTTCCTCCTGCCAGATGCGGATTTCTCCTTCCAGATGCGGCAGGCTTTCGACGCGGCTCCGCTCAAAGCCGGGAACGATGTAAATTACCTCCGAAGGCGTAACGAGGGCGCCCAGAAAACGTTCGCTGATGTGCCAGACCAGCCCGGTATAATAACGCAAACTTGCTGTCGGCCCGAGCAGAAGCCCGCCGATACCCCGCTCTCTCAACTTGCCTTGCAACGATGCCAGCCGTTCGAGACGCTCTTCCTGTTCGATTTGCGGTGGTGATGATGGCGAAGTCATAATGCATACCTTAAAGTTGTCGTTTCTGCGCACGGCTGTTTGCTCGCCGGCAGATATATCACGGCTTTTGCCGTTCGGTAGTCATCTCTTCAGCCTTGATCCAGAAGCTTGTGCAGTTGCAGTTAAATGGCGGTGCTAGGGCCGTGAGCGAGCCTGCGAAACGGGCCACGGGAGTGCTGGAAGTGTCGGCTAATCACAAATAGATGATGATCAGGGGCAGCGCCGTACATTGTGCGCTGGAACAGAAAGCACTAACTGGGTCACACTGTGGTAACAAAATTTGGGTAAGAAACCGCAGTTTTCAAATTGGGTTAGCGTCTGTGAGGTTTCATGCCTGAGGTATGGCAGTGGGTTTCCGCTTTTGGCTTTTCGGTTGTTATTGTCGTGGCGGCGCTCGTCTATCTCAACATGTCGAATCGTGAAACACCGGGTGACACATTCAATCTCTTCACAAAAGTTGGTGCTGTCGCCGTAGCATTCGTTGCTGCCTTTGCGAGCCTCGCCGCTGCAGCTATTATCGATTGATCTTGTCGTTCATAGTTTCAGCGAAGACACTGCCGCTTCGCTATTATGCACGTAATCGCTGGCATCTGATTGTCGCTGAAACAGCAAGATAAAGAGCAGGTCCGTCAAAATCAGTTGCGCGTCGCGTGCGGTTATCGATGATGAGCGAACCCGCTCTTCATCCGCAACGGTATACAAGCGAATATCGGCAATTTCATTAAGCGGATTCCTGTGGAGGCCTGTAACAGCGATTACGGTCGCTCCGCATTTTTTGGCTTCTTCTGAGATGCGGAGGGTTTCAATGCTCGTTCCCGAATAGGAGAGGGCAAACAGGACATCGCCCTCGTGCAAGGTCGAAACATTGGCCATCTGGATATGGCTGTCGCTATCGTGCATCACGTTGCGGCCGAGTTTCATCAGCTTATAGGAAAAATCGCGCGCCACGAGTGACGATGCGCCGACACCGGCGAGGTGAATACGTCGCGCGCTGATCAGCGCTTGCAATGCATCGTCGATATCCTGCTCGCTGTTGGCGGAAACCGTTCGTTGCATCGACTGCAGCTTGCTGCCGATAAGCTTCTGCAGAACGGTGATGTAACTATCTCCGGTTTCGATGGAGCCGTGCACCATGCCTGCTGGAACCTGCCATTCCTTGGCCCGGGCTTCGCTGACGGCGAGTTTGAGTTCCTGATAGCCGTCAAATCCGAATTTCTGGCTGAACTTGACCACGCTTGACTGACTGCGTCCGGTCGCCGCCGCGAGCGCGGAGGAAGAAAGTTTCAACACCTGTTCCGGATGGTCGACGATAAACTGGCCGATCTTTCGATCCGCAACGGTCAGTTCGTTCAGTTTGGCGCTGATCTTTTGTAGAATCGACATATGTAATTATTCCCGATTCCGGTGCCGGAAGGTTCGATACTCGATTGCCCCGGTCGTAAGACAATTCGATTTGCTTTGGAATACAGAATTCCAGCATAAACGATTATGCGGAATTGCCCAACGGTATGTGTGGAATGCGGCGCGGGGGCCGGAACGCTTCAGCGGATAGCTCGCGATTAGATTCGATATCGGCAGAATTCACCCCCTTCCGCTAATGGCAATCCGGCAGTGTATATCAGTTGTGGTGTACCCGATTGGACCTTGCCTCGGTGAAGGTAAGGAATAAAATATTCCATATTGGAATTGACGAAAAGAATTTTCAATCATAGTATATTAACCATAAAGGCGCATTTGAACGCCGCTCGACAGGCAGGCAGAGCATGACAGAACAGGCGTTGTTATCTGAACTGGATAAGCTGGTTTCAGAAGAGCGAAATCCGCGCACGATGGATATCGATCTGCTGGCCAGTCTTGCTATCGTGCGCCGCATTAACGACGAGGATCATCTGGTGCCCGCCGCTGTCGAGAAAGTCCTGCCTCAGGTCGCGCAGGCGGTCGACAGAATTGTTGACGCCTTTCGGAGTGGCGGTCGGCTGATTTATCTGGGCGCTGGAACGAGCGGACGTCTTGGCGTTCTTGATGCCTCGGAATGCCCACCGACATTCAGCGTACCGGAAGGAATGGTGGTGGGCTTGATTGCAGGTGGCGCCGATGCGCTGCAACATGCAATCGAAGGCGCAGAGGACGATCCCTCGCTGGGGGAGGCAGATCTGCGCAATGTGAGTCTGGCCTCAAAGGATGTCGTCGTGGGAATCGCGGTCAGTGGACGCACTCCTTATGTGATCGGAGGGCTGGCTTACGCGGCAACAATTGGTGCTACGACTGTGGCGCTTTCGTGCAATCCGAACTCTACGATTGCGGCTATGGCTGAAATTGCCATATCGCCAGTTGTAGGGCCTGAAATACTGACTGGTTCGACGCGCCTCAAATCCGGCACGGCGCAGAAGCTGGTGCTCAATATGCTGACGACGGCAAGCATGATCCGGATAGGAAAAACATATGAGAACCTCATGGTGGACGTCAGTGCCACCAACCACAAGCTTGTCGCACGTGCATCGAGAATTGTCATGCAGGCAACCGGTTGCGGGGCGGGGGAGGCAAAACGCGTTCTCGCCCTGACGGATAATGACGTCAAGCTTGCAATCCTCATCACGATAACCGGAATGCCAGTGGATGAGGCAAGAAAGGCATTAAAGAATGCTGGGGGATTTCTTAGACAGGCAATAAATGCCAATAAAGCGTGAGCCGAAGCGGGGAAGCGGTCGGACATCAGCATTGCAGTGATTTGCGAGGGAAGAAAATGGGAGCGATTTTCAAAAGAAGCCTGATTGCGGGCGCCGCCACATTGGCATTGAGCATTGGGAGCTTCAGCGGGCTGGGCCTGTCTACGGCTTCTGCCGCGACGCTTCGCATGGCCTGGTCACAGGATGCCACCGGTCTTGATCCGCATAAGCAGCCGGCGTTTTCATCGATTCGGCTGCTTGAACTCATCTACGAGCCGCTCGTTCGTCTCGGTTCCGATCTTCAGATCGCGCCTGCCATTGCGAAAAGTTGGGAGTTTTCCGATGGCGGCAAGGTTCTGACATTCAAGCTCGACCCGAATGCAAAATTCCACAATGGCCAACCGGTTACGCCAGCCGATGTGAAGGCATCCTTCGAGCGTATCCTGGACGAAAAGACGGGTGCGGTGGCGCGTGCCAATTTCGGTTCCATCGCCGCTATTGAGACGCCGGACAACGAAACGGTTGTCTTCAAACTCTCGCAGGCAGATGTCCCGCTATTGGCGGCCATTGCCAGCATCAATGCGGCGGTCCTTCCTGAAAGCGAGATCAAGGCGGGCAATATTGGTACAAAAACCGTTGGATCCGGCCCGTTTGTCCTTGAACGTTGGGAACCGAATTCCAAGGAAGTACTGAAAGCCAATCCTAATTGGGCCGGCGGTAAGGTAGCGGTCGACGGAATCGACATCAGTGTTCTGCCAGATGAAACGGCGATTCTCGCCGCGCTTCGCGCCAAGCAGATCGATTTCGCGCTTCTCAACGACCCGCTGGTCGCAACGATGGTGCCGAACGAAAGCGCTCTTGAACTGGTGCGCACGCCGGCGCTTGCTTATCATGTCCTGCAATTGAACCCGTCGCGCAAGCCCATGACGGAACTGGCCGTGCGTCAGGCTATTTCCTGCGCCGTTGACCGGCAGGATGTTCTCGACACGGCCTTGCTCGGCGAAGGAAAGGTGACGGGCCCGCTGACAATGCCCGCCTATGCAAGCGACCCGAGCACGCTTTTCTGCTATAAGCCCGATGTTGAAAAAGCGAAGAAGCTGATGGCGGATGCGGGCTATGCGGACGGTTTCTCGGCAACGATCATCGCGGCAAATGGAGAGCCTGCGACCGCTGCGGCCGAGGCGCAGGTGCTTCAGTCGCAACTCGCCGAAATCGGCATCAAGCTCGATATCCGGATGATGGAACTGAACGTCTATGTCGATACGTGGCTGAAGGGGGACTTCGACATGGCGGTGGCGTTGAACGGCGGTTCGGCTGATCCCTATACGATGTATGGCCGATACTGGACCAAGGCGGGCAACCTTCAGAAGGTCGCGCAGTATATCGACGATACGCTTGACGATCTGATGCAGAAGGGGAGAGCCGAAACGGACCCTGAAAAGCGCAAGGTGATTTTTGCCGACTTCGATAAGCACATAACGGAAGTTTCTCCGTGGGTATGGCTCTATACGGCTAACACTTATGTTGCTCACCAGAAAAACGTTACCGGTTTCGAGCCTCGCGCAACCGGATCGCTATTCGGCATAACCAAGCTGCAGATCGGGCAGTGATGTCACGAAATCCGCCACGTCTTCCTGCGAAGGCGTGGCTTGCAAGTGCCTTCCGGAACGGCAGGCCGTGAGTAATCTGACATGAATTATCTGACACGTCGGCTGCTGACATTTCCTCTGGTCATGCTGGGGGTGTCGATCCTTGTCTTCGTTGCGATCCGTCTGGTGCCGGGTGATTCCATCACTGCCATGCTCGGAACGGAGGCAGGGTTGTTGACCCCGGAACAGCGGCAGGCGCTGGCGCAATATTTCGGTATCGACCAAAGCTGGACCACCCAGTACTGGCGATGGCTGGGTGATGTGCTGCAAGGTAATCTTGGTGTCTCGGTGACATTCGGAAAGCCGGTTTTGACGGTTATCCTTGAGCGTTTTCCGCTGACACTCCAACTTGCATTGATGTCGATGTTTATCGCTTTGCTCGTTGGACTCCCTGCTGGCGTTTATGCGGCAACGCGCAACGAGAAAAAATCCGATCTGGTGGTGCGCATTTTCGCAATGATCGGGCAGTCGACTCCGAGCTTCGTTCTCGGTCTCCTCTTTATTTATATACTGTCGGCGGGGTTTGGGGTTTTGCCTGCGATGGGCGAATTTACACCTTTCTGGGTGAACCCGTGGCAGAATTTCCTGCAGATGATCTTGCCGGCCCTGACGCTCGGCTTTGCTTTTGCGGCATCGGTCACACGCATATCGCGTTCGGCCATGCTGGACGTTCTCAGCGACGATTACGTTCGCACGGCTCGCAGCAAGGGAGCATCGGCTCGCTCTGTCATCTGGCGGCACGCATTGCCTAATGCGCTGATACCAGTAGTGACCCTGAGCGGAGTGGAGTTCGGCTATCTTCTGGGCGGAGCTGTGCTGGTTGAGCAGATATATGCTCTGCCGGGGCTTGGACGCATGGTGCTCGACGCCATTCTCCAGCGCGATTATGCTCTGGTGCAGGGCAGCATTCTTTTCATTGCCTTCAATTTCATGATCGTCAATCTGCTGGTTGATCTCCTGTATGTAGCGCTCGATCCGCGCATTCGTCTGGAGGAAAGCTGATGCAGATATTGCGTTCTGTTTTCGCTCATCCGAGCGGCCGTATCGGCGGGTTCATCGTTCTGGTTTATCTGATTGTGGCTTGTCTCGGCTATTTCGGCTTCACGCCGCATGATCCGCTGATGCAGTATCGGATAGACAGGCTGCGTCCTCCAGGTGCTGCCCACTGGATGGGAACCGACCTTTTCGGACGTGACGTCATGAGCCGCCTGATGGCTGGTGTCGCGCAATCCTTCATGGTGGGCTTTTCGGCAGTCGGAATTGCCGCTTTTGCGGGGACTGTTCTGGGATTGACTGCGGCGTGGTTTGGGCGCTGGTGGGACGGTGTCGTCATGCGCATCATGGATGTGCTTCTGGCGTTTCCGGCAATCTTGCTTGCGCTTCTCATCATTGCCGTTGTCGGGCCGGGAACAGGAACAAGTGTCGCCGCCATTGCCATCGTTTACACCCCGATCTTCACCCGGGTTGTACGCGGCCCGGCCTTGTCGATCAAAACACGCGAATTCGTTGATGCGGCGCGTACGTTCCACAGCAGCAACCGTTATATCCTTTCCCGCCATCTGCTGCTTAATCTGGTGGCCCCTTTGACAGTGCAGATCACCTTGGCGCTCGCCTGGTCGCTGCTGACGGAGGCAGGCCTGAGCTTTCTGGGTCTGGGTACACAGCCACCCGCTTCGTCACTTGGTCTCATGCTGGCCGATGCGCGCAATCTCATGGAGACCGCGCCATGGCTGCTGGCCTTTCCGGGACTAACGATCATGATCGGCATTCTTGGCTTCAACCTTCTGGGTGATGCCCTGCGCGACATCCTCGACCCGAAGATGCGGAGGGCGATGGCATGAGCACGCTGCTTTCTGTCTCGAGTCTTCGCGTTGGATTCGGTCGCAATCCGGAAGCCAACGAGATCGTGCGTGGCGTAAGTTTTGATCTCGCTGTGGGCGAAACACTGGCAATTGTCGGCGAAAGTGGTTCCGGCAAATCTGTAACGGCCCTGTCGATCAATCGTCTGGTGGATTTTGGCGGCGGTCAAGTCATCGACGGATCAATCAAGCTGAATCGCGCGAACGGTAGCACAATCGATCTCGTAACTGCGAACGAAGCAGAGCTGACGAAAATCCGCGGTGCAGAAATCGGTATGATCTTTCAGGAGCCGATGACATCGCTCAATCCTGTGCTGACGATAGGCACGCAGATTGAGGAATCATTTCGTCTCCATCGCGGGCTCACAGGAAAACAGGCAGCTTCCGCTGCCAAGGACGCGCTGGATCGCGTGCGTATTCCAGACGCTGCACGGCGACTCAAATACTGCCCGAACCAGCTTTCCGGTGGCATGTTGCAGCGGGTGATGATCGCCACGGCGCTTGCATGTAATCCGCGCCTCATGATTGCCGACGAGCCCACGACTGCGCTCGATGTTACCGTGCAGGCGCAGATCATGGCGCTGCTCGCAGAGCTGAAGCGAGAAACCGGCATGGCGATGATCTTCATCACGCATGACATTGGTCTGGTCGCAGGAATGGCCGACCAGGTCATGGTGATGCAGCATGGCAAGGCGGTTGAACAGGGACAGCTGAGCACTGTTCTCGACCGGCCTCAGCATCCCTACACACAACATCTCCTGAAGGCCGTTCCGCATTTTGAAAGCGGCAAAGCGGTGCGAACCGATACCGTGCGCACCACGCTATCGGGAACAAAACCGATCCTGTCGGTGAAAGGATTGACGGTCCGTTTTCCGGTCAAAGGCGGCTTTCTGGGTCGCAGGCTGGGGGCAGTTCATGCGGTGGAGAACGTCGATCTTGATCTCATTCCCGGTGAAACGCTTGCGATCGTGGGGGAGAGCGGTTCGGGAAAATCGACAACTGCGCGAGCCATTCTCGGGCTTGTCAAAGCTTCACGCGGAAAGTTTGAAGTTGGTGCGGCTAGCACCAACAATGCGCGAAATTTCTCTTCAGTGCAGATGGTTTTTCAAAACCCCTACGCATCGCTCAATCCGCGCCTGCGCATAGACAGTATCCTTGCCGAGCCGGTTATCGCAGCTGGCGGGCGGGACGGACCGGAGACGCGGCAGAAGATGCTACAACTGCTTGACCGCGTCGGGCTCCCCGGCAACAGCTTGGAGCGCTACCCGCATGAGTTTTCGGGCGGGCAACGCCAGCGGCTCTGTATCGCCCGCGCGCTGATGCTGAACCCAGCGGTCGTAGTTCTGGACGAAGCCGTTTCCGCGCTGGATGTATCTGTGCAGGCCAAGGTTCTGGACTTGCTGATCGACCTCCAGAAGGAGCGTGGCCTTGCTTACTTGTTCGTATCGCACGACATGGCAGTGGTTGAGCGGATCGCGCATCGCATAGCAGTTGTCTATGCCGGGCAAATCGTGGAAATCGGCGATGCCGCAGCAATCCTTTCTGCGCCGAAACACTCTTATACGAAGCGGCTGATTTCTGCTGTTCCCAGTATTGATCGGCGCAACGAACATTTCGCCCTCGACACACGGCAAGTGCCCTCGCTTGTGCGCCCGCTGGGTTATGAGCCGGAGCCGGCAAACTGGCAGACATATGGCCAGGATCACATGGCCCGGACCGAGGCATAATTATCATGGCAGAATCAAATATTCCCCGCCCCGATACCGCCTTTACGGCTCGCTTTGAAAAAGCGTTCGCTCTGGTGAAAGACGCTTGCGACTCTTATCGCATTCCCGGCGGTGTTCTTGGGATGGTCGATCTTTCTGGCAGCCGCGCTGTCAGGGCGACCGGCTTTGCACAGATCGTCCCGACCAGACGGGCAATGACCATCGATACGTGGTTCGATCTTGCTTCGCTGACAAAGGTCATTTTCACGACGCCCCGCATTCTTGCGCTGGCTGAGGATGGCGTCATTCATCTCGATGCGCCATTGATCACCTTGCTACCCGATCTTCGGCAGTATGATAATGACGCCTGGGAGCGCAAGGTCACGTTCCGTGAATGCCTTGGTCACCAGACGCCTTTTCCGTCCGTCGAACCGATCTACACTTACGGGCGTGATCCGGAACTGTTGCGCGCATTCGTTCTGCAGCGCGAATGGCGCAAATGCGAACCGGTTTATTCGGACATCAATTTCATCCTGCTCGGCTTTGTGTTGGAAAGGCTATACGGCAAGACCATTCGCGAGATGGAGCCCGGCGAGGGCTTCGCCTTTTCCGCGGAGCCGGAAATGAGTGCAGCGACGGAAAACTGCACATGGCGCAGTCGTGTACTTTGCGGCGAAGTACACGACGATAATTGCTCGGCATTGCAAGGAGCCGCGCATGCCGGTCTGTTCGGTACTGCCGCATCCATACTCGATTTCGCGCTTGGTCTGCTTGACGGAACGGGAGCATCGCGAAACGTGATCGCCCACATGCGTCAGCCATTATCCGCAACCCGCACGCATGGCTGGGAAAGGCCTTATGATGGCTGGTCGGGCGGCAGCTTCAATTCGAAGGATACGATTGGCCATACCGGCTTTACCGGAACCGGCTTATGGATCGATTTTGAAGCAGGCCGGGCATGGACCCTGCTCACCAACCGCATTCATCCCACCCGTCATTTCGACAGCGGTATCTTGGCACTGCGTCAGGGCGTTGGTGACGCAATCTCATTGGGATAGGAGACATCTATGCAGCCAATATGGGCCGTCGGACTGATGACCGGCACAGTTCTTGACGGAAACATCGACGTCGCTCTGTTGAAAACAGATGGGGAAACGGTAACGGAATTCGGAGCTTATGCGCTGAAGCCTTATCCACGCTGGATTCGCGACCTGTTGGAACAGGCACAGGCCGAAGCACGCATCTGGAATTTCGAAGGGCCGGAGCCCAAGGTTTTTGCCGAGGCGGAAGAGGCGCTGACGCGCGCGCAATCTGCGGCTGTCCGCGAATTGGTAGAGGAAAGCGGGCTCTCGATGCCGGATATCGGTGTCGTCGGCTTCCACGGGCAAACGGTTTTGCATCGCGCGCCGCAAGCCGGTCGAATCGGAGACACGAGGCAACTCGGCGACGGAAGGCTTATGAACGAACTCCTGGGGACCACGGTCGCCTATGATTTTCGCACCGCAGATATCCGTGCTGGCGGGCAGGGGGCTCCGCTTGCTGCCATATATCATGCTGCCTTGCTGCGCAGCGTGGATCCGAGCGGCAGTACAGCGATTCTCAATCTCGGCGGTGTCGGTAACATCACCTGGTGGGATGGTGGGGATGCGCTTGTGGCATTCGACACGGGACCAGCCAATGCGCCCATCAACGATTTCGTGAAAGCACGGGGCTTGGGGGAAATGGATCGCGACGGAGCGCTGGCGGCGAAGGGCAGCGTGGACGAGGCACGGCTCGCAGAACTGCTCAAACACCCCTATCTGGCCGCGCCATATCCTAAATCTCTGGATCGGTTCGATTTTACGGATGCAATGGCTGATGGTCTGGATGAGGAAGATGGGGCGGCCACGCTGACCGCGTTCACGACTTCGGCAGTAGGCAAGGCTTTGGACCTTCTCCCCTGTCGACCTCAGCGCCTTGCAGTCAGTGGGGGTGGACGCCGTAACCCGACAATGATGCGCATGTTGGTTGAGCGCGCGAAAGTGGAACTTGTTCCAGTCGAAACGCTTGGTTGGCGGGGCGATGCCGTGGAAGCGGAATGTTTTGCTTTTCTGGCCGTACGTGTCCTGCGCGGCCTGCCCATCAGCTTTCCAAGCACAACGGGCGTTCCGAAAGCCATGACAGGTGGAAAACTGGCAGGCTGAATCAACGATCCATATCGATTATTTCTACAGGCGGCGTCATGACGTTGCCCTGTTTTGGTATGGATCGACACTCCAGCGTCAACTGATTATCGGGCATGGCATGTTAAAATGCGACCGTTATATGAAAGCTATCTAATATTAAGATGGTTCTCCAACTGCGACCCTTTGAAGTTACGTTGCGTCAGGGGAGCTTTTGATATTTCATTTTTATTGCAGATAAGCATGAAAAGGTACAAAACTGGTGCGATCTTCACGTTGATTTAGGCAATTCTCTTTAATGGTTTAGTTTATTATGGAGAATGCAATGAAACTTATCCGAGCCCTTTTCTGCCTGGTCTTGCCTCTTGCCTGGTTGTCCGGGGCAGCTGCTGAACCCTTGGCGAAGCCGACCGGTAAGCCGATTCTCGTCATATCCGGCAAAATCTCGAATACGAATGTTGGCGATACGGCCCAGTTTGATCGGGACATGCTGGAAGCGATGGGGTTGGTCACCGTGGAAACGGCAAATCCTTGGTATGACGGTCGCGTGCGTTTCGAGGGCGTGTCGATGGACAAGCTTATGTCGCTCGTCGGCGCGAAGGGAACGAAGGTGACCGCAGTTGCTTTGAACGATTACGTTAGTTCGTTGCCGTTGGAGGACTTCAAGAGATTCAATGTTATTCTTGCCATGAAGCGGGATGGGAATTACATGCCGGTTCGTGACAAAGGACCATTGTTTATAATTTACCCTTATGACAGCGACCCACAACTTCAAACTCAGACCTATTACACACGTTCTGCCTGGCAGGTTGCCAAGCTGATAGTTGAATAGAGGCAAGTGTGAGACGAATTCTAGGCGTTATTATCTGTTGTTTCGTGGTGGCAACGGCGTATATCGCCTATGTCATTGCCGAACGGCAGACAGCGCTTCAGAAATTCTCCCGTTATAACGATTCCTGGGCCGTCGGGCAGACGGTGTCCGAATATATGCGGCTCGAGCATGTTCTGGCTGGATATGCCCTGAACATGAACGAAGAAAGCCGCGACGAATTACGGCTTCGTCTTGATATTATGTTGGGTCGACTGGAATTGCTGCAACAGGGCAATCTGCGATCCTTCATTCAGGACGATCCGCAGCGTCGTGATCTGTTTTTGAAACTGAGCGATGTTCTGCAGGCGCTTGATCGTCAGTTCGATAAGTTGGACATAGACAGTATCAAAACGGTCCTGCACTCCATGAGTATGCTTGATGGACCGATGACAGCGCTTGCCTCGACGGCCGTCGAATATGACGTAGGGCTTATCGATGCCGCACAGGCGGAAGTGCGTCAACTGCATCTCATCTACACCGGTTTGGCGGCGGGCCTCATCATTTGCGGGGTGGTGCTGGTTATCCTTCTGCTTCGCCACAACAAGCTTCTTGATAGGGCGCATGGCAGCATGCAGCGCCTGACGAGCGATCTTCGACAGGCGACTGGGGAACTGCAGTCCCAGAACTTTCGGCTTGAACATGATGCGCACCACGATGCTCTGACCGGTTTGCCCAATCGTGTTTTGTTCCGGCAGGATCTGGAAAAAAGGCTGGAAGCCGCACATGCCGGAGGCCAGTCGGCGGTCATTCTTCTTCTGGACCTTGATGGTTTCAAAGACGTCAACGATACACTTGGACATGATGTCGGCGATGCGTTGTTGCAGGCTGTCGCGCGGCGACTCACCAAACTGGGCGCGCGAGGCGACATGGTCTGCCGGTTGGGGGGCGATGAGTTTGCCTTGCTCTCCACGGGACTTCACGAAGATGAGGCCCTGGAACTTGCAGACCGCCTGATGGAGGCCATCAGTGAGCCATATCATGTGGGCGAACTGGAAATAAAAATCGGAACTTGCGTCGGCGTCGCGATCTCTCAAGGCGAGCCCGATACGGAAGAGCTTTTCAAACACGCCGATCTTGCGCTCTACGAAGCAAAGGCGCTTGGACCCGGTCACGCGAGTGTGTTCGAATCCCAGATGCAGACACGCTTGCGGGAAAAGAAATCATTCGAAGCCGATCTTCAGAAGGCGTTGGAGAACCGTGAGATGGAGGTCTACTATCAGCCGCAGGCCTGCACCGTAACGCGTGAAATATGCGGTTATGAGGCCCTGCTTCGTTGGACGCACCCGGTCAGAGGCTCGGTTTCACCAGCCGAATTCATCCCAGTCGCCGAAAAAATAGGCTTTATTCATGCACTGGGGGACTGGGTGCTCAAGACGGCCTGTCTGGAGGCCGCACATTGGAACAAGCCCCTCAAGATCGCGGTCAACCTTTCTCCTGTTCAGTTCCGCAGTCTGAACCTTATTCAGAGCGTTATTGATGCGCTGGACCAAAGCGGGCTTGGCGCGGACCGGCTCGAACTTGAGATTACGGAATCGGTGCTGCTGGACAAGAACGAACAGACCTTGAGCACGCTGCGCCAACTGAAAGCACTGGGTATTCAGATCGCCATGGACGATTTCGGCACAGGCTATTCTTCGCTTGGCAGTCTCAGCGGATTTCCCTTCGACAAGATCAAAATTGATCGTACTTTCGTGAGCGATGTGACCACACGGCCCGACGCACTTGCGATTGTCGAACTCGTAACCGGCGTAGGGCGCAGCCTCAGAATGGTGACGATCGCGGAAGGCATTGAAACCGAGGAGCAGTTTGAATGCCTCAAGCGGTTAGGATGCGATCAGGTCCAAGGCTATCTCATTGGTAAGCCGATGCCCGCTTCGAAGCTCAAACATCTCCACGGACACCGGCGAGACTTGAAAACAGTCGGTCTGGCTTCCAATCGTTGATGATATCATCGCGTTGCAACTGGCTTCAAAGGCACAAATCAGTTTATGCTCATACGCTGATTGCAGCGCAAAATTAGATTGCGATGTAATACATCAATATGTGGGAACTCTTTGCTCGTTCATTCGAACAAGACGTTCCGTGGGGAACCGGGGCGCAGGAATTGCTGAAAGTACATGGGATTAACGTACCGATAACGTCTGACGAAGTTTCGCCGGTTATCTGGCAGGCTTTGACAAGTGGCAGCTATGAGGCCAAGGAAGCACGTTCGATTTTCAAGGCGGTCAAGCCAGGGGATCGTGTACTGGAACTCGGTTCAGGCATCGGAATTATCACCTCCATTATTGCCAGGATAGCCGATGTGTCGGTTTGGGCTTTCGAGGCGAACCCGGCAACAGCGGCACTGGCCCGGCGTGTTGTCGGCGCCAACGGTCTCAGTAATGTGGTGCTGTCACAAGGGATACTGACTGCGGGTGAGCCCAGTTCGTTCCGCTTTTATGTGCGGCGTGATCTCTGGATGTCGTCCATGGACGAGAATCAGGGGCCTTACGAACATGCCATAGAACTGTCCTCGACCAATATTGACGAATTCATCGCTCACCACGGCATCAATGTCCTCGTTATGGATATCGAGGGCGCCGAGCGTGATCTGCTGCAAAACGCGGATTTGACAGGCGTGGAGCGCATCTTCCTTGAATTGCACGACCATCTCTATGGACTGGCTGGCATTCGGGACATGACCCAAGCGCTTGCGTCTAAAGGCTATGCATATGATCCCCGCGGTTCCCAGGGACCATGCGTATTGTTCTCCAAGGATGATGGTGCGCGCGAATACGAACCTGATTAGCATATCGCATTCCTACATACTTTTGAAAAAGGGCCGCTTTGAGCGGCCCTTTTTTCTTTGATGCCTGTGGAAAGAATTTTTGGAAAAAGTTATGATTGGTCGTTGACAGTTTTGTTTGGTGGGGTCTATATGGCGCCACAACGAGGGCGGCGGCGCCGCAAGCGGCAGGCTGATGCGTCCTTGGAGTTGGTTGAAGGTGTCTGGCAGAGATGCTGGGTGTTGGTAGGCTGGCGGCGTTGACGGGGCAATGAGTCTTGTTGATGTTAGAAGAAAAGAACTTCGATTAAGTTTGTGATTTTCTTCGAAAAAAGTGGTTGACAGGTTGGTTTGACTGATCTAGAAGCCCGGCACCGCAGACGAGGCGCTGACAGGATT
>NZ_BAABTE010000011.1:0-158397 GCF_040371715.1 Brucella sp. NBRC 14130
CCCGCCTTTACGTCTTCGTGTTCCGTGGAACGCCGCTTCTGGTCCAGATATTCATCATCTATTACGGCCTCAGCCAGTTTCCGGCCATCCGCTATTCCTTCCTGTGGCCCATCCTGCGCGAGCCCTATTGGTGTGCGATCATCGCCCTGACCTTGAACAATGCGGCCTATGCCAGCGAGATCATCCGCGGCGGCCTGCTCTCGGTGCCGCATGGCCAGATCGAAGCGGCGAAAGCTTGCGGCATGTCGTCCTTCACCTGCTTCCGCCGCATCGTCATGCCGCTTGCCATCCGCCAGGCGCTGCCTGGTTATGGCAATGAGATGATCTCGATGATCAAGGCAACCTCGCTTGCATCGATCATCACGCTCATGGAAGTGACCGGTATCGCGGCAAAGCTGATCGCCGAGAGCTATCGGGCGATCGAAATCTTCGTGATCGCCGGTGCGATCTACCTTGCCATCAACTTCGTCCTGACCCGTGTGCTGATGTTTGCAGAATACAGGCTCACCCCTTATCTGCGCCAGCCCGTCGTCAAGCTCTCATCCGAAGGACAAACATCGTGAGCAAAATCGTCTCTCCCAATGCACCGGTGGCTCTGAAAGTCGAAAACCTGCGCAAGAGCTTTGGCGCCAATGAGGTGCTGAAGGGCATTTCGCTCGAAGCGCGCGAAGGCGAGGTCATTTCGATCCTCGGTTCGTCCGGCTCCGGCAAGTCGACCTTCCTGCGCTGCATCAATCTTCTGGAAACCCCATCCTCGGGCACGGTGACGGTTTCGGGCGAAACCATCCGCATGGCGAAGAATGCGAAGGGCGAAGCCTATCCGACCGACAAGAAGCAGGTTTCGCGCATCCGTTCGGAACTGGGCATGGTGTTCCAGAGCTTCAATCTGTGGTCGCACAAGACCATTCTGGAAAACATCATCGAAGCGCCGATCTATGTGCAGGGGCGTCCGCGCGCGGAATGCGTGGCGGAAGCAGAAGCGCTGCTGGCAAAGGTCGGCATTGCCGACAAGCGTGACTTCTATCCGGCGCACCTTTCGGGCGGACAGCAGCAGCGCGCCGCGATTGCGCGCGGGCTGGCGATGAAGCCGAAGGTCATGCTGTTCGACGAGCCGACCTCAGCCCTTGATCCGGAACTGGTCGGTGAAGTGCTGCGCGTCATGCGTGGCCTCGCAGAAGAGGGCCGCACCATGCTGGTCGTGACCCATGAAATGGGCTTTGCCCGTGACGTCTCCAACCGCGTCGTGTTTTTCCATCAGGGCCTGGTGGAAGAAGACGGAAAGCCCGAAGACGTCTTCGCCAACTCAAAGTCGGAACGCTTCCGTAAATTCATCAGCCAGTAAACCATCTCCTCGAGAGAGGCTGGCAAGTGAAAGGCTCCGTCACAAAAGTTCCAGTAGCCTCAAAGCGACTTTGTTTTTGGGTGCAGTAGAGCTGCGAAGTCGCTTGCCTCAGCCCGGAATTATTATTATTTCAGATCGTCCTAGTTTCAATGAAAGCCGCGTGAACCTTGCCGGAACAGAATTCGAGAATGGAGACGAAGCCGGCAGTCATTCAAGTCAACGATTTATCCGTCGACTATGACGGTTCGCCTGCGCTGACATCCATTAATGTCTCTGTCAGCGCCGGTCGTATAACTGCGATATGCGGCGCCAACGGTTCCGGCAAAAGCACATTGTTGCGTTGCATGGCCCGCCTGCAAAAAGCCTCGCAGGGCACCGTGCTTTTCGAGGGACGGAACATCAGCGGCATGCGCCGCAACGAACTTGCCAGAAAGGTCGCGGTACTTGGGCAGATGCCTGAAGTTCCGGCAGGCCTTACGGTCGAGGAACTCGTTGAAAATGGTCGCCATCCTCATCGGGGATTGCTCTCGCGTCTGGGGCAGGCGGACCGGGCCATCATCGCACAATCGATTACACAGGTCGGACTGGAAAATCTTCGGCACCGGCAGGTCGCTTCCTTGTCGGGCGGCGAACGGCAGCGAGCCTGGGTTGCGCTTGCTCTGGCGCAGAACCCCTCCGTACTCTTCCTTGATGAGCCGACGAACTTTCTCGATATACGGCATCAGTCCGAGCTTCTTACTCTTCTGAAAAAGCTCAACCGAGAGCGTAACCTCACCATCATAGCCGTACTCCACGATCTCAATCAGGTAATTGAGCTGGCTGACGATGTCATTCTAATGCGCAAGGGGCGGCTTATGGCTTCCGGCGACCCGCAAAGCGTCCTGACGAGACAGCATCTCAAGGAAGCCTTTGAGTTCGACATGGACGTTATCGCCCACCCTGTGCTGCCGATCTCCTTCTGTCTGCCGCGCTGGATTGTCGATGATCAAAATCAGGCCGCGAGATGAGGTCACGGGACGCCGTCGCGGAAGCTGCCAAGCCCCGAACCCATGTGTTCGGCCTGTTTTTACTGGCGTCGGTGCTACTGCTGGGGCTGATTATCGCCGAACTCCTTGTCGGCAGTGGTAACGTCACGCTGTCCGACGTTTTGCAGGCGCCGTCGCGGCCCCAGTCGCTGGCGCAGATCATCATTGAAACCATCCGCCTGCCCCGGGCTCTTGCCGCTGTTCTTGTCGGCGCCGCCCTTGCAGCTGCGGGCGCTGTCATGCAGACGGTGCTGCGCAACCCATTGGCCGCACCCGACATACTGGCTGTCACCAGCGGTGCCCAACTGGCCCTCATTATTGCCAGTCTATTGCTTCCATTCGCTTTTCCGGGCTTTCTCGCAACGATCCTCGGCGGAGCCATCGGCGGAGGTCTCTGTCTTCTGGTGGGGGGCGGATTGCGTGCGCAGCCGGTTCGGCTTGCGCTTGCAGGGGTGGCAATCTCCCTCGCCTTCTCGGCTCTTTCATCAGCGATTGTGCTTATGGCCGACGATCGGGCATCGGGCATTCTTTTGTGGTCTTCCGGTCTTCTGGAGCAATCCGGCTGGACCAGGGTTGCTTCGCTGGCGCCAGCAATACTGGCCGGAATATTGCTGCTTGCCCTCCTGGGGCGACAATTCGATGTCATGGCGCTCGGTAATGACATGGCCTCGGGTCTCGGACTGGGGAAAGCGCCGGCCATCATCGGTTTGCTGGCTACGGTCGTCCTTTCCGGCGCGGCGGTTTCCATCGCGGGACCGATCAGCTTCATTGGCCTCGCCGTCCCGAATTTCCTGCGGGCAATTGGTTTTCACAAACACGGTCTTCTTTTGCCGGCAGCCGCGCTTTTGGGGGCTGTCGCACTTCTCGCCGCCGATGTTGCGGCACAGCTGTTGAGCAGCCATGGCACGATCATCCCTGCTGGAGTTTTCGCCGCCTGTTTCGCTGCCCCCGTCCTGATTCTGGTTCTTCGCAGGCTCAAAGGAGAGACGCGCACGCGCGCAAACGTCGTTTCGCAAAAGGTTTTGTTTCAGCGGAAAACAGTGCTCTACCCCGTTCTCGTCGGATTGATGGTGGCGGCTTTCCTGCTCGGGCTGATCTCCGGTGACGGAGTGGCCGGTTGGCAAACCGATTGGAATACCGTCTATGCCCTGCGCATGCCGCGCGTGTTGATCGCCATGGGGGCGGGAGCGCTGCTTGCATGCGCTGGCTTGCTGCTTCAACTCGTCACTCGCAATCCGCTTTCGGGTCCGGAAACCTTGGGCCTGTCGCAAGGGGCTGCGCTTGCCGGTCTTGCCGGACTTTTGATCGGGGTCGTGCCCGGCAGTCCGTTATTCGCGCTTCTCGCCTTGCTCGGCGCAGGTCTGGTCGTCCTGTGCATTTCGCTTCTTTCGATCCGGATGTCGCCCGAGCGCACCGCGCTGACCGGCATTGCGGTTGCCGCCAGTCTCGCGGCGGTCAGCACAATCATCGTCATTGAAGCCAAATTGCAGGTCGCCGAGGCGCTTTCCTGGCTGGCGGGGTCCACGCATGGCCGCAACTGGCAGGATGTCACAGCACTTGCTCCCTGGCTCGTCGTCATCCCCTTGATGATGATACTCGCAAGGCGGTTCGATATTCTGGCAATGGGGCGGGACGAAGCGGAATCCATCGGTCTCAACACAATGTCCGCCCGGATATGGACGATGCTTTTGGCCTCGCTCGCGGTGGCGGGTGCTGTGGCGACGGTTGGCGCAATAGGCTTCGTGGGATTGATCGCTCCGCATGCCGCGCGGTTGTGCAGCGGCGCCCGCTATCGCCAGCTCGTGCCCGTTACGGCGCTTATTGGAGCGATCCTCACCGCCTTCGCGGATATGTTTGGAAGAACCCTGATAGCGCCGCGGGAAATTCCCGCAGGGATTGTCACCGCGTTCATCGGAGCGCCGTTATTCATTCTGCTGATGCGCCGTCAATCGCGATAACTCCTGCTTGTATCCGGCCCGGAATGCCGGACCATTTCCCGCAAGAATGGTTTTGCGTAGAATAATGCTCATCGCGTTTGGGTCAGGCGGGGAGCACGCTTTCCACGCGGTCCAGCAGACGCAACATCGACCGTGTGGAACCGAAGGGCCAGATATCGGGACCTATTGCGTGCACCTGATTGCTCGCGACCATTGGCAGGACCGGCCAAAGGTCGCTTTCCGTCAGTTCCCGCGGAGGCTCATCCCCAAGAAGACAGAGATGCGTGTCGGCATCGAGCACGGCGAGATCTTCCAGCCGCAGCGTGGTGAAACCGAAGGACTGGCTGCCAAGATCGACAGCCGTGGAAAATCCGGCTTTTGACAGCGTCGTCATCGCGGCGGAATTGGATGTAAAGATGCGCAGACGGGCGACGCCCGGCAATGGCTGTGCAATGACAATCCTCGCTTCCTGTGGCAAGCGCTTCGCCCGCGCTGAGGAAAGACGCTCTTCAAAAGAGACCCATTCCTCACGTGCTTCCGGCTCTCGCCCGACCGCTTTGCCCGAAGCCAGAAGCCCGGCTTTGATGTTGTCGTAGAAGTCGGACTTTTCGGAACCTTCGTCGAGCAGCAAGGTTGGCGAAATTTCGGTCAGTCGAGCCGCAATGGCGCCATGGCGCAATGCGGATGTGACAATGAGATCGGGCTTGAGACGCATCAAGGCCTCAAGGCTCGGCTGCTGACGCCCGCCGACCTCGACCGCACTGGAAAGCTTATCGTTCCCGATGTTCACCCACTGGCGATACCCAGCCAGATCGGCAACCCCGACAGGAACAATGCCGAGCGAAAGAAGAGTTTCAGTTGCCGCCCATTCCAGCGTTACAATTTTCGAGGGCTCCGCGCGGGCAATAGATGTAAGGGCAGCCAAGGCCGCCCCTACAAGAATATCACGCCGCGAAAAAACTGTTACCATCGAACGCTCGTCGTCGCGACGATGGAACGACCCTGACCATAATAGCACTGGCTGGTGGAATTGCAGCCGGCCACATATTTCTTGTCGCCGAGATTGAAAGCATTGACCTGCAAACGATAGCTGCCGATGTCGTAACGCAGAAACGCATCCACCAGTGTATAGGACGGCACATAGAAGGTGTTGAGCGTGTCGCCCGCCGTCTTTCCGATGCGACGCACACCCCCACCGACGACAAGGTTGCCTTCGATATTGCCCGGCAACGGCATGTCGTAGCTCAGGAACACGGATTGCTGGTTCTTCGGCACGGTATAAGGCAATTTGCCGATCTGGTCAGGATTCTGGCTTTCGCTGACTTCGGGGTCCTGGAAGCTCAATGCAGCGGTGAGGTTCAGCCTGTCCCAAAGACGTGCAGTTCCTTCAAGCTCGATCCCGCGAACCCGCACTTCGTCAGTCTGGTAATAAACGCCGGAGATACGGTTCACGACATTCTGCTGCTCAGCCTCGAAAGCCGAAAGTGTGACGGTGTAATCCTCTCCCTCCGGTGCATATTTCACGCCCACTTCCTTCAAGGTGCCGGTAGTAGGTTTGAGCGGCGTATCGGCGAGTGTCAATGTCGGGAGGAACGAAGTCGAGTACAAGGCATATGGAACGAGGCCTGAATCGAACAGGTAAGCCACCCCCACGCGGCCTGTGAACTTGTCTGGATCCTGTTCGTAATCCGTCGTCTTCCCTGATGCGAGTGCGGTCTGTGCGGAACGGATGCTGACGAAATCCTTGCGGCCGCCCAGCGTGACACGCAGCTTGCCGGCTTCGATCTGGTCCTGAACATAAATGCCGGTCTGGTACTGCTTCTGCAAAAGCCGCGTTGTCGGCGACAGCTCGGCGAGAGGCTGGCCATAGGTCGGGTTGAAAAGATCCTGCGTGGGGCCGCTTGCCGAGGCAGTATAATTGTCGAGACGTTGCCATTGCTGATCGAAGCCCACAAGAAGCGTATGAGCCACCGGTCCCGTATCGAAACGCGACTCCAATTGCGTATCGAAGGCAATCGCATCCAGTTCGGGCTGGGCCAGATAGTTGGTGCGGGGAATCGTATGCCCGTCCCAGCCCTTTGTCGGGATGACGCCGGTAAACAGATTGCGATAATCCGTCTTCATATGCGAGTAGCGAAAATTCTGGCGCAGAGTGAACGTGTCGTTGAAACGGTGCTCGAAATCGTAGCCCGCATAACCGATCTCTTTCTTGTAGATCGAATTGCGCGGATCTCCATCGGAAAACTCGCGTGAGATCGTCTGTCCAGTCGGGTTTGGCAACACGCTGCCATAGGCCGGGATTATGACGCCGGCCTGTCCCATATCGTCCTTCAGATAACCGCCGGAAACCACGAGGCTGGTATCGGCATCCGGCCGCCAGGCGAAACTGGGATTGATCGCAATACGATCATTCTTGCCCAGATCATAGGATGTGTTGCTATCGCGGAAAATTCCGTTCAGACGATAGGTGAAGCGCGGGTCGTTGTTGATAGGCCCTGTAATATCGGCACCGAATTCCTTACGTTCAAAGCTTCCGCCGCGCAGATAAATCTCGTGCGAAGCTTCGGCCTGCGGCTGCTTGCTGACCATATTGACGATGCCGCCCACATTGCTCTGACCGAACAGGGCGGAACTCGGGCCGCGCAGGATTTCCACGCTTTCCAGAGAATAAGGTTCGACGACGAAGCCGGAATAGCCGCCAGATTGGCTGGCAATCTGGGGAATGCGCAGGCCATCCAGATAAAGATCGGCTGGAAAGCCGCGCACCGTAAAATAGTCCGAACGAACATCGGCACCATAACGCTGTGCGTTCACATTGGCGCTATAGAGCATCGCTTCGCTGACCGACTGCACCGCGCGGTCGTTCATGTTGTCACGGGTCACAACCGAAATTGACTGGGGAACTTCCCGGATCGGCACGTTACTTTTGGTTGCGGCACGGCTATGCTCGGCAATATAACCTTCCACAGGAGCACGCGGGCCTTTCCCATCCGACGTCTGTATCTCGATCGTGTCGAGCTTGAGGATTCCGGTCTCCTGCGCTGCGGATGGCGATGCGATTGCGATGGAAGCCGCACCACCCAAAATTACGGTTTCCAGCAGAGACTTGACGCTCGTCCTGCGTGGGTTCTTTGTGCCCTGTTTGCGCGCAGCACCACTCGTATTCAATTCGACTCTCCTTGCCGCCGGCCAGCCGACGGCACTTTCTCCCGCTGGCTGATCATGGCTGCGGGCTATGCGATGATTTTGGCGTTGCGCAAACTCGAATTTCAGAATAATTCTAATTTGTGCTTATCAATGAACGCGTTACGCAGCTGAATATATTTCAGCAACCTTGATGGAGTCAGGCCAAACTCCGTTGCAATTGGGTCAAAATTCTGCAATTTCCGTTAAATATGACAATTTCAGTCAATTTGGGCCAAACGGAAATCTGCATGCGACCGAAACACGCCATCGACTATCAGAATTTACCGCGGCCTCTGGCTGTCATGCGGCGTGAATATAAAACCGGCATGAATTTTGGCTGGCATAGTCATCAGCGCGGTCAATTGCTCTACGGGAATACCGGTTACATGACGGCGCTGACCGAAGAGGGCGCGTTCATGCTTCCAAGCGGTTATGCGGTGTTATTGAGACCAGATCTGCCGCATGCGGTGGAAACGTTCGGCGAAACGGAAATGTATTCGGTCTATGTTGAAGAGAACATTTCACGCGACTTATGGGAGGAGACGCGGGTCCTCAAAGTTTCCGCCTTGCTCGACGCCAGCATACAGGCGCTTGCCAAGGAGCCCCTGCTTTATGACGAAAACGGACGTGGGAGGCATCTTTCCGCTCTCATTCTGGACGAAATCCGCTGCGCGGGCAGGCAGCCTTTGACGGTACCGCTTCCGACAGAAAAACAGCTCCGAAAGCTGTGCCGGAATCTTCTTGGAAATCCGGGTCTGGACCTTACCATTGATGACTGGGCTGAAGAGGTGGGCATGAGCCGCCGGACGATGACGCGCAAGTTTCGCCAGGAAACTGGGATGAGCTTTATTGAATGGCGTCAGCGCCTGCGTGCTTCCCATGTGATGCGTCGTCAGGCCGAAGGTGTCCCATTGGCCATGGCGAGCGTGGAAGCGGGCTATCAAAGCGTTTCAACCCTGCGCAAAGTGATGAAAAGCCTCAATCTGGTATAATGAGTTTTAGTGGGCCTCTCGTAAAATCGCAGCGAAACGCTTCAGCTTGGCATTTTTCAGCGGGCAAGATCACACAATGTGGCAGTCACTGTGTCGTTCGCCTTCCCTGTTGGTCCTGATAGATCGAATTATGGCGCTCGATTGCGAGTACCATAATTCTTTACAGTCAAGACCATGTGCGACGCTCGTTACAATCTCAAACACGAACCTCAATAAATCGACGCATCAAAGCCCAACTCAGACACAGTTGCAAAATTTCAGCATAATCAGACGACAAATCGAATTGCACGCTGAATATCGAAAAAGTCATTAGCTCTGAAAAGCAGTGTGCGGGGGGCCGGATGTTCGATCCCCGGATACCAACTGCCTCGATAGGCTTCGATTGGGTTTGTGTATTCCACAATGAGCTCGAACGTGTTTGCGAGTTTTGGAAGGCATTTGGACAGGTCGCGCGATAACGACCGCTCAACGCCGTCGCGAATTGCTTTAACGGCAGCCTGCGGTGACAAAGAGGAGGTTGCGGGGCCATGTCCTTCGCTGGTGGCGACCGTGCGAATACCAGACACGAATTCATGCGCTTCGCTACACATTCCCGAATCCCCCGAAAGAAACGTCGAAGGTACGCCATAGCGTGCCGCACAGAGGGCGTTCAGCGTGAATTCAGAAGCAACTTCGCCGTTGATCAGCATTCGCGAAACAGTGCCAGTCAACGTGTGAGCTAGCGGATTGGTATCGGTGCCAGCCTTGTTGTGATAACCGGTGTACAGCGCCGCACTGAAACTGCGGTCAATACCAAACATCATGGCGTCGGGGTGCCCGCTCCAGCCCCGGACGATGCGAACATAGTCGGGAAGTTTCGAGAGGATCAGATTACGCGCGGTAGAGTGTGCATCTTTTACCACGATCTCCTTCGCACCTGCTGCCCGTGCACCCTCGCAGGCGGCGACCAGTTCGTCTGTCATATATTCGCGAAACTCTTCGTAGTCAGCATGCCCTTTTCGCGCCTCGTCCCAGTTGGTGATACCAGCCGTACCTTCGATATCCGCGCTTATGAATATTTTCATGACTTCGCTCCTTATCCGCATACGTGCGCCCGAAGGTGCGTTAATATTCTGAGACTAACTTGGCTGGCCGCGAGCCCTCTTTCAGGCGGCCTTTCCGGCTTCCCGACGTTCCAGAAACATCGGTCCGACCCGTATACCGGTTCGCCCGGCCTCGTCAGTTGCGCCCAGCTCCAGTATTTCTTCTTCATAAAGCAACCCGCGCATGCGGTACCGGTTGCCATCGACAGGTTCGCAAGTATGCGTGCAGAAATACTCGATCAGGCATTTGAGTTGGCCGTGGCTATAAGTCAGGTATGTGATGTTAAAGTCTGGCCCGTATCTGCCCAGATGAGAGGCTATTTCCGTTGGAACTTGCTCTGTAGGAAGGCTATCGGCTTTCAGCCACTCCTGACCTTTCCAATCGAGTTTGCCGGGTTCGGGAAACGAGACATCCATATGAGGATAATCTGCTCCACGACCGTAGATGCGACCGTCAATGACAAAATGGTTCTTGGACTTCGGACGAATTTGCAGAGGCACACCCTCTCCCATGAGATAGAGTTTGCCTGCCTTTTCCTTTACCTCGATAACTTCACCACTTTCAACCTGACGGTAAAGGCCTGGAAGGGTGGCAAACTGCTCGTCAGTTATAGCGGGCGGCACCTGGACGCCGTGCGGGCGCTTGCCCATACCATTTTCCGACAATGCAATACGCAAACCATCGCCAGCCAGGCGCGAGGCAATCTGATTGGCAAAATCCAGTGTGGCAAAGATAAGAACGCCAAATCCAGCACGGGGGAGCAAGGTCATCTGGGATGCATAACCATAAACCGCTCCGCCATGTCCAACTGAAGTCCAGCCATCCATGTCGCCAACACCAAAACACAGTCCATAGCCGTTCTGGGTTCGGTCGTGGCCGGTTGGTCGCCTTCCAATCGGCGTCCACATCTCCCGCAATGAAGCAGGGCTGATAACGGAATGACCATTGGGCGTAAAACCACCGCGCAGAAGACATCTCGCGTAGCTTGCCATGTCACGGTTAGTTGAGAAAATGTTTCCAGCAGGAGAACCACCGAGGCTGAAGACCGGCGCGGGACTATCCCCGTCTATAGTCCACATCTCAGCAGGCGCGAGACGTTCGCGAATACCCTCTGCCATACCCGAGGAGGTGTCATACATACCGAGAGGCTTGAGGATATTGTCAGTTATATAGTCTGCATAGCTCTTGCGTGTTACCTTCTCGATAACCAGTCCAACTACCGCAATTCCGGCGTTGGAATAATGCATGGTTCCGGCGCTGGGGTCCTGTTTGAGTGTTGAAGTTGCAAGCTCGGCCACTGTATCTGCAAGCGGAGGGCGATGGGCGTCAAGATAATGGCCGCTTTTGGGTTCCCGGACGATACCGGCGGTATGACTCATCAACTTGCGAAGGCTGATATGGGAGCCGAAAGGCCCACTTTCACGACCGACGAACGGATTGATAGGCTGAAAACCTGGAAGATATTCAGAAACATCCACGTCGAGGTCTAAAAGGCCCTTCTCGACCAATTGCATAATCGCGACCGAAGTGAAGGCTTTGGTAATCGAACCGATACGGAAACATGTTCGAGCATTCATCTCGAAATGTCGTTCGGGATGCTGAATATGCCCTTCCGCCAGCAATCCGTCCCGATCAACAAGTGCATAGGAAATTGAAGGTATGGTCTTGTCTTCCACCTCATGGCGGATAAGGCTTTCGAAGAGTTCAATTGATTGA
This sequence comes from Brucella sp. NBRC 14130, assembly GCF_040371715.1. Lineage (NCBI taxonomy): Bacteria > Pseudomonadati > Pseudomonadota > Alphaproteobacteria > Hyphomicrobiales > Brucellaceae > Brucella > Brucella sp. NBRC 14130. The sequence goes on from NZ_BAABTE010000011.1 coordinate 11,282, forward strand.
TTTGAAAGCTTGGACACAACAATACTCCCGAGGTTCAGCTTGAGTGGCGAGGATCAAGAACATCTCGCAGCGCGTCGCCGACAAGGTTCCATGACAAAACAAAGAGAAAGATTGCAGCGCCGGGAAAGACCAGCGTGTACCAGTATTGGAAAGGGTTTCCCGGCTGACCCACGATCCAGTTTCGCGAATACGCGATGAATTGCCCCCAGTCTGCATAGCCTTCCTCAGTGCCGACACCAAGGAAACTGAGCGCTGAAGCCGAAAGTACCATTGAGCCCGTCGCCATGGTGGCCAGAACAAGGACGGGAAAAAAGGCGTTGGGCAGAATGTGCAACGCAATAAGACGAAGATCTCCGGCTCCATAGCTTCGGGCGGCATGGACATAATCCATCTCACGAATACGCAGGATTTCGCTGCGGATGACGCGGGCGTATCCCATCCAGCCAAAAGTTGTCAGCGCGATCGTAATCGGACCGATGCCCTTTCCAAGAAGGGCGGTCAGGACCATGGCTGCAATCAGGAATGGAACAGCCATGAATACGTCGACAATGCGCATCAGAATCTCATCGACTGCACCGCCGTAATAGGCGGCGACAGAACCGATCAATGTTCCGATCAACACGGAAATGGCGACCACACCGAGGCCGATCTTGAAGGCCGTACGGGTGCCCCATATGACTGCATAATAGATGTCATACTGACCTTCCGTGGTCCCGAAGATCGCTTCGGCGGAGGGCGGTTGCGGTGTCGCCAGAAAGCCGGCTCGCGGCGTGTCATAGACCGACATCTGGAATTCCTGCGGCGGCGCCAGTACCGGCGCGAATATCGCCACCAGCACAAAGGCCAGCAAAATCAGGACTCCAATGAGCGAGACAGGATTACGCAGCAGATATCGCAGCAATTTCATCGTGTCTTCACCCTTGGATCGAGTAACGGATAAATCAGGTCAACGATCAGGTTCATTAGTACAAGCACGATCGCGAAATAGAGGCTGAAGCCGAGAATTGCCGGAAAATCCAGATTGGCGGCAGACTTGGCGGCGAACTGACCAAGCCCGGCATAATCGAAGATGGTTTCCGTGATAACGACGCCGCCCATCATCGTCGCCAGCTCCATGCCAGCAATTGTGGTAACGGGTAGAAGCGCATTGCGGCGGGCATGGCGCAGTTCCACAACGCGTTTAGGCATACCCTTGGCTCGTGCAGTACGCACATAATCCTGACGGAGGGTCTCCAGCATCGAGGTTCGCATCACACGGGTCATGCTGGCGAGATTGACATAGGTCAACGTAATGACAGGGGCTGCAAGGTGACGAAGGGAATCCCAGAATATCTGAAGATTGCCATTGAGGATCGCATCAATGGTATTGGCGCCGGTATATCTGGTGAAATCCGGGGACATGACAGTCGCTTGCGCCCATTGGCTGAGCCTTCCCGGCGGAAACCAGTCAAGCGCGGAATAAAAAATCAGCAGCATCAACAGTCCAAAGACGTAGACAGGAAACGACCACCCCAGAATGGTGAATATACGGATAAGGTGATCCGGCCATTTGTTGAGATAAATGCCCGCACGCGAGCCCAGATAGATCGCAAGCAGAAAACTTGGAATGAAGGCCAGTAGAACCAGCTCCAGTGTTGCAGGCAAAAGAGACGTCAGCGCATGGGATACAGGTTGACGTGCAGTCTCGGACCAACCGAGATTGCCGGTCATGATATTACCGATCCATCTGCCGTATTGAACGTGGAAGGGATCGTTAAGCCCGTATTGTTCGATCATGCGCCGGATGCTCTCCTGTCCCCCTTTGAGAAAGTCAGGCGAAGGAGCGTAAGCCGCCAGCCGTTGTGTTGGCGATAGCGACATCTGCAGCGCGAAGAGCATCAATGACAAGGCAAAAAGGACGACGGGAAGCGTCAGCAACCGCCTCAAAGCGTAATTCAGCACACCAGAATCCGTTTCGCTTGGAGTTGGGGAAAAGAGCCGGGCGATCGTATCGCCCGGCACGTTTCAGCAAGGGCTCAGTCAGCCTTGGTCACCGGGTAAAAATCCCAGGCACCGTAGAGGATCATGTTATGTACGTAACCGTCGATATTACTCCGGGTAACGATGTAGCCGAAATCTTCCCAGAGGAACTGGGTGGTTGCGTAGTCGTGAGACATCGTCTGCAGTTTTGCATAGATTGGTTCGCGAACGGCAGGGTCAGAGGAAGCCCAAGCCTCGTCCAGCAAGGGTTTGAATTTTTCGGCCATCAGCCCCCGATAACCATCGCCGAGCATGCCGCCAACGAGACCTGTTGGTGAAAGATAGTAAGTTGCTGCACCGAGCGGACCACCTGGATCGGAATAGTCTGGGCCCCAGCCCATATAGGTCAGCGGAGACGCCGGCTTTTCGCGATTATTGAGCTTGTCCGAAATCGATGCCCAAGGCAGCGACTGGATCTTCATCTTGAACTTGGGATTGATGCGCTGCAAACCCTGCTGCAGTGCAGACAATGCGGCTGTACCCTGCGGCGTGCCTTCCTGTACATAGGCCGTGAAGGTAAAGCCTGTTTCCCAGAGCTTGCCGCCGAAAGCCTTCTTGAAATGTTCTGCGGCCTTCTTCGGATCGTAGCTATAGATAGGAGAATCGTCACGATAGCCCATGATGCCGCGCACGGTCGGGCCACGCGACTGGACGGTCTTGTTCAGAAGAACCTGTTTGATAAGCGCATCATAGTTCTGTGCGTAGTTGAAACCTTTGCGCACATCAATGTCGGCGAAGAAATCCGGCGGAATACCGTTTCCGTCAAGCTTGCCGCTGCCGAGTGCGGGATTGTCCGCGTCATCCAAAGGCCACGCAAAATAAAGTCCGCGACTGAAAACCTTAGGCAGTCCGTCAACAACCTTGACACCCTCGGTCTTGCCGAGTTCATCAAGAAATTCAACGGGAGCCGTGACGAAATCGGCGTCCCCCGAAAGGAGTTGCAGGCGTCGTGTCGTCCATTCCGGCACCGTGCGCATGACCACGCGCTCGAGCTTTGCTGGTCCCATGAAGTAATTATCGAACCGCTTGAGCGTGATGCGGCGATCAGTACGATCCCATTCTTCGAGCATGAAAGGCCCGGTACCGTTTTCCTGGGCAAACAACGGGTCGTCGCCAAGCTCGGGACGATAATATTTTATCCACGTATCACCATTGCCATCCCACCCGCCGACCGAAGCAACCCATTCCTTGTCAACAATGGAAGCACCGAAAGGGAGAGCCAGAACACCGAGCGTAGCCGGGAAGGATTTCGGAAGTTTCAGGACGACATTGTCCCCTTCGACGGTAATTTGTGATGCAAGCTGGTCATAAACATTGCGGAGGGCTTGAGGATCGGCGTCTTTGATATCCTTGACATTTGCCTCGGTCTCGACCCACTTCGTGACATCCGGATATTTCCCGGCTGTTACCACCTCGGTGATGGCGTTCGACATCCATGATTGACCCATGAGAATAGCCCGCAACAGCGAGTATCGCACGTCTTCAGGTGTGATCTGGCCATATCCAGGTTCTATCTTCGCCTTCTGGTCACCCGCCAAACCGTCGTAGTTTTGCCAGGTTATCTTACCGTCGCTACCCTTAATCCCTACTTTGTGAGCGTGGACGTCCTTGCGGATGGGAAACGTATAGCTGATCGATCCGTCACTGCCCTGTTTTATAAGTCCGTTTTCCAGCGTCGGCACCTCGCTGGAAAGGGCGGGCACAAATTCCGAAATCTGTGAACCGTTATAATTGAGAAGGCGACTATAGACGTTCAGCACGCCGTAGGAACTGGGCGTATTTGCAATATAGGCCGGATCGAAGGACTGAATATCGTCAGTCCAAAGAAAGACAAATGTTCCTGGATTCTTGGTCTGCGCGACAGCAGGCGCCACCGCCAGGCCAAGGCCACAGGAAAGGGCCAGAGCCAAAGCACGTTTCATGGATATGTTCCCCTATTTGGTCTTGCAGTCTTCTTTTGAATTTAAGCTAGGAGCACACTTGCATCGGTGTCCAATGCGTAGTTAGAATGAATTATGCAAATAACGCATGAGGTCGTTATGGAGCTAGCTTGGCTCGAGGACTTCCTGGAAATTGTTGCGACGCGGAATTTCTCCACGGCTGCTGCATCGCGAAATATTTCGCAGCCAGCGTTCAGTCGGCGCATCAGGTCGCTGGAGTCATGGGTCGGCGCAGATCTTCTTGATCGAAGTACCTATCCGGTGCATTTGACAAGTGCTGGTAACATGTTCGTACCGCGCTGTCAGGAACTCGTTAGAGACATGTACCGTCTTCGCACCGATTGCCACAATGTTGCGGGCGCCAATTCGCAGCTTCTTACATTCGCCGCCCTGCACACACTGGCGATCTACTTCTTCCCGAACTGGATCAGCGGTTCCGGATTTCCGAGTTCCCCTGTTCGCTGCAGTATGCACACGGGTGATTTTCTCGAATGTATTGAACACCTGTCTTCTGGAAAATGTAACTTCGCGATTACTTATGACCACCCTGATGGGCCACCCGTTCTCGAAGCGGGGCCGTTCGAATCTTTGCAGATTGGAAAAGATCGTCTCATCCTCGTCTCGGGAACTGATGCAGCAGGCAAACCTCTTTACGATCTGGACACGGTTGAGGGCGAAAGAATTCCTTACCTTTCCTATTCATGGAATGACGGCTATCTGGGAAAGCTCATTTCTCTCATCCAGTCACGCTGGCGACGTCCGCTCAACCTCAGCACCGTGTATCAATCCTCGCTTGCGGAGGGCCTCAAACAAATGGCTATCGCCGGTCAAGGGATCGCGTGGTTGCCCCAGATATGTGTGCAGAAATCGATCAGCCAGAACGAATTGACTCAAATCGGCGGCCAGCAAATGTCCTTGGAGATAGAAATTCGAATCTTCCGGCGCGCTGGCGCGAAAGACCGGGATGCAGAGGCATTCTGGAAATATCTCGCAGAAAACCAGAGCCGCGCGCGCAGCCTTATCGATCCCGCACTTAAGCTGCGCTGAGAGTGTCCATGCGAAAACAGAGAGGGTAATGCAAAGTTTGCATAACCTTTTTCAGAAGCACTCTCGGCCGGATTTTTTGATTGAATAGGCATGGTTGGTCTCTTCCCGCCAGCTGTTTGTCCCCGCGGCAAGCCATTTGTTACGAAGACGGTATGTTGACACGAGCTTTGGACAAAGCATTAGATGTTCCCAAAAAGCGGGCCAATCGCAAGGGGAACCAGTTTGACCAGGATATCGACAAGTAGTTTAGCCCTTCCCGACAACATCATCCTGTCCGTTGAAAATCTCGAAGTGTGTTTCGCCCCGAACGCTGCAAAGCCCGTGCGCGCCGTGCGCAAAGTATCGTTTCAGATCGGGCATGGAGAAACCCTCGCGCTGGTGGGAGAATCCGGCTCGGGGAAATCCGTGACGGCGATGACGGTAATGCGCCTGACTGAATTTGATGGTGCGAGGATTACTGATGGCCAAATCCTGATGCGGCTGAAGGACGGTTCGATTGCAGATCTGGTAAAACTTTCCGAAAGGCGTGTCGAGGGGCTGCGCGGCTTTGAACTCTCAATCGTCTTTCAGGATCCTATGTCTAGCCTGAACCCCGTCTTCACCGTCGGGGATCAGATTGCGGAAGCCGTTATCAGGCACCAGAAAAAAACGCCAAATGATGCAAGGCAGATAGCGCTAAATGTTCTAAAACTTGTCCGTGTGCCCGATGCCGAGCGGCGGCTGGACCAATATCCGCATCAACTTTCTGGCGGTATGCGCCAACGGGTGATGATCGCGATGGCTCTGGCATGTCGGCCGTCGTTGATGATCCTCGACGAGCCCACGACGGCGCTGGACGTTACTATCCAGGCTCAAATACTGGATCTGGTGCGAGCGCTGCAACGGGAAATCGGTATGGCAGTTCTGTTCATCACCCACGACATGGGCGTTGTTGCAGAAATCGCGGATCGCGTGTGTGTGATGCTCAAGGGGGAGATAGTTGAGACCGGACCTGTCGACGAGATATTCAACAATCCGCGGCATCGGTATACACAAGCATTGATCTCGGCTGTCCCGCGGCTTGGCAGCATGGCAGATAAGGACGGACCTGAAAAATTTCCTCTCCTTGTTTACGAGCCAGATCTGGTTCTGACGGAGGTGGCGCAATGAATGATGCTGCCATGCAAAATATTGCTAAAGCTCCTCTTGTTGAAGTTCGTAACCTCATTACACGCTTTGAGCTCAAGGGCGGCCTTTTGGGACGTACTACCGGCCGTGTCCATGCGGTCGAGAGTGTTTCCTTTGATATCTTCCCCGGCGAAACCTTGGCGCTGGTGGGCGAATCCGGTTGCGGCAAGTCCACGGTGGCACGGAGCATCATGCAACTGGACAAACCGCAGTCCGGTTCGATCCGGTATGATGGAACCGAACTCATCGGCGCATCCAAAGCGGCGCTCACACGATTTCGTCGCGAAGCACAGATGGTATTTCAGGATCCGTTCTCATCGCTCAACCCGCGCATGACTATAGAACAGGCCTTGATTGATCCCATGCGTGTCCATCGGGCAGGACGAACAAAACAACTGCGGGAACGGGCTGTTGATCTGCTCGCCAGGGTCAACCTCCCGGCTGACCACCTTGACCGCTACCCGCACGCCTTTTCCGGTGGTCAGCGCCAGCGTATCTGTATTGCTCGCGCACTGGCGCTCAATCCGCGCCTGATCATCGCGGACGAAGCTGTTGCTTCACTTGACGTGACAATTCAGGCGCAAGTCATCAATCTGCTGATGGACCTTCAACGGGATATCGGTATCGCAATCTTGTTTATCAGCCATGATATGGCTGTCGTCGAACGCATCGCACATCGGGTTGCAGTCATGTATCTGGGCGAGATCGTGGAAATCGGAGATCGCCGCTCGGTCTTTAACAATCCTCAGCACCCGTATACCAAGAAGCTGCTTTCGACCGTTCCTGTTGCCGACCCCGCACGGCGTCCAATCGGCCGCGAACCTATGTCGGATGAAATTCCGAGTGCCGTAAGGGCGCCGGATTTTGTGCCAATTCATCTACCAATGAACCAGATCAGTCCAACGCATTACGTGCGCCAATCTTAAGTGCAAGCTTGGCGGCGCTGCTACCCTCAGCCTGCCAAGCGGGCTGTACTCCGCCGGCTGTTTCATAAGGTTGCCAATCAACGCAATGTAAGACTTGCAGCGCCAGCCGATATCAGGCGCGACTTCCACAGTGGGAACGCCGATCGTCATGCTTCATATTGAACCCTTATTGAGCGCGAAGAGTTTTTCCTCAGGGATTGAACTCCCTCATTCCTGCTCGAACGGCTCGCGGATACTCTGTAATTTAACGGGGTCCGCTGAGCCTGAGAACAGAATGCTTAAGGCTAACCATCCACTGCTGTTTCTAACATATCTTTCTTGGAGATAGGCCGTCTCTTAGTTAGTAGATTCATATCAGGTTTGAATAACACCATACCCATTTGGGATTTTACATTTGTACCCACCTACCGCATGCTTTTCACTAAAAATGGGGAAATGAGAGTTGCGACCAGTGATTAGCGATACCTGGCTACGTAAACCGGAGCACAGGGCAGCTGTATTCAACGCCATGTGCTCTCAAGGAGATGCAAGGGTTGCTTCAATTTGTGGCCATCGATCTATCTTCGGTCGGCGACGTCGCGCCTTCAATTGCAAATGAAGTAAATTCGACGCAGGAGAATTAAATAAACTCAAATATTATTGGATATTATGATTATTTTTTCCAATATATTTAAGTCTACATTGGAAATGAACCACAAAGCCTGAAAAACAAAACACAACCGAATATTCGGGTTGAATGTATAAAAGGGGATAGAATGCTTACAAGAGCTGGATTGCTAGTGGCCACCGGATTGGTCAATTTGACTTTGATGTCACCAGCACTCGCTGATCAGATACTACGTTTGGCGAATTCTGACGATCCTCGGACCATAGACGTCCAGATGACGACGAATGACTATACAATTCCGCTGAATGTATATGACCGGCTGGTGGAAGCAGAAACGGTAGCTCCCGGGCAGTCGGAAATCGTTCCATCGCTTGCTGAAAGCTGGGAAGTCTCTGAAGACGGGAAAACCTACACTTTGCATTTGCGCAAAGGCGTTATGTTCCATAATGGCGAGGAACTGACAGCCGACGATGTCGTGTTCACCTATGACCGCATGCTGAATCCTGCAACCAAAGCGTTGAACACCGATATCCTGGACTTCGTCGAAGGGGCGAAAGAACGGCTTGATGGCTCAGCGCAGTCCGTCTCAGGTTTGCAGGCTGTTGATAAATATACAGTCAAGATTGTTCTGGTCCAACCTTATTCGGCTTTCATTGCACTGCTCGCCAGTCCACAGGCATCAATCTATAATCGCAAATTTACCGAGCCACTCGGTGACAAATATGGTCTGTCGCCTGAGACTGTTAACGGTACCGGCCCGTTCATTTTGAAAGAGTATAATCTGAACGACAGCCAGATGATGGAAGCCAATGAGAATTATTTCAAAGGCCGTTCCAAGTTGGATGGCGTTCTCATCCGTGTTGTTCCCGACGCGGAAACCATGCGTATGTTGTTCGAATCTGGCGAGATAGACGTTTTCGATACGGACTCAGCTATCACGCAAGTTCCATATTTTATGAAGAACGAAAAATGGAAGGACCAGATTCGAAAGGGTCCGATTGCCGGCTTGGATTATTACCACATCAACCAGAAGATTAAGCCCTTTGACGATGTGCGGGTGAGAAAAGCTTTCCAGATGGGTATTAACCGTCAGGAAATACTAGACAAGATGTTCTATGGTGAAGGACAGCTCGAGAATGGTGTTCTTCCAAGCGGTCTCACCTGTTACAAGCCGGCCACGCCGATTGAATATAACCCCAAAAAGGCCAAGGAACTGCTGGCCGAAGCAGGTTATCCAGACGGGGTGGACATTGCCTTTTCTCAAGTGAGCAGCTGGTCGTCAAAGTGGGTTGACCTGAATCAGCTCGTTCAGGCGCAGTTGAAAGAAGCCGGTTTTAACACTGAAATCAAAGTCGTTGATGAATCGGCATATTTCGCCATGCGCAAAGGCGGCACCATCAACAATTATTCCCAGGTCTGGTCTGCCGATTTCAATGATCCGGATAACTTCTTCTACACCTTCTTTAGCAAGACCGGCACTTCGGTGCGTGGTTTCAATAACGAAGATCAAGAAGTTTTCGACGGCATCGAAAAAGCCCGGAGCATGACCAACCCCGACGAGCGCTGCGAACTGTATGCAAAGCTCGCCGAGCGTATTGTCCAGACGGATGCTGCGTGGGTTCCAATGTATAGTCTCAACCATCTGTTTGTCGTACAGCCGCGGGTGAAGAATTTTGTGGTCCCATGGAACGGATGGACAAGCATGAGCTACTATAAGATGGAAGTTGAAGACTAATCATACTGGCCGAGGAGTCATGCCTACTCCTCGGTCGTACTTCCATTCTTACAGCTCCATCCCAGCATGAATTGATGAGCCAGCTCCAGCTCGTCAATTCATGTCAGCCGAAGATAATGCTCGTGCGGCGTTATCTTAGCCATACAGATGAAAGCCTCCACGCAATGCTGACCTTTCTGATTAAGCGTATTGCGGTCTCCATTCCCGTCTTGATCGGCGTGACCGTACTGCTCTTCATCATGATGAATATCATTCCAGGCGATCCAATCGCCTTGCTGATGAAAGAGCATGCCAGCGCTGAAGTTATAGAGCGCGTGCGAGCTCAGATGCATCTTGATGATCCACTGATCACTCGTTACTTCCGGTTTCTGTTCGCTGCGGTTCAAGGCGACCTGGGTGTTTCCATAAAGCTCAATCGCGATGTCACGACCCTGATCCTTCAAGCGTTTCCCAACACGCTTTATCTGGCGGCCTGTGCGGCCCTCGTATCATGGATGATTGGCATTCCGGTCGGCATCCTGTCAGCCGTAAAGCGCGATTCAGCGCTCGATCATTTTTTCATGGGTTTCTCGCTGCTGGGCGTTTCGATGCCGGTTTTCTGGTCCGCGCTCCTGTTGCAGTATATTTTTGCCATGCAGTTGAAATGGCTTCCGGTATCGGGCTTCTACGGCTTCAAATATGTCATTCTGCCAGCTATTGTGCTGGGCTGGAGTTCGGCAGGCGTTATCGCGCGTTTGACGCGGTCAAGCCTGCTGGAAGTCATGCGAAACGACTATGTGAGAACAGCGCGCGCAAAGGGCCTGCGCGAGATTTTCGTCATCCTTCGCCATGCCGTTAAAAATGCTCTTATTCCCGTTGTGACAATCATGGCAATCCAAGTTGCCGGACTGTTGTCTGGCGCAGTCATTACGGAAGCGATTTTCGGCATTCCGGGTATTGGCCGCATATCAGTTAACGCAATTCAGGCGCGCGATATGCCTCTACTTCAGGGGTCGGTTCTGTTTGCCACTGTACTGGTACTGATCGGCAATCTGGTTGCTGACATACTTTATTCCGTTCTTGACCCCCGTATTCGCCATCAGATGAAGGGAGGGGCGAAATGACCGAACTCGCTCAGGCAAACGACGCCTATGTCGAAGAAACGGAGAGCGCCAGCTTTCTGCGCGACACAGTTCGAATATTTCGTCGCAATCGAATGGCAATGACGGGCTTGATTATTATCGTCGTTCTGGTGCTGACGGCAGTATTTGCACCTTATATAAGTCCTCATGATCCATATCGCGTCGATATGAACGAGCAATTCCTGTCGCCATCGCTCACACACTGGCTCGGCACTGATAATTTTGGACGGGACGTTTTAACACGCATACTTTACGGTGCGCGCATTTCGCTTGTGGTCGGCATCGTTCCGAGCTTCATATCGTTGATAATCGGCGCCATCATGGGCATCGTCAGCGGCTATTATGGCGGACGGATCGATTTTACGATCATGCGCCTTGCCGACATGATGATCGCCTTTCCGTCGCTATTGCTGGCAATGGTGGTGATGTACACACTTGGCGCGAATTTGTTCAACATCTTCATAGCTCTCAGCCTGGTCGGCTGGGCAAGTGTAGCCCGAGTTGTACGTTCCCAGACGCTGGCATTGAAAGAAAAGGAGTTTATCGAGGCCGCTCGCGCCAACGGATCGAAGAAGACAACGATCATGTTCCGGCATCTGTTTCCCAATGTAGTGCCTACGCTGATCGTTCTGTTCTCGCTCAGCATTCCTGAAGCGATCATGTGGGAATCGAGTCTCAGTTTCCTTGGCGTTGGTGTGCAGCCCCCTGAAGCAAGTTGGGGCCTGCTCGTTGCCAAGGGAAAGGAATATCTCTTTGCTGCTCCTCTCGTTGCCATCATGCCCGGCGTGGCAATTTTGATCACGGTGCTGGCATTCAACTTCATCGGCGATGGGATGCGTGACGCTCTCGATCCTTACATGAAAGATTAAGGCGGCTGATATGACCGATCAAAGGCCTCTGTTGAGAGTGCGCAACCTGCGCACTGAATTCAAGTCACATCGCGGAACAGTCCGCATCCTCGACAATGTATCTTTTGATGTCGGGCAGGGCCGGATTGTCGGTTTGGTGGGAGAGTCCGGCTCCGGCAAAAGCATGACGGCTTTGTCCCTGATGGGGCTGGTTCCATCACCCCCCGCGACCGTTAGCGCTGACAGTATCATGCTGGATGGCGTGGAATTGACAACCCTCACCAAAGATCAACTCCGCTCGAAACGAGGCCGCGACATGTCGATGGTCTTCCAAGAGCCGATGACTTCGTTCAACCCGGTCATAACCATGGCGCAGCAAGTGGGTGAACCGCTGCAGATTCATGGCAATTTTTCTAAACGCGACGTTCGCGACAAAGTCCGGCAAATGTTTGAGATGGTTGGCATTCCCGAAGCGAAAGCCCGCCTGGACGCCTACCCGCATGAATTATCGGGCGGCCTACGCCAGCGGGCAATGATAGCCATGGGATTGATCTGTGAACCCAAATTGCTGATTGCTGATGAGCCGACAACAGCGTTGGACGTCACGACGCAGGCGCAGATACTGCGTCTCATCATGGAACTGCGCGACCGCGTCGGCACTGCCATCATCATGATCACTCATGATCTGGGCATCATCGCCGAAATGTGTGACGAAGTGAATGTGATGTATGCGGGTCAGATCATCGAGCAGGCCAATGTATACGATGTTTTCGATCGTGCATCTCATCCTTACACCCGTGGCCTGCTGGCCTCGATACCGAAGGCCAACGAGAAGCCGGACGGTACGCGTCTGAAGAGCATCAACGGTATGGTGCCCAATCTGGCCAGACTTCCTGGTGGCTGCCGTTTCAATCCCCGTTGCAGTGATGCCATGTCCGTTTGCAGCTTTAAGGCGCCTGATCTGAACCTATTGGAGAATGGGCACAAAGCACGCTGCTGGCTGCATGACAAAGCAGGAGCCTCTCTATGAACAAGGTTCTCATTTCCACCGAAAAACTGAGCAAGCACTTCCGGCTCGGCAAGGGATTGTTTTCGTTTGACGAGAAAGTGGTTCGCGCAGTCGATGACGTTTCGCTGGAAATCTATGAGCGGGAGACCTTCGCACTGGTCGGAGAATCCGGTTGCGGCAAGTCTACTCTTGGACGCGTCATCTTGCGGCTTCTGGAGCGCAGTAGCGGTACGGTAAGCTTTAAAGGCCAGGATATTTATGCGCTTGACGAAGCACGAATGCGCGAACTGCGCAAACAGATCCAGATTGTGTTTCAGGACCCTTACGCATCATTGAACCCGCGAATGCGGGTGAGGGATATTCTGGCCGAGCCGTTGCGCGCGCACAATTTCGGTACCAGCCAGCAAATTGAGACGCGTTGTAAAGAGCTCCTCAATATGGTCGGTCTGCGTCCGCATCTGATCAATCACTATCCGCACCAGTTCAGCGGGGGGCAGCGCCAACGCATCGGTATTGCACGTGCGCTCGCCAACAATCCGGAATTCATTGTCTGCGATGAAGCTGTTTCTGCCTTGGATGTCTCGATCCAGGCCCAGGTTCTTAATCTCCTTCGAGACTTGCAAGAACAACTACAGCTTACATACTTATTTATTACGCATGACCTGAGTGTCGTACGACAATTCGCCGACCGTGTCGGTGTCATGTTTCTTGGGCGTCTGGTTGAAGTGGGTACGACGGAAGAAATCTTCAACAATCCGCAGCACCCTTATACGCAGTTCCTGATTTCCGCCGTGCCCCGTGCTGATCCGCACCAGCGCAACAGGGCCCGCCCGCTTTTGAAGGGTGAAATACCCAGCCCGATGAACCTGCCCAAGGGCTGCCGTTTCAACACTCGATGCCCCTGCGCACGGGATATTTGCCGAACCGACGAACCAGTACTTTCCGGGGATGTCGGTCTGCATCATGCCGCTTGCCATTTTCCAGGCGTCAAGCTTAGCGAAGTGCCCGCGGAAGCTTGACGAGCTTCAAGACTGGAAAGATTTTGCACTGCGCCGCAGCTTCACTGGCCATTTAAAAACATGATCGAGCTTCGATCGGCTTTGAACGGATTGGATACCTATGACCCGCATCTCCGATGATACTCTCGTTGATCGCCTGCTAACGTTTTTGCGCGAACAAAGCGGGCCGCTTAGTATTCCCGGCATAGGACTGTCCATCGTTCGCCAGGGAAAGGTTCTCTATACGGGCGGCATCGGCGTTCTGGAGGCGGGCACCGAGCGCAACGTCACGGCGGATAGCCTGTTTGCCGTTGCATCCTGTTCAAAGGCTTTTACGACCACTTTATGCGCGGTCCTGTCGGAACAAGGAAAGCTGGACTGGGATCGGCCGATCCAGGAGATATGGCCGAAATTTGCATTTGGTCCCCAGGTTATTTCCGAACAGGTAACGTTGCGGGACCTGTGTTCCAATCGGACGGGCATAGGCCAGGCAACCGCTGTAGAGTACGGCTCCATCCTGTCTTTTGAAGAAGTGGTCAACGGCGCTGGGGGTGTTCCAATGATCGCCCCTTTTCGCGATCGATATTCCTATTCAAATCTCCATTTCACCGTCGCTGCCGAAGTATGTAACCGGGTGAGCGACAAGACATTTGCCGATGCGTCAGCGGCATATATATTCGAGCCCCTTGGAATGACCACGGCATCCGCTGATCGGCCCGATCTGGAAACCGATCCGCGTTTCGCTCGACCGCATGTGCGAAATGGCGATGCAATGCTACCTGTCGCCTTGGAAAAGCTTTCCAACCTCATCGGAGCGGGGTCGGTTTCACAAAGCCCCAATGACGCCGCCCAGTGGTTGTTGTTCAATCTGAACGCTCATCCAAATGGCGCCGCGGTTCTGCCAGCGGCCAGGCTTGCAGAACTAAAGCGCATTCATTCCCGAACCACCCCGGAGAACACTTTCCTTGGCTACGGCCTCGGTTGGCGCATAGGCAGCGGTAACGATTTAACTGTTGTGGATCATACCGGCGCTATTGGCGGTGTACTTTCTCTCACTCGTCTGGTGCCCGATAGCGGGTTCGGAATCTTCATTTCCATCAATGCAAGCGGCACAGAGATTGAAGATTTCCGCAATGCAGCTGCCGATCTTGCCGTGGCGCTCGATCGTGGTGAGGCAGAAGCGGTTGCGACAATTTATGGGCAAGCGGTTTCTTCCTTGGCGGGAAGGCAATCACAATATCGCAAATCCATTTGGCGCAATATGAAGCCGGCTCCAGTTGATGCTTCCATTGCCGGCGTTTTTGAAGGCGGACCGATGGGTGCTTTGCGGATCGAAGCCCGCAACGGCTGTTTGACGACTTCGCTTGAGCGCTTGCCGGACTACCAATATTGCCTCATGGAAGCCGATACTGCCGGTACATATCCCTTGCGTTCGCTGAAGGCTCCGGAACGCTGGTGGGGCAAAGACGATAAGGTAGCTCAGCTTGTGCTGTCTCAAGACGGCGATACGATAACTTGGCAAAATATGTGGTTCGGTGAATGCAAATTTCACCGCAAGAGCATTTCCGCGATTCCGATTTAACCGGAACTGATCGATTTTCATAACACCGAGAACTGGTTCATTTCAGGTGTTATGGATTAATCCTTACGGTGTTGAGATTATGGACGATGGTTCGGGACAAAGACGCCGGTCGGGCCGGATTTTACGATACGGTAGTTCAGATGGATCGGCCGTATTAAATCCCGCACTCTTTATCACAATAATTCGCTCGGCTATCGACTGGAAGTCTGCCCTGAAGTGTACCGAGCTTTTAAGGGGGATGATTCCTACCCTTTTTGGATCTATGCCGAGATGAAAGAATATGGCCTGTGTTCCTGCCTGCGACCGCCTGCTGCCCACGATTACAGAAACACCGGTACCGGAAATTCGGAGCAAAGCCGTCAAACCAATGTCAATTGCGCTCCCCGCATAGAATTCACCAGTTCCATTGAATTTTCCGTTTCCCAGAGCAAGGACCTCGAACTCTGCTTTGAGTGGCGTAATGCCATCCGGCCCTGAACGCCCGCCAATTTCCGTCTTGAACCGGGCACCAGTCCCCTGCCGGTGTGCAATCTCTGCGGCTTGGGGATCGAAAACAAAAGCGAGGATTGCATCTCCTGCCCTCTGCTCCAAGAGTTGGCGGATCAGGCCGGTGCTGTCACCCGTACCACCGGCGCCGGGATTGTCTTGTGTATCGACGAGAATTACCGGCCTTGTCGTTGAACGCGCCACTTCCAGCGCCAGACTGACACCTTCTCCTTCATTGAATACGCGGTCTCTGGCGTAGTCTGTTTCTGCCTTCAGGATGCAATCGGCAAGCGACTGCATATGCCGGTCGAGATCGGGGGCTTCTTCCCTGCCGTATCCAACTATCGCCGGACCGCAATCCAAGGTATCGGAGGGCGGAAACCCAGGCGCAAAACTGAGATGCAAACGATGCTCGCGCTCGATTTGCTCCAGCCGGGTATAAATCGAGGATGTCGGCTCAGCCAATGTACATTGAGATGGAATGGGAATGAGGTAGGGCGTTTGAACCAGCGCCTTGGCAAAACGCGTGCCACTTCTGCACATGTTGAATAAAACCTGTGCTGTCCGCCGTCCTGTTTCTCTCATGTCGACGTGAGGATAAGTGCGGTAGGCGGACATGAAATCACTGTGGCCTACCATTTCCGGGCTGATATTGGCGTGAAGGTCGAGACTACAGGCGATAGGGGCTTCAGGCCCGACAGCCTCGCGGATACGACGCAAGAAGTCGCCTTCTCCATCTCCTATGTCTTCGACGACGATCGCTCCATGGAGATCCAGTAATAGTCCGTCGAAAGGCCCTTTCGATGCAATCGCATCAAGAAAAAGGGCGACCACTTGCTCATATGCCAGCCGCTCGACGGTTCCACCCGGCTCGGCCTGACACCAGACAAGCGGGTGGAATTCGACGTTCTGTGAAATTGCCTCGTCTATCATGCCCGCAATAGGCAGATTGCGTCCCCTCGTGACTTCGGGGATAGCGGCTCCCAATGTCAGTGGAGGCCACCCTCCGGGCGTGTTGAACTCGGCCCAACCTGTTGTACCGGGTGCGAAAGTATTGGTCTCGTGCTGAAAGCCACCTATTCCAATTTTCATCTTAGATACAGGTCTCCTATAAGATGCAAGCCGGGTGTAGACTATATCTTCATGAACAAAACTTGGAAAATATCGTTTGATGATAGTTTCATTCAAGCAGGATATGTTTTCCGCTGTTGTTCAATTCGACCGTGGAGCGCACAGATTTCGCGCGATAAGGGCGTCAACAGTTGAATTCATCGTGTTAACGATGGTCTCGATGAAACGCTCTCCTAGCTGGCTTCTACGCAAAGGGTCCGGTTGCCATATATTCAGGTAATAAGGGATGGGTTGGGCGAGCGGCCGGAGAACAACCCCCGCGCTTTCGAAAGCCAGCGCACTTAGTGGATTAATAATCGAGACCCCAATTCCGGCGGCAACCATTGTGCCGATCGAGGTTGCCGTCGTTGTTTCTACGACCAGATTACGCGCAATGCCTGCTGCATCGAACTGCGCGTCGATCTGGCGGCGATAGGAATCTTCTTCGGAATAATAGATGAGATCATGACGATCGAAATGAGCCATCTCAAGCACGTCGTGTTGTGCCAGGGTGTGATTGCGCGGCATGATGCACAGCAAATCCCCTGCGTAGAAATTGATAATGGAGTTCGTGTTGCCTGCGACGTTACCTTCGACGACTCCAAGATCGAAAAACTTGCTGAGGAGATCACGTGTTAATGCGGTTTCCTCCAGCGAATGAATTTTGAGAGAAGCATCGGGATAGATGCTGCGAAAGTTGTGAACCACCTGTGGCATAAGCGCGTGGGCGAATGCTGGCAGACACGCCACAGTCACGCGTTGGAGCCTTTCGCCGCGGATGGCACGTGCTGTCCGGGCAATCTCGGCGAGGCTGACAAATGAGCGTTGCACAATCACATTGAGCGCTACCGCCTGTGGCGTCATCTCAAGACGACGTTTTTCGCGTTGAAAAAGCGTAAAACCAAGGTCAGCTTCGAGCGCTTTCAACTCACGGCTGATTGTTGGCTGGGACGAGTTCAATTGCTTGGCAGTTTCGGTCACATTGAGAGTCTGCATCAATGACTGAAATATTTCCAACTGCCGGTGCGTCAGTTGCATGGTCCCCCTCCACGACGATTTTCACAACATATCATAAATGACTATTATCATGATTAATAGGAATTTGACGGCATGTCATGCTCTGTTAGCCTTACCGAAAAATGGGGACACTGGACGGTCGCAAAACAACCTGTCGGTGGTCAAGAAGACGACGGATCGTTCCTCCAATAAATGGAAAGAGTGAAGTAGATACAATGACGTCGTTCCGGCTCGCTATTCCACGGTCAGACGAAGGCAAACAATACTTCATCAAATGCAACGGGCTTGGCAACGACTTCGTCGTCATTGACGGTCGCAGTACCCCATTTCGGAAATCTTCCGACTATATCCAGTGGGTCTGCAACCGCCACGTCGGTATCGGCGGCGATCAGCTACTGGTTTTCGAAGCGCCTGAATCACCTGAGGCTTCCGTTCGGCTTCGCATCTACAATATTGATGGACAAGAAGCGGAAACATGTCTGAACGCTACCCGTTGCGCAGCCTGGTTGATTATGGAAGAGACAGAGCGAGACGAAGCTGTCATCGAGACACTCGGTGGGCCGATCCGGGCGAAACGGGCCGGCGATCACAAGGTTAGCCTCAGTATTGGTAACGCCAAATGGGACTGGCCCGAAATTCCTCTGGCGGGTTCCCTCGAATCTGCGGGTGCCCAATTGGAGAGCGGACCGCTGGTTAGCCCAATCGCAATCAATATTGGCAATCCCCACCTCGTTTATTTTGTTCAAAACCTGGGTGGGCTCGACATTGCCGCGCTTGCCGATCCCGTTCAAAAAAGTGGCTATCTTCCCGAGCAGGCAAATATCGGCGTGGCCGAAGTTACCGGCCCAGATTCGATCCGGCTCGTCGTCTATGAACGTCCAGGCATCCTCACGCAAGCCTGCGGCAGCGGCGCGTGTGCCGCTGTCCTCGCCGCAAGACGGGCCGGTCTCATATCGAGCGACAGGGTTACAGTCTATGCGCCCGGTGGTCAGCTTGAAGTCGAAGTTTTTGATGGCGAGACTTTCATGCTGACGGGCCCGGTAGACGTAACCTTCGACGGGTACATCGCATCCAACCTCCATCGGTGAAGGCGAGCGAAAAGCGCTGTCTCACTCGGTCACTCTCACCGACCGTATCTGATATTCCATCTGAAAGTGATAAAATGAAGAGTGAATTCCCTCAAGACACGTTGTGCGAGCTGGCTGCCCAATATGCGACGCCGTTATGGATCTATAATGCTGATGTAATTCGTCGGCAGATTGATCGTCTTGCCCCTTTCGATATTGTCAGATTTGCGCAGAAGGCATGTTCCAACGTCAATATTCTGTCGCTCATGCGCGAGGCTGGCGTGCACGTTGATGCGGTATCTCACGGTGAAATAAAACGAGCGCAACAGGCGGGATTTTCAGCAGCCGCTACAGCCACCGGCGCCGCGGGCATCGTTTTCACTGCCGATCTTTTTGACCGTGATACCCTCGATTATGTTGTGCGGGAGAAGATTGAAGTCAATGCAGGCTCTTTGGACATGCTGCACCAATTGGGCGAAAGATCACCTGGTCATCGTGTGTGGCTGCGTATCAATCCAGGCTTCGGGCACGGTCACAGCAAGAAGACCAACACCGGCGGAGAAAACAGCAAACACGGCATCTGGCATGGACAACTTGCCCAAGCGATTACCTTGTTAGAGCGTTACCGTCTCCATCTGGTAGGCTTCCACCTTCATATCGGTTCAGGCGTCGACTATCGCCACCTTGAGCGCGTCTGCCAAGCCATGACCGATATAATTTCATCGGTGGACCACGATTTTGAGGCGATATCTGCTGGTGGGGGTCTTTCTGTGCCCTACAAGAATGGGGACCAGGACATCGACGTCGCACACTATTTCAATCTTTGGGACCAGACCCGCCGGCAGGCAGAGAAAAAACTAGGCCATTCGGTGCGTCTTGAGATTGAGCCCGGTCGTTTTCTGGTAGCACAGTCGGCGGTTCTCGTGGCGGAGGTGCGTGCCACCAAACAGATGGGCGACAATCATTTCACTCTGGTCGATGCGGGCTTCAACGACCTGATGCGTCCGGCTCTCTACGGCAGTTATCACCATATTTCAGTTTTGTCGGCTAATAGTAGGGCCCGGAAGACTGAAGCTTCGCGCCCGACTGTCATTGCCGGGCCCCTGTGTGAATCAGGAGATGTTTTTACACAACAACAAGATGGCACCGTGGAAATGAGAGAATTGCCACCGGCTCATGTCGGTGACTATCTGGTGTTTCACGACGCAGGAGCTTACGGAGCATCGATGTCCTCCAATTACAATAGCCGCCCACAGGCGGCCGAATATCTGTTGGATGGCCCAGCATCCCGTTTGATCCGGACAAGACAGAAAACAACCGAGCTCTATCAGAGAGAATGTCCTAACTTGGCATCCCCGACTACCGCGAAGGCAATATAAAGTTTGCGCGGCTTTAATCCCGATAACAACATGATGGTGCTGAAATTGAACAATCAACGTAAAAGCGGGAATCCCAAGCCCGCCATTGCAGTAATAATGGGAGAAAACACCAGTGCCGGTGGAGATCGGTACGACATTTCGAAACATTATTTTGCAGCCATACACCGGGCTGGCGGCGTTCCATACGGCATACCCTACCTCTCAGATATAGTGGATCGGGTTACCCAGGAATTCGACGGCTTCTTAAGCATCGGTGCTCGAATAAAATTTCCCGACGCCTGGTACGTGGAAGGGGATCGGTCTGCTTTCCCATTTTCTGATCGTCTTGAAGTGGAAGTCGCCCTGATGAAGGGATTTCTTGCCAGGGATAAGCCTGTACTGGGCATCTGTAATGGGATGCAGATGCTGGGTTGTCTGAACGGCTGTCGGATGGTTTCGGACGTCCACGCGAGCCTGCCGAATGCAATCAATCACGATCAAGCTGATCTTCTGCATGAAGTTGCTGTTTCGGCGGGAACAAAAATGGCTGGAATATTGCAGGTGGACAAATTTAACGTGAATACGTTCCATCGCGAAGCACTTGTTGATATTTCCAAGGAGGTAACTGTCACCGCTCGCGGATCCGACGGCGTAATCGAAGCGATTGAAATTCCCTCACAATCATTTGCGATGGGAGTACAGTGGCATCCTGAATTATTTGGTACTGCCGAGCATCCCGGCAGCCGGCTATTTGACGCCTTCGTAAACGCCGCTGCGCAGCATTCTTGAAACAGGTTGGCTATGATAAGGCAGTCATCCGCAAACTGGATGAATTCTCTTGTCTTCAGAGAAGATCAGGCCTTTCCGGATGGGCTGAAGGGCTGTTGGCGACAGGAACAGTTGACGCACTCAACCATTGATCGCTTCGATACCTGATCTTCTGGCTCCAACTGTCAGCAAGCACCGCATGAGATGCGAGGCTCCCTCGCCTGTCGACCCTCCGCAAGGTTGTGCCTTCCATCCTCGTTGTCCATTGCCATTCTTTTGCCGCTCTGGCGATATTCCCGTTTTCACCAACTCGCCGGCAGTTCCTTCCACCGAGCCCGTTGTCACTTGTTAAAACAAGGCTAAGATCATGAGTCAGAATCCATTTTTGGTCGGAACGCTTGAACAGCCTACAATTGTCGTTCGTACCGGCCAAGACCAGCAGAACCCGCATATCGGCCTGCTTACCATTGACGAGTGGACTGTCAAATGCGCGGTAGGCCGCAATGGGTTGGTGGAGCCGCACCTGAAGCGCGAAGGTGATGGAAAAACACCCCGCGGTCGCTATCCTTTGCGTTATGGCTTTTACGATCCTGCGGTTTTTGGTGATGAACCACGCAGTTTCGATTTCCCCTTTTTGCCCAAGCCCGAAAACTACCGCTGGGTGGAAGATCCAGACAGTCCCTTTTACAACCAGCTGGTTTTTGAAACTGATGAAACCCAAGCCTCCCGTCGGGGTGAGCGGCTCTTCGATCTGATTATCCCTGTCGGATGGAATGATGCCCTGCCCGATGCACGCGGCGGTTCTGCAATTTTCATACATGCGGCCCGCCCCGATTTCAGCGGTACATCTGGCTGTGTCGTCGTTGCCCACGAACATCTGACGGAACTGGCGCGCCGGGTGCGCCCCGGAATGGTTATCGATATCGCATCGGTCGACGGGGCGCAAATGACCCTCGAACCCCGGGTGACAACCCCGCCCACCGCTATAGAGACAGTTACATTCCATGGCCTGAAGCCCGGTCCGCGCCTTATTGTGACCGGTTCTGTCCATGGTAACGAACCATGCGGCCCCCACGCCATCACACGCCTGATCCACGAGTTCCGCACCGGACAAAGGGGCCTGGAATGCGGCACGGTGACCTTTGTGCCGGTTGTGAATGGACTTGCCTTTCGTAACGATACCCGCTTCGGCGATCGCAATTTCAACCGCAATCTTTCCGAAGCCGCTATCCCCCAGGATAACGAAGACCGCGTGGCCAATGTCATCTGTCCGTTGCTGCGCGCCCACGACGTGCTGATCGATCTTCATTCCTTCAGTTCAGAAGGTCCACCGCTTGCTCTCATGGGGCCACGCAACAACAACGGAACGCTCGAACCTTTCGCGCATCAGGAGGCGGAAGAAAAGCTCGTCAAGGCGCTTGGCCTTCCAATCATTATCCATGGTTGGCTTCCAGCGCACGAAAAGGCACTTGAGCAGAAACGTGAAGCGGGCGTCACCGAAGGACTGTCGTCCCTGCATGCCATCGGCACCACTGAATATATGCGGTTTGCGGGGGGCTACGGCGTGACTGTCGAATGCGGTCAGCATCTCGATCCCAACGGACCACAAGTCGGTTATGATTGTGTCGTCAACGGAATGGCGTCGCTCGGCCTGATCTCCGCACAGCCAGCCATGGTGCACCCGTCATCGGTGCTTGAAATCAGCGATGCTATTCTGGCCGATCACGAAGATGATCACTTGCTGAAGCAGTTTGCGGCTGGCGAAAAAGTTGAAAAAGGGGAAGTCATCGGGAAACGCGCCGACGGCAGCGACATTGTGATGCCATATTCAGGAGCAGTGCTTTTTGCCGGAACAACGGCACCCGTGCATACAGAACTGTGCTTTTTGTGCAAACCGAGTGATCGCCTGCATGCTTGAACGTCTGCGCAGCCAATAAATAGCAGAATCCAATTGTTGCCGACGCTGTAAAGCCAGCGTCGGCAAGTGGTGCATTGTTTATTCCGCGATGTCGACCTTCTCGAAGCGGTGCGACCCGAGTGGCTCCATAACGTAATTCTTCACGTTCTTGGACATCGGCAATACGACCGTTGAATGCGCAAGTGGAACCCATGGGGCTTGATAGATGGCGATTGCCTGTGCCTCCTGATAGAGCCTGGTTCGCTCATCCTTGTTAGAGCTCACTCTCGCCTTCTGCAGAATATCTTCCAGCGGCTTGTAGCACCAATTGGCGTTGTTGCTTCCACCGACGCCGGAGCAACTGAAGAAATAGCTGAGCAGATTGTCAGGGTCACCATTATCGCTGGTGCCTCCGAGCACCACCGCCCCGTCACGATCCTTGTCACGAGCCTTCTTGAGATATTCACCCCATTCGTAGGAGACGATCTCCACACCGACGCCGATCTTGGCGAGATCCGCCTGCATAAGCTCAGCCGCACGCCGCGCATTTGGCATATAAGGCCGGCTGACCGGCATCGCCCAGATTTTCATCTTGAGGTCTTTGACGCCCGCATCGTCGAGAAGCTTCTTTGCTCCATCAGGGTCGTAGCTATACCCCTTTATATCACCATTATAGCCCCACATACTGGGTGGCAGGACGCTTTGAGCAACCTGTCCCATGCCCTGATAGACAGCTTCCACAATTGCCTTTCTGTCAATGGCCATGTTCAGGGCGCGGCGTACTTCCACCTTGTCGAATGGAGCGTCCAGCGTGTTCATGGCGAGATAAGCCACGTTCAGTCCCGGCTGTTCCATAACAGTAAGGTTTGGATCGGCTTTCAGCCGTGCGACATCCGCCGGCGCGGGATAGGCTGCGATATGGCACTCACCTGCCTGAAGCTTCTGCATACGGGTGGCGGGGTCCGTCGTGATCACGAAGATCAGGTTGTCAACTTTGGGCGCACCGCCCCAATAGTCTGCATTGGCAGCAAAACGGATTGCTGCATTGGTCTGATAATCCACAAAACGAAACGGACCAGTGCCCACCGGCTTGCGGTCGAGATCCTCGCGCTGCCCGGCCTTCGCCAATTGCTCGGCATATTCTGCCGACATGATCGAGCCGAAGTTAAGGGCGAGCTTCGCCAGAAGGGATGCATCCGGCTGGTTGAGAACGAACTTGACGGTATGGTCATCGACTTTGACCACTTTCTTTATAATCACCGGCATGTCCATGGCGTTGAACATTTCCCAACCTGCGCCGACGAAATAATTGTTCCACGGGTGCTGCTTGTCGAGCTGGCGATTATAGGTGAACAGAACGTCGTCCGCGTTGAATTCACGGGTTGGCGTGAAGCTGTCGGTCGAATGGAACTTCACCCCCTGCCGCAACTTCAACGTATATTCGAGATTGTCGTCAGAGATGGTCCAGCTTTCTGCGAGGCCGGGAACGACGTTGGTCGTGCCGCTTTCGAACTCAGTCAGCCGGTCGTAGATCGTTTCGGCAGAAGCGTCCCATGTGCTGTTTGTCGTGTAGAGCGCGGCATCGAAGCCTTCCGGTGCGCCCTCGGAACAATAGACCAGCGTCTTTGCCATTGCCGGGGCTAGCGCTACGCTGGACAATGCTGCCGCCGCCAACAGTGACAGCAGAGTTTTGCGTGTTGTTTTCGACTTCATTTTCATTTTTGTTCCCACAATCGTGTTTTCTTTTCGAGTTGCCGTTTGCCCAGCAAGTTAGTCGGCTCGCCCTTCTGTTGTCGCGAGGCCGCGTCCAGGTGTCCAAACGGAATCCGGTTTGGTCCAGAGCACATCATTACGGATCAGTTTCACGAGTTCCCTTGCATGAAGATCGAGGAAACGCTCTCCCTTTTCGGCCGTGGCGCTGCGCGGATCTCCCCATGTTCCGGTAACCGGCGCACGCTCGGCAAAGGAATAGAAGCGCGAAACGTCTGCCGGTACGTCGACAGGATGCTGCTGATTGCCGAATGCCTGTCCGAACTTGTCCGTCCTCACGGCATCACCGACAATGGCAAGCATGACGGAAGCTTCCCCCTCACAGGCATGATGGGGTCCATTATCTACCTCGAAGATTTTTCGTGCTTCGTCGCCTGCCAGCATCCACGGTGTGGTGGCCACGATTGGCATCGCAAATTCAACAGCCAGTTCGCGGACAGCGACCGAAAGCGGATCGATATTGCCGCCATGTCCATTGACAATCAGGAGACGTGAAAACCCAAGTGTTTTCAATGATCTGGCTATGCATCGGATGACACGGCTGAAAGTATCGTAATCAAGCGTGATAGTGCCGCCAAACGGCAGGTGGTGTTCGCTCATGCCAAGCCATTGGCCGGGGAGGACAGCGACGGGAATCTCCTCAGCTACGAGACGCGCGGCGCGGATGGCGGCTGCCGAAGCGCTCGTCGTGTCAGTAATGACCGGCAGATGAGGGCCGTGCTGCTCAAGCGATCCCACAGGCAGAATAGCAAGGGCACCCGGCTTGCCTGCAATCTCGCGCAGGTCCGGTGCGGTCATACGTGCCCATTCAACTTCTTTCGTCATGTTCAGTCCTCTTTCCTTAATTCCAGATAAAGCCAAAGCGCAGGCGTCACCGCATCAGGTCTGATGGCCTCGGGCCTCGGTCGACAAGGTTCGTGTTCTTCCGTCCGGTTGTCGCAGGGCGACCTGGTCGAATTGGGCGATAACTGCACAGGAATGATTGGGAAATATGCGAACACGACTGCCGACAGGGGGCGGGGTGTCACTGAAACGAACGAACCCATGTTCTTCAGAAAGGCGTTCAATTTCCCACATCTCTGACGTGTCACCCCACACACTGACGGCCAGCCCAAAGCCGCCGCCACCAGAGCCGTGTGCACCAAGGTCGGATGAAAGGGATTTGGAACCTGCATCGATAATGAAATGATGGTCGTTGTGGGCAACAACGGTGGCAATGATGGAAAGCGCGATGTTATCACCCGATGCTATGCCAAGGCGAAGCGCAGTCCGGTCAAGGAAGGCGTAGTTTCCCGGCCGTATCTCCGTTATCCCGGACGGAATAGGCGCGCCGAGGCAAGTCGGTGTCGACCCCACGGATATTGCGGGGACTTCGACGCCCACCTCCTTCAACTGTTCTGCGAGGTGGAGGAGGGCCTGCGCTTCCGCATTGGCAATATTTGCCAGTTCTTCGGCGGACTTGCTGCCATAGGCATGGCCTGCATGGGAAAAAAGGCCTGCGAATGCAAGATAAGGGTGTTGTGCTATCTTTTGAGCCAGCACAACGGCGGCGGGGTCCTGCGGCTTGACGCCGACGCGCCCGAGACCGACATCGACTTTCAGAAAAACGCCAAGCTTTACATCATGTGCTTCTGCGGCAGCCCCAATCGCCTGAATGCCGATCTCGTGAGCGGCGATAAACATAAGCTCGGTATCTCGAATCTGCGCACTGCGTATCAGGCGACCGATCGAATCCGGTCTCACGATGGGATAAGCGAGGGTTACGGAGGGAATGCCGCCCTCGACAAAGACCAGCGCTTCATCCGGCTTGGAAGCAGTGACGCCAATTGCGCCAAGCTGAAGCTGGCGGTTGGCAATCATGAGGCTCTTGTGGGTCTTGATGTGAGGCCGCAGCCGCACCCCGGCTTTGTCCGCCTTTTGCTGCATCTCCTTCAGGTTGCGTATCAGCCGGTCTTCGTCGATTTCCACGTAAGGTGTCTGAATGTCGACGGGATAAGGACGGTTGAATGTTTCAATTGCCACTGCTGGTTCAGTCAAAGTTATCTCCGGCAATCTGACTGCAAGCCCCGTGCCTGCCAGTTTGTTCCACTGTACCCGAAAGTCATGGAACCAGATTTGCACAGCCCGGAGAGGCAATCAAATTATTTTCTTATAAGAAAATAATTTCCCTAAGATGCCGATGAGATTCAAGCCTTATCGAAGACGTCAATCCGCTTTGAATTTGATGGTTTGCGTATTGACCAGCGTAGAAACCAGTTCCGTTTCCGGCGTTGAACAGACACACAGGATCTGGGCGGGCTCTTCGCTCACGCTTAGATAACCGTGTCCAGTCATCGCATCAAAATAGGCGGAATCGCCTTTCTTGAGACGAAGAGGTGCATAAATTTCTGAGTGGAGTTCCAGTTCACCCTCAAGCACATAGATGAATTCCTCGCCCTTGTGCCGGATGAGCGGCCCAAATTCCTCAAGTGTTCGAGCGTGCGCCACAGCGAGGATCGGGACCATCGCCTTCTTGTAGATCTCCGTGCAAATATAGAGATAGTCGTAGTTCTGCGTGATGATCGAACGGCCGTCGCCGGACTTTGTGAATGTACGCCGGCCCATCACATTTGAAAGTTCATCCGGGGTGGCCACAGCGCCAAAAAGCTCTGCAATATCGACACCAATGCCCTGAGCAAGCTGGATAAGCCGGTCATATGTAAGCTGCATCTGGTTGTTCTCAACCTTCGAAAGGGTCGATACTGCAAGCCCGGTCATCGCGCTTACTTCAGCCAGGGTCCAATGGTTGCGGCTTCGGATGTCTCTCAGGATGTCGCCGAGGCTGGATTTCGCATCATTCATCCGAAGTTTTCCATTCGCTTGATCTCAAATTCGAGTGGCATCCCGATCAACTCTGTTTTCAAGAGGTATATCGCGTCACTGACATGAGCGCGTAATTTACATCTCGCCGTAAAGCAACATGATGCCCTACTGAGCCAGCGGATCCGCAACTCTCGGCCAGTATGGTTTTTCCAGTTTTGTGAAAGGCAAATCTTCGAAACGTGGTTGTAGCGCACCGGGAGCGCCAACATAGAGTATCTCGCCCGCAATAGGTTCGAAACCAGCCCGGAAATGGTTGCTCGATTTCACCACGACAATCTTCTTTTTCGAGGGATCAAGTCCGAGCCCTGTCATGCATTCGGGGTGAAATGTCTGCGTGCGGATGGTATTCAACACGATATCGATACTCCCCGCGCTGACCCAGACGGCATCGCCGATACCAAGTGGCGTCGGGCCAAACCGTTGCTTAATGTCCGAAGCAATCCGCCGGACCGTGACCGTGAGATCCAGCGGCGCACCCGACACTTCGCCGACCTTGCCCCCAATCCTCAACGCGAGAGTGGCGCCTTCTCCCGCTTCCCGGCACATCCGCACGGCGATCGGGTCCCAGTAAAGACAAGAGGCGACGTCTTCAATTCCGCGTTCAATAATACGCCGCAGAATAAAAGTGGAATCGCCCGGTGCGCCCCCGCCAGCATTGTCTGAAACGTCTGCCAATACAACGGGGGCATTTTTCGCCTCCAATGCACGGTCCAGCGCCTCATCGACGGACAAGTATGCGCCACGCATTTGCTCCCGTGCACCGTATATCTCTCGACCGAAGCTTTCGGCAATACGAGCAGCCTTCTGCCGATCCCGGTCGGTGACAACGAGCATCTTCGCGCCGACATCCGCAACGTCACCCCATGGAAAACCATGGCCGAAGGAGACAGCCAGTATGCCGTCGTTCCCTTCCATCGCCTTCATCCGGTCCACAATCCCGCGCAACGGTTGCCGGTGCGGATGAAAGGTGCTTATGAGGCGGCAGTCATAGACCGCCATGACAGGTTCGATTTCACCCGTGAGCGTTCGTTCCAGTATTGCAAAAAGCTGACGGGCTACGATCTCAATATCGGTGTGCGGATATTCCTTGTAAGTTACGATCATCGTTGCATTGTCGATCATGCGCTCAGTAATATGACAATGCAGGTCCAGCTCGACAGCTATCGGAACGTGAGCGCCCACAAGGCCACGTATATGGGAGATGAGATCTCCTTCGACGTCATCATAACCGTCCGCAACGCAGGCTCCATGAAGCGCAAGCATGACTGCGTCCACCGGCATTGCCGCCTGAAGATCATCAAGAATTGTTTTGCGGAAATGTTCGTAAACGGCGCGGGTGGTTCTGCCGCCAGGCTCGGCCACTGCGCAAAGACTTTCGACGACACTCCACCCTTTCTCTTCTGAGGCATCGCGCCAGACAGACAATTGCGATGAGCAGCAATTGAGTGGCTTCGAAGTGGCATCGCCATAAGCAATCAGGTTTTCAGTGAAAGCTTGGAAACCTGTCTGCATTGGCGAAAAAGTGTTCGTTTCGGTATCCAGGCCGGCGATGAAAATCTTCATTATCGTCTCTTATTGTGCGTTCAAATTTTCCGATAATAAACATCGTCATTTCGCCCGGTCAACACAACATGACCATCCTGGACAACCGTTGCAACAATTCATCCGGCTTGAAGCGCACCCCAACTCTGGGCGCAGCTATGCCGCGAGCACCGAGAAATGCCAAGGACATCGACGGTAGCGCGAAGCGTCTTTCCTGCCGAAATGGAGAAGAATTCAATCGCGTCGTGATAGAGAAATATTGCTCGCGAGCGCAGGGGACGTGGGCTTAAGCTAGGCGGCTCAGGCGACGCATACCGTCCCACAAGGGGGATCATGGGCCTTCAGATTGTCTGACGGCATTCAGATACTGAGTTGGGACGGAGCGAGGGCATCACGATAGCATCGGCCAGCGAACAGCTTGGCTATGGCCTGATGATCCCTGTCAAGCTGCTGCGAGTGTAAGAACAGAATTGATCATAGTCAGCGTCAAGACTGCCAAAATGCTTTACAATCGGTCTCTTCTGTCCTTGGGGAGACTTTGGAGATGCGGTTTTCAGGGAAAGATCGATCGAAGACAATCCTTCTGGTCTTTGCCGTCTGCGGACTTGTTCTCGGGCTGGGCTTTCACTTTTCGGGTTACTCCTACGGTGCACGGCTGATCTGGGCTATCGCCACCCTGCCTGTACTGGCGACTTTGCTCGTCGAAATTCTCAGGAGTTTATGGCGAGGGGAGTTCGGGCTGGATATCGTCGCGGCGATGTCCATGTCGGCCGCTCTGGCATTTGGGGAAATGCTGGCGGCCTCGATTGTCGCGCTCATGTATACCGGCGGAGCTTTCCTTGAGAGCTTTGCCGAAGGGCGGGCACGCCGTGAGATGCATGCTTTGCTGTCCCGCGCGCCGCGAACCACAATGCGTTATATTGATGATCGTCTCGAGGAGGTTGCCGTTGACACGGTTCGTCCGGGCGACCGGCTCCTGATCCGTCAGGGAGATGTTATCCCCGTCGACGGGCGTATCGCTTCCAACAGGGCCTTCGTAAACACCTCGGCACTGACGGGAGAAGCACTTCCGATCTCGCTAGCCCAGGGAGCCGATGTGCTGAGCGGATCGGTCAATGCCGGCGATGCCTTCGATATCGTTGCCAGACACGAGGCGAAGGACAGCACCTATGCAGGCATCGTGCGCCTCGTGGAAGAGGCACAGGCTTCCAAAGCCCCAATGTCGAGACTGGCGGATCAGTGGTCTGTCGGTTTTCTAATCGTGACCGTTGTAATCGCCTTCGCAGCGTGGTGGTTCACGGGCGATCCGATAAGGTCGGTCGCCGTTCTCGTCGTTGCCACCCCATGCCCTCTCATCCTGGCGGTGCCCGTCGCTCTTGTTGCGGGGCTATCACGTTCCGCTCATTTCGGTGTGCTGGTGAAGGGTGCTGGTCCACTGGAGAATATGGCTCGCATCGTTACGCTGGTGCTGGACAAGACCGGAACGCTGACCGATGGCCGTCCGCAAATCACCTCGATCCACCTTCAGCCGGGTTTCAGTGAAGACGAGATATTGCGGCTCGCTGCTTCCCTTGACCAGGTGTCCAAACACCCGATGGCACAGGCGCTTGTACTGGCCGCTCAGGAACGCGGTATAGATCTTGTCTTGCCGACCGACGTTAGCGAACTGGCAGGGGACGGCGTGGCCGGCAGGGTCGATGGCAGAAGTGTCATCGTCGGCGGGCACAGCTTCGTTGCAAGACAAGCCGACGCAAAGCTGATCGAAATGCCGGGCACTGAAGCTGGAGCAGCGCTGGTGGCAGTCGCAATAGACGGCACTATTGCGGGCTATATAGTCATGGCCGATCCTTTGCGCGGCGATGTGGCCTCTACACTAAAAGGTTTACGCAAGGACGGTGTAAGGCGAATTGTGCTGGCGACGGGCGATCGCGCTGCGGTGGCCAGACGCATCACCAAAGGTTTGGGGCTCGATGCCATCTACTGCGAACTTTCACCCGATCAAAAGGTGCTGACCGTTCTCAGCGAGCGCAAGTATGGCCCCGTGATGATGGTCGGGGACGGCGTCAACGACGCACCCGCGCTCGCCGCGGCAGATGTCGGCGTTGCGATGGGTGCAAGGGGAGCGGCTGCCTCTGCCGAAGCAGCCGACATCGTTCTTCTCGTCGACAGAATAGGCAGGCTGCGGACCGGTATAGAGATCGCGAAGCGATCAAGGCGCATCGCCGTCGAAAGCGTCGTGGCAGGTATCGGCCTTTCGGTGATCGCCATGATTGCAGCAGCGTTCGGCTATCTGTCACCCGTTCAAGGTGCGTTGCTACAGGAGGTGATCGATGTCGCTGTCATTCTCAATGCGCTTCGAGCACTGAAAATCTCGCCAGCCATCGGCTGAAGAGCGTTGGAAACCGGATCGATGCGAAACGAAGTTCGATATTCTTTCCATATACGCCCTCGGTTCCGGCCGCGAATAATTCCACAAGAGGAAGCATCAGGCCGATACGGCCTGATGCATGTGGTTTCAACAATAATAAGGAAGCTTCACTCGAAATCTGCCGGCAGCACATCCGCGGGGATGTTCTGATAGCTGACGGGGCGCAGGAAGCGGCGGATGGACATGGTTCCAACGCTGGTTGCGCCGAAATTGGTGCTGGCCGGATAAGGCCCGCCATGCACCATCGAATCGACCACTTCCACGCCGGTCGGGAAACCGTTGGCCAGAACGCGTCCGGCCTTGCGTTCCAGAACCGGCAGAAGCTTGCGGGCTGCAGCGGCATCGTCCTTGTCCATATGCAATGTCGCCGTCAGCTGGCCTTCAAAACCCTTGGCCAGATGCACCATGTCGTCGACCGAATTGACACGGACCACAACCCCGAGCGGACCGAACACTTCCTCGCCGATCGTGTGATCGCCGAGGAAGGCGTCCCCCGTCGTCTCATAGAGATTGGGCGAGGCTTCGCAGCCCTTGCTTTCGGTGGTCAGCACTGGCTTGACGGAGTTGCGGCTGTCGAAATGCGCCTTGCCATCCTGATAGGCCTTGGCAATGCCATCGGTCAGCATGACCTGCGGCGCGACCTTTTCCAAAGCGTTGCGGGTGGACTGCACAAAGCTGTCGGCGTCCGATCCGTCGATAACCACGGCGAT
The DNA here is from genome assembly GCF_040371715.1 of Brucella sp. NBRC 14130. Lineage (NCBI taxonomy): Bacteria > Pseudomonadati > Pseudomonadota > Alphaproteobacteria > Hyphomicrobiales > Brucellaceae > Brucella > Brucella sp. NBRC 14130. Next base: position 43,296 of record NZ_BAABTE010000011.1, read on the forward strand.
GCCTGGATTGGTGCAGAACTGACCGGCACCCATGGTCAAGGACGCGGCCCAGCCTTCGCCGAGCGATGGCGCGCGGGTCTTCATGGCTTCCGGCAGCAGGAACATCGGGTTGACCGAGCCAAGCTCGCCGAAGAAAGGAATCGGTTCCGGGCGCTGTGCGCAAAGATTGAACAGAGCGCGGCCACCGCCAAGCGAGCCGGTAAAGCCGACAGCCTTGATCAGCGGATGCGTGACCAGCGCTTCGCCGACCTTGCGGTCGCCACCCTGAATGAGGCTGAACACGCCCTTGGGCATGCCGGTCTTGATGATGGCGGCATGAATGGCCTCGGCAATGATCTCGCCGGTGCCGGGATGGGCGGAATGACCTTTCACGACGACCGGGCAGCCTGCGGCAAGGGCGGCTGCCGTGTCACCGCCAGCGGTGGAGAAAGCGAGGGGAAAATTGGATGCGCCGAAAACGGCAACCGGGCCAATCGGACGCTGCATCAGCCGGATTTCCGGGCGTGGCGCCGGCTTCCGGTCCGGCAGGGCCTCGTCAACGCGGCGATCCAGATAGTCACCCTTGCGGATATGGGTGGCAAAAAGTCGGAGCTGGCCGGTGGTGCGTCCACGCTCGCCTTCAAGTCGGCCCGCCGGCAGGCCGGTTTCCTGCGTGCCGATTTCGGTGATGGCGGCAGCGCGCGCTTCGATTTCGTCGGCGATGGCTTCAAGGAACTGAGCGCGCTCTTCGCGGCTTGTGTAACCATAAGTCCAGAAAGCATCTTCCGCCGCTTCGCAGGCCCGCGCCACAAGAGCAGGCGTACCGATCGCAAATTCATGCGATGGACCCGTCGCAGGTGTCGAGGCGAATGTCGCCTCCCCTGCCACCCATTCACCGGCGATCAGATGGCATCCGTGCGGCTTGAAAATCATTGTCATTTCCATTTCTGATGAATTAATGAAACCATAATATGTATTTGAAGATGATGGTCAATACGTCATACGACTTTCATATGCAGTCTTGTTCTGCATAATCAGAATTGCTACACGATTGAAGCACAACTAAGGAAAGTTTGCGGTGACGAACAAAGACAAGGACATATCCCGTTCAGCTGGAAATCTTGTCGCCAAAGTGAGTGAACAGCTGCGGCGATCCATACAGGCGGGAGAAATAACGCCCGGGACGAAGTTGCCGAGCGAAGCACGGCTTACTGAATCCTTTGGCGTCAGTCGCACGGTCATTCGCGAAGCAATCGCAGCCTTGCGGGCTGACCGGCTGGTGGAAGCAAGGCAAGGCGCGGGTGTCTTTGTGCTCGAGCCGCAGCCGCCGGAAGCAGTTCCCTTCCAAAACCTGGATTATGAGCGCGTGTCTTCCGTCATAGAACTCCTGGAACTGCGCACCGGCGTGGAAGTCGAGGCAGCGGGCCTTGCCGCCTTGCGTCGTTCGCCCCAACAGGAAGAAGCCATCATCAATTGTCACAGGCAGGTTCTGGCCTGCCTCGAATCCGGGCAATCCACGAGCGAGGCAGATTTTGCCCTGCATCTTGCCATTGCAGATGCCGCCAACAATCCCCGCTTCCGCGAGTTTCTGGCAATGATCGGCAGTGGCGTCATTCCCCGTGCAGCACTTCAGTCGGGCGCAGACACCAGTCCCGGTGATTATATCGCCCATTTGCATAGGGAACACGCGCAGATCATAGAGGCCATATTCAACGGTGATGAGAACGGTGCGCGCGATGCCATGCGCCGGCATTTGAAGGGCAGCCAGACCCGCTATCGGGCCATTCTGCAGAGAGCGCCATAACTTATAATATAAGTTGTTGACACTTATCATCTGAGTCGGGTAGGTCCTATGTGTAGTTTTCCAGAAGGGATCGACACATGGAACCGCAACTAATCAAACAGAAACTGGGCGCTGGCCTGCTCTCGTTTCCGGTCACGCATTTTGATGTGGAGGGGAATTTTGCGCCTGAAAGCTATAAGGCGCATGTCGAATGGCTTTCGGGTTTCGACGCGCCCGTGCTGTTTGCAGCAGGAGGTACGGGTGAGTTTTTCTCCTTGAGACCCGACGAAATTCCAGCAATCGTCTCAGCCGCCAAAGAGGCTGCGGGCGGCAGCAATACGGCCATCGTTTCTGGTTGCGGCTATGGCACCGAGCTAGCCATCGAGATTGCGAAATCAGCAGAAAAAGCCGGGGCTGACGGAATCCTGCTTCTGCCCCATTATCTGATCGATGCCCCGCAGGAAGGGCTCTATGAGCATGTCAGGCGCGTCTGTCAGTCAATCGGTATCGGCGTCATGGTCTATAACCGTGACAATTCGGTTCTTCAGGCTGACACGCTGGCCCGCCTTTGCGATGCCTGCCCTAACCTCGTCGGTTTCAAGGATGGCGTCGGCGACATCGGTCTGGTTCGCCAGATTACGGCAAAGATGGGCGACCGGCTGACCTATCTCGGCGGTATGCCAACGGCGGAACTCTTCGCCGAAGCTTATCTCGGCGCGGGCTTCACCACGTATTCCTCGGCGGTTTTCAACTTTGTTCCGGGCCTGGCGGTGGAATTCTACAAGGCGTTGCGAGCAGGCGAACGCGCAAGCTGCGAGCGCATCCTCAATGAGTTCTTCTACCCGTTTATGGCAATCCGCAGCCGCCGTAAGGGCTATGCTGTTGCCGCAGTCAAGGCCGGTGTTCGGTTGCAGGGCTTTGCTGCCGGTCCGGTTCGTGCTCCCCTTTCCGACCTGACCAGGGAAGAAGAAGGCATGCTTGAAGCTCTGATCGGCAATCATGCCCGCAAGCAGGCCGCCTGAAACCTTGACTTGAAGACAGAAGCCGCAGCTCTTGGCTGCGGCTTTTTGATGCCTCACATCAGGGAAGCGACCATTTCCCTGAGACGCGTGCAGGCTTTGACCAGTTCTGCTTCCGAAGCCGCAATCGACAGGCGGATGAAGCCGGGGGCTCCAAAGGCAATACCGGGCACACTGGAAACGCCAAATTCCTCAAGGAGATATTTCGCTACGTCCGTATCGGTTTGAAGAACATTGCCCGCACCGGTTTTGCGACCAAAAAGCCTTTCAACGCCGATGAAAGCGTAAAAGGCGCCGTCGGGCTTGAGGAAATCAATATCCGCAATCTGCGCCAGATGGCCGGTCACCAGATCGGCGCGGCGGCTGAAGATTTCTGCAGCCTGCGCAACAAAGGCCTGATCACCGTCGAGGGCTGCCTGTGCCGCCGCCTGCGCGATAGAGCATACGGAGGTCACGCTTTGCGATTGCATCTTGTTGATCGCGGCAACAAGTGCTTTGGGACCTGCGGCATAGCCGACGCGCCAGCCCGTCATGGCATAGGTTTTGGAGACACCGTTGACAATGAGCGTGCGTTCGCGAAGCTGCGGACATGCGGTCCCGAAAGAGATGAAAGGCACCTCACTCAACAGGACATGCTCATAGATTTCATCGGAGAGAATGAGAATGCGCTCGTGCTTTTCGAGAATATTGGCCAGTTGCGCATATTCATCTTCGCTATAAATGGCGCCTGTCGGATTGGATGGGGAATTGAGCATCAGCCAGCGGGATTTAGGCGTGATTACCGCTGCAAGCCGGCTCGCGGTCAGTTTGAAACCAGTGTCCGGTCCGCAAGGCACGAAGACCGGCTTGCCGCCATGCAACGCGACAATATCAGCATAGGATACCCAGCATGGCGTGGGGATGATCACTTCATCCCCTTCTTCCAGCGTTGCCAGAAACGTGTCGAACAATATCTGCTTGGCGCCGTTGGCCACGGTCAGTTCATCGATGCTGAATTCAAGCTGGTTGTCGCGGCTGAACTTGGCAATGATGGCCTTGCGAAGCGATTCCGTGCCAGCAGCAGCACCATAACGCACGCCGCCGGCTTTCACCGCCGCATGGACGGCATCCAGAACATGGGTGGGCGGTTCAAAATCAGGTTCACCCAGAGAAAGATCAACAATGTCCCGGCCCTCGGCGCGCAGTTTCCGGGCGGCCATGGAGATGGCCATGCTGGGGGACGCCTTGATGCCCGATGATCGGCGATTTTCATACTGCATGGGAATACTCTTTTATTGGTCAGATGAAAGAAGCCGCCCTCTTGGGGCGGCTTCCGATGACGTTCAGGACTATCCATTCACCACATAATCAAAATCCCGGTCGCGTTTGACGGCTTCCGCATCACGCTTGTCGTGGGGGCCATATCCGCCACCTCCGGGCAGCTGAAGGATGAGCCTGCGACCGGCAGGAACATGCTGGCGTCCCTTGGCGTTCAACACCGTGCCATCGTCGAGAAGGACCGCCCCAGCGGCTCCGTTCTCTCCCCCTTCGCGGCCGCGCGGTGGGTGCTTGATGCGGTCGAACATTGCGTTGAAGTAAATCTCGTGTCCTTCGGTTGGAGCGATTTCCACCACCTGACCGAGGCCACCGCGGAACTGACCGGCACCACCCGAACCATCGCGCAGTTCCTTGCGCCAGAAAATGACCGGCCCGACATGCTCGGTTGCTTCAATCGACATCGAATGCACGCCGCTTGGAAAGGCCGTGGCGTTCAACCCGTCCAGATGCGACCGCGCGCCGGTGCCCCCGCTGTTGAACAACAGCACTTCCGCACGGTGGCCGCCGTCCCTCGGCGCATCCTTGCCGGTGAGCGGACGTGCGCTGACATGCAGGTTCCAAAGCGCGCCGGAACCTTCGGCGGGCACTTTTCCCGGCAGCATCTTGTGGACGGCACCGAGCACCGCATCGGGTACCAGATGGCCCAACACGTGGCGCACTGAAACGGGAGCCGGACGCTGCGCATTCAGGATGCAGTCTTTCGGCGCTGTCACCTTGAACGGCAGCAATGAGGCATGGTTGTTGGGAATTTCCGGTGCGAGCGAGCATTTCAGGCCATAGCAGGCATAGGCGGCAGAATAGATCAACGGACAGTTGATGCCCTTGGGGCTCGGTGCCGATGTACCGGCGAAATCGGCAAGGATATGATCGGCATGCACGTCTATCCGCACGGCAATGTCGATTGGATCGCCGTAACCATCCACGCGCATCACGTTGGAATAGGTGCCGTGCGGCAGGCTGGCCAGGCGTTCCAGCGTTGCATCATAGCTGCGCTTGAAGATGAAATCGGCCAGTCCTTCCAGATCATCGAGCTGGAATTCATCCATCATGTCCATCAGGCGGCGATGACCGATTTCATTGCAGGCTGCGAGCGAGTAGACGTCGCCGACGACCTGATGGCTTTCGCGCACATTGTTTCGCAGTATATTGACGAGGTCCTTGTTGACCACACCGCGCTCGGCAAACTTCATGATCGGCACGAAAATGCCTTCTTCATAAACTTCGTTCGCATCCGGGCCGAAGCCGCGTCCGCCAACATCGACCACATGGGCCGTACAGGCAAAGAAGCCAGTCAACTCACCCTTGCGGAAGCTCGGCGACACGACCGTGAAGTCATGCAGATGGCCCGTGCCTTTCCATGGGTCGTTGGTGATATAGACATCGCCCTCGTAGATGTTTTCGCGACCTATATCGTTGATGAAGTGGCCGACAGCTTCCGCCATGGCATTGACGTGGCCGGGCGTACCGGTCACAGCCTGCGCGATCATGAGGCCTGCGCGGTTGAAGACACCTGCAGAAAGGTCGCCGGATTCACGCACGCTGGTGCTGAAGGCGGTACGGATCAGAGTGACGGCCTGTTCCTCGACAACGGAAATCAGGCGGTTCCACATGATCTGCATATGAACATCGGAAATGGGTTTCTTTGTCATGTGAGACGGCTCCTTGGAGCATTTCCAGCAAAAGCGTGAAACGGTTTTGCGTTGGATAATGCGATAAAACAAATAGTTAGAGCGGTTCCGGGGATTCTGTCAGAACAGGAACCGCTCTAGGCAGCCTTGGCGCGTAGCAGCAGGCATCCATCGGCCTGCATGATCGCTTCGCGGCTGGAGGTTACAACGGTCGAGGTTTCGCGTTCCGTGATGATGGCGGGGCCGGCAATCCACTCGCCCGGCTTCATGGTTTCGCGCTCGACGATCGAGGCTTCCAGGAAGCGTTCTTCGAGAACGTCGAACACCTGACGCGTGGCGGATATGGCGGCTTGCTCCTGTTTCTGGACCGGCTTTGCGGGGGTCGAGGCAGCAGCGTCTGCGCTTGCGCGCAAGGACCAGCTGACGATCTCGACATCGAGATCATCGATCACGCGACCGAAGAACCGCTCGTAGCATTCGTCAAAAAGCGTGCGGAACAGTACCGCATCCGCATCGCTGTAATCGCGGACTTCAATCGTAACCGGCACTTCCCAGCCTTGTCCGGCATAGCGCATGTAAGCGGTGCATTCGAGCGTCGGGTCGGCGTCAGGCGCGCCTGATCGAACGAAGGAGGTTGCTTCCTCCACCAGTTCCTTGATGACCGCATTGATGGCCTTGCCTTCAAAGCGGCTAAGGCGGCTGTATGCACTTCGTACCGATTCAAAGCCGAAGGGCGCACGCAGGAAACCGATGGCCGAACCAACACCGGCTCCGGGGGGAATGAGAAGATCGGTCACGCCGAGTTTTTCACACAGGCGCGCTGCGTGAACTGGAGCGGCACCGCCGAAGGCGATCATGGTGAATTCCGACAGTTCCTTGCCGTTTTCAACCGCATGCATGCGTGCGGCGTTGCTCATGTTCTCATCTACCACTTCGCTCAGACCATAGGCGGAAGTGGCAATGTCGGAACCAAGCTTGGAGCCGATATCGGCATCCATGGCTTTTTCCGATGCGGAGCGTGAGAGTTGCATCGTGCCGCCCGCAAATGTATCGGGGTCGAGGCGGCCCAGAATGACATCGGCGTCCGTAACGGTTGGATGGGTGCCGCCGCGATCATAGCAGGCAGGGCCGGGTTCCGATCCCGCACTATGCGGTCCGACGCGGATCTGACGCATGGAATCGACCGTTGCAATCGAGCCCCCGCCCGCACCGATCTCCACCATTTCGATCACCGGAATGGAGATCGGCATGCCGCTTCCCTTCTTGAAGCGATAGGTACGCGCCACTTCAAAGGTTTTGGAGGTTTTGGGCATCTGCTGCTCAATGAGGCAGATTTTTGCGGTCGTGCCGCCCATATCATAGGAGACGACCTGATCGAGCTTGTGATTGGCGGCAATGTGGGCCGCGAAGATCGCGCCACCGGCAGGGCCGGATTCAAGCAGGCGAACAGGAAATTCGATGGCGCTTTCAATGCTGATGATACCGCCGCCCGAATGAATCATGAAGACAGGCGCAACAAGGCCCTCTTCGCGAAGACGACCGACAAGACGGTTGAGATAAGATGCCATCAGCGGCTTGACGTAGGCATTGGCGCAGACAGTGTTGAAACGCTGGAATTCGCGCATCTGCGGCGAGACTTCGGAGGAAATCGATACGGAAAGACCGGGCTTTCTGGCGAGAAGACGTTCGCGGAAACGGCGCTCATGCTCACCATTGAGATAGGAATGGATGAAACCGACGGCCACACTTTCGTAGCCTTCCGCGATGATGCGGTCGCAAAGCGCATCGACTTCCTTTTCATCGAGCGGCTTCAAAACCTCGCCACGGGCGCCGATGCGTTCGTTAACAACCAGCCGGTCGTTACGCGCAACAAGCGGCGCCGGCAGCACGATATCGAGATCATATTGCTCGAAACGGCTTTCCGTGCGCATTTCAATCACATCGCGAAAGCCCCTGGTTGTCACCAGTGCGGTTTTCGCACCGCGTCGCTCAATCAGTGCATTGGTGGCAAGCGTCGTTCCGTGAATGACAGTGTCGATCTGATCAAGCTTCACTCCAGCTTTTTCAGCCACTTCCCGAATGCCTTTGATGATGGCATTTTCGGGAAATGCATAATCCGTCAGCACCTTGGTTGAATGGAGGGTGGAACCCACTTCCATTGCCACGTCGGTGAAGGTTCCGCCGATATCGACACCCACCCTGATCAGTTTGCCATCTATCGTCATTTTCTGCTTAACTCCCAGAAAGATATCCCGGAAAGGGACGAGTACGTTGTGTGCTGTCACGGCTTGGTTCAGGCACGTGTTTACCGGTTCCCGCAAAAGGCCTTGCGGGTTCATGTCATTGGATACTGGAGACTTTGGATGTTCCGGTGCGTTTCACCCGCACCGGGGAACCTTATGTGCTGGCGTTATTGCTTGCCGGTGAAATCCACCCCTTCAAGCGTGGTTGGCAGCTTTGGACGGTCGACGCCGATCCACTTCTTGTAGAGCGTATCCAGCGAACCATCTGCATTGTGGCGCGTCACGAAATCATTGAGAAAATCGAGCATGGCCTGATCGCCCTTGCGCACTGCCATGGCCTGGATATTGTCCGCTGCCTTGTATTTGCGAACATAATTGTCACCATTACCTGTGCTCTCGATCACAAGGCCGTAGGTGAGACTTCCGAGGATCGCATCAACCTGGCCCGACAGAAGCGCCTGCACGGTGGCGGCGTCGTCGTCAAAGCCCTTGATTTTGGTGCCCGCGGGGGCTGCCTTCTTGAGGATCGGCTCGAAAGCGCTGCCGCGATTGACACCGATCGTGTATTTGGCGAGATCCTCGTTGCTATTGATTTCGGCATCCTTTTTACCCCAGACCGTGATGTCATTGGCCGAATAGGGAAGCACGAACTGGATAACCTTTGCGCGTTCGGGCGTGATCGTCATCGAGGGCACAAGAAAATCGACCATGCCGTTGGTCAGCAGCGGAATGCGGTTCTGCCCTGTCACACGCTCGAACTTGACCTCCACTCCCAGTTCCTCGGCAATAAGATTGGCCACATCGATGTCAAAGCCGCCATTCTTGCCATTCTCATCGATGAAGCCCCATGGAAACTGATCCATCTGCACGCCGATGACGGCCACGCCCTTAGCCTTGATTTCCTCCGGGCTTGCCGCTTCAGCCGCACCAATGGACAAGGCCGATGCGACGAGGCTGGTTGCAAGGCTGAGTGCGATCGCGGAACTCTTGAAAACTGCATTGATCATGTTCTTACCTCTGGCTTGTTTTATCGTTGACTAGCGTGTGGTGTTCAGCCGCTTTTCGATCCGGGCGCTGTAGTAAGTGAGTGGCACACAGATGATGAAATAGATGAGCCCCACGGTGCCGTAGACCTTCATCGGCTCGAAAGTGATGTTGGCCATCAACTGTCCTGAACGGGTGAGTTCAGTCAGTCCGAGCAGTGCTGCCAGCGCCGTTCCCTTGATTAGATTGACCAGAAAGCCGATCGTCGCCGGAAGGCCAATGCGAAAGGCTTGCGGCAGCACGACATCCTTCATGCGATGGAAATAACCGATACCGAGCGCACGGGCAGCCTCATCCTGTCCGGTGGAAACAGCCTGGATGCTGCCGCGCCAGATTTCTCCCAGAAAAGCACTGGCATGCAGCGACAGGCCGATGATCAGGGCCACCCAGATGTCGACCCGGATACCCAGAATGGGCAGGCCGAAATAAACGAAGAACAGCTGGATCAGCAGCGGTGTACCCTGAAAAATCTGGATATAGGTCGCCATCAGATAGCGCAGCCATCTTTTCGCGGATGTGCGACCCAGTGCTACGACCAGCCCGCCCAGCCCCCCGAAAGTGAAGGCAAGGAGGGAGAGAATGACGGTCCATTTGGCACCGTCGAGAATGAAGAGAAATTCGGAGAAACCAAAACTGCGGATCATCTTGGGACCTCACTTCGACGGGTAGGAAAAATAGGTCCTGCCGATGATTTGCAGAACGATCGAGAAGAATTGCGACAAGGCCAGGTAGATGACGCCGAGCACGAAATAGATTTCAAAGCTGCGGAAGGTTTCCGAATCTATCATCTGTCCGACATAGGTCAGTTCTTCCGCGGAGATCGACGCGACAAGGCTTGAATTGAGCATCATCAGGATGAACTGGCTGCAAAGCGCGGGATATACAGCGCGTATGGCCGGGCGGAAGATGATGAAACGGTAGATGTCGAAGGTATGAAGCCCGAGCGCCTTGCCAGCTTCGATTTGACCCGCCTTGATCGATTCCACGCCGCCGCGCACGATTTCTGCCGCATATGCCGCGCAATTGAGCGTCATGGCGAGAATGGCCGCCTGTTCAGCGGAAAGTGTCACGCCCAGCGAAGGCATGCCGAAAAAGATGAAGAACAATTGCACCAGAAACGGTGTGTTGCGGATCAGTTCGATATAGCCGAAGGCCGTGAGCGAAATCACCCGCACCGAACTCATCCGCATCAGCATGAAGACGATGCCCAGCGCGAGGCCGAGGACCATGGAAATGGATGAAATCTTCAGCGTCTGGATCGCACCGTTGAGGAGCGCGGGCCAGGCTGCCAGGACCGGTCCCATGTCGAATGTGTATTGCATCAAATTATTCTCCCGCTCGCGGCCGTTTCCCCTTTGTTTTTTAGTGGTTCAGAATCTGGCCTAGAAACGCCTTGGCGCGCTCATGTCTCGGATTGCCGAAGAATTCGGCTGGCGGCGCGCTTTCGATGATTTCGCCGCGATCCATGAAGATGACGCGATGAGCGACCGCGCGGGCAAAGCCCATTTCATGGGTCACACAGATCATGGTGATACCGTCGTCAGCGAGACTGATCATTGTGTCCAGCACTTCCTTGACCATTTCAGGATCGAGCGCGGAAGTCGGCTCATCGAAAAGCATGATCTTCGGGCCCATGCAGAGTGCCCGCGCAATGGCGACGCGTTGCTGCTGACCGCCGGAGAGTTGTGCCGGGTATTTTTCGGCCTGCTCGGCGATATGAACGCGCTTCAGGAAATGCATCGCCTTTTCCCGGGCTTCGGGAAGCGAGTTCTTGTGCACGCGGCGCGGCGCCAGCATGCAGTTTTCCAGCACTGTCATGTGCGGAAACAAGTTGAACTGCTGGAATACCATGCCGACATCGCGGCGAATATGATCGACATTGGCGCCGGTATGACCCAGACGGGTGCCATTTACATCGATGATACCGTCCTGAATTTCTTCCAGATAATTGATGCAGCGGATCAGTGTCGACTTGCCCGATCCGGATGGACCGCACAGCACGATATGCTCACCGCGGTCGACCTCCAGATTGATATCCTTGAGAACATGGAGCTGGCCATACCATTTGTTGACCCCATTCATCGTGATGGCTTTGTCAGACATCTCATTCTCGCTTCGTCTATATTTGCAAAAGGAAGTTGGCGCTTAAGGCTGGACTTCAAAGATGGCGTCGACCTCGACGGCAAAACCGCGCGGCAGGGAACCTGCGCCAAGGGCTGTGCGGGCATGATGCCCCTTCTCCCCAAGCACCGCGATCAGAAGATCGGAAGCACCATCGATCACTGCCGGATGATCCTTGAAATCAGGCACGGCGTTCACAAAGCCCCGCAGTTGCAGACAGGCGGAAATGCGATCGAGATCGCCATCGAGGGCGGCCGCCGCCCGCGCCAGCAGATTGAGCGCACAGACGCGCGCTGCCTGGTAAGCTTCCTCGACATTCATGGTGCTGCCAACCAATCCCAGATAGCAGTCAACACCATCGACACGCGGCACCTGACCAGAGATATACAACGTATGACCACTCAGCCTGTATGGTACATAGGCGCCACTCGGCGCCCCCACTTCAGGCAGGATAAGACCCAGTTCCTTCAGTCTGGCTGAAACCAGTCCCATTCTGTTTCCCCTTATTCTCGCCGGAACGCACATATGACCGGAGGGCGCATACGTCCGTTCAAAACCATTTTGAGAGCACGTGTCCCCATCACCCGGTCCATGAGGCTGGAGGATTGGGCCCTCGCACTTGGTGCCAACGCGCGGTTCCGACCGACAACCTCAGAGTTTCGTCAAGTGATATTATGACTTGGCCCTTTGTTATGATGATAGGTTTGCTAAAATATTATCACTTGTCAAGATGGATATTTTTGGGAACGGCATGATGCGAAGCTAGCGGCGAAATTGCCATTTAACATAGGACTTACAATAGTTTAACAGCACTCGACCGTGCTATACGCATATTATCCGTCAAAAAAATCATGGTGAAAATTTGCGCCCGATGACCCTCATCGCCGAAAATTAGTAATACCATTCTGCGAGAGAGAGGTTACATCCAGGGGCACAATTCAGTGTCTTAACCCGATAAGATAATATCTCTATATGAGTGATATTATCTTGTAATTGTGTTCAGGCCATCGTATCAATGACGAACAACCTGATCGGCCAACTGGAACTGACGGACATTGAAGACGCTTACCGCACGGACGATTGATAATCTTAGGGCCTTCATTCGCGATGGGGATTTTAAAACCGGGGACAAGCTGCCTACGCTGGTGGAGCTTGGCGAGACGCTTGGCGTGAGCCGTACTGTCATCCGTGAAGCCATTGCAGAACTTCGCTCTGATGGCCTGCTGGAAGTGAAGCACGGCGTCGGGGTTTTCATCCGCGATTTCGAAAGGCTGCGTTTTTCAGGCGACGATGTTTCGCCGCTTGAACCTTTGGCACGGTTGTCGCTGCCCTTCATGGATCTGCTGGAATTGCGCATGGCCTTTGAGGTTCATGCTGCGGGATTGGCCGCGCAGCGGCGCTCCTGGGCGCAGGAGGCCAATATGTGGGAAGCGCTCAAAAAATTCGAGGCATCCGTGGACGACGAGGCCGCGCTCGATGAGTTGGATTACATCTTTCACCGTTCGATTGCCGAGGCGACGAACAATCAGGCCTTTATCGAGTTTTTCAGCGTCATGAGCCTGAAGATACTCCCGCAGCCCGCATTTTCGAGCGATCTCAATCCTTCGTTGATTACACCCGACTATATCCGCAATAGCGTGACTGAACATCGTGCGATCTGCGAAGCGATCAGTGCCGGGAATGCGGGGGCCGCGCGGGAGGCGATGCAGGCGCACCTCGCCCGCAGCCACCAGCGCTATCGCGGTTTCAACGGCAGCATAGGCTCCCCTCTCAGCAATGTGACAGAGCTTTGAACCCGACCGGCTACGGTTTGGACTTGGGACTTGTGAATTTCTGTCAGGTCAGATCGATCGCCGCAATCTATGCTGCATTTCCTCTATCCGATCATGCGCTCGTTGCATGAAGCCGAACTCCATCTACCGCCAAGTTAATGTCCTTGGCGGTAGAAGCAGTGCTGAATAAACTTAGAACTTTACGCTAAGCCGGGCCTTGCCCGCGTTTTGATTGAAGCTCGAACCATACTGACCTGTATATTCAAGACCCAGCGTCGTTTGATTGCCGAGATCAATATCAAAGCCAGCCTTGATAATCGCGGTGTCCTTCGCAATTGGCGCACCGGCCACGTCAAATACCGTTCCGGCATCGAATGAGGCTGCTGTCGTCGGAATGGTATCGCCATAGGCGTGCTGCCAGCCAGCCGTACCGCTAAGCCGGGCATTCATGCTGCCGAATACGACTGGGGCAGAAGCACGAAGACCAATTGTGGTAAACGTGGTTGTCGTCGTTTCTTTTCCAATCCGGAGCGCGGAATTCCCGCCATGTTCATCGAACCGCCCGGTTTGCAGGCGCACCACCGCAACATTTGCAAATGGCTCAATCGCCGTTCCGTTCACATCAAAACGATGCGAGAGTTCGCCGAATGCCTGAAAGGTGTCTGCGCTGTAATCGGCATCAAGACTTTCTGAAAAGCCGGGGAAAGCGACAAGCCGATCGGTTTCGATCTTGTGCCAGCTATAGGCAAGACCTGCCTTGAGCGTGGTCGCGCTCCACTGGGTGCCGCCATAGATTCCCAGATGATAGTTGTCGCTGTGGCCAGACGAGTTGCGATCATTCACATCGAAACTGGTGCGGCTATAGCCCGCCAGAGCGCCCAGCCTCCAATTCTCGACGATTTCCGCGTCATAGCCTGCAACAAAGCCGCCGGTTGATTGCTTCAGCTTGCCAGCATTTCCATCCGCCCCGGTTTCACTCCATTGGCCAAGTGCCTGCCCCCAGATCGCGGCGCGCGGTGCCGAAACCTGCGATGCAGCCATGTCTGTTGCGACGGATGATGAGGCAGCACTCTGCCCACTACCGCCAAACGCCGCGTCTACGCGTTCCATGACGGCATTGCGAATGATCGAGCTGTCATTGATGATCGCAGTTCGCGTCGAAGCATGGATTTCCCCCGAAAGCGCGTCGAATGCGCGACGCGCATCCTCTTCACTGTCCTGCATGACAACCGTATCGTAGACGGCATTACCAGCACCAAGACGCTCGACGGCCACGGCCACCGATTTCTGATTGCCTGTCTTTGCCGTAGCAGCGAAGTCGACGTCGTTGCGTGCGATGTTTAGGTAGACTGCGTTGGGATCATAGGCCAGGCCAAGATCGACGAAAGGCATGTTCTGGCTCAACTCGCCGAACGTACCCAGAATGCCGCCTTCAGCACTTAAAATGGTGTAGCTCTTGCCGGGCATATAGGTAACGGCGGCTTTTTCTATATAGACCTTCGCGCCACCAAGCGTCGCCGTTCCGCTCACATCGATGCGGTCGCTTTTACCGGAAGCATCAATTTCCGCGACGTAAGTGGCTCCCGCATCAAAGGCCAGATTGCCATTGACCTTCAGCGTGCCGATAGAATTGCCCGGTGCGATGATACTGCCAGCGCCGGCATAAAGGCCTCCGACTGAACCTGCGCCAGCCAGATAGGCGCCGTTTTCAACGCTGGCTGTGCCGACAAGGAATGCACCTGAATGGGATGCATCGCCAATGACCAGCCCACCTTCTTTTACAGTCGTGCCGCCGGTATAGGTGTTGGCACCATTCAGGACCAGAACACCAGTGCCGGACTTCGTGAGACTGCCAGTACCATCAATATTGCCGTCGAAACGGGTATTGGCGGACTGGTCTACGGTCAGAGCTGCCGAGCCAAGGCTCAATGTCCCGCCCTCGCCCATCAGCGACGACATGCTCACATTGAAATTGTTGAGATCGAGCTTGCCCCCATTCACCGAGAAGGCCGTATTGTCGACGAACGCCCCGTCCACGCCAGCCTGAAGCACTCCTCCTTCCACCAAGGTTCCGCCCGTATAGCTGTTTGCCTGGCCCAGAACGAGCGTACCGGCTCCGCGCTTGAGCAGCGCGCCCTCCCCGGTGGCTTGCTGCAGCAGCGTCACGCGGTTGTCTGCATCCGCGATGTCGATCCATCCAAGTCCCTCAAGGGACACGGTGCGGTCCAGCGTTTTCATGTCGCTGCCCGTTATACGCAAACCGCCATCGATGAGACGCAGCCGAGCATCGGCATTGCCAAGAGCCGCATCTTCGCTGACGAGGATCGTCCCGCCGTCGGTGACAGCCGTTTCACCGATAAAGGAATGATCGTCGATGCAATAGTCTTTGATGGCCTGCTGGAAGCGCGCATCCGTGCTGTCGCAGTTCAGCAATGTCTTCTTTTCGTCAAGCGTCAGATCGGTCAGAATCGGTTTGCCATTGGCATCCGAAATCTGGCCCAGATAAAGATCCCTGCGTTGATTGTTTCGGGTTAGAACAAATTCCTTGTTCTTTTCCGCGAAGCCGTAAGCATTGGCGCCCAAACGAGACGCGTCTTGCTCGTTTCATTTTCCGAGTAAGTCTGGAGCTGCGGGCCAACCCATCGAAAATCATGCGCAACGGGTTCATGGTCGGAGATTGCTTCCGGCTGGCGGCCCGGCCGGGTGACTTTTACGTCCTTGATCACTCCCGTGTAGGGATCATTGGGATCATCCACAATCTCATACCATTTTCCGAATGGCCGCGAGACGAGGAAATGATCGATCTTGGCACGATCCCAGCTCGCCCAGGTATTGGTTGCGTCTTCGCCTGCCGAGGGCCATGTGGTGCTGCCATCGTTGAGATCATGCGGCTTGAAGTCTTCGCGGACCGCCTCCGTCTGGAGCAGCATGTACTGCTTCTTGAGCACATTCATCGTAACCGGCGTGTTGTTGGCAACCGCATAGGTTTCGTCTTGCAGCCCGACATTCTTCCCGGCCTTGTAGGCGGCGGAAAGAGCGTCGCCCCATTGCTTCCACGACAGGGTGTCGATGTCCTGTCCGACATATGCTTCCTGAATGACCGAACGCATCGTCTGCTGATCGGCGTTAAGAACATATTGCCGCGTCAGATCGCGATAAAAGGTGTTGCCGTCAGATTGCTGCATCAGTCTGATCTGCGCATCGATGTGATGAAGGCCGCGCTCGGAAACATCCCCCGCATTGAAGTCGCCCATGACCATGATCGGCTGGATGGCTCCTTTTGCCCATGTGTTGAGGGCTTTGGCTTCATTCACGCGACCGGTCGATCCATCTGCATAATCGAGATGAACCGTGCCGATGAGTGTCTGCGGACGGGAGCCCTGGGCGTCCAGCTGAGTATAGCTGACATAGCGACCTTGCGTATTTCCGCCCAGATTGATCGTGCCGAATTTGCCCGGCAAACGGGAGATGATACCGACATCGCCGACCTGCACATTACCGTAAGTGCCGCGACCCGCAGTTTGAAGGAAATCCGGTATGCGCGTAACATAGGTACTACCGTTGACTTCCTGCATCCCGAGCACGTCGAAATTGGCGGCTGCCATAAAGTCCGCTGTCAATTCCGGGTTCTGTTTGAACTTGTTCCAGATATTGAGCGTCATGACGCGAATGTCATAGCTATCGGCTGCGCGCGCCGGAGCGGCAGCAATTCCTGCGACTGCGACACCGCATAAAAGCTGCGCAGTCAAAGCCAAAAGTTTTCCGTTGCGTTTGGTCGTCCCCGTTACCATCCCTCGGTCCTTTTCCTGGAAGATGCTTCCATTTCATCAATGTGACAGCCGGATTGATCATCCAACTTCAATCGATGCTGAAATGACAGAGTTCAATGTCACTTTTATTACATTTTACTCCCGACCGGGTTGCGAGGACTCCAAAACATGCGGTCCTTAATAGTAAATGTCATTAATATTACATTTTTATTCGCTAATCGATTCACCCAGATATTGCTATTTTAACCCCACGATTTCCTCGCCTCATTCAACCTGGAAATGAGAGATGGATCTGAGTGATCAGGCGCATAAGGACATAACGACAACCATGAGCGAACTTTCCGGTCCCGGTGGCAAGAAGAAGGAAATCCGGCAGCAGGCATTGTTGCAATGGATTGAAAACAGCCATTATGTTTCTCTTGAAGAGATCGCAGAACGCTTCCATGTCACCACCCAGACGGCGCGGCGCGACATTGCGGACCTGGAGCATCGGGGCAAAGTCCGGAAACTGCATGGCGGTGTGTCGCAACTGACGCCGCTCGATCCTGTGACCTACCGTCAGCGCAGACATGATCGGGCCGACGAGAAGGTGCGAATTGCCGAAGCTGTCGTCGCGCTCATTCCCGATGGCGCCACCGTTTTCCTCGATACCGGCACAACATGCGAAGCGATTGCCAATGCGCTCGTCAGCAGGGAGCGGCTGCACCTCGTCACGTACAGCTTGCGATCCGCCGCCATCATCAGCGAGAAGACGGATTTCACGCTCGCTGTTCCCGGCGGCTTCGTGCGCCCTATCGATGGGGGAATGTTTCAGGAAGACACACCGGAATTCATTCGGCGTTTCAAGTTCGACTATGCAATCATTTCGGTGAGCGGCATCGATGATGACGGCGATCTGTGCGATGACGACCATACCGAAGTCGCCGTCGTTTCCGCAGCGCTTGGACAAGCGGCACACAAATTGCTCGCCGTCGACAGCTCAAAGTTTGGCAAGCGCGCCATGGTGAAGCTTGGTTCGGTTCGCGACGTCACCGCCCTTGTAACGAATGAAATGCCAGCCCCGATTTTGGCCGGCATACTCGAGGAAGCCAACATCCCTGTCATTCTCTCGTGACCAGCGTACCGGTTGGGCACTTAAGCACGGGATGAGTTTTGGTTCGGCCGACAATCGCGTTGTCGGCCAGATAGGCCTGTTGCTGCGCTCACCCTGGTCCGCAGGGCATCGGTCTACACCGGATTAATTCCAGCAAACGCCCGTAAATGACCAAGGTGCTCGGGCACCCTCACCGAGCCTCAACCAATTTCCAGCCATTGCCGGAAGGATCGCGGAAACTCGCATCAACGCTGCCGAAGCGGCTGATCGGTTCCTGAGTGAATTCGACGCCTTTTGCCGCGAATGCCTCATGCGTGGCGTGGCAGTCCTTGACCACCATCACCAGCGGCGGCATGGCGCCCTTCGCGACGACCTCGTCAAGCAGTCGCGCCGTCGTCTCATCTACAGTGGGCGGCTGGGGCCGGAACAGCCCAAGCTGGAAGTGAGGCTGGTCCGGGTGCTGCACCGTCAGCCAGCGGTAGTCTCCGTTCTTGACGTCGGTGTGAATGGCAAACCCAAGTTTGCCTACATAGAAATCAATGGCCTCATCCTGGTCACGCACGTAAATGCCCGCCACCCCTACTCCCTGGTCCATCACTGCTCTCCTGTTGTCATGGGTTCTGTGTATCAGCCTTATCTTGGCGCCGCTTCTCCGAAACTGCTATTGTGAGGTCCGGGCGATACGCTGCACTGACAAAGCAATGTGGCACGTGCTCCAGCCTGTGCGAACCCGCCCGCTCGCGGGCACGAAGGTCGGAGGGGTTTTCACCCGTGATATCGCGAAAAACGCGCCCGAACGTTCCGAGGCTTGCCCAACCTGTGATAAACGCGATTTCGATCACCGGCTTGTCGGTGTCACGCAGTAATGCCTTTGCGCGCTCGATGCGCCGCGAGAGGAGATAACGGTGCGGCGGCACGCCAAATGCGATCTTGAACGCGCGGGCGAAATGAGCCTCCGAGACACCGCTCACCTGCGCCAACCGACGCACCGGCCAGGGCTCATGCGAGGCGGCATCCAGTCTGTCTTTGGCCCTGAGCAGGCGGCGCAACAGGGCCGGGTCTTGTCGCGATCTGCTATTGCTCATCATTCCAGGATTTGCCGGATAGGCTGACGTTGAATATCGGATGTCATAGGCCGTTTCGAAGTTGTTTGCGTTGTCTGCTGCCAAAGAACGTCAGAATTCCTCTTCAGCGGAGACTTGTCTATCGCAAATTATCGAAACCGGCCGATCTATATCCGGATACTATTGTCTACTCCCGGGGGCGCCATTCAAAAACAGGAATGGCAGCAATCAGCCGCCAGCTCCCGGTTCCATGAGAACTCCGCTGCTGCCGGGTGATGCGCAGCCGCCATTGCTGGCCGTGGCTGCGCATCATGATCGCTATTTCGCGCCAAACTGTTCGATCAGTTCTTCCAGACCGACATGGCCCTGAAAGGCTCCGTTGCCCGGCGAGGACTCGCCCCTTTCCAGCGCCATTGCATGGATGACAGCGGGATCGGCTTCGATACGGCTTCTCACGGCGGCAAGCTTCGGCCAGCGTGCGGCGTCTGCTACCTGGTGAAAGTCCAGCCAGCGGGCAACTCCAACCAGCAGGGCGTCCGCCAGCGTCGGACGGTCGGCGACCAGAAAACGCGTGTCCCCGATCATTTCTTCAAGCCGGTCGTGCCGCTCGATGACGCGTTCGCTGCCCCATCGGGTCAGCGCCGATTTCATCGCAGGGTCAGGCGACTGCATTTCCATCGCGGCCCAGAGCGGGCCGAACATGCCGGTAAAGCCGGTGTTGATGAACCCCATCAATTGATGCATCCGGTCAGCCTCGCGCGACAGCGGATCGAAGCTGATCCGCCGCTCGGTGTCCCGCGCCTCCAACCAGGCGGCGATAGCCATGTTTTCGGTCACGACCCGCCCCTCATCCGTGACGAAGGCAGGCGTCTCGACCCGGCGGTTGATCCGCTTGTAAGCAGGCTCCCGCATCTCGGTCAGCATGTCGACCCGGCACAGCCTGTAAGGCTTGCCCAGCCATTCGAGAGCTGCGACAAGTCCCATGGAGCTTCCGGCCGGGAAGCCATATATAAGGATCGGTTCCATGTTTGGTGTTCTCCGTGATGTCTTCTGATCACGCTGCGCAGCGAAGCCGGACCATAAAACATCGCTCCGCCAAGTAAATTACGCACCTTTTTGTAACCAGGAGCTGCCGATGAAAGACCTTGTTTCCCGATGCCCGATCGAAGAAGTCATGCAGGTCCTGAGCGGCCGCTGGCCGACCCTGCTCATTTATTATCTTCAGGAAGGGACAAAACGGTTCAGCGATCTTCGCCGGGATAATCCCACCATCTCGCACAAGATGCTCACACTGGAACTGCGCAAGCTCGAAGAGGCCGGCATTGTCCGGCGCACCGAATTCGGCGGTTATCCGCTTCGGGTCGAGTACGACCTGACGCCAGCGGGCGAAAGACTGGTGCCGCTCATCGATGCCCTCGGCGACTGGTGGGAAAACACGGACGAGAATAAAGCAAGCGACGTGAATGAAGGCAGCGAAGCAGGCGGAACCCACTCAGTTCACCACCTTTGAACAATCTGCCTCGGAGCGGAAAAGGATTCCGGCGGTTTCGCTTTGCGACAATATGGGTGAACCGCTCGCGGAATTGTCCGGTTCAAGGTTCGCCACCCTGTAAACAATCAGGCTTGTCGCACAGTTGGCAGAGTTCTTCAGAGGCTTACCAGCGCATGAAAAAGCGCACCTCGGAGGCCTCATGTCCCGTTCTATATCCCGCTGAAAATTATCGCCTTTTGAAGCCGTATTAAACCTAAAACCTCATTAGGTTTTGTTCGAGCGACGGTCGCAAGGGGGTTTTCGTTGGGGATTGTGGGATGGCGCTGGGCGCTCAATCTTCAGAGGTCAACAGGGCCTGACTGGTATTTCCCAAGCTAGCCTGATTTGGTTAAGAAATCCACCCCCTGAAAGCACGAAGCGGGACAAGCAGTAAGGGTGAAACCATTCGCTCCCCTCTTCCGGAGAAGGGCGCGTGGCCCGAGGGGCAGAGCTTCACAGGAGTGGGCCGGGTTCATAATCCGGCGCATCTGCTGAACAAGGCCCCCTCACCTTCCGCGCAACGCAGCCTCACCGTTCTGGCTCGATCGGAGGAACTGCACAGGGGTTATTGTTCATTATTGGATTTCTGTCCTTCGTTTTCCGACGCTGGCCGCAGCAGCCTCGACAATATCGGATGCAGCTATCTTCGCGGCCAGTCGACAAGCGGACTATCCCATCTACGACGGAGAATGAAGATGGTGTCGACCAGTGGAGACGCCACGGCCTCCCCTCGGCCTCAGGCGACCTTAACACGCGTCTTTTGACACGCCGAAATTGGCAGTTCCTCCAGCCTCTTCTTATCATTTCGGTTTCGCAATGATCACGGTGCCGGAACGTAGCAGAGAATCGGGCGCACAAGCTTCGTCCCCTATAAAGCGATGTCACTCCGGTGTGGAAACAGGACTCTTCTTGATTGAAATTACATGCGGGTTCAGGGTTCCGGTTTATAGACCGCCGTCTAAAACCGATAAAAGGTTATAAAAACAAAAGGATAGCAGAAGCGGCAGCGAATCGATAAAATTTCGCTTAATTTTAATGTCGGCGCTAACCCTTTGTTAATTCGGCTGCCCCTTGCGATAGAATAAGAATCGGACATAATGACGGTATTTAGGCGGTATCAGTTCCAATGCCGTCACTAGGGACACCAAGCAAATGAATATCGCAAATCCGGCAGCAGCCTTGTCGTTTGACGACATGATACTATCGCAAGGGCGCGAGATTTCTCGCAAGCTAAATCTGCTGCGTCACGAAAACTTTCCGCCGGATGCGCGCAAGAACATGCTGCGCCAGTTTTCGATGGCCGAGGCTGCCTATTTCCTCGGTGTCTCTCCCAGCAATCTCAAGAAATTACATCTTGAAGGCAAGGGTGTCGAGCCGACCATTCTGACAGGTGGCCGCCGCGCCTATAGTGTCGAGCAGATTCAGGAACTGCGCCAGTGGCTCGACCAGAACGGCCGCGCCGAAGTGAAGCGCTACGTTCCGCATCGTCGCGGCAATGAAAAGCTTCAGGTCATCGGCGTCGTCAACTTCAAGGGCGGTTCGGGCAAGACGACGACGGCTGCGCATCTGGCGCAGCATATGGCGCTGACCGGCCATCGTGTGCTGGCCATTGATCTCGATCCGCAGGCTTCGCTCTCCGCCCTGCACGGTATCCAGCCGGAACTCGATGAGTTTCCGTCGCTTTATGAAGCCATTCGTTACGACTCCGAAAGGAAGCCCATCCGCGAGGTTATCCGGCGGACGAACTTCCCCGGCCTCGACATTATTCCCGCCATGCTCGAGTTGCAGGAATATGAATATGACACGCCGCTCGCCATGCAGAATGGCGGCGAGGGCAAGACATTCTGGAACCGCATCGCGCAGGCTCTCGCCGATGTCGACAGCGACTATGACGTCGTGGTCATCGATTGCCCTCCCCAGCTCGGCTATCTGACGCTGACGGCGCTTTCCGCAGCGACTTCGGTGCTGATTACCGTTCATCCGCAAATGCTGGACCTCATGTCCATGTCGCAGTTCCTGCTGATGCTCGGCGATATTCTGAAGACGGTCCGTCAGGCCGGCGGCGCGGTGCAGCTCGACTGGTTCCGATATCTGATCACGCGTTACGAACCGACCGATGTGCCGCAGGCGCAGATGGTCGGCTTCATGCAAAGCATGCTCGCCTCGCATATGCTCAAGCACCAGATGTTGAAATCGACGGCTATCTCCGATGCCGGGCTTACCAAGCAGACGCTTTACGAGGTTGAGCGTTCGTCGATGAATCGCGGCACCTATGATCGCGCCATGGAAGCCATGGAAGCGGTCAATTCGGAAATTCGCGGCCTCGTTCATGAGGCATGGGGGCGTTAGACTGCCGTCTAAAGCGGCGAATATTTAATAAAATCAGGTCTCTGACCGGTTTGAGGATACAGGAATGGCACGAAAGAACATATTTGAAAGCGTTATGCGGGACGAACCGGCGGCTGAACAGGCCTCTCAGCCGGTCGAAAACGTATCGCGCCGGTTCGGTGCCGCGAAATCCCTTTCCGCGTCGATTGACGAACTGGCAAAGCAGGCGGCCCAGAAGCTCGATGGGGAAACCATTGTCGAGCTTGATCCCGCACAGCTGGATGTCTCCTTCGTGGCGGATCGCCTGCCTGAAACGGATGACGAAGAATATCGCGAACTTCTGGAAGCCATTCGCGAGCGTGGGCAGGACAGCCCTATCCTCGTTCGTCCGCATCCAGAGACCAGCGGCCGCTATATGATCGTCTTCGGCCACCGCCGTGCGCGGGTTGCCCGGGAGCTTGGCATCAAGGTCAAGGCGGTCATCAAGCCCCTCGCCGATCTGGAACATATTCTGAGCCAGGGCCAGGAAAACTCTGCCCGCGCCAATCTGAGCTTCATCGAGCGTGTCTTCTTTGCGGCGCGTCTTGAGGCGCTGGGCTTCGAACGTGAAGCCATACAGGCCGCGTTGACGGTCGATTACCAGACCCTGTCGAAGATGCTGACCATTCCGAAGGCCATTCCGGAGCATATTCTCCTGGCCGTGGGTCCGGCCAAGGGCATCGGGCGTGATCGCTGGCTGGAATTGCGCAAGCTGATCGAAATACCGGGCAAGAAGGATGCTGCGGAAGAACTCCTGATGACTTCAGCCTTTGAAAAGGCGTCGTCTGTCGATCGTTTCGAGCAGCTCTATGGCTATCTGAAAGGCGGAAAGCAGAAGAAACCCGTCACCAAGGCGGCTCTGAGGCCCGGAACCAGCTGGACGGCTTCGGACAAGTCCGTCAGCGCGGTTATCAAACAGAATGGCAAGTCGGCCACATTGGCGCTCAGTGCCGCCAACGGGCCTCGTTTTGCCGATTGGCTTTCTCGCAATCTGGATGAGCTTTATGCGTCGTTCCGTAGCGAGGAGAAGTGAGTAGCGTACAGACCAGCGGCTTTGCTGCGGTCTGATTGTGTAAGGCATGTCTCCCAAAAACCGGGAACGGAAACGGGAACCGGTTCGGGATCAGGACATGCTCGGTTGAATTTGTAAGCGTATTTGCGTCGAAACTGTTCAGGAAAAGGAACGAGACAGCAAAAGAAAAAGGCCCCCAAACGTCGCCGTGTGGAAGCCCTTCTCATTGGTTTAGCAGCTAGAGAATCGCAAATCCACGAATCACTGTCAAGTGCTATTAGCGTCATTTCGGCGGGTGGATTTCTTTTGCCTTGTGGAAGGTGAAAGAAAATGGAGATTCAATTGGCCTCGACGCCGTTCGGCAGTCGAAGGATGACGCTTGCCTTGCTGGCAAGTCAACAGAACACACGGCAGATTGCGCCTGGAACGGTTGCCGACAAGTGGCAGCTGCATCGCTGGCTGTGTGAGGCAAAGACGCTGTTCGGCCTGAATGATCGCTCTCTGGCGGTTCTTTCGGCGCTCCTGTCATTCTATCCGGAAACGGAACTGAATGCGCAGAGCAGCCTGATCGTGTTTCCCTCCAACAAGCAACTGGCGTTACGCGCCCATGGCATGGCGGATGCGACCTTGCGGCGTCATCTGGCTGCGCTGGTCGATGCCGGTTTCATCCTTCGGCAGGACAGCCCCAATGGCAAGCGTTATGCGCGTCGCGCCAAGGGCGGAGACGTGCAGATTGCTTTCGGCTTTTCACTGGCGCCGCTTCTGGCCCGTGCCCCTGAACTGGAAACCGCCGCGGAACAGGTGAGGGCGGAAAAGACTGCATTGCGTGAAATGCGCGAGCAGCTGACCTTGCTGCGACGCGATATCACCAAGCTTGTCGAATTCGCCGCCGAGGAACAGCTTGCCGGTAACTGGCAGGACATTCGCCATCGCTTCCGCCTGATCGTCGACAGCATTCCGCGCCGTGCCGAGCAGGAAGAGCTGGCAGCTTTGGTCGAATCCTTGCAGTCCATTCGTGCGGAAATTGATAACGCATTGAAAATTCATGAAAATGTTCAGAATTTGCGCGGCAATGAATCTCAAAATGAGCGGCAGCAAATTGAATCGAATCCAGATTCCCATTTTGAAAAGGCAACGGCTGAATTCATCGACCAGCGCGTAAATGGAATCACCAGCGCTCCAACAGAACCCACGGTTTCGCTCGACATGGTGCTTCGCTCCTGTCCGGAGATCACGGCCTATGCGGTCAGTTCCATTCGGCATTGGCACGATCTGGCCAATACGGCAGAGAAAGTACGCTCCTTCCTTGGGATCGATGGAAAGCTCTATGATCTCGCAAAGAAGGTTCTTGGACCCCATAATGCGTCGATCGTGATTGCCTATATCCTGCAGCGCTATGAGCAAATTCAGTCTGCTGGAGGCTATCTGCGCATTTTGACGGAAAAGGCTGCCAATGGGTCTTTCTCGATCAGGCCAATGCTGATGGCCGCGCTGAATGGGCAGGTTCGTTAACCATAAAAAGCCAAGTCAGTGTGACAAAACTGAACTGCCTTTTAGGTTTCGTATCGTTCATGAAGTTTAACAAGATCAAGGAACCGTAAAAGAGGCCGGGAAGGCTTCCAACCACTCTTGGAGGTTCATGCATTGTTGGCTTCGGAGAGGGCTTGAGAATTGTCAGCACCATTTGTGAAGGCGTCGATCAAGGCCGTCGGGCTACCGGTGAAAGAATGTGCGCCGGAAAGCATGGCAGGGAAGAAAACTCAGTCCAGTGCCTGAAAGCGACGGCGACGCGAACGGCGGCGAGGGCGCAATGTGTTGAGGTCCTGCGCCTGGTCAGTCTTGTGACGTGGGGGAGGCGACAGAAGGCGCATGATGAAAAGGATGCAGCACCCGATGGTGAATATCCAGAATATCTCATCGGTGAGATCGTTGATCATGACGCAATCCAGAGCAAACCGCTTGTCCGTTTCAAGACGCGCGAAACAATATTCCGCGATCCATATCGCCTTGCGCAACGGTGGCCAAGTCACGAAGGCGTGCTTTATCGCCGCGCCGGCTATGTTGCGATGCCGCGGCCCTGTGGATGGTGGCAAATCGCGGCAAGGCGCTGGTCGCGCACTTCATGCCGATCTGCGATAGATTGCTCATGCTGCCTTTCACGATCCATTGTTCCCGCCCGGTCCTCGCGGCTGAGTTTCGCGAACCGCAAGACATTCTGAGCTGGTCACTGACCCGTCCGGGTTTCGTCCGGGCGCGCTCCGTCGCCTGGCTGGAAGTGCGCAATGACGATCTGACACTGGATGTGGACCCGGTGCGTTTGCTTGAGGAGAAACTGGCGGAAGCGGGCTATGGCGAAGCGGTGCAGATGATGACGTCGCGCAACGTGGAGAAGCATCATGTCGCAACACGGCGCTCGGGCGAGGCGCATGCCGCCTGCCTTGTCACTGTCGGCCTGACCAATGCGGGGAGGGTGGGGGAACGCGCGCAGATGATGATGCCCGCCGGAACCATCAATCTTCTGGTTCATATCAACAGGCCCTTGTCGGTCGCGGCCCATTTGGAGGCAATGTCGATTGCCGCCGAGGCCCGCACCGCTGCCATCATGGAACTTGGGCTTGATGTCGGCGGCAGGGTTGCGACAGGGACCGGGACGGATTGCATCGCGGTTTCCGCGCCGCCTGGGGAGCAGGGAGAGGCGGCATCCTACGCAGGCTTGCATACGGATATAGGCGCCGCCCTCGGTGGCGCTGTCTATGACGCAGTGTCCGAAGGCGGCAGGCTCTGGATGAAAGAGCGGGGCTTTTGACCGATCAGGCTTCTGCGGCAGCCTCTTTCGGCTTCAGGCGCAGGATGAGCGGCACCAGAACGAGGGCGACGATCGGGAAAACGAGCCAGTTGATGGTTTCCCAGCCGGAGGAATGCAGGAGCGACCCGGCAAAGAAGGAAGCACAGGCCACGGTGCCGAACATGATGAAATCATTGGCGCCCTGTGCCTTGCCGCGTTCAGCCGGCGTGTGGCAGTCGGTCACCATGGCGGTCGCGCCGATGAAACCGAAATTCCAGCCGATGCCGAGGAAGATCAGCGCTCCCCAGAAATGGCCGACATCGAAGCCGCCGAGCGCAATGATGGCTGAAAAGGCGATCAGCACCAGCCCCAGCGCGGTTATCTTTTCCTTGCCGAAACGGGTGATGAGCCTTCCGGTGAAGAAGCTCGGGGCGAACATGGCGAGCACGTGCCACTGGATGCCGAGGGCTGCATGATCGACGGAATGGCCATGGCCGACCATGGCGATGGGCGCAGCCGTCATCACGAATGTCATCAGCGCATAGGAACAGACGCCGGCGGCCACGGAAAGCAGGAAGCGCGGCGAGCGGAGAATGCCGCCGAGAGGGCGGCCTGTATCATGGACCACGTTCGGGTCTTTGCGGACCTTCGGCGCGCGCAGCATGAAGAGGACGGGGAGGGCGAGCAGGCCCAGAACCGCCTGGCTGAGGAAACTGCCCGCGAACATGGCATCCGGAATGGTATCGCGTGTCCAGATGACGAGCTGCGGCCCGACGATGGCCGCAACGAGCCCGCCGACCATCACCCACGAGATGGCGCGGGCCTTCATGTCGCCGGTCGCCGCATCGGTGGCGGCAAAGCGGTAGCTCTGGACATAGGCGGCGTAGAAACCGGCGGTGAGCGTGCCGAGACAGAAGATGAGGAAGGATGCCGCAAAAATGCCCGCGGCTGCGATCACGCCCGCCGAGGCGCCGACAAGCGCGCCGAGCATATAGGCATTGCGGCGCCCGAACTGGCGCATGAAGAAGGCCGCTGGCAGCGTGCCCAGCGCAAGGCCGAGATTGAACAGGCTGACGGGCAGCGTGACGAGGGCGGGATCGGAAGACAGTTTCTGGCCGACCAGGCCACCCAGCGAAATCACGATGGGCGGGCTGGAAGCGCCAAGCGCCTGTGCAATCGTCAGGATAATAATATTGCGCCGTGCGGCCGTCAGGTCGGTCATCGTCAACTCCTCAAAGGACGAAATCGGGACGGTTTTATCGGAAAGCGCTTTCGCCAGCAAAATTATTCTACTGGTCCGCAGAATTATTCCTGACAGGTTTTCTTGGCAGCCCGGCATCACGGGAAAGGCAAGGGCTATGGCCAAGGACTAGGACCAAGGACTAGGACCAAGGACTGGGACAATGTCGTCCGTCTGTCATGAACTGCTTCTAATTTGCAGCTTCACTGTTCGATAGGGAGCCAGCAATGTCAGACAATCTTTCCCAGCAAAGTCTGTTCAAGACCAGCCAGTTGGAAGAAGCCGATGCCGATCCGCGCAATCCGTCCGATAACCCCACCATGGGCGAAATCATCAGCCGCCGCTTTTCCCGCCGTGGCTTTCTGCGTGGATCGCTCGCCGTCTCGGCCATTGCGGCAACGGTAAGCCCCCTCGCCCTCATGAGTGCTGGCGATGCGCGCGCCGCATCCGGTTCGGCCTTTTCGTTCAAGGAAGTCGAGGCCGGTGTGGACGCCCATCACCATGTCGCGGAAGGCTATGACGCCGATGTGCTTTTGCGCTGGGGCGACAGGCTTTTCGCCGATGCGCCGGAATTCGATCCGACGAAACAGTCCGCCGAGGCGCAGGCCCGCCAGTTCGGCTATAATAATGACTATGTCGGCTATATCGCCATCGACGGTTCGCCCGAACACGGGCTGCTCGTCGTCAACCACGAATATACCAATCCGCACCTGATGTTCCCCGGTCTCGTCAAGATCGTCGATGGCAAGGTGGAGCAGGCTCCGCTTTCCAGGGAGCAGGTGGATATCGAAATGGCCGCCCATGGCGGCACGATTGTCGAAATCCGCAAGCAGGACGGCAAATGGCAGCCGGTGCTCGAAGGCGCGAAGAACCGCCGTATCACCTCCAATACCGAGATGGTGCTGAGCGGGCCGGTTGCGGGTCATGACCGCGTCAAGACCAATGCCGATCCATCCGGCACCAGGGTCTTCGGCACGATCAACAATTGTGCGGGCGGCGTCACCCCATGGGGCACCTACATCATGGCCGAGGAAAACATCCACGGCTATTTCATCGGTGAACTGCCGGAAGGCCACGCGGAAACGGCCAACTACAAGCGCATGGGCATTCCCGAAGGCTCGTATGAATGGGGCCGTTTCTACGACCGTTTCGACGTTTCCAAGGAACCGAACGAGCCGAACCGTTTCGGCTGGATCGTCGAGGTCGATGTGTCCGATCCGAACTCCGTGCCGAAGAAGCGCACCGCGCTTGGCCGTTTCAAGCATGAGGGAGCGGAATCCATCGTCAGCAAGGACGGGCGCGTGGTCTTCTATCTGGGCGACGACGAACGCTTCGATTATGTCTACAAGTTCGTGACGGCGGGCAAGTTCAACCCGGATGACCGCGCTGCCAATATGGACCTGCTGGATGAAGGCACGCTGCACGTGGCGAAGTTCCATGAGGACGGCAAGGTGGAGTGGATGCCGCTGGTGTTCGGACAGGGTCCGCTCACCGAACAGAACGGTTTCAAGAGCCAGGCCGATGTGCTGATCGAAACCCGCCGCGCTGGCGATCTTCTCGGCGCCACCAAGATGGACCGCCCGGAAGACGTGCAGCCGAACCCGGTCAATGGCCGCGTCTATGTCATGCTCACCAACAATACCAAGCGCAAGGACGATCAGGTGGATGCCGCCAATCCGCGCGCCAAGAACGCCTTCGGCCATATCATCGAGATCGAAGAAGACGGGCAGGATTTTGCCGCCACGACCGGCAAGTGGGAAGTGCTGCTGAAATGCGGCGATCCATCCGTGGCCGAAGTTGGCGCCAGCTTCTCCACCGATACGACGCGCAATGGCTGGTTCGGCATGCCGGACAATGCCGCCGTCGACAGCGCCGGTCGGCTGTGGGTCGCAACCGATGGCAACAGCAACAAGGATACCGGCCGCACCGACGGACTTTGGGCCGTCGACACGGAAGGCGATGCGCGCGCAACCTCGAAACTGTTTTACCGGGTGCCGGTGGGCGCGGAAATGTGCGGTCCGCTGTTCGCACCGGACGATGAAACGGCCTTTGTCGCCGTGCAGCATCCGGGCGATGGCGGCGAGGACTGGGACGGTCATGGCCGTCCGTCCTATTACGAGGACCTGTCCACCCGCTGGCCGGACTTCAAGGACGATATGCCGGTGCGGCCTGCCGTGGTGGCAATCACCAAACAGGGCGGCGGCAAGATCGCGGTGTAATACCAAAACTCGATGAGTTTGACTCATCGAGTTTTGGTTAAGCCCGTGCGCCGACTGGGCATTTTCAGGGCGTGATGCGTTAGCATCTCAGCGCCATGGTAAAATGACTTGATGAGACAATGGCCCCCGGTGAAAGCCGGGGGCCTTCGTCAAAGCTTCATGGAAGCGTCAAGCCAGCGATACAAAGCCAGCCT
The DNA here is from genome assembly GCF_040371715.1 of Brucella sp. NBRC 14130. Lineage (NCBI taxonomy): Bacteria > Pseudomonadati > Pseudomonadota > Alphaproteobacteria > Hyphomicrobiales > Brucellaceae > Brucella > Brucella sp. NBRC 14130. The sequence continues at coordinate 73,477 of NZ_BAABTE010000011.1, forward strand.
AATTCCATCCCTGTATTTCCAATCCAACGGGGACTTATCATGATATCGCGTCTTGTCGCCTCTACCATGCTTGCCGGTGCCGTCGCATTGGCGTTTCCGGCCTCCGCTGAAGAAAAGGCTTTTCCCGCAACGCTCAAGGCCCATGCCATCCTGCCGGCGAACACCATCATCGCTGCGCCGGAGGATGCGGCAGAACACCTGAAGACGTCGGGCAAGTTCACCACCGCCGACCGCAAGCGCGCCGAGGGCATCGGCACTGTGGAAGGCAAGGACGGCGTGCGCAAGACCGGCCTTTCGGTGCCGTTCGACGGCCAGCCGGTTCAAGGCTTTTCCGGCATCAAGACCATGGAAGACGGCAGCTTCTGGTCGCTGTCCGACAATGGTTTCGGCTCCAAACTCAATTCGCCGGATGCCATGATGATGCTGCACAATGTGAAGTTCGACTGGGACAAGGGAACGGTGGACCGTGTGAAGACCGTGTTCCTCAGCGATCCGGACAAGAAGGCTCCGTTCCCCATCGTCATGGAAGGCGCGGAAAAGCGCTATCTGATGGGCGCGGATTTCGACGTGGAATCCATCCAGCCGGTGGCGGACGGTTTCTGGGTCGGCGAGGAATTCGGTCCGTTCCTGTTGAAATTCGACACGGACGGCAAGCTCACCGATGTATTCCCGACTTTCGTCGGCGAGAAGGAAATTGTCTCACCTGACAATCCGAAGCTCGCTCTGCCTGCCAATCCGAGCCTCAAGCTCCCGGCCTATAATCTGAAGCGTTCCGGCGGCTTCGAAGGTCTTGCCATGTCGAAGGACGGCACGAAGCTTTATGGTCTTCTGGAAGGCCCGCTTTTCGTCGACGGTGCGCCGGAAAAGACCGAGAGCGGCAAGACGGGCCTGCGCGTCATCGAGTTCAGCGTCGCCGACAAGAAGTGGACGGGCCGGTCCTGGCTCTACCCGCTGGCCGAAGGCGGCGAAGCCATCGGCGATTTCAACATGCTGGATGAAACCACGGCGCTGGTCATCGAGCGCGATAATGGCGTCGGCACGGCGGACAAGGCCTGCGCCGATCCGAAGAAGCCGCAGGCAGATTGCTTCGATGTGCCGTCGAAGGTGAAGCGCATCTACAAGATCGCTTTCGACGACAGCAATGTCGGCAAGGAAGTGCGCAAGATCGGCTATATCGACCTGCTCGCCATTGCCGATCCGGAAAACAAGCGCCGTCAGGGTGGACGCGAGGGCATTTACGACATGCCGTTCCTGACCATCGAGAATGTGGACCGCGTGGACGAAACGCATATCGTCGTCGGCAATGACAACAATCTGCCGTTCTCGGCCGGTCGCGCGCTCGACAAGGTGGATGACAATGAGTTCGTCCTGCTGGAAGTGGGCGAATTCCTGAAGGCCGAATAGGCCTTCCGTTTTTCAGCGAGCCGTATGGCGGCCTGCCCTTGCACCGGCAGGCCGCCATTGATCCTGGAGCATTTCCAGTTGGGATTGAATCGCTGGAAATGCTCTATCTTATCGTTCTCACGCATTATCCTGCGCAAAACCGCTCCGCACTTTTGCTGGAAATGCTCTACTTGGTCGTATAGCCGCCATTGACGAGGATGGTCTGCCCGGTCATCCACCAGCCCTCCGAAACCATGAAGCGGATATAGGGAACGATGTCCTCGATATCGGTGAGGCCGGTCTTGGAGAAGCCGGAGAGTGCCGCCGCAGTCCGGTGGTAGGCCACCGCGTCCTCGCCTTCCGCCGGATAGAAGAATGGCGTGTCCATCGGGCCGGGACCAATGGCGGTTACTGAAATGCCGCGTTCGCCGAATTCCTTGGAAGCCGCGCGCGTGAAATGTTCTACCGGGGCCTTGGTGCCTGCATAGGCTGCATAGAACGGCGTGTAGGCGCCGAGCAGCGAGGTTACCAGTGTGCAGATCCTGCCATTGTCGTTGACGTGTTTCCCTGCTTCTTTCAGAAAGAAGAAGGCCGACTTGGAATTGACGGCGGTCATCTCGTCATATTCGGCTTCCGAAACTTCGACGATCGGCTTCTTCAAAACCTTGCCGACCGTGTTGATGGCAATGTCGGGACGTCCGATGGCGGCAACCGTATCGGCGAACAGTTTCTCCATCGCACCGGCGGTGGTGAGATCGGCCTGGAAGGAAACCGCTTGCGCGCCTGCGGCCTTCACGGCGGCGACAGTGGCATCCGCGTCCGCTTTGGACGCTGCGCTGTTATAATGAATTGCGATTGCCTTTGCCCCGTGTTCCGCAAGATCGCGCGCGATCAATCCGCCGAGGTTCTTGGCGCCACCGGCGATGATAACCGTTTTGCCCTTGATGCTGTGGTCCGTCATGGCTTCACCCTTTTTTCCCGATGCGGCTGCGCCATGCAGCCGCTTTCAGACCCGAAGAGTATCGTCTAGGATAGCGCTATAAAGACCGTCATTCTGACAACACCTGTCAGAGTTGACGGACAATGGAGGCAGCTTACCTTGGATCGCATCGACCTCTTTCGTATCTTCGCTCGTGTCGTCGAATGTTCGAGTTTCACACGCGCCGCCGATACGCTCGGCGTGCCGCGTTCCTCTGTTTCGGCGGCGGTTCTCGAGCTGGAGGGACGCCTCGGGGCACGGCTCCTCCACCGGACCACCAGAAGCGTGTCGACGACGCAGGATGGCGCCGCCTTCTATGAGCGATGCCTGAGCCTGATTGCGGATATGGAAGAAGCGGAAAATCTGTTTCGGAATACCGCGACGCCATCCGGCACGTTGCGGATCGACGTTCCCGGCCGCATCGGACGCCTGATCATTGCGCCAGCCCTGCCCGAGTTTCTGGATGCCTATCCGGAGATCGATATACATCTGGGAGTGACTGATCGCGCCGTCAATCTTGTCGAAGAGAGTGTCGATTGCGTCCTGCGCGTGGGACCATTGACAGATTCCGGGCTGATCGCCCGATCGCTCGGCGAGCTTCCGCTCATCAACGTTGCGAGCCCCGCCTATCTTGAGCGGTACGGTATTCCCGAAACGCCTCATGACCTTTCCGCCCATTGGGCCATCAACTATGCCTCGCCGTCGAGCGGGCGCGTCGAGCCGTGGGAATGGATCGAAGCTGGCGCAACGCGATCCATTCCGGTGCGCGGCCGCGTCACCGTCAACAGCGCCGAAGCCTATATCGCCTGTTGTCTCGCCGGTCTCGGCCTGATCCAGATTCCGGCCTATGACGTCAGACGTCATCTGGAAGCTGGCGAACTGATCGAGGTAATGGCCGATATGCGCGCCGCGCCGATGCGAATGACGTTTCTATATTCGCACCGCCAGCATCTTTCCCGTCGGCTTCAGGTCTTTGCCGACTGGCTCGAAAAACTGCTGAAGCGGGAACTGCAATCAGGGGCCGAGCCGCATTGACGACCGCGGCTTAAGTGCGCGAGCCCCTTTTCTCTCTGTGCATGGCGACAAGCCCGGCGTGGAAGTTTTGTTTCGGCCCGGTTAAGGTGCCGCGACAAAGCGATGGAGAAAACCGTTGAAGATTTTTATTTTCGGCAGTGTGAATGTGGATGTCAGCGCGCGGATGGCCGCGCTGCCGCGTCCGGGACAGACCGTGAATGCATCGGGCTATGGCATCGGCCTCGGCGGCAAGGGCGCCAACCAGGCGGTTGCGGTCGCAAAGCTTGGCGGTGACATTCGCTTCGTCGGCGCTGTCGGCAATGATGCCTTTGGCGAACTGGCCGTGAAGCAGATGCAGGAATTCGGCCTCAATACCGAAAGCGTGCGCGTAATCGACGGTGTCGATACGGGCATGGCGATCATTCAGGTCGAGGAAGCCGGACAGAACACGATCGCGGTCTGTGCCGGAGCCAATGCGCGCTGGTCGGCTGCCGATATCGATGCCTATGCAGCCGATATTGCCAGGGCGAAGATCACGCTGTTGCAGCGCGAGGTTCCGCATGAAGCCAATCTGGCCGTGGCGAAGGCCGCGCGTGCGGCAGGCGGCAGTGTTCTGCTCGATCCGGCCCCGGTCGGCGATGCAGGCCGCATGGCCGATCTGATTGCGCTCAGCGACATCATCTCGCCCAACGAGACGGAAGCCGCCGAAATCACCGGCATCGAGCCGACCGATCTGGCTTCGGCGGAAGCCGCAGCCCGAAATCTTCTGGAGCGTGGGCCGAAGATGGTCATCGTCAAGCTTGGAAGCCGTGGCGCGCTGCTGGTGACGGCGGACGACGTGAAACACTTCGCGCCGTTCAAGGTCGATGTGGTGGATACGGTCGCCGCTGGCGACAGTTTCAATGGCGGTTTCGCGGTCGCCTACTCGCAGGACCGTTCCTTGCACGATTGCGTGCGATATGGTTCGGCGGCGGGTGCGATTGCGGTCACGAGACCGGGTGCGGGAAGCGCCGCGCCGACCGCTGCGGAAGTGGCAGCGCTTCTGCAAAGCCAGGGCTGAACCGCCCTTCGCAAATTGTGACAAAGTGAAGATTGGCGGCGATTTGCGCCGCTTTCACGCGATTTGAGCGAAAAACTGCTCGAAAACACCACTTCAAACATGGCGAAGAAACAACGAAATTAAGGCACTCGCGGCTTATTTGTGGCAAAATTATGATTTGGAGCACGATCCCGAAAGGTGGACTTCCGGTTTTCGGGATCGTGTCCTGAAAAAATCAAAGCGTTGCGAGACGCTCGGTCAGCAGTTTGAAGAAGCCGTCTGCATCCACATCCTTGATGAAGAGCGCGTTCTTCGGACGGTCGGTTACTTCCCACCAGTCCACGACCGTTTCACCGATGGTGAGTTCCGAATTGATCTCGATTTCCACATTGCACTCACGTCCGGAATAAAGTTCCGGCTTGATAAGATAGGCGATGACATTGGGGTCATGCAGCGGCCCGCCATCGGTGCCGTACTTGGCTTCGTCATAGCGCTCGAAGAATTCAAGCCATGCGGCGACCACTTCGCCGACATGGGTGCCGATGCCGCGAATGGCGGCGATGCGCTTCTCGGTAGTCAGCACCTTATGGGTGACGTCAAGCGGCATCATGGTGATTTTTATGCCGGATTTGAACACCACCGATGCGGCATGCGGATCGACATAGATGTTGAATTCCGCCGACGGCGTGATGTTGCCGCCTTCGAAATAGCCGCCGCCCATCAGCACGATTTCCTTGACGCGTTCGGCAATCTTCGGCTCGCGAATGAGTGCGGAGGCGATGTTGGTGAGCGGTCCGAGCGGGCAAAGCGTGACGGTGCCGGGCTCTTCCTTCATCAGCGTTTCGATAATGAAGTCGACGCCATGCTGTGCCTGCAGCGGCATGGTCGGGGCGGGCAGGTCGTAACCGTCGAGACCGGTCTTGCCATGCACGTTTTCAGCCGTCACGAGCGGGCGCACTAGAGGACGAATGGAGCCTGCGAACACCCTGGCTTCCGGCTTCTTCGCCACTTCGCAGATGGTGCGGGCGTTGACTTCGGTGCGCGCCAGCGGGCCGTTGCCAGCCACTGCGGTAATGCCGAGAATGTCGAGTTCCGGGCTTGCCAGAGCCAGAAGAATGGCGACTGCATCGTCCTGACCGGGATCGGTATCGATAATGATTTTACGGGCCATGATGGGTCTTTCTGCGTTGAAGCTTTTCCAGCAAAAATGTGAAGCGGTTTTGCGTCCGGAAAAGCGTAAAAAGATTTAAACCGCGTTGCGCGCCGCATCGACCGTCTGGTCGACAAGTGCGTCGAAGGAGATTTTCGCCGGGCGGCGCATATAGGTGACGATGTCGTCGGCCAGAAGCGGCTTCGACCACCGTTCGGCGATGATGCCGGAGCCGCGCTGGATGGCGATCATGCTGAGAATCTGCGCGGCATTGCAGTCGACGTCATGGCCGATGCCGCAGACGATTTCGAGCGTAAGGTCGAAGTCGCCTTCGCCGAACCAGAGCGCGATGACCTGCGCGGCTGCATTCGGATAGACGTGAATCCAGTTATATTCGGCATATTCCGCGTCGCATTTCGCCCATGCATCCTGCCAGCTGCCGGCGGAGCGGCAGGCATCGAGCGCGAAGGCCAGAACCGCACCATATTCGGTCTCGACCGGGAAAAGTGCTGCCGTCGAAACGAGCAGTTCGCGCGTGTCGGCAACAGCAAAGGCGCGCGCCGCCATGACGGCATTGAAGACTTCGCCCAATATGCCGTTTCCGGCATGGGAGATTTCCGCATCCATCCATGCGAGGCGGGCAGCTTCGCGGGCGCGGCCCGGTACGACCATGCCACAGATCGTGCCGCGCATCTGTGCGCCGATCCATTCATCGAACGGATTGTCGGACGTGCCGGTTTCAGGCGCGGTGAGGCCGCGCCGCATGTTGGAAAGCGCGATTGCCTCCGCCGACCAGCCAAGCGGGATCAGCGAGGTCCAGCGTTCGGCAATGTCGGCGCTGGTCACGGCAGAACCCTTGTCGCCGAAGGCTTCCAGAAAGGCTATCTCGAAGGTGATGTCGTCATTATAGGTGTTGGGCTCACGCACATAATCGCGGATTGGGCCGAAGACCTCGGCGATGTTTTCCGCCGTATAGCCTTCGAGCGCCGTGCCAGCCGCCGCACCGACAAGCTGCGCCATCCAGGCGGCGGCGGTGCGGTCGCGGAAATCATCGGACTGGATGGCATAGAGCACATCGTCGGGCCATTGAACGGCAGCGTCGAACTCGTCCCACGTGCCATAGCGAACGGTCCTTTGCGACGGATGGTCCGGATCGGGCCGTGCGGCGCGCATCAGGACGCGCAGGCGCATGTCGATGCGATAGAGCGTCTCGAAGTCGCCGCGTTCGAGGGCGGCGAGCCCGTCGCGAAGCAGCTCTTCATAAGGTGCAAGGACAAAGCCCTTGTTTTCCAGCGATTGGAGCGCACCCGCCATCAGGCATTCAGGCGCAGCCGATCCCGGCACATTGCTTTTCCAGAACATGTCCATGAGATCGTCCTGCGCCTTCATGACGGCGCTCGCATCCCAGGTCTGTTCCTCCGCCGTGCGTACCACCGGTTTCGTGTCGCGCAGCAGGTCTCGGGTCAGTTCCCAAGCTTTCATGTCATTCTCGTTTCGATGTTCATTATCAGGATTTCTTCAGCAGGCGGGCGCGGCGCTGCCGCCGCGCCGCATGGACCGTCAGCACGACGACCGGGACGAGATAAGGGATCATCTGCATCAATTCGAAAGGCAGGCCAAGGCTTTGCAGCGTGATGGCAAAACCTTCCGCCGCCGCCAGGACCAGGCTCGCCACGAGCGTTCCCCATGCGGTTCCCTGTCCCATGACTTCCGCCGCAATGGCGATGAAGCCGCGACCGGCGGTCATGTTCTGGGCAAACCAGGTGACATAGCCGAGCGACAGGTAGGCACCGGCGGCACCGCCGAAGAGGCCGGACAGGATGAGCGCCATCATCTGCACGCGGCCGGTCTGGATGCCTGCGGCGCGCGCCGATTTCGGATCGACGCCGGTGGCGCGCAGATGCAGGCCGAAGCGCGTGCGCATCATGAGGAGACTGACCGCCGGGACGGCCAGAAGGGCCGCGAAGGTGAGCACATGGATATTGCCGATGAAGGGCACGGAGAGGCTTGGCAGGGCCCCGCTTTTCAGCGCGCCGGACATGCCCTTGTCGCCTGTCGCGAGATAAAGCCCGAGCGTCGTTGCCGCCGCAGCCGCGATATTGAGCGCGATGCCGGTCATGATGAGATCGGTGCCGAGCCGGTTGACCGAAAGCGACATGAGCCAGCCCAGAAGCGCGCCCACGACAAGCGCCGCCAGCAGGCCGATGGCCGGGCTTCCCGTTGCGGCGCTGGCCAGAACGGCGATGAGGGCCGCGACCAGCATCATGCCTTCCATGCCGATATTGAGCACGCCCGCCCGGTCGGAAATCATCACGCCCAGAGCGGCCAGCAGCAAAGGTGTCGCCACACGCAGGATCGTGCCGATGAAATGCGGGTCGAAAATCTGTGCAAGAACGGTGCTCATGCCTGTACTCCCGGCTGCACTGCGGCCTGGTCTGCATCGCGAAGATTGCGGATCAGCCGCAAGACGGTCGGATGATTGTGAATGACGCTTGCCGTCGCGCCCACCATGATCGCCGCGGTCACCAGCCCCACCACTTCGGTCGGGATGTTCATGTTGCGGGCCAGAAGATCGCCGCCCACCTGCACGAAGCCGAGGAAAAGTGCCGACGGAATGAGCAGGAACGGGTTTTCGCGCGCCAGGATGGCGACGACGAGGCCCGTCCAGCCATAGCCGGGCAGGTCCAGCCAGGCGAAGCGGGCATGAAGGCCCAGCACTTCCAGCGCTCCGGCCATGCCTGCCACCAGTCCGCCCACGATCTGCGCCCGCATGACGATGCGTTTCAGCGGCAGGCCGAGGTGATTGGCAAAGCCGGGGCTTGAGCCCGCAATACGGATATTGAGGCCTGAGCGCGTCCAGTAGAGCCAGATGCCGCCAGCGATGCAGGCAAGAACCGCGATGATCGAGCCGCTGTTGAGGCGCGTCCCGGCAAGCAGCCGGTCGAGCTTGGCGTCCGGGGGTATCCTGAGCGACATCATCCCGCCTGCTGCCGGATCGCGGATGACATAGTTGAGGACGAAGAGGCCGAGAAACAGGAAGGCATAGTTGAGGACGAGCGACGTCACCATTTCCGAGGCGCCGAACCGCAGCCGCAGCGCCGCCGGGATGGTGCAGGCGAAACTGCCCGCAACCGCGCCGCAGAGGATGGCCACCGGCAGTGAGAACCAGCCGAGCGAAGGAAGCAGGACAGCGCCCGCCACAGCACCAAGCGCGCCGAGGAAGAAGCCGCTTTCCGCGCCGAGATTGAACAGGCCGGAGCGGAACAGGATGGTGATCGCAAGGCCGGTCAGCATGATCGGCGTTGCCGCCTCCACCACATTGCCCATATGGCGAATGCTGCCTAACGGTCCGAGGAAGAAGGTTTTGAGGATCGCCGCCGGATTGTCCTGCATCAGCGCCAGCGGCACGAGCAGCACCGCCATGATGACGCCGATCACCAGCACGGTCAGGAAGAATGGAATGAGATAGGATATGAATCTGCGCATCAGGCGGCAGCTTTCTGTTTGAGCATGATCTTATCCAAAAACCGTTTTACACTTTTTGGGATCATGCTCGTGTCCCCAGCATATAAGGACCAAGAGCAGCCGGTGTTATGTCTGGTCCGTTTTGCAGAACGGCAACGATGCGTCCGTTGAAGAGCACGACGATGCGGTCGCTCAAGCGCAGCAATTCATCGAGATCGGCGCTGACGAGCAGCACGGAGCAACCACCTTGTGCCACTTCGTCGATGCGGCGGTGCAGGAAGGCTGCCGCCGAGACATCGATGCCGCGCGTCGGCTGGTCGGCGATCAGGAATTTCGGATTGGTGGCAAGCTCGCGCGCGGCGATCAGCTTCTGCGCATTGCCGCCGGAAAGGGAATCGAGCCGTTCGGTAATCGCGCCCGCCCGCACCGAATATTGCCTTATCATGCCGCTGACACGGGCCTTGATGGCGTTCCAGCGCAGGAACGGTCCGCGGAAAATCTGTCTGTCGGCGGTAATCGATCCGGCTCCGGCTATCGCGTTTTCGGCGAGAGACAGGCCGGGTGCGCCGCCCTGCGAGAAGCGGTCGGCTGGCAGATAGGCAAGGCCCTGCCTGCGCCAGCTTGCCGTGTCGGCGCGCAGCATGTCCTTGCCGTTGAGGCTGATCGCGCCGCTTGCCGCTTCAGCGAGGCCGGACAGCACGGAAACGAGGCCGCGCTGGCCGCTGCCATCGACACCGGCAACGCCGACGATCTCGCCCGCGCCGATGGTCAGGCTCACATCCTTGATGCGGTCCGCCGGATCGGCTGCCCTGGTCGTGACGTCCTTCATGTCGAGAACGGTTTTCATCGCGCCATGCTTGTGGGCGCGTTGCGGTATGTCGACCGCGTGGCCCATCACCATCTGCATGATGGCATCGTCCGGCACGTCGGCGAGCTTTTCTGTCCCGGCGACGGCACCGGCGCGCAGCACCGTCACGTTTTCGGCCAGTTCGCGCACTTCGTTCAGCTTGTGAGAAATGAAGAGGATGGTAATGCCTTCGTCGCGCAGCGATTTCAGCTTGCGCATCAGTTCCTCGATCTCCGGCGGAGAGAGAACGGCGGTCGGCTCGTCGAGGATCAGGAGCCTCGTGCGGCGGGCCAGCGCCTTGAGGATTTCGACCTTCTGCTGGGCGGCGACGGAAAGCGCGCCGGTGATCGCGTCCGGGTCGGCGTGCAGGTCGTATTGCTGCATCAGCGCTTCGACCATTTTGCGCGCGCCCGCGCGGTCGATCAGCCCGGCCTTCACCGGTTCATGACCAAGAATGATATTTTCAGTGACCGTCAGCGTCGGCACGAGCGAGAAATGCTGGTGGACCATGCCGATGCCCTTGGCCGCGGCATCTTCCGGCGACCAGGATGCAATATGCTGTCCATCGACGACGATTTCGCCCGCCGTGGCATTTTCGATGCCGAACAGGATTTTCATGAGCGTGGATTTGCCGGCACCGTTCTCGCCGCAAATGGCGTGGATGGAGCCTGCGCGGATCGAAAACGACACGTCGCGCAGCGCCTGCGTGCCGTTCGGATAGACCTTGCTCACATCGCGGAAAGCGACGATTGGGCGGAAGGCGACGATAGCATCGCCGCCTTCATTATTTTCAGCTGGATTTTCCACGGTCAGGGACGAACCTTGTTGCGGATCGCGTTGAGATCCTCGGTGCTCATGCCGAATGCGGTCGGAACCGTGATCTTGCCCTCGGAAATCTCGTCGGAAGCCTTCTTGATGGCGTCCTTCATTTCCTGCGTGGCCATGGAAGCCATGTTGCCATCCTGCACGATGCCGACAGCACCTTCCTTGAGGCCGAGCGCTTCCGCCTTGCCGAACGGCAGGTCGCCGGCCTTGAAGCGTTCATAGGCTTGCAGCAGGCTGACATCGACATTCTTCAGGACGGAACTGACGACCTGCTTGGCGATGGCCGGATCGCTGTCCTTGAAGATCGCTTCCTGATCGGAATCGACGCCGAGAACATATTTGCCGGTTTCCTTGGCAGCGGAAAGCTGGCCGAGGCCGGTCTGCGAGGCGACGACGAAGCCGAGCGAAACGCCGGAACGATATTGCGCGAGGCCGAGTTCCTTGCCCTTTGCGGCATCCATGAAGGAACCGGCATAGGAGATGGCGATCTTGGCATCGGGCTGGATGGCCTGCGCGCCGGCGATATAGCCGACGAGGAAGTCGTTGATGACCGGAATGTCCATGCCGCCGAGGAAGCCAAGGTTCTTGCCGGTATCGCCGAGCTTGCCTTCCTTCAGCAGAGACGCCGCCAGCATGCCGCCGAGATAGGAACCTTCGTTCTGCTTGTACTGGATGGAATAGACATTGTCATAGCCGCCCTCTTCATAAGGCACGCTTGCATCGTAGAGGATGTATTTCTTGTCCGGATATTGCTGGGCGACCGAGCCGACGGTTTCCGACATCTGGTAGGTGCCGCCGATGATCAGGTCCCAGTCCTGTTCGGACGCATCGAGGAACACCGGCTCCCACTTGGTCGGATCGTCGCCGATTTCGAGAATCTTGGTCTCGACGTCGTCGCCATATTTGTCCTTGATCATCTTCATGCCCTTGGCGGCGCTGTCGAAGAACGACTTGTCGCCAAGCGCGCCATTGATGATGAGCAGGATCTTGTCCTGTGCCTGAGCCGCCGTGGTGGCGAAGGTGCCCATCGCCGTCGATGCAGCAAGGGCAAAGGCAAGGTGGATTATTCCCCGTCTGGTGGATTTGATCACAACAGAACTCCAATATTGTAGCGTTATGGAGATGGATTTTCTGCTTTGGATATTTGCCCTCCGCCCACAGAACCTCCACACCCTGCCAGCGATCAAACGCTGACGGCGGTTGCGAGTCAATCGCCAAACTTTTTGCCCGCTGTGGACAAAGCCGGTCTGTTGCGCACAATGCTCATAAAGCTTTCGTTTATTTCAACAAAGCCTGATTTGGGTGCCGCAGGGTCGGGTCGAACGGATTGAGCCGTTGCGAGATGATGGCTGCTTCCTTGCGCAGAAGTTCGGTCACTGTCTCCTGCCGCTTCTCGGTCAGGCGCGCGGCAAGCGTGCCGATGCTGAGCGCTGCCACCGCCTCGCCGTCGCGGTTGAGAATGGGGACGCCGAGGCCCGCCATGCCGTCGATCATGTTGAAATTGAAAGTGGATGCGCCCGTTTCGCGCACTTCCGCGATCATGATGCGCAAATCGACCTCGTCCACCGCCGACTTGTCCAGAATGCGGGGCATGTTGAAGCGGATGATCGCCTCGCGTTCTTCTTCCGGCAGGAAGGCGAGGATGGCAAGGCTCCCCTGACCGATGCCGAGCGGCACCTTGCCGCCGATGTCGCCGGTAAAGGAGCGGATCGGAAACGGCCCTTCCACGCGGTCGAGGCAGACCGCGTCGAAATTGCTGCGCACCAGCAGGAAGACCGTATCGTTGAACGTGGTCGAAAGGCGCAGCAGCGACGGGCGGGCAATGCTCAGTATGCCGTCACGCTGGCGCGCCTGCGCCGCCATCGCAAAAAACTCCAGCGACAGGCGATAGGCCTTCTTGTCGGGAAGCTGCTCGACAAGGTTTTCCGCGATCAGCGTCTTCAGCAGGCGGTGCGTCGATGGCTGGCTGAGTTCGAGGTCGCGCGCCAGATCGATGAGCCGTACGCCGTCATCCGTGCTGGCGGCCAGACCCTTCAGGATATGGATCGCCTTCACCAGACTTGAGTTAAGCGCGGCGCCGGATTTCGGATTCTCAGATATATCATCCATAAAATTGCTTCCAAATTCTGCATTTTGAAAGAAATATATAATTTCTTCCGGATTTGAAAATTATAATTTGCATTCCTGCGGATTTTTCCGCCATCTAAAACCGTCGCCAATGGGAAGGTCCGGCAAGGCGTTGGAGAAGTGCCCTCAAGCGGATCGGCGGTTTTGCTTGTAATCAAGGGGAACGCTGCGCTGCGTAAGCGGCCGGACGGTCATGCGTTCAAACGGACAAGCCGGATCAGCGCTTCAAGCGCGGTCAAGCCGCTCCCGCCAGCCAGCCCGACGAAGAGGCGACGTGAGACAACATCACGGCGCTTCCGCTCCCCCGCATATGCCGCGGAAGTCATGCCGAGAGGGAGATGCAATGAGCTTTTTGACCCTGTCCGGAATTTCCCGCCACTACGGCAAGTTCGCGGCTGTCGACAATTTCAACTTGGCGATTGAAAAGGGCGAGTTCATTTCGCTTCTCGGCCCTTCCGGCTGCGGCAAAACCACGACCTTGCAGATGATCGCCGGCCTGGTGACGCCGACGGCGGGCGCGATCACGCTCGACGGGCGCGAGATCACGCGCCTTGCCCCCGCCAAACGCGAGCTTGGCGTCGTCTTCCAGAGCTATGCGCTGTTTCCGCATATGACGGTGGCGCAGAATGTGAGCTTCGGCCTCGAAATGCGCAATGTGCCGAAGGCGGAACGCGAAAAGCGCGTGCGCGACGTGCTGGAGCTGGTGCATCTGGGCGCGCTTGCCGACCGTTATCCGCGCGAAATGTCGGGTGGCCAGCGCCAGCGCGTGGCGATTGCCCGCGCGCTGGTCATCAATCCGCCGGTCCTGCTGCTCGACGAACCGCTTTCCAATCTCGATGCGCAGCTGCGCGAGGAAATGCAGTTCGAGCTGCGCCGCATCCAGCGCACAGTCGGCATCACCACCATCATGGTGACGCATGACCAGGCCGAAGCGCTGTCGATCAGCGACCGCATCGTGGTCATGGAAAAGGGCGTCATCACGCAGGTCGACGCACCCTACAAGCTCTATGAGCATCCGCATAACCACTTCATTTCCAATTTCGTCGGCAAGTCGAACTTCCTCAAGGCACGCGCCGAGGGCGACATGATCGCGCTGACCAAAACCGCGATCCGCTTCCCCGCCAATGGCAAGCAGGTCTCTGGCGAGCTTTCCGTCTTCATCCGCCCTGAAAAGGTGCAGCTCGTTGCAGCGGGCGAGGGACATATCGCCGGTGAAGTAACGACACGCTACTTCATGGGCGCGCAGTGGCTGCTCGGCGTGACGACGCCTGCCGGCCAGCTTTCGGTCGCGCTTCCCAATCTCGGCAACCCGCCGCCATCCGAAGGCACATCGGTCGGCCTCAGCTGGAACCACGAGGATTGCCGCATCCTCACCGCAGGGGTGAACTGAGCATGTCGGCCGTCACCTCACAGGATATATCCGCCGCGCCCAAGGGGCAGCGCGACCTGACGCCGCTTTTTCTGGTCGGGCCGTCGACGCTTCTGTTCTTCGCGCTGGTGCTGCTGCCGCTCGGCCTTACCGTGCTGCTGTCCTTCAACAGCTACAGCTATGACAAGGGCATCGAGAACGTCTACACGCTTGCCAATTATGTGCAGGTCCTGAAAGACCCCTATTACCTCTCAATCTTCTGGCGCACGCTGAAGCTGGCGCTGATCACCACCGTCATCACGGTGCTGGTCGGCGTGCCGGAAGCCTATATTCTCTCCAACATGCGCAAGCCATGGCGCTCGATCTTCCTGCTGGTCATCATCGGCCCGCTTCTGGTTTCGGTCGTGGTGCGCACATTCGGCTGGAGCATGCTGCTGGGCCGCAATGGCCTCGTGAACAGCGCGCTCGACATGGTGGGCCTGCCGACGACGCAAATCCTCTACAGCGAAACGGCGATTGTCATCGGCCTGGTGCACATCATGCTGCCATTCATGGTGATCCCTGTCTGGACCGTGCTGCAAAAGCTCGATCCGGCGGTGGAAGCCGCAGCGCTGACGCTCGGCGCATCGCGCCTGACGGCACTTCGCCGCGTGGTGTTTCCGCAGGCCGTCCTTGGCATCCTTTCGGGCAGCCTCATCGTGTTTGCGCTTTCGGCCAGCTCCTTTGCCATTCCGGGCCTCCTTGGCGGGCGTCGTCTCAAGATGGCGGCAACCGTCGTCTATGACGAGTTCCTGATCGAACTGAACTGGCCGCTCGGCGCCGCCATCGCCATCATCGTTCTGGTCGCCAATCTGGTGATCATGATCGCCTATAACCGTCTGCTCGAAGGGCAGGCCAAGAAGAAGCTGGGATAGAGCCATGACGAAGAACGGTCCTTTCGCCCTTTTCTTCCACACGCTGATCGTCATCTTCATGCTGGCGCCGATGGTCGTGGTGTGCCTTGTGGCCTTCACGCCTGAAAACACGCTGACCATGCCGTGGAGCGGCCCCAATGCGGGCCTGTCGCTGCGCTGGTTCGAGGCCGTGTTCGCGCATAATGATTTCATGGCATCCTTCTATAACAGCGTGCAGCTCGCCTTCTTCTCGGCAACGATTTCCACGCTTCTGGCCGTGCCTTCGGGACTGGCGATCGCGCAGTATAATTTCCGTGGCCGCGATGCGCTGAACGCGCTTTTCCTGTCGCCGCTCATCATTCCCCATCTGGTTCTGGGCGTCGCGTTCCTGCGCCTGTTCTCGCTGATGGGCTTTACCGGCTCCTTCGTCTGGCTGGTCGCGGCGCATTCCATCGTCGTCACGCCCTATGCGCTGCGCCTGATCCTCGCTTCGCTCGGCAGCATGGACCGCAATGCGGAAAACGCGGCCCGCACCCTCGGTGCAGGCGAATGGACGGTGTTCCGCCGCGTCACCCTGCCATTGCTCCTGCCGGGCCTGTCCGGCGGCTGGCTGCTTGCCTTCATCAACTCGTTCGACGAACTCACCATGTCGATCTTCGTCACCTCGCCATCCACGGTCACGCTGCCGGTGCGCATGTATATGTATGCCAGCGAATCCATCGACCCGATGATGGCCGCCGTTTCAGCCCTGATGATCCTCGTCGCCACCGCAACCATGATTATCATCGATCGTATGTTCGGTCTCGACCGGCTGCTGGTGGGCAAGGGCTGAGCAGGCAGACCATGACGATCCCGGTTTCTTCTTCGGCGGCTCAGTTCCGCAGACGGTATCGGCTGGCCGAACAGCCGGTCAGTTTCTCGCTCGACGGCGTGCGCTTCGAGGGTCGTCGCGGCGATACCGTGCTGACCGCCATTCTGTCGGTGCAGGGCAAGTTGCGTCATACCGAGTTCACCGGCGAGCCGCGCGCGGGCTTCTGCCTCATCGGCGCGTGTCAGGATTGCCACGTCATGACGGACGAAGGTTACAGGCTTCGCGCCTGTACCACGCTTCTGGAAGACGGCATGGCCTTTGTCACGGAGCCTGCGAAATGAGTGCGGTGCTCGATCCGGTTATCGTTGGCGCAGGTCCGGCGGGTGTTCGCGCCGCCGAAACGCTGGTCAAGGCGGGTCTCCGGCCCATCGTGCTCGACGAGGGGTTCCGTTCCGGTGGGCAGATCTATCGCCGCCCGCCGCTCGATGACGGGCGCAGCTATCGCAGCCGCTATGGTTCGGAAGCGCACAAGGCCGAAGCGCTGCACAAGAGCTTCGACGCATTGCGCGGCGCAATCGACTACCGCCCGGAAACGCTGGTCTGGAACATTTCGCGCGGGGAAACCGACCGGCTCGACCTGCTGACCGACGGCGTTCACGGCCAGTGGCCCTACAGCCATCTCATTCTGGCCACCGGCGCGACCGACCGGGTTCTGCCGTTCAAAGGCTGGACCAGGCCCGGCGTCTATACGCTCGGCGCATCGCAGACGGCGCTCAAGGCGCAAGGCTGCACGGTCGGTGAACGCGTGGTGTTCATGGGGTCGGGCCCGCTGCTTTATCTGGTGGCCTGGCAATATCATCATGCCGGGGCGAAGGTTGTGGCGGTGCTGGACACAGCGCCTTTCGCATCCAAATTCCATCTGGCGCATCTGGCATTTTATGCGCCGCGCATCGTGGCGCTCGGCGCTTATTACGTCCTGCGCCTGAAGCTTGGCGGCGTGCCGATCCATTACAATGTGCGGCCCGACGAGGTGCTGGGCGAGGGGCATGTCGATGGCATTCGCTTTCGCTCGGCCGGGCGTGTGCGCGAGGTGGAGTGCGATGCGCTGGCTTATGGTTTTGCCTTGCGTCCCGAAACCCAGCTTGCCGATCTCGCCGGTTGTGATTTCCGCTTTGAAGAACGCGACCGCGCATGGCTCCCGGCTGCCGACAGGCTTGGCCGCACAAGCCGCATCGGCGTCTATGTGGCGGGCGACGGTGCAGGCATCGCCGGTGCCGATGCCGCCGAAATTCGCGGACAACTGGCCGCGATCGCCTTGCTGCGTGATCGGGGCCTGCCGTTTTACGAAGGTACTGAACGCACTCTTCTCGCGAGGCTTGATCATATCTATCGCGAGCGCCTGATCGTCGAAAAAGCCTTTCCGTTCCCGCGCGACTGGTTCGACACGATTGCTGGCGACGTCACGCTCTGCCGTTGCGAGGAAATCGCGCTGCGCGACGCGCAGGCCGCGATCCGTCAAGGTGATGTGCGCGAGATCAACCGGCTGAAGGCGCTCACCCGCGTGGGCATGGGCCGTTGCCAGGGCCGCATGTGCACGGCAGCGGCGGCGGAACTTCTGGCGTCGGTGCAGGACAAGACGCCCGCCGAAGCAGGTCGCATCCGCGCTCAGGCGCCGGTCAAGCCGATCCCGCTCGGGTTCGGCGCTCGGGCCAGGGAGGGCGCTTCGTCATGACAAGGCGTCTTCAGGCCGATGCGGTCATTATCGGGGGCGGGATCGTTGGCGGCTCGGCAGCGCTTTTCATGCGCCGGGCCGGCCTGTCGGTCATTCTGCTCGACAAGGGCTTTTGCGGTGCGCAGGCAAGCGGCGTCAATTATGGCGGCGTGCGCAGGCAGGGCCGCGCGCCGGAACAATTGCCGCTTGCACAACGGTCGCATGAATTGTGGGCGCGCCTGCCGGAACTCATCGGCATCGACGGCGAATATGTCCGCAGCGGCCATTTGAAGCTTGCCCGCACGGAAGCGCATTTCGCAAGCCTTGAAGCCTATGCCGCGAAGGTCAGGCCGCTCGGGCTGGATGTCGAGCTGATCGGCGGCAATGCGATCCGCGACCGTTTTCCATGGTTGCCGGGCGATGTGGCGGGCGCTTCGCTCTGCGCGGAGGATGGCCATGCCAATCCGCGTCTGGTTGCGCCTGCCTTTGCCCGCGCGGCACTGGCGGCGGGGGCAACGGTGCTGGAAAACACGCCGGTCATTGAAGCGCGAGAGACCGGCGACGGCTTTGCCATTCTGGCAGGCGGTGGCTCCGCGAGTGACACGATCGAAATCCGCTCGCGCCTGCTGTTCAACTGCGCCGGTGCCTGGTCGGACCGGTTCGCAGCCTCTTTCGGCGAGCCGGTGCCGCTCCAGCGCATCTATCCCTCGATGGTCGTTACCGAGCCGATGCCGTTTCGCCTGCCGATGAGCCTTGGCGAAGAGGGCGGCGGTTTCTATGGCCGTCAGGTCACGCGCGGCAACTATGTCATGGGCGGCGGGCGCGGCGCGCCGCTTGAAAACCCGGACTTCTCGCGGCCTTCGGTCAATGCCGCCTCATCCGTGATGCTGCGCGCCATCGAACTGTTCCCGCATCTGAAAAATGCCCAGGTTATCCGCTTCTGGTCTGGCACTGAATCGGAAATGCCGGACGACAATCCGGTCATCGGGCCAAGCAGCCGGGTCGACAATCTCTTTCACGCCTTCGGCTTTTGCGGCGCCGGTTTCCAGACCGGCCCGGCTGTGGGCGCCATTCTTTGCGATCTCGCCGTGAAGGGCGAGACGGAAACGCCGATCGATGCCTTCCGCATCGACCGGTTCGATATGAACTCAAACCACAAAGGGGAGTAGCATGAAGTACATCACCAAAACCGCCCTGTTGGCGCTCGGCCTGTCGGCAGCCTTCGCTTCGGCCGCATCGGCTGAAACCAAGACGCTCTATATCGGCATGAATGGCGGCAATATGGAGAAGGCCTATACCGAGCATGTCCTGCCGGAATTTGAAAAGGCCAATGACGTCAAGGTCGTTGTCGTGCCGGGCACCTCGGCGGATATTCTCGCCAAGGCGACCGCGCAGAAAGACAATCCGCAGATGCACGTCATGCTGCTCGACGACGGCGTCATGGTGCGCGCGATCAATGCGGGCCTGTGCCAGAAAATCTCCGACGATCCGGTTCTGGCCGACATCCAGCCTGCCGCGCGCCTCAAGGACGACATGGCCATCGGCGTCGATATGGGCATGACCGGCATTGCCTATAACAAGAAGCTTTTCGACGAAAAGGGCTGGGCCGCCCCGACTTCGTGGATGGATTTCGCCGACGAAAAATATGCGAATGCCGTCGTGTTCCAGTCGGCTTCCGCCTCGACTTTCGGCCTGCATGCCTTCCTGATGTTCAACCGCATTCAGGGTGGCGACGACAAGAACCTCGAGCCGGGCTTCGAGAAGTTCCCCGACATGATCGGCAAAAACGTTCTGGAATTCATCCCGTCCTCGGCCAAGATTTCGGAAATGGTGCAGACCGGCGAAGCGGCGATCTTCCCGCTGACGCCAACCGGCGTCAACAATCTGAAGGACAAGGGCATTCCGGTTGAATATGCGCAGCCCAAGGAAGGTTCCGTGGTCCTCGCCGTGACCGAATGCGTGCTCGCAGGCAACAGCGAGCCGGAGCTGAGCCAGAAGCTTGCGCATTATCTGCTTTCCGCCGATGCGCAGAGCAAGGCGCTCGACCATGGCAACGTCATCCCGTCGAACCAGAAGGCGAAGGCCGGTTCGCCGGAAGCACAGGCCAAGCTCGACGCCTTCAACGGTTACATGAAAACTGCCAAGACGCTCGACTGGGATGCAGTCAACGAAGGCCGCCAGCAGCTCAACAGCCGCTGGAACCGCACCATCGAAAAGTAAGATCGTTATCGTGATCCGAAAAGGCCCGCGCCGGGAAACCGGGGCGGGCTTTTTGCTGCAGGACCGCTTACGCATCGCCTGCCGATATTGTAGCTTGCGCGCAAATCATCCGGCAAATCGATGCAACGGGGCAAGCGTGAGAAAAGCGGCAGCACTCGCATTATCTGGAATTCTGGCGGCGGCACCCGCGCTTGCCGAAGACAACTGGAAGCCCGTCGAGGAAATCAAGTTCTATGCCATCGCCGGGAAAACCGGCCCGGAACTTTATGAATCCATCGGCGAGCGCGGCCCGAAGATCGGCGGCGGCAAAACCCGCGTCATCGCCCATACCAGCTATGTGCTGACCTGGGACCGGCAGTTCGACCGCTCCAACAATGCCTGCACGATCCTGTCGGCCACGCCCAAACTGAAGATCACCTATACGCTGCCGAAGCCCGCGCAGAAGCTGACCTCGCCGGTGAAGGAGCATTGGGAAACCTTCTATGAAGGCATTCGCCAGCATGAGCTTGTGCATGGCGACCACGCCAAGGACATGACGCGCGAGATCGTGCGCCGGACCGTGGGCCTGTCGGTTCCAGACGATCCGAAATGCCAGAAGATCCGCAAGGTGCTGATCAAGGAAATCACCGATATGGTCGACGTGCAGCGCGCGCAAGGCCGCTCCTTCGACCGGGTGGAGATGGGCAATGGCGGCAATGTCCACCAGCTGATCCTGGCGCTGGTGAACGGCGGCTGATTCTCTTTCGGAAAAGATGCGCGTCAAAGACAAATGCTTGGAGCGGTTCCGGCTATTCCGTTTTAACAGGAACCGCTCCAGCCTGCGTTGCGCACAGAAACCTGCAATTTTGAACCAGATGGAACATTCGTGACAGCCGCGCAATGAAGGGTTTTCATGCGTTTGTTTAAACAGAACCCGTTGACATCCTAACCAGTTAGTACATTTTAGGGAAACAGCGCAGCCGATCATGCATTCCGTTCCGAGGTGGGAGGACCGAGGAGGGGCGGATTGCAGCTTGCGACAGGGCACTGCCGGGAACCGGACGGATTTCTGACACGCCTTTAGTTGCGATGGCCGACGCGGACAGCGGGAAAGTATAGTCGCCGCCGGATGCATGGGCATCCTGCAAGGATGCGGCGCTGCTTTCTTTCGAAACCCGAAAAGGGACAGCGGTCCGCAAGCGATGCGCCCAAAGGAGGGCCGAAGGAGGCCCGGAGGAGGCCAGGAGGAGGAACGTGAAAGCTTTAGTCGATTTCTATTTTACGGCGGCGCGGTTCGCCATTGCCTGCCTTCTTGGCTGCATGGTCGTGCTCGTGTTCGGCAATGTGGTGCTGCGCTACGCCTTCAATCAGGGCATAACAGTTTCGGAAGAGCTGTCGCGCATCTTCTTCGTCTGGCTTACCTTTCTGGGCGCGGTCGTCGCCATGCGCGACCATGCGCATCTGGGGGTGGATTCTTTGGTGCGCCGCCTGTCGCCTGCGGGCGCGCGCATTGCGCTGGTCGCAGGCCACATCATGATGTTCGGCGCGACCTGGCTGGTTCTTTCTGGAAGCTGGACGCAGACCCTCATCAATATCCCGACGCTGGCCCCTGCGACGGGCATGTCGATGGGCTGGTTTTACGGCGCGGGGCTGGCCTTTGCCGTGCCCGCGCTCCTCATCATCGCGTGGAACGGCTTCGGCATCGCGACCGGGCGGATCGATGTCGCCAGCACGCATTTCGTGACGGACAGCGAGGAGCATGTCACGCCCGTCCCGACCGATGAAGATCGCAAATAGGGCGCGCCGACAATGACCTTGCTCATCTTTCTTGCCGCTCTTCTGGTTCCGATGGCGCTCGGCGTCCCGGTGGCCTTCGCGCTCATCATCAGCGGCGCGGCGCTGATGATGTATATGGATCTGTTCGACGCTCAGATCGTGGCGCAGAACGTGCTGAACGGCGCGGACAGTTTTCCGCTGATGGCCGTCCCGTTCTTCCTGCTTGCCGGGGAAATCATGAATGCGGGCGGCCTTTCGCGCCGCATCGTCAATCTGGCGCTGGTCATGGTAGGCCATGTGCGCGGCGGTCTCGGTTTCGTGGCCATCTTCGCGGCCTGCGTGATTGCAAGCCTTTCGGGTTCGGCGGTCGCCGATGCGGCGGCGCTCGGCGCATTGCTGTTTCCGATGATGCGCAATGCCGGACATGAGCCGGGCCGCGCCGCCGGGCTGATCGCCTCGGCCTCGATCATCGCGCCGATCATCCCGCCATCCATCGGCTTCATCCTGTTTGGCGTGGTCGGCGGCGTTTCGATCACCAAGCTGTTTCTGGCTGGTATTTTTCCCGGCCTGATGATTGCCGTGGCGCTGTGCGTGACATGGTTCATCCTTGCCCGCCGCGAACAGTTCGACCTGCCGAAGAAGGCCGCGCCCGGTGCGCGGATGCGGGCGTTCCTCGACAGTATCTGGGCCCTGATGCTGCCGGTCATCATCATTGTCGGCCTTCGCTTCGGTGTGTTCACGCCGACGGAAGCGGGCGTGGTCGCCGCCGTCTATTCGCTGTTCGTCGCAACCGTGATCTACCGGGAACTGCCGCTGTCACGGCTCTATCCGGCGATGGTGGACGCGGCGAAGACGACAGCCGTGGTGATGTTCCTCGTTGCCAGCGCCAGCGTTTCGGCCTGGATGATAACCGTTGCCGATGTGCCGGGCGAACTCGCCGATCTGGTACGGCCCCTGATGGATAACCAGACGCTTCTGCTGCTTGCCATCATGCTGATGGTCGTTCTCGTCGGCATGGCGATGGACATGACCCCGACGATCCTGATCCTGACGCCGGTGCTGATGCCGATTATCAAGGAGGCAGGCATCGATCCGGTCTATTTCGGCGTGCTGTTCATTATCAACAATTCCATCGGCCTTATCACCCCGCCTGTCGGCACGGTGCTGAATGTGGTGTGCGGCGTCGCGCGCCTGCCATTCGAAAAGGTGATGACGGGCGTGCTGCCGTTCCTGATCGCGCAGCTGGTGGTGCTTTTCCTGATGGTGCTGTTTCCGCAGCTGGTGACGGTGCCGATGGGCTGGTTTCATTGAATCAAGAACGGGCGCCGCGTGATGCGGCCCTGAAGACATTGAAATAACGAGTGGGAGGAAGACATGAAGAACATACTGAAGACAATGGCATTGGGCATGGTTCTGCCGCTGGCCCTGATGACGACCACGGCCATGGCCGAAATCCGTTCGCAGACCATCAAGTTTGCCGCCGCCAACAGCAAGGGCCATCCGCAGGTCACCGGCATGGAGAAATTTGCCGAGCTGGTGAAAGAAAAGAGCGGCGGGCAGATCAACGTGAAACTGTTTCCCGGCGGTGTGCTGGGCAGCGATCCGCAGACGCTTTCCGGCTTGCAGGGCGGCGTGGTGGAAATGACGGTGATGAATGCGGGTATCCTGTCCAGCACCGTCAAGGCATTCGAGGCCGTCGATCTGCCATTCCTGTTCAACAGCGGCGAGGAAGCCGACAAGGTCATGGATGGCCCGTTCGGCACCAACCTCCTGAAGCGCCTGC
This sequence comes from Brucella sp. NBRC 14130, assembly GCF_040371715.1. Classification (NCBI taxonomy): domain Bacteria; kingdom Pseudomonadati; phylum Pseudomonadota; class Alphaproteobacteria; order Hyphomicrobiales; family Brucellaceae; genus Brucella; species Brucella sp. NBRC 14130. The sequence goes on from NZ_BAABTE010000011.1 coordinate 96,848, forward strand.
CCGATACGGGGCTGGTCGGGCTTGCCTATTGGGAACTCGGCTTCCGCAACCTGACCAACAACCGCCATCCCGTCGCGAAACTGGAGGATATTGCCGGGCTGAAGATCCGCACCCTGCAATCGCCGGTTCCTGTCGCCCTGTTCAATACGCTTGGCGCCAATGCGGTGCCGCTGCCCTATACCGAGCTTTACACGGCGCTTGAAACCGGCACCGTCGACGGGCAGGAAAATCCCAATGCCAACATCATCAACGCCAAGTTCTATGAAGTGCAGAAATATCTGACGCTGACGCGCCACCAGTACAATCCGCAGATCGTGATGATCAGCAAGAAGTTCTGGGATCGCCTCAACGATGAGGAAAAGGCGGTGATCGAACAGGCGGCGGTCGAGGCGCGCGATTATCAGCGCAAGGTTTCGCGTGAGCAGGATGCAACGGCGCTGGACGAGATCAAGAAGACGGGCATGCAGGTGACCGAACTGACGCCGGAAGAAACCGCGCGCCTGCGCGATGCGGTGAAGCCGATCATCGACAAGTTCAGTGCCGAAATCGGTGCGGAAACCGTCAATGAGCTGTTTGCCGAATTGAAGAAGGTTCGCGGCGGAAATTAAAACAGTACGGTGCAGGCCGATACTGAATGAAACGGTTCCGGGCGGGTTTGCCCGGGACTGGCAGGAAACTCCGGTCAGGCCGGAGACAGGAGCGTGACATGAAGACTTCGATAGCAACCGTCTCCATCAGCGGCGATCTCCAGCAGAAACTGGGAGCCATCGCCAAGGCCGGTTTCGACGGGGTGGAGATTTTCGAGAATGATTTTCTCACCTTTGACGAAAGCCCGCGTCAGGTGGGCCAGATGGCGCGCGACCTGGGGTTGGAGATCACGCTTTTCCAGCCTTTCCGCGATTTTGAAGGCATGCCCGAACCCCTGCGCAGCCGCACTTTCGACCGCGCCGAACGCAAGTTCGACCTGATGCAGGAGCTGGGCACCGATCTCGTTCTGGTCTGCTCCAACGTGTCGCCAGCTGCCATTGGCGGCATTGACCGCGCCGCAGATGATTTTCGCGAGCTTGGCGAGCGGGCGGCGCGGCGCAATCTGCGCGTCGGTTACGAGGCGCTCGCCTGGGGCCGCCATATCAGCGACCACCGCGATGCATGGGAGATCGTGCGCCGCGCCGACCATCCCAATGTCGGGCTGATCCTCGACAGTTTTCACACGCTGGCGCGCAAGATCGACGTCAATTCGATCCGCTCCATTCCGAAGGACAAGCTTTTCATCATCCAGATGGCGGATGCGCCTCTGATCGACATGGACCTGCTTTACTGGAGCCGCCATTATCGCAACATGCCGGGCGAGGGCGATCTGCCGGTGCTGGATTTCATGCGTGCGGTGGCCGCGACCGGCTATGACGGCTATTTCTCGCTGGAAATCTTCAACGACCAGTTCCGTGGCGGATCGCCCGCCACGATCGCTGCCGACGGACGCCGTTCGCTGATCTATCTTGGCGATCAGGTTCGCCGGGTCGAGCCGGACAACAGGCTGACGGTCGCCGCCATGCCGCCCCGCGCAAAGGTGCACCGGGTCGGCTTTGTCGAGTTTGCCACCCATGCCGAAGATGCCGAACGGCTCGTCGCGGCTGTCGGCGCGCTGGGCTTCAGGCTCGCTGGCAAGCATCGTACGAAAGAGGTGGTGCTCTACCGGCAGGGTGACATCAACCTCGTCATCAATACCGATACGCGCGGCTTTGCAAGCTCGGCCTATGCCGTTCACGGCACCGCAGCCTATGCAATGGGCCTCGTCGTGGACGATGCGGCGCAAGCCCATGCACGCGCCGTTGCCATGGGTGCGGAGAATTTTGAACAACCGCTCGATCCGGGCGAAATCGCCATGCCCGCCATTCGTGGCGTCGGCGGCGGGCTGGTCTATTTTCTTGACGAAAAGACCGATCTGGCCCGCATCTTCGATATCGAGTTCGAGCCGGTTGCAGGCAGTGAAACGGGGGCTGGTGTCGGCCTCACCCGCATCGATCATGTTGCCCAGACGATGAAGTTCGATGAGCTTCTGACCTGGCTCCTCTTCTATACCTCGCTCACGGAATCGCGGAAATCGCCCATGGTCGATATCGTCGATCCGGGCGGCGTCGTGCGCAGCCAGGTGGTGGAAAACGATGAGGGAACGCTGCGCATCACGCTCAACGGCGCGGAAAACCGCCGCACACTGGCGGGTCGCTTCATCGCCGAAACCTTCGGCTCGGGCATCCAGCATCTGGCCTTTGCCACGGACGATATCTTCGCGACGGCTGCGGCCCTGCGTGACAACGGCTTCCACACGCTGGAAATCTCGCCGAATTATTACGACGATCTGGAAGCGCGGCTCGGTCTTGACCCGGAATTCACCGACCGGCTCAAGGCTGCGAACGTGCTTTATGACCGCGACGAGAGCGGCGAATATTTCCAGCTCTATAGCCCGACCGACGATCAGGGTTTCTTTTTCGAAGTCGTGCAAAGGCAGGGCTACAAAGGGTATGGCGCGGCCAATGCGATCTTCCGCATTGCGGCGCTGCGGCGCTACATGCGCCCGGCGGGCATGCCGAAAAGTGCAGCGGCACTTTGATCGCTGGGGGAGAGGGAACCATGGCAAAGGCGCTCGCCAAGGCGCAGACGCGCAAGAACGACCCGGATGCAACGCGGGAAAATATTCTCGACGTTGCGGGGCGGGAGTTCGTGGCATCGGGATTTTCCGGCGCCCGCGTGGACGAGATCGCGGCGCAGACCCGCACGTCCAAGCGCATGATCTATTATTATTTCGGCAGCAAGGAGGGGCTTTATCTCGCCGTGCTGGAACGGGCCTATGGAAAGATACGTGCGCTCGAAAGCTCGCTGTCGCTCGACGATCAGGACCCGGAATCCGCCATGCGCAGTCTGGTGGAAAGCACTTTCGACCATGACGACGCCAATCCGGATTTCGTGCGGCTGGTCGCGGTGGAAAACATTCACCGCGCCGAACATATGGAGCGCTCCGACGTCCTGTCGCGCCAGAATGTGACCATTCTGGAAACGATCGAGAAAATCCTCGAACGCGGGCGCGAGCAGGGCGTTTTCCAGCGGCGCATTTCCGCGCTCGACCTCCACATGCTGATCAGCGCGCAGTGCTTCTTCCGCGTGTCCAACAGGCACACATTCGGCGCGATCTTCGGCACCGACCTGATGGCCTCCGACGTGAAGGCGCGGCATCGCCGCCTGATCAGCGATACGATCATCGCCCTTTTGAAAAGCCCGGAATAGCGGGGGTCGGCGCGCCGTCCGATCCTGTGGAGAATGGAATTGAGAAGTGAAGTGACGAAACGCCGTGTTCATGTGGGCCTGATCGGCGCGAATATCCAGCGTTCGCTCTCACCGGCAATGCATATGCGGGAAGGCGAGGCGGCGGGTCTCGCCTATCGCTACGACATTATCGATCTTGCCGAGAAGGGGCGCTCAGCCAGCGATCTGCCCGCGCTTGTCGCGGAGGCCGAGGCTGCAGGTTTTTCCGGTCTCAACATCACCCACCCCTGCAAGCAGGCGGCGGTGGCGCTGGTCGATGAACTTTCGCCCCATGCTTTTGCCCTGCAATCGATCAACACGGTGGTGTTTTCCGATGGCAGGCGCATCGGTCACAACACCGACTGGTGGGGCTATGCGGAAGGGTTTCGTCGCGGCCTGCCGGGTGCGTCGCTGGCGCGTGTGGTGCTGCTCGGTGCGGGTGGGGCCGGGGTTGCGGTCGCCTATGCGCTCGCCGAGATGGGGGCGCGGGAAGTGCACATCTTCGACCTCGACGCCGCGAAGGTCGATGCGGTCATCGGCAAGCTCGTTGCGGTGCAGCCGCAATGCAGTTTCATTGCAGGTTCCGATCTGGAGGGGACGCTGGCGGGTGCATCCGGTCTGGTCCACGCGACGCCCACGGGCATGGATGCCCATCCCGGCCTGCCGCTCGCGCCCGCGCTGGTGCAGCCTCACCTCTGGGTTTCGGATATCGTCTATTTTCCATTGCAGACGCCGCTGGTCCGGCTTGCGAAGGAGCGCGGATGTCGCGTGCTCGACGGCGGCGGGATGGCTGTGTTTCAGGCGGTCGGCGCATTCGAGCTCTTCAGCGGCATCAAAGCCGATCCGGACCGGATGCTTGCCCATTTCGCGCAGTTGCAGGCGCGGAACTAGAGCAATAAAGGCTCTTCAAAAATGGACGCAAGGATAAGTTTCCGGATTCTACGCTAACGACTCTGGTCTCCAGCGCCGCTATCTTCAATCATCTGGTAGAGCAAGCATAAATCACCGAACAGCACGTTTCTATTCAAGCGTGTTGATGAAGATGCTTTGTGTTTTTGCGGGATCGCTTGTTGAAGAATTGGCGTTGGAGGTTCTCGTGAGTATAAACTTCAGATCATCGGGTATATCTGCCATGCGCATGTCGACGCGGCGCATCCTTGTCGCCGGTGGCGCGGGGTTTCTTGGCTCTCATCTTTGCGAACGTCTTCTGAACGAAGGCAACTTCGTCGTCTGCGTCGATAATTTTTCGACGGGGCGGCTTGAGAACCTGCGCAATCTCCTGCGTTACGACACGTTCAGCTTCGTGCGCCACGATATCGTCAACCCGATCGATCTGCCGGTGGACGAGATCTACAATCTGGCCTGCCCGGCTTCGCCGCCGCATTATCAGGCCGATCCGGTGCATACGATGAAGACGAGCGTCATCGGCTCGCTCAACCTGCTTGAGCTTGCAGCGCATTACCAGGCCCGGATTTTTCAGGCATCGACTTCGGAAGTCTACGGCGATCCGCAGACGCATCCGCAGCCGGAAGCCTATTGGGGCAATGTCAATTCCTTCGGCCCCCGGTCCTGCTATGACGACGGCAAGCGCTCCGCCGAAACGCTGTTCTACGATTTTCACAAGCAATATGGCGTCGATATCCGCATCGTGCGCATCTTCAACACCTATGGCCCGCGCATGCGGCCCGACGACGGGCGCGTCGTGTCGAACTTCATCGTTCAGGCCCTCAAGCGCGAAGACATCACCATCTATGGCGACGGCTCGCAGACCCGTTCCTTCTGCTATGTCGATGACCTGATCGAAGGCTTCAGCCGGCTGATGAACAGTCAGGTCCGCAAGCCCGTCAATCTGGGCAATCCGGGAGAATTCACCGTGCGTGAACTCGCCGAGCAGATCATTGCGCTGACTGGTTCGTCATCGCGGATCGTCTATCGTCCGCTGCCGACCGACGATCCACGCCAGCGCCGTCCGGACATCATGCTCGCCAAGCGCGAGCTTGGCTGGGAACCGCAGATAGCGCTTGTCGAAGGGCTGAAGCAGACGATCGCCTATTTCGAACGCCAGCTTGTCAGGCCGACGGGCGAGCTTTTCGAGGTGGCGAGATGACACGGCCGACCATACTCGTCACCGGCGGTGCGGGCTTCATCGGAAGCCATACGGCGAAGCTTCTGCATGAGAGCGGATTCTCGCCGGTCGTCTACGACAACCTGTCGACGGGTCACCGGTCTTCCGTGCGCTGGGGCGAGTTTGTCGAGGGCGACACGCTTTCCCAGGATCAGCTTGTCGCCGCCATCACGACCTTTGATCCGGCAGCCATCATCCACTTTGCGGCCTCGGCCTATGTGTGGGAATCCGTCACGGACCCCGCGAAATATTATCGCAACAATGTCGGCGGCATCCAGTCCGTCCTGGAGGCCAGCCGCCTGACGGGCGGACGCCCCGTCATCTTTTCATCGAGCTGCGCCACCTATGGCATTCCGGATGCGCTGCCGATCCGCGAGGGTGAAATGCAGCGTCCCATCAACCCCTATGGGCGCACGAAGCTGATCGCCGAACATATGCTGGCCGATTATTCGGCAGCCTATGGCTTGCCCTATGCGGCACTGCGCTATTTCAACGCCTGCGGCGCCGATCTGGATGGAGAACTGGGCGAAAGGCACGATCCCGAAACCCATCTGATACCGCGCGCCATGCTGGCTGCGGCGGGAAAGGCCGATTGCCTCGAAGTTTACGGCGATGATTACGAAACGCCGGATGGCACCTGCATCCGCGACTATATTCATGTCGTCGATCTGGCGCGGGCGCATGTGCTTGCGGTCGAACATCTTCTGAATGGCGGCGGAAACCTCGTTCTCAATCTGGGAACCGGGCGCGGAACATCCATCAGGGAAATCGTGGATGCCATAGATCGGCTGACCGGCCGCAGGGTGCCCGTCGAAATGCGGCCGCGCCGGGCGGGCGACCCGCCCGTGCTTTATGCCGATCCGTCGGAGGCTGCGGCAAAGCTCGGCTTCCGCACGCTCCATTCCGATCTCGACACGATCATCCGCACGGCTGCGCCCTTCTTTGGGCTGGAGATGCGGACATGACACGGCGCGATCTTCATCCAGTCACTGGTTGCGATACAGGCGAGACGGAACCCTTGCTGGCGCCGATCTTCACTGGCCGCAAGCGGGTGGAGTATGTGGTTGGCATTGTCCTCTGGGCCTTCACCCTCGCCTATTTCTGGCAATGGTGGCTCATCAGCGCCACGCCCAATCACCTTGCGGGTTATATTCTGGTGACGGCGCTCCTGGCCTGGATCACGATCCTGCCGCTTTATTTCATCACCATTTTCTTCCACGCGGCGCGCCCGACCGGGCCGCTTCGCATCCCCGCCGGAAGCCGCGTTGCCATGGTCGTCACCAAGGCGCCGTCTGAGCCGTTCGAGGTGGTGGCTGAAACCTTGCGCGCCATGCTGGCGCAGGATGTGCCGCACGATACCTGGCTTGCCGATGAGGACCCTTCGCCCGCGACGCTTGCCTGGTGCCGGGAACATGGCGTGTACGTTTCCACGCGCAAGGGACGTGCCGACTATCATCGGCAAAGCTGGCCGCGCCGCACCCGGTGCAAGGAAGGCAATCTCGCCTTCTTCTACGATCACTATGGCTATGAGCGCTATGATTTCGTGTCGCAGCTCGATGCCGATCATGTGCCTGAGCCGGGCTATCTCTTCAACATTCTGCGGCCCTTCGCCGATCCCTCGGTCGGTTATGTTTCGGCGCCGAGCATCTGCGACCGCAACGCCCACGAAAGCTGGTCGGCGCGCGGACGCCTCTATGCCGAGGCCAGCATGCACGGCTCGCTGCAGGCCGGTTACAATGGCGGCTTTGCTCCGCTCTGCATCGGTTCGCACTATGCGGTGCGCACGGCGGCTCTGAAGGAAATTGGCGGTCTTGGACCCGAACTCGCCGAAGATCATTCTACGACCCTGTTCATGAATGCGCATGGCTGGCACGGCGTTCATGCGCTGGATGCCATTGCCCATGGCGACGGCCCGCGCACCTTCGCCGATCTTGTGACGCAGGAATTCCAGTGGTCGCGCAGCCTCGTGATGATCCTGCTGCAATATACGCCGGCGCTGATCGGCCGGCTGCCGCTGCGCCTCAAGTTCCAGTTCCTGTTCTCGCAGCTCTGGTATCCGCTCTACGCATTCTTTCTGTCGCTGGCATTCGTCCTGCCCATTGCCATCCTGTGCTATGGCGACAATTTCGTCAGCGTCACCTATCCCGCCTTCCTGACGCATTTCCTGCCGCTATCGCTCGTCACCCTGATGCTGGCATTCTGGTGGCGGTCCAGCAAGACGTTCCGCCCGGTGGACGGAAGGATTCTCAGTTGGGAAGCGATGCTGTTCCTGCTGGCGCGCTGGCCCTGGCTTATGGCTGGAACCTTCGCCGCCCTTCGCGACTGGCTGACCGGTTCCTTTGTCGATTTCCGCGTCACGCCGAAAGGTTCGTCGGAAGTCGATCCGGTGCCGCTGCGGGTGATCGCGCCCTATGCGCTGATCTCCGGCCTGTCCATCCTGCCGGTGCTTCTCGTCAGCGAGGCGGACCAGACGCGCGGCTTCTTCGTCTTCGCCATCCTCAATGCGTGTCTCTACCTGTTCCTGATGGCGATGATCGTCATCCAGCACACGCGGGAAAATCAGGTGCGGATGACGAGCCGCCTCTATCGACCCGCCATGGCATGCAGTTTCACGGCGCTGGTGGCGCTGACCGGCTTCACCACTGCCGAACGCGGGCGCGACGGCATCGAGGCTCTGAGCTGGGGCACGAAAAGCTTCACGCTCTTTGACGACCGCTTCTCGGTTGCAGGGGCTGGCAGAGGCGGGCGCGACGTTCACCGTACAGTCTTCAACCCACGCTGGCGCACCGGTGCGGCCAGCGCAGTAAACTAGGCGAAAGAGGCGCGACGATTATGAAGATCGCTGTCATCGGTACGGGCTATGTCGGATTGGTCAGTGGCGTGTGTTTCGCGGCCTGGGGACACGAAGTCGTCTGTGTCGACAAGGACGAGCGGAAGATCGTCCGGCTGGAACGCGGCATCGTGCCGATCTACGAGCCGGGGCTGGAGGAGCTGGTGGAACGCAACTTCGCCTTTGGGCGGCTCCGTTTCACGACCGATCTGGCGGAGGCCGTCAAGGGCGCGTCGGTTGTCTTCATTGCCGTGGGAACGCCTGCGCGCGCTGGCCACGGGGATGCCGACCTGTCCTTTGTCTATATGGCCGCTCGTGAACTCGCCCCGCTGATCGACGATCATAGCGTCGTGGTGATCAAGTCCACCGTTCCGGTCGGCACTGGCGATGTGGTGCAGAAGATCATCGGTTCGGTCAAAAGGCCGGGAAGTTTCTCCGTCGCATCCAATCCCGAGTTTCTGCGCGAGGGCGTGGCCATCGGCGATTTTCTGGAGCCGGACCGCGTCGTGATCGGCGTCGAGGATGAGCGCGCGCGCTCCATGCTGGTGGCCCTTTACGCTCCGCCGCTCGAACCCCGGCAGACGCCGATCCTGATCACGCAGCGGCGGACGGCGGAACTCATCAAATATGCCGCCAACGCCTTTCTCGCCACCAAGATCACCTTCATCAACGAGCTGGCGGATCTGTGTGAGGAAGTCGGCAGCGATGTCAGCGAACTGGCGCTCGGCATGGGGCTGGACAAGCGTATCGGGACCAGTTTCCTGAATGCGGGGCCGGGCTATGGCGGCTCCTGTTTCCCGAAGGATACGCTTGCGCTGCTGCGCACCGCCCAGGACCACGGGGTGGCCCTGCGGCTGGTCGAGGAAACGGTCACGGTCAATGAAGCGCGCAAGCGCCGCATGGCGCTGAAGGTGCTGGATGCGCTTGGCGGCAGCGCCGAAGGCCGCACGATTGCCATCCTCGGCCTGACGTTCAAGCCCGACACGGACGACATGCGCGACGCACCGTCCATTCCGCTTGTCGAAACCTTGCAGCGTTTTGGCGCCAGCATTCGCGCCTATGATCCGGCGGGGATGGAGAATGCCCGCCGCCTGCTCAGCGACGTCGAGTTCCATGACGACCCCTATGACTGCCTGAACATGGCCGACGCCGCCGTGGTCGTGACCGAATGGGACAGTATTCGCAAGCTCGACCTCGCCCGGATGAAGCAGACCATGCGGGACCCGGTAATCATCGACCTGCGCAATGTCTTTTCACCGGCGATTGCCGGGAGCCTGGGTTTCCGGATTTCGACAATCGGCCATCCTGTTCAACAGCGGCAGGAAAGAAGAGCAACAAACGTTCTGCCGCAGGCGCGCATCCGTCAATCGCAAGAACCTTTGGCGGGTGCGCGCAACCTCAAGGTCGTGGGAGGTTCAAATGAAACATTTGAAGTTTGAGGCGAGGTTTGAGGGTGGGCGGACCCTGTCGTTGCGGAGCAGGCGCGTTCTGCCACTCCTCATCGTGCTTGCCGGGATCAGCGCGCCAGCCGGTGCATCGCCATCCGCAAAGGATGGGCTGCCTGACGGCGCCCGCCCGATGACGCCTGCCGAGCTTTACATGCTCTATCACGACAAGAGCTGGCAGTGGACCGATGGTTCCGGGCGCATGGAAAGCCAGAACCGCCGGTTCACCGCGCGGGTCGATGGCGAGAAGGGCAAGGCCTGGGCCGAAGGCCGCTGGCGCATCACAAGGTCGGGGCAGATGTGCTTCGATGCGAAGTGGCATATGGATGAGGGTGTATTCCCCAACAAGACCTGTTTCTCCCACCGCATCGCCGATGGGACCATCTATCAGAAACGAGAGCCGGACGGCGTCTGGTATGTCTTCCGCCATGCGGGCGGAAACAAGGATGACGAGGCGCGCAAACTCATCTCCATCGAAACGATAACACCGGACAGGGAAGCGCTGAATCTGGCGCTGCCCGTTGCCCAATCGCCAACGCAATAAAGGAGGCGGCGATGAAAACCTCATACAAACTAGCAACAGCCATTCTTTGCGGCGCGCTGCTTTCAACAGCCGTCTACGCCGCCAGCGGTGTTTCGGGTGCCACTGTCGACACCCGCAGCATGTTCCACGACAAGCGCCCGGTCATCACTCCGCAATCCATCACCTTCGGAGCCTATGATCCGCACGGGGATTTCACCAATGATCCCAATTCACGCATCGAGCATCTGTTCCTGCCGTGGGAGGATGTGGACCTGACAAGCCTTTCGGCGGCGGACGCCTATGCGCAGGAACGGGGCCGCGAGCTGCTGATCACCGTGGAACCGTGGTCGTGGGCCCGCGACTGGCGCGTGGTGCCAGACGATCTGCTGAGCGGCATTGTGGGTAGCCGTTACGATTCAAACATGGCAGCGGTCTGTTCCGCTGCCTCGAAGCTGAAGAGCCCGGTCACCATTCGCTGGGCGCAGGAAATGGATGACAAGGCAGGCCAGTTCACCTGGTCCTACTGGCCGGCGCAGGGCTATATCCGCGCCTATCAGCATGTCGTCAATGTCTGCCGCAAATCCTTGCCACACGCCAAATATATGTGGTCGCCAAAGGGCGAGGAGGGGTTGGAAGCCTATTATCCGGGCGATGGTTATGTCGACGTGATCGGCCTCTCCGTATTCGGTTACGAACCCTACGACATGCTGGAACTGGGACGGGCATCCACCTTCGTGGAACGCGCCAAACCGGGCTATGACCGGGTGGTGGGTTTCAAGAAGCCGATTGTCATCGCCGAACTCGGCTATGAGGGAAGCGACGCCTATGTCCGCGCCTGGGCGCAGGAAACCAACAAGCCGCAGGCCGAATTTCCCGCGCTGACCGCGGCGGTCTACTTCAATGACCGCGAAGTCTATCCGTGGCCACGTGGTGTGGGTCGGCCCGACTGGCGGGTTGCAAACCATCCGCTTGACTGATCCGGCGAAGCAAGTGCGTCCCGGATGAGAAACCGCATCGCACCTTTGCTGGAAATGATCCAACGTCTGAACAGGATTACGACAATGTTTTCGATCCGTTTTAGAACCGTCAGCACGGCACAGTCCGTTTTCCGGGCCGTACTCCCTTTGGCAGTGCTTCTCGTGGCAAGTGCTGCGGAAGCAGCGCCGAAGCCGAAGGCCGACGATCCGGTCGCCATCGAGGCTGCGGCGGCATCGCCGCTGTCAGCCACGGCGCTTGAGGCGCTTTATTCCGGCAGAACATGGAAATGGAAGGATGGCGGCGGCTATTTCTCCGCCGACAGACATCGCTTCACCGCCTGGTCGCAGAAGGGCAGGGCGTGGTCCTATGCCGAGGGGAGCTGGTATGCCACCGACAATGGCAAGCTCTGCCTGCAGGCCTATTGGGTCAACAAGATGAGCGGCGACGGTGACACGACCTGCTTCCTCCATCGCGAGAAGAACGGCGTCATCTACCAGAAGCGTTCGCTGGGCGGCACATGGTACGTGTTCCGCAACAATCCGCAGCGCCCGACCGACGAGGCCGCCAAGCTCCTGCGGGGCGACCGCATAAGCAAGGGACTGGCGCGCATGAAAGCCGATGCGAGCTGATCGCGAGGCGAACATGCCGGCTCGCCGATCTGTATGGAGTTCCGGCGAGCCGGTGTGACTGGCGCGTTTCGCGCTTCACCCTAGTTGCGGTTGAAGCAGCGGGATTTCTGCCCGAAACCGCTCGGCGTGCACACAAGGGACGTACCGCTCGCATATTGCGAGGCGGAAACCTTCATGACTTTCGCTGATCCCGGCTTGTTGTAGCGAACCTGCCCGTTTGTCTCGACCTTGGCACGATAAACGGAAATCGTTTCGCTTTTCTGCTTGCGGGCATCCTTGGCTTCTGCACCCGCCGTCAGGCATAATGAAGCGGAAAGTCCAACCACTATAGCGGCAGCCCATTTCAAGCTTTCGCGGCGCACAGTATATGCAAATACATTGTTCATGCGATTGCCTCCGGTTGTTATTACCGTGCTTTCTATCGGATGCGTTTTAATATTCTGGCCGGATTTTCATGAAAATTTTCATCAAATGGGATGCAATGATCTTCCGTCACAGACCAATTCCGGTCAGTTCCGGGCGAAGCCGGAAAAACAGGTCTTCGCTGTGCATGAGGATACCGGCTGCCGCTTCCAACGGATAGCTGACAGATAATGTTCCGGCTTATTTTGATTTTATACGCGCAAATGCTAATATCCAGCCATGGTCTTGGGATGCGGTCTGCGCGCCCTGGCCCCCGGTTTGGTTTTGGGAGTTGCCGTGACATCCCCGAGCGACAAGGCCACGAGTGATCTGAAGCCGGAATTTGTGGAGCGCCGCCAGTCAGCGCGAGTGCCGCTTGCGAGGCTTGGAGAAGAAGCCCGAAGCACCAATATTCTGGCCCCGCTGGTCTTTACGACCGAACAATTGGACCCCTCCGCGCAGTTTTCCGCATGGCAGCAGCATGTGGCTCCCCTCTATGATGTGCGCTTGCCGGAAGGCGTCAGTGCCCGGGACGGCTTTGCCGTCAGCCAGAAAGTCTGGGACCTGCGCGGGATGCTGCTGATCGAACAGGCAGCCCCTCCGTTCAGTTACGAGCGCACGCCGGAAAAAGTTCGCTTCAGCCCGATAGATCACTGGCAGATCAGTTTCCTGCGCTCCGGCCGCTCGTGGACCTCGGTGGATGGCCGGGTGGCGGAAAACGAACCCGGCATGATCAACATCCGTTCGTTCGGCTACCCGTTTCGCGGTCGGGCGCTCGCGACCGAAGCCGTGCTGCTGATCATTCCGGTCGACCAGTTCGCGGGCCTCGGCGGCATGCCGGAAGCCTGCAACAATGCGACGCTCGGAGGCTATCGCGCCAAGCTCCTCATCGATTTCGTATCGACAATCCAGACCGGGCTGGACCGCATAACAGCCGAAGACCTGCCAGAATTGCGCGACGCCTTGCGCCAGCTCGTGTTCGACACCATCGTTCCGCTGGTGAGGGAGAGCGATGCGAACGCGCACGGCGCTTCTCTGGGGCTGATGACCCGCGCCCGGCGTTTTATTCAGAAAAACCTCATGTCCCGCGATCTCACGCCCGACGCGCTCAGCAGGGAGCTGGCGATCTCGCGCACGCATCTCTATCAGCTGTTCGAGGGCTCGGGCGGGGTGCTCAACTATATCCGCCAGAAGCGGTTGTTCGCGGCGCATGAAATGCTGGCCGATGCCTCGGAAAATCGCAAAGTGTCGGATATTGCGCAATTGCTGGGCTTCGAGACCGCGGCCAATTTCACGCGGGCTTTCACGCAACATTTCGGCTACAGCCCCACCAATGTCCGCAAAGCCCTGCCGCGAAACGACGGCACCGGCGACAGCCAGCCCGATGCGAACCGCTCCGTTACATTCGCCCACCTGTTACGCACACTGGCCATGTTCGACACATGACGGCGTAAACGCACGGGGTTTGCGCTCCGGCTATTCCTGATGGCTCTATCGAACATGGATCGCATCGTGGGAAGGGAGAGGAAACCGGCTGCAACTGTGGCAGCGCCTGAACCGAATATTGAATATTATTATCGTTCAACGCCTGATCGGCAAGCTGAAATAGAGCCAATTTCTTACACTTGCTTTTGGGAAAGATTTTGCAGACGCTGTGGTCTTGCCTCCCATTGGGGAGGACACAAGGGAGGAAAGACATGCAGCATTACAGACTGAAATCGCTTTCCCTTGCCGCGGCCATTGCCGTTGCAGGTCATCTGCCTTCGGCTTATGCGGCATCGCCAGCCCCCGCCGAAGGCCAGAACGGCATGGTGGTCACGGCACAGCATCTCGCCTCGCAGGTCGGCATCGATGTGCTGAAGAACGGCGGCAATGCCGTCGATGCGGCAGTTGCGGTCGGCTATGCGCTGGCGGTCGTTTATCCGACGGCCGGCAATCTCGGCGGCGGCGGTTTCATGACGATCCGCTTCAAGGACGGCAAGAGCACATTCCTCGATTTTCGCGAGCGCGCGCCGCTCGCCGCGACCAAGACCATGTATCTGGACAAGGATGGCAAGCCGGTCGAGGGCGCCAGTACTGAAACCTATCTCGCCGTGGGTGTGCCGGGCACGGTCGCCGGCCTCGAGGAAGCGCGCGAAAAATACGGCACCCGCAAGCGCGAGGAACTGATCGAGCCCGCAGTGAAACTGGCGAAGGACGGCTTTGCGCTGGAACTGGGTGATATTCTCTCCTTCGCCGACGGCAATGAGAGACTGGCGAAAGACCCGGCTGCTGCAAAAATCTTCCTGAAGGACGGAAAGCCGATCGGCCTTGGCGAGAAGCTCGTCCAGCCGGATCTGGCGAAGTCGCTCTCGGCCATTTCGGAAAAGGGCCCGTCAGCCTTCTACAAGGGAGATATTGCCGATCTGATCGTCAAATCCAGCAAGGAAAATGGCGGCATTCTCGCCAAGGAGGATTTCGAACAATACAAGGTCCGCGAACTGGAACCGGTCAAGTGCAGCTATCGCGGCTATGATATCGTGTCCTCGCCGCCGCCTTCCTCCGGCGGACTGATCATCTGCGAAATCCTCAACGTGCTCGAGGGCTATCCGATTTCCTATCTGGGCTATGGCTCGGCGGAAACCACGCGTTTGATGGTGGAAGCGATGCGCCACGCCTATGTGGATCGCAACACGGCGCTGGGCGATCCGGATTTCATCAAGAACCCGATCGAGAAGCTTACCAGCAAGGCCTATGCCGCTGAAATTCGCAGCCGTATCGATCCTTATCGCGCCGGTGTCAGCGAGGCGCTCAAGCCAGCCGAATTCAAGGAATCCAACGAGACCACGCATTATTCCATTGTGGACAAGGACGGCAATGCCGTCGCCGTGACCTACACGCTGAACGGTTCGTTCGGCACGGCCAAGGTGGCCGAAGGCACCGGCATTCTGCTCAACAACGAGATGGACGACTTCACCATCAAGCCGGGCGTGGCCAATCTCTATGGTCTCATACAGGGCGAAGCCAATGCCATCGAACCGCGCAAGTCGCCGCTGTCCTCTATGAGCCCCACAATCGTGTCGAAGGATGGCAAGCCGTTCATGGTCATCGGCAGCCCCGGCGGTTCGCGCATCATCACGATCACGCTGGAGGCGATCATGAGTGTCATCGACCATGGCATGGACATTCAGGAAGCTATCGATGCGCCCCGCATTCATCACCAGTGGCTGCCTGATCGGGTCTATATGGAAGCGAACGCGCTTTCGCCCGATACGATCCGGCTGCTGACCGGCATGGGCTATACGGTCGGCGAGGACCATAACTGGCCGGTCTGGGGCGAGGCGGCAGGCATTCTCGTCGGCGGCAAGAACATGGCGGCCATCGAAAAGGGCGGCGACAACCGCTATTACGGCGCCATAGACAGCCGCGCCGTCGCTGGTGCCGCCATCGGCTATTAGAGCGGTTCCGTTTGCTGGAAATGCTCTAACCCGGACCGCTCCGGCGCCTGATCGCTCGAACGAGGAGACGAGACAATTCACGTCTCCTCAGCATTTGAGGCCGTAGCGGATCAACCGGCGTTTTTGCCGTTGATCCGCGCAGTCTTCAGAATCTCGATGACCATTTCGGAGGCCTTGTTGAGCGAACCCACCGGCAGGAACTCGTAGATCGAGTGGAAGTTGTGCGCGCCGCAGAACAGGTTGGGGCAGGGCAATCCCTTTTCCGAAAGCACAGCGCCGTCATAACCGCCGCGCATCGGCAGCGGCGTCGGCTCCACGCCTATTGCCTTCATGGCGTCCAGCGCCAGCGCGACCGGATAACGATTTTCGCCTTGCAGGCTCTCGGCTGCGTTGCGGTAGACGGCCTTGTAGTCCACGTGAACCGTGCCCTCGCCATGGAGCTGGTTGAAGCTTGCGGCGAGGTTTTCAATGAAGGCGCGGCGCGCCTCATACCCGTTCTTCGTGAAATCGCGGATATCGATGACAAGGGTTGTCTCCGCCACCGCCCCCTGAATGCCCTTCGCCCAGTAATAGCCCTCGGTGCCTTCCGTATATTCGGGACGCTCGCCTCCCGGCATCATTGCGATGAATTGCTGGGCGTAGAGAATGGCATTGCGCAACTTGCCCTTGGCCGACATCGGATGCGCCGGCTGGCCCTTGAAGGTGAGGCGGAACTCACCGGCATTCCAGTTCTCATAAACGATCTCGCCAACCGCACAGCAGTCGAGCGTATAGGCGAAATCGGCATTGAGGGAAGCGACGTCGAGGGCCTTGGCGCCAAGCAATCCGATTTCCTCATCGGGGACGAAAACGACCTTGACCGTACCGTGCTCGATTTCGGGATTGCCGGCCAGCACCTGCATGGCATGCATGATCTCGGCGATGGCGGATTTGTTGTCGGCCCCCAGCAGGCTGGTGCCGTCCGTCACGATGATCCTGTCACCGACATAGCGTTCGAGTTCAGGAAACTCGGCCAGCCGCATGGTAGCGCCGGTGGCCTGGTTGAGCACGATATCGCCGCCCTTATAATCCACGACATGAGCGTGGGTGTCGGTCGTATATTCGCTCGACGTATCGAGATGGGCGACCCAGGGAATTGTCGGAAACCGCTGGTCGCCGTTCGGGACATTGGCAGGCAAGGTGCCGACGACGATCGAGTGGTCACGCTCTTCAACCTCCATCCCCATGGCGCGCATTTCGCTGGCAAGCAGCTTTGCGAGATCGGTTTGTCCGGCGCTCGACGGGAGTTTCCCCGCATTGGGCACGGCGGTCGTGTTGATGCGGGTATAGGCTAGAAAGCGGTCTACGATATCCATGTCATTCTCTCGAATATTGGTCAGATGCGGCCCCGGATTCAGCCGGGGCCCAAAGAAGATAGCGGGCGTTCAAAGCGCGCTTCGATCTGGTTGAATCAGTTCGGCGCTCTGAACCTGTCTTTTCGGAGCATGATCCTGATCGATCCCGCTCACTCCGGTCGGATCATGCTCCATGCCCGCCAACCGGAGTCGGTCGCCAGTCATCGGGCCAGTCATCCGGCCTGTTATGCGGTCAGGCATCCGGCAAGCGGGGACAAGCCTTATTCCTCGATATCGACGTCTTCAAAGAGATAGCCGCCAAAGGGATCGATGCGGAAATCGCGGACCTTCTTGCTGATCGGCTGTTCGACGATCTGATGGGCGATCGTCAGCCACGGCGCCTGTTCCTTGAACACGACCTGCGCCTGTTCGTAGAGCTTGGTGCGCTCGGCCTGATCGGTCGTCAGCTTGGCCGCCTGAATGAGCTTCTCGAAATCCTGATCGCACCAGTTGGCGCGATTGGCGCTGCCGATGGCCTTGCAGCTCAGAAGCGCGGCGAGGAAGTTGTCGGGATCGGCAATGCCGCCGGTCCAGCCAAGCATGACGGCGCCATCGCGGTCCTTGTCCAGCGAACGCTTGAGATATTCGCCCCAGTCATAGGTGACGATTTCGGCCGTTACGCCCACCTTGGCGAAATCGGACTGGATGAGTTCGGCAGCGCGGCGCGCATTGGGCATATAGGGCCGCTGCACCGGCATGGCCCAGATTTTCATCTTGAGGTCCTTGACGCCTGCCTCATCGAGCATCTTGCGCGACTGTTCGGGATCGTAAGCGTCGTCCTTGACGTTCTTGTTGGAACCCCAGACGCTTGGCGGCAGCGGATTGACCGAAGGGACAGCCGAACCCAGATAGACCGCATCGATGATCGCGGCCTTGTTGACCGCCATGTTCAGCGCCTTGCGGACACGCACATCGTCAAACGGCTTCTGCTGGGTGTTGTAGGCGAGGAAGGAGAGGTTCAGCCCTTCCTTGTGCAGCATTTCGACAGCCGGGTCCTTCTTCATCTCCGCAATGTCGGCCGGGTTCGGCGCGGCAATGACATGGCATTCGCCGGACTTCAGCTTCTGGTAGCGCACAGCCGCATCGGGCGTGATCGCGAAGATCAGATTGTCGATCTTTTGCTTGCCCGCCCAGTAATCGGGGTTGGCCTGATAGCGGATGGCGCTATCCTTCTGATAGGCGACGAACTGATAGGGACCGGTTCCGACCGGCTGCTGGCTGAACTCGGAGATGCGGCCTTCCGCGACGAGCTTGTCGGCATATTCCTTGGACTGGATGACGGCAAATGTCAGCGACAGCGTGGAGATGAACGTCGCTTCCGGATGCGCCAGCACGAACTTGACGGTGTGATCGTCGATTTTTTCGATCTTCTCGATCAGGGAAGGAAAGGAGTAGGCCCCGAACTGCGGCCACGTGCCCTGATTATAATAGGGATTGTCCTTGTTTCCCTGGCGGTCGAACGTGAAGATCACGTCATCTGCATTGAATTCGCGCGTCGGGGTAAAGAAGCTTGTGGTGTGGAACTTCACGCCCTTGCGCAGGTGAAACGTATATTCCTTGCCATCGGCGGAAACGTCCCAGCTTTCCGCAAGGCCGGGTTCCAGCTCGGTCGAGCCGCGCTTGATCTTGATGAGCCCGTTGGACACATTGCGCGCCGAAGCATCATAGACGGCGCCGGATGTCGTCTGCGCCGCGTCGAACATTTCGGGAGATGCCTCGGAGCAATAGATCAATGTCTTGGCGAAGACCTGTCCAACTGCCGTGCTGTTGAGCGCAGCCGCGACCAGCGCGGCTGAAAATAGTTTTCCGTATGTGTTCATGAGGCTGCATTCCCTTGCTGACGACGCGACCGACCTTCGGTGGTGTGTTGTTCAGTATCGACTTTTCCAGATGATTCTAAACAGCGGTGCGATTTTTATATGAGCGCGCAAAGCTGCATGAAGCAAGCCGGTCTTTGGAGTTCCAGCCGCAATTCGCTATTGCCGGGCTTGCGGGACGGCATTTGCCAGCGGTGGGAAACTCCAATAGTTTTGCACCTGCCGATCGAATGATAAACGTAGCCGATGCGATATTCTGCCTGGGCAGGCTGATACCGGGATGCAATTCATGAACTTCAATAACAGAAGCACCCGGGGAAATTTCCGCTCTGCCCTATTGCCGTTTTTCGTGTGGCTGCTGATCAATCTCGTGGCGATGGGCGGCCTTGTGATCTACCAGCGCGCCGCACTGTTGTCCGAGCTTCAAGCCGCCAGTTTCACGTTGCACCGCGAGGCCTCGCAGCGCGCAGGCCAGCACGATGCCCATCTGACCGCGCTTTCCACGATAGCCCAGTCCAAGGCGCGAACCGCCGATGTGTCGCAGAACGATGTCTTTCTCGAAGTGGCGGGGACGATCACCCGGTTCTATCCGCGCATCGACGAAATTCAACTGGTGCCGATGGACCCGGCCCTGCCCGTGGCCGGCACCAGAGCGCTGGAACCGGAACTGGCCGACACCATACGGGCGGCCGTCCGTTCCTATCGCGGCCTTCCGGAATTGCTGGCGCCATCCGCGCGGCCCGGCCACTACATGATGGTTAAACGCAGCCCCAATACCGACAATCCGCATGACGGTCTCACATTGTCGATCGATGCGGGGAGCCTCATCGGTTCCGACGATGCGTTCTGGAGCGGCAAAGGTGTCGCGCGACGCATCCTCATGCCCGATGGCACGGTTCTTTTCAGCCAGCCGGCCTCCTTTGACGATGTCGATTTCTCCAAGAAGCTCGGCAGTGCCTCGCAGCCGCTGCTTTTCCAGACTGCGCTTGCCATGAGTTGGGGCGACCTGCTGCCGTTTGACCAGCTGATACCGCTTCTCATCCTCACCAACCTGTTGTTCTTCGGCGGATTGTTCATAGTTCGCCAGACGCAACGCACCCGCCATGCGGAACGCCGCGCGGAGCTGAGCGGCTTCGAGGCGCGGCTCGCCCATGCCTCGCGGGTCAATACGATGGGCGAAATGGCAAGCGGCATGGCGCATGAGCTGACGCAACCCCTGACCGCCCTTCTTGCCGGCGCGCAGGCAGGGCGCCGCCTGTTGAGCCGCAACAATACGGCAGCTCTCGCCGGAGCGCTGGACGATATGGTGGAACAGGCGCGCCGGGCATCCGCCATTCTGGACCGCCTGCGCAACTGGTCTCGTCCGCAGCGCCGGCAGACGACACGTGCCGACCTGCGCCTGTCGCTTCAAAACGTGCAGACCCTGCTCGCCTCGGAAGCTGCCCGCCGGGGCGTCAAGGTCGAGCTTGGGATGCCGGAGACACCGGTGATGGCAGCGGTCGATCCGGTGGAAATGGAACAGGTCATGTTCAATCTCCTCCGCAATGCGATCGAATCCTTTCATGAGGACGATCAGGACCGGCGGGTCAACGCGTCCCTGAAAGCCGATGGAGCGGTGGCGGTTCTGGAAATTGCGGATAATGGTCCCGGCGTCGCGCCGGATTTGTTGCCGCGCCTTTTTACCCCGTTTACTACAAGCCGTCCTGAAGGGACCGGCCTCGGCCTGGCCCTCAGCCAGCGGCTGGTCGAGCGTTTTGGCGGAGAGATTTTCTATATCCCACGGGAGCGCGGCGCGCTGTTTCGCGTTGTGCTGCCAATCGCCGAAGAGACAGGAAGTTAAGAGAATGGTTCAGCCGGTCTATCTTGTCGATGACGATGAAGCAGTGCGAAAGTCGCTCAGCCTGCTTTTGTCGACCATAGACATGGAGGTCAGGAGTTTTGCCGATCCGTCTGCATTTCTGGCGCAGCTGCCCCGGTTGAAGCCGGGCTGCATGATCTTCGATATCCGCATGCCGGTCATGACCGGCCTGAAACTCCAGGAACTTCTGGCCGGACAGGAAATCGACTGGCCGGTGATCATCATTTCGGGCCATGGCGACATCGAAGCCTGCCGCCGTGCCTTTCGAAACGGCGCGGTGGACTATCTTTCCAAGCCCGTCGATGAGCAGGATCTCATCGATGCAATCCAGAAGGCGCAGCAACTGCTGGATCAGCGGCTCGGCAGCAAGGCGCTGCGGGCCGAAACACTGGCGCTGCTGGACACGCTGACGGCGCGCGAGCGTGAAGTGCTTGGCCGTATCGCGCAGGGGTTCACGACCCGGCAGATTGCCGACGGGCTTGAACTGTCGCCGCGCACGATCGACAGCCATCGCGCCGCCATCGGGGCGAAACTGGGCACGACCTCGCAGGCGGAAATGACGCGCTTGTGGCTGGAAGGGCAGTCCACTCCGTAGAACTACCGAGAAGTTTGTAAGAGCTACGGATTTCGCCGCTCGCCGACGAAAACTAAATGTTCCTCATCACAACCGAGGAACGACCATGATCCGTAAACTTGCAATTGTCGCCCTGTCGATGTCTCCCGCTACCGCTTTCGCCCAGACCCTCCCCACCACGCCTTACCTGCCGCTCGATCTGGCAACCAAGGCCGCACAGGCTGCGCTGGATGCCTGCGTCGCCAAGGGCAGCAATGTGAGCGTCGCGGTCGTGGCGCGCGACGGGGCAACCAAGGTTCTGCTCAAGGCCGATCTTTCCGGCCCGCATACCGGCAACAGTGCCGAAGGAAAGGCATTTACCGCGGCCGCACTGGGCCGCGACTCGGGCGAGCTTGCGGAGTTCATCGCTTCGAAGCCAGCCAATAACGGCATGCGCGACATGGATTCGCGCTTCGTTATCCAGGCGGGCGGCCTGCCGATCAAGATCGGCGACGCGCTGGTCGGTGGCATCGGGGTCGGCGGCGCACCGTCCGGCGCGATTGACGCGGAATGCGCCCTTGCCGGTCTGCAAGCCATCGAAGCCAAGTAAAATGACAGGCAGGGCCGGACATTGTCCGGTCCTGCCTTTATGTGCCCAACGGCAACTCCCCGACGCCCGCGCCCTGATCGCCGCAATCCCTGCAAAAGCCGTGCCGTTCAAGGAATATGGCTTGCATCGGGGCGCGGGGGCTGATTTTCTGCTCGCCAAAGCCGACGCATCGACGGCTTCGTGGCCGGCGGAACACCGCATCTGCGGATTTTCTGACACGCTTGTATCGCAGACGAAAATCGGCACCGTGACCTGCGGTGGGCGGTCCATCCTGCGCGAACCGGCCCGAAACGTCGCATGCTCGGGATAATGCGGAGGGGAAAGAATGGCCGCAAGCCCGGCAAAGCGACTGACGACATTCGGTATGGTTATTGTGCGTGAAGCGGTCGGCGTCTACTGGACGCTGATCAAGATCATGCTGCCGGTGATGGTGCTGACACAACTGGCTATCGAAATGGGGTTGATCAAGGCCATCTCGCCCGCCTTCGCCCCGGTCATGCAGTTCGTGGGCCTGCCGCCGGAGGCAGGTTTCGTCTGGGCGATGAACCTCCTGGTCGGCATCTGGAGCGGGGCCGTGGTGATGTTCGCCGTCCTGCCGGTCGACACACTCACCACAGCACAGGTGACAATCCTCGGTTCGCTTTTCCTCTTTGCCCATGCTCTTCCCATCGAACAGCGTATTGTGCAGAAGGCGGGTCCGCGCCTGATCGTCTCGACGCTGATCCGGCTTGGCGGCGGGCTTTTCTTCGCCTGGGGGATTAACCTGATTTCCAGCCGCACCGGATGGCTCGCGGAACCCGCTGCCCCGAACTGGGTGCCCGGCCATTACGATGCGAGCTGGACCAGTTTCGTGGCGGATACGGCCTCCACGCTGGTCTGGATATTCATTGTCCTGCTCGGTCTGGTTGCCGTGCTGAGAACAATGGATGCCCTTGATGTAACGCGCTTCCTCAACCTGCTTCTTTCGCCCCTGCTGCGCCTGCTCGGCATAGCGAAGGACGCCGCTCCGCTAACGGTGGTCGGGCTGGTGTTGGGACTGTCTTATGGCGGGGGCCTCATCATTCGTGAAGCGCAGCGCGGCCATATCCAGCCTCGCGACGTCTTTCTGGCGTCGAGCTTCATGGGGCTCTGTCACAGCCTGATCGAAGATACGCTGATCGTCGTGGCTCTCGGTGCGGATATCTACGTGGTCCTGTTTGGCCGCCTGATTTTCTCGGTTCTGCTGGTTGCAGTCCTCGCAAGGCTTCTGCGCGGAACGGGCGATGCCTTCTTCTTCCGGTTTCTTTACCGGGACAGGATGCATGGCAAATCGCGGCTGCAATACGGGGCGGCGGCAGAGGGCCCACTGGATTCGTAGGCGGAGATTTCGGAAGCTTCAGATGTGACAGCGCGCTTCAGCTCGCACAAAAAAATCCCCCACGCGAGGGCGTAGGGGTAAGGGATGCACAGTGATGGGTGGAAGCAACCGAGGGGAAGCGCTTCCATGAAAACAAATAATCAAAATAGTATTCTGAGGCTGAACGGAGTCCTAATCTGTTCGTGCTATCAATATGGATAGAAAGCACCTTTCTCACCTGCAAATCAATCGCAACAATTAGAGGGAGAAAAGTTGGGACCTTTAATCTGGAGCTGGAAGCAGGCGGGCAAAAGGAACCCCGGTGCCCTTGCCGCGCCGGGGTTGTGCGCGGCAAGGGCCAATCTATCACCGGCTTTGCACGCAGGAAGTGCAAGGAAAGGCTGGAAGGTGGGAAATCCCATGGTTGCGGGAGGGCATTCTGGGTCGCATCTGGCTCGGAACAGCCGGAATTTCCGTGACCTGAGCGCATCTGAAAAGTGTGAAACGCTTTTCGGAACGGGTTGCGACGAAAACCCGGCACAATCGATATTTGGAGGGCCGTCAATGTTCCATTGCGGGTCGCAGGAACAATGCCTCGGCTATTGTCGAAAGATCCTTGTGGCGAGCGCTCAGCACGAAACCGGCGAAGCGCTGGCTGTCCAGTCTGGGATTTTCGGGCAGGGCGAATATGAAGGGTATGGCACCCCGTTCCAGTTGGTCGATGAGCGGGAGCACCGCGTCCGGTTCCAGCGCGACATCCATGACAACGGCGTCCACCGCGCCGCCTTCCAGATAGTTCAGCGCCTGGCTGGCAGTGCTGACCGGACCAAGCACGATGGCTCCGGCATTTGTCAGCCTGGCTGCCGCTTCTTCCGATAGCAGGAACCCGTCTTCAAAAACCAGAATGCGTTTTCCCGAGAACAGGCGCATAATATCATCATTAGACTTATTCATTACAAACAGTTGGCCATGTCTGGGACCAAATGACAAGATGCCTCGTGCTGAATTCACATCACGGGCCAAAACACGATAGCGCGGGACAATACGCCTGAAAAACACTGTCTAGGCTCCCTCCATGATATCGTGCAGTTTGTGGCGGGCGCGGTGCAAGCGGCTTTTCACCGTGCCGATCGAGCAATCGCAAAGCTCTGCGGTACGCTCATAGCTTTTGCCTTCCAACACCACCATCGCCAATACCCGACGATATTTATGAGGCAGGGTCGCCATCGCGGTCTGCACATCATGGGCTTCAAGGGTCAGTTCCTGCGAGGCTTCCACCGAGACTATCGGAGAGACGCACTCGACGGCGCCTGGTGCTTCGCGTTTTTGAATCCGTATCCGGGTGCAGAACGTGTTGCGCATGATCGTAAAAAGCCACGATTTCAGCGGCGAATAAGGCGTGTACTTTTCCCGGTTGGCCAGGGCTTTCATCAGGGTTTCCTGAACGAGATCTTCCGCGTCTTCCTTCTGGCTGTAGAATGTGCGGGAAAAAGCGCGAAGCGCCGGTATCATCTCGACGAGATGTTC
The DNA here is from genome assembly GCF_040371715.1 of Brucella sp. NBRC 14130. NCBI lineage: Bacteria > Pseudomonadati > Pseudomonadota > Alphaproteobacteria > Hyphomicrobiales > Brucellaceae > Brucella > Brucella sp. NBRC 14130. Next base: position 121,609 of record NZ_BAABTE010000011.1, read on the forward strand.
CGGCTCCAGCATGTAGTCGGGATCGGGGGTGAACGACATCGCAGTGGCCTTTCCGAACCAGCGTCCGGTTAGAGGATGGGGCGGCCCAAGGCCGCCCCTTTAATTTACGAATTCTTATGGCTCTGCTGGCCTGCCTTCACATGCTGTTCGTGGCTTCCGCCACGCGAAGATGACTGCTGCTTGTCGCCGCCGCCTCCGCTGCTTGCTTGCTTGCCATCGTTCTTGTGGCTCTGCTGGCCGGCTTTCACGTGTTGTTCGTGTGTGCCACCTTGCGTGTGATTCTGTGCCATTCTCTTTCCTTTCAGTGGTTCCAGACCAATGATTTTGGGAGTGGAGTTTGTCGCGCGTGACATAAGCCTAACCTTGAGGCCGGGAGGATGTTCCAAGAAAAAGCCTGTAACAAACTTCACGTTTCGGACGTGCACCCGAACTCCGCAACCTGGCCAAGTTCCTTCAGGAACATCGCCCGTTCGCGGTCGTAGCCGCTCCTGCCGCGCAGCCGCAGCAGATAGGAGGGGTGGATGGTCACAAAGACGTGGCGGTTTTCGTGCTGCAGGCGACGGCCGCGCACGGCGGCTATCTTCACAGGCTTATCAAAAACGGCGCGGGCGGCCACGGCTCCCAGCGCAACGATGATATGCGGCGACACTTGTTCGATTTCCTGCTCAAGCCACCAGCGGCAGGCTTCTATGTGGCTGGTCGACGGGCGCTGATGGAGGCGTCTCTTGCCGCGCTGGATGTGGCGAAAATGTTTGACGGCGTTGGTGATGTAGCACCGTTCGCGCTCGATGCCGACTTCGGCGAGACAGGCGTCGAAGACCTGGCCCGCAGGACCGATCAGCGGGCGCCCTTCGATATCCTCCTTGTCGCCGGGTTGCTCGGCGACAAAGAAAATGCCGGCCCCGACAGGGCCTTCCCCGAAAACGGTCTGTGTCGCATCCTTGTAGAGCTCGCAACGCCGACAAGTCTGCGCTTCCGCGCAGACTTGCTCAAGGGTAGGCTGGCTATGTGAAATTGCCGGGGCGGGGCTTGTCATTGCCGCCCCGTGGCAGAGGGCGGCGGCTGCGATTCCGTGGATGCGGGTGGTGTGCTGTTGTCATCCATGAAACCGCGCCCCGGACGCATTTGTCCGTAAAGTTCCACCGCGCCCCAGACAATCATCGCCAGTATCAGGCTGGAAACGAGGATTGTGAGGATACGCCCTCCATTCAAACCTTGACGGGCCTTGCGCGGATCTACCTCTTTCATTGGCCGATCCACCTAGCCCCAGCGCTGACGTTCGCGTTCGATCTCGTCTGCCGTGTAGGGCGCAGCCGACGCATTGAAGCTCTCCCATCCTTCCTCCAGATAAGCGTCGCGGCGCTGGCCGATATTGACACGTCCCCAGTCTTCCAGAATGGCTTCGACCTTCTCGCGCTCGCTTTCGTCGCAGCGGACCGCGACCAAAGCGCTGCCTCGGCGAATGGCTTCGCTATAGGCCTGCGCCTCTTCCTCGGGTACGCCGGTATCAACGAGGGCGCCAACGATACCGCCTGCGACGCCGCCGGCTGTCGCGCCGCCAACGAGCCCGACCAGCGTGGCGGTCAGCCAGCCACCTGCCACGACCGGGCCGACGCCGGGAATGGACAGAAGGCCAAGCCCCGTCAGCAGTCCGGCACCGCCGCCTGCGACCGCGCCGAGACCGGCCCCGGTTTCGACGCCCGTCACGGTGCTCCCGTCCCCTTTCACGGCATCATCTGCATATCGACCATCGGTATTATTCGAAATCAGGCTGATATTGTCCGAAGAGATCCCCGCTTCCTCAAGGGAACGAACGGCGTCCATTGCTTCATCATAATTGTCGAACAGACCTGTGATATAAGCCATTTTCATCTCCTTTAATTCGGTTGCCGGTTACAGCCGGATCACTGCGTGGTGATGTTTCCCTGGAAATCGAAAAGAACCTTCACGGGCTGCCCGTTACGCGCAGCATCGGCGCGCCAGACGCCATCCTCGCCAAGCTGAAGGTGCATGATGTTGGTGTAGCCTTCTTCGGTCAGGCGTTCCTTCACCTGATCTTCGGTAAAGCTGTTCTGTCCCGGCACGGGCGCCTTGGGGTTTTTCTCTCCGGGTGTCGTCACAGCAGGTGTTTGCGGGTCACTGGAGGGGGCAGCGGTTTGGGCAAAAGCTGCCGGCGTGATCACCAGGAAAACCGCGCTTGCGCAATATCGAATAGACTGTTTCATCGTAGGCTCCCTTGTTTCTGGGGACTGTCCCAACCAACGAGCCGATCGAATGTTCCCTTGGAATTTCAACGGGCACCGAGAACCATTTCCCTGATCCAGCGGGTCAGGAGCTGGTTGTAGGTCTTTTGATGGCGCTCTTCCGTGAGGGCATGGTCTGCGCCGTCCAGCATGCGAACGGTCAGCGAACGGGCATTGATGAAGGCGGTTTGATAGCTCGCCACTGTCGGATGCGGAACGATGACGTCGTGCTCGGACTCGACCAGAAGCACATCGCCGCGAAATTCCCGCGCCTGCCGCAAGGCGCGGTTGTCGTCATAACTGATCAGTGCCGAGCGATAGGATTGCAGGTCCCTGCGATCGAGCCTTGCTTTGGGAACCTGCCAGAGCTCGTCACGATAAAGGGCGGGGGCTCTGAGCGCCAGCCAGCGGACCGGACGAAATTCTGTCAGCAATGTCGCGAGATATCCGCCATAGCTGCTGCCTATGACAACAATCGAGTCATCCTCGACCATCTTGAGGCTGGCCAGGCTGTCATAGGCGGCGATTGCGTCGTCGAGGTTTTCACCGCGCGTCACGGTCTTGTTGCCGGAGAGCAAATCCCCGTGGCCGCGCATATCGAAGGTGAGGCAAACGCAGCCGAGCGAGGATATTGCATTCGCCCTTTCAATGTCGCGTTCCTGGCTGCCGGCCCAGCCATGAAGAAAAAGGACGCCGGGAATGGTGGTGTCTGGAGAGATGACTGTCGCGGCCAGTTCATACTGGTCGACACGGACGGCTGTATCGTTACGGATCATGATAGATTTTCTCGATTCTCGCATATTTATGCAGGGGCTGACCGAAATCGTCCTCACCGGAATAGACGATGAAATCATCGTCCCGGAAGGTCGGCGCTTCATCGCGGCTCTCGTGCAGAACGGCCTGCACGGCGGTGACGGTTTCATCCTGCATCAGTTTTTCCATTGCCAGCAGTTCAGCGGGGGAAGCGCCTCCCACGCGCCACGACTGTTCAAGCACTCCACAGCGCACGCCGTTTTCGGTTATCGGCCCGACAAGCACGTCATAGTTCCTGCGGGATGCGACAAGTCCAAGATGCTCGCGGGCCGCTTCATCGTAGCGCCGGGCATTCTCCACGACCTTGCGTGCAGTTGGCGATTGCAGAAGTTGAAGAAGCGCATCCCAGTCGCCGCGCACCACGCGCAACCGGCTGCCGGCATAAAATTCCTTACCGGCCTTGTCGCGGGAACTGTACTGACGGCCCAGATAGGTTCCGACATGGTTTTCAAGCTGGATCTGCCCGACGGAATAGGTCGTGGAATTGTCCACATCCTCTTCGAGAACCAGTCCGTTTGCGATATCGACCTCTGAAACCTCGGCGAGAAAACTGTCGAGCGGACGGTGTCGATGACGCTCTGGTCCTCGCCGCCGGACGCATAGGGATTCTTGAACCGAATTTTGTGCTTTTTCAGCAAGGCACTCGCCGCTTCCAGAGCGTGGCGGTGCGAGAACACCGAGAAGCCCGGCAGAACGCAATCCTGCAAACATGCCGCGAACTGTCCCGTCCATCCCTCGGGCAGGTCGTCGTGGTCGTGCCAATGTGGATGGGTAACGAGCTTCGTCGCCATGAAGCCGCGATGAACGATGCCGCCATAGAAGCGATCCACGGTCATGTCCGGGTTCCCGTCCTCCCGGGCGAGAGCGAAGGTCGGGACGAAAAATGTTTCGCCATCTTCGTCGAAGTCTTGCCGAGTGGGAAGTAGCTGTCGGCCTGTGAGGGCCGAAAGACGCGTAGCCAGCGCTTCCGCGCTGGCTACGGTGTGGTGGCTGTCCGACGCCCGGCAGACGACGCGAATTTTCCGCATGGGGTCTTCCCGCAAAAGGACGCTTTCCATGTCGTCACCTCGCTGTCGATCCCGGGCTAGCGGTTGCGCACAGGCTGCGATCAGGCCGCTTCCGCACGGAGATTGGCGGAGGTTTCGGCAAGCTTGGTCAGGTCCTTGTCGGTCTGGCCTTCTTCCTGCAGGGTTTGATCGAGGATCTTCGCCACGTCCTTGTATCCAAGGGTTTCGGCCCAGCGCTTCAACGTGCCGTAGCGGGTGATTTCATAGTGTTCCACGGCCTGGGCAGCGGAGATCAAACCCGCGTCGAGCGCAGGGCTGTTCGAAAATTCCTCCATGATCTCCTCGCCCTCGGCGATGATGCCTTCAATGGCGTCACAGGTCTTGCCCTGCGCACGCTTGCCAAGAATCTCGAAGCACTGCTGCAGACGTTCCACATGTCCTTCGGTCTGTTCCCGGTGTTTTTCGAACGCGCTCTTCAGCTTCTCATCATTGGCCGCGCGGGACATTTTCGGAAGCGTTTTCAGAATCTTGCGCTCCGCGTAATAAATGTCCTTGAGGGTATCGTAGAAAAGATCTTCGAGATTGCGTTGCTTGGTGCTGGCCATTTCAGGCTCCTCCTATGGTTCCGAAACTGTCATTGTCGTGCGGCTGAAAATCCCGACGACGGCACACCTAACTCCCCAGCGATCGTTTTGTTTCGCCCGTTGGACAAAAATCAAAACGTCAGGGCTGCGTGGGAGAGCGGGCCGGTTGGGTGGGGCTCTCCGGCGAAACGTCCCCCTTGTCGGAAGTGATGAACAGGCTGCCCACCCCCAGCAGCGCCACAGCGAACATCACGACGGCAAGCCATTTCAAGGTGGTCATCGTTACGTCCTGTCAGGATTTCGACTTGTGCTCGGGCTTGCCCTTCTGCTTGGTGGAGGCCATCTTCTCGAGCTCTTTTTCGCTCATGGATTTGGCCATTTCCTTGGACGCTCCGCGCAGTTCGCTTTTTGCCTTGTCTCCGCGCTTTGCGGCCAAAGCCGCGCCGGCAGCCTGTTGCTGCGCTTTGGATTTTGCAGGCATCTTCACCTCCTGTAATGGTCAGTTCTGTTCGCTCCCACGGCTTTCCCGCCGCAGTTCACGCGCGCTGGGGTTGGCCAGATCATTCGGGCGCTTGCCGTTGGGGCTGTCGAAATCGAAATCCGTTTGCGGGTCGTCCGGCTGCGGCTGGCGCGGGTTGCCCGGCGCGTTCGACTGCTCATGCGTCGGCCGCGCCTGATGATCGCGTGGTTCGTGCTCGGACGGTTCGCCCGCCCCGACGCGATCCTTGTCGAAGCAAGGAAATCGGATGCTTGCGGCATCGTAGAACATGACGGTTCCTCCAGTTGGGTGCCATGGGGTGCCCATGGGTGTCATGACGGCTGAACGTGCTTCCGAACCGGCTTGCGAACAGTTTGTTCCATCGAAGTCCCGAAATCGGCCGATGTCGCGGACAGGTAAAAGGAACATGGGCAGCCTTCGCCAGTTATCGAAACTCGCAAGAGAGGAGTTTTGATATGACCCAGACAAGGAAATGGTCAGGCGAAGTAACAGAACACAGCGACGCGCTCGATCTGGAGCCGCATGTGTTCGAACAGGACGATCCGAAGAAAATTGCAGCGTCCCTGAAGCGCTCAGCCGACAAGAGCCATAAGCGCAAGGCAGAGCCATTCCGCTCGGCAATGTCCATGCTGACTTTCTACATCAACCGCGCGGGCAAGAATCTACCGGAAAAACGCAGGCATGTGCTGGAAGCAGCCAAGGGCGAACTGCGCAAGGCTTATGGTAAGCCGGACCACGCTTGACGCCCGCTGAAGGGAGAAATCGCATGAAAATTCATATCGAAGAAAGGGACGCGGCGTTGAGGTTCGTCCTGTCCGCAGACCCTGAGCTGCCTTCCGATCCACCGGAAATACCCGAAAAGGAGCCGGAAGGCATTCCCGTCGAGCCGCCCGAAACCATTCCGCAACCGGACAAGGGACCGTTCAGTCCCGACGAACCGGAACAGATACCGCCGCTTCCCATGCCCGAACATCCTTCGCCCGGTCCGGCAAGTCCGGATCAGCCGACAATGCAGCAAGCATCGGGGTGAATGGAGCGGCGGTCGTCACCTGTCGTCGTCATTTCGTCCCGCATGTTTCGGCTCACTCAGCGCATCGGAAAGGTTCTTGCGGTCGGGATCTGACAGGTTGTGCCCGGCTGCGTCGCGCTTTTTTGCCGGGTCATCAACGGCGGGTTCATAGCCGCGAGGCCTGTTTTCCGGCGGGCCTTCCCATTTCGGCTTCTGGTCCGTGGTGCCGGCTTTCGGGTCGTGTTTCATTGCAGCCTCCTTTGTTGAAACTCATCCCCAACCGAGCAAACGCCTGATTGTTTCGTTGAACGACGCGAACGCTGCGTGAAGGCAAGGCGAGATAAGTTCCGGAACAATTGGCCCGACTCGTGGTTGGAACCCAGAGGTCCAAAGCGATGAAGACAGTTTCAGAAGACAAAAGCATTGGCGCCCGCACGCGAGGCGCGATCCAACGGGGCGAGACCGGCGACAAGGTTCCCGGTTTCGATCCTGCGGCAGCTCCTATGGAAACGGACGCGGAGGCAGGCGGCAGTTCCCAGCCTGCTGGCAAGCCCCAGCCGCAGCCAGCAAAGGCCGATGACAGCAACGCTTCCAGCCATGCATCCGGCCTGCGGGCGTGGTCGTCGGAAGGAAACGCGCAAACCGCAAGAGGGAAAGCACCTCTGAGGGAAGGCCCTGCCTATCTCGTCTGGTGGTTCATCATCGCGATGGTCGTCATCGGTTCTTTCATAACCTCATGGGTGTGGCGATGAATATGCAATCAAAACCTGAGCAAGACAAAAGAGCCGAACCCTCGCGGACGCTCGGATACTTTCCGCGCTTCGCCCTGGTCATATTGGCGGTTCTGCTGCTTCTGTTCTTTGGATGGAGCCTGACCGGCGGCGGATCGGTATCGCAGCAGCAGGGCATAGAGACGCCCCCCGCGACGGATTCCGGCAACCAGCCGGACAAGAACCCGCCGGTCGAAAACCAGCGGCCGCAGACGGGCACGGGAGGCGACCAGCCGACCAATCCGCCAGAAGGACAGAAATGAAGGGCGGAAACGGAGATCAGAAAGAGGTCGATCATGAACAAGCAACCAACCACCCCGCTTACGGATGATGAAGACGTAAAGTTTCTTGCCGAGAACTCGGATGTTTCACCGCTTCAGGCGCGCCAGCTGATCGAACGTTTCGGCAGGGACAGGGAAAAGCTGCTTGAAGAAGCGAAGAAGTTTAAAGCGGAAGGATAGAACAATGGCTGAGATCACACGCGATCACGATAAGATCCGCCGATGGGCGGAAGACCGCAACGGACACCCGGCAATGGTGGATACTGGCAAAGAAGGCGGCATATTACGCATTGATTTCGCGGAGAAGGACGAAGACCTGGAAGAGATAAACTGGGACGATTTCTTTGCGATATTCGACGACCGAAATCTTGCCTTCCTCTACGAAGATACGGGCAGCAGCCGCTTCAACAAGTTTGTGGATGCAGACAAGAATGCTTGAAAGCACCCGGAGCGTATCGCGGAACCAGGCAGATCAGGAAGATGCTTCCGAGTCCGGCACGATGTTCAGGTTAGCGGCGGCGGGTGTCTCTGCGTGGCGGTCCTGATATCGCTTGTGGGCAAGTCGCGACGCCAGTTCGGCAATGTAGTTCAGGTCCCTCAGGCCGTTCTGGTAAAGCATTATGATGGCGGTAGAAAGATCTGTCGCAGCATATTCCCTGTCGCATTCCTCAAGAATAATCGCGGCATGGGAAAAGCAGCTGCGCATGAAGGTCACTTCTTCCGGCTTATAGATACGGCTCGCTTCGTTGAAGAGCGGCATACGATCCTCCTTCGGGACACATCAACAATACGCTTCTCAATTATTTAAGATAGGCACGATTGATCACTTCATATTTCGGTGCTGCCTGGGCTCATGGCAGGCGGCCGCTTCCGTGTTCGGGATGGCGCTCAAGGTTCTGGCGGTTGAGGCAATCGAAAACCCGCTGCGCCTCCTCTTCGTTCAAGGCGATCTGCAACCGCCCCTCGAACGTGATGGGGTTGCCTTTGAAGGCATCGATCACCGACCAGGTGCCATCGCCATTCTTTTGAAGTTTGTACCCGTTTTCTACCATCGCCGTCTCCCGTCGCCGCCAGTCTCCGGCAAACTCGACGAGCCCGAATTCAACGGGTACCCATGGTCGATCTGCTCGAGGCCGCCCGGCTCCAGATGAAGCCGAGCCACCATTGATGCAAATGCCGGAGAAAAGAAGTTAACGAAGCAATGGTTCGATTGGTTCCGTCGAACGGTGGACAGCATGCGGCCCGCCAGATGCAGCGCCGCGATATTCCAAGTTTCGGCGACAGGGGTGGGGCGTCAGTCCGGTGGTGACGACGTCGCCTTTCTCCATTCCCGTCAGAACTCCGGAATACAGAATTTTCGGCATCGGAATGCATTTTCGTGGTGCTGTCGATGTCGATCATCGTATGGCGCGGCTCGCTCTTCATTAAATCAAATTGCTTCAGGAACAAACCCAGTCGAGTGCGGTTCGGAGTGCTGTCATCACGACTGTGAAGAGGAGCAATCTCATGCCAGGTCGATATCAGAACGAAGATCGTGACGATTACTACAACGAACCCTACCGGGAGCGCGATTATGAAGCGCGGGGAAGCGACTACCGAGGCTATGATGACCGCTACTCTAGCGATTATGCCCGGGGACGCTACTCCGACGACAATGACGAACGATATGCTTCCCGGCGAGAGCCAAACCGCGAGCGGGAGAGTGACCGATACCGTCAGCGGACGGAAGGCCAATCCAGAGGCAGCTACGCTTCAGGCGGCCAGCATCGGGGAAAAGGACCGAAGGGATACACACGCTCCGATGACCGCATCAAGGAGGACGTATCGGACGCACTGATGGAAGATGCGGAACTCGATGCATCCGACATAGAGGTGACGGTCAAGAAGGGCGAAGTGACCCTGCAGGGGCAGGTTGAAAATCGTCAGGACAAGCGCAGAGCAGAAGAATGCGCGGAAATGTGCGCCGGCGTTGTTGATGTTCAGAACAACATCAAAATCCGTTCAGCAACATCGGCTTCGTCAAAGGGTACTGCCTGAAATTTGAAACTCGCGGCTGGAGAACGCAGCCGGAGACGAGCCCTTGGCGGGCTCATGCGCCTTGGGGCGCGAAAACTCACAACAATTGGAGGATGAAATGCCACGCAATATGCCAGAACGTGACGATCAGGGCCGTTTCGTAAGCGATGACGACCGGGGTCGGGGCGGAGATGATCGCCGCAGATACGCCAGCAGCCGCCGGGACGACGACGACCGCCGTTCCAGCCGTTATGACGACGACGACCGGGGCCGCGGCCACGGAGGCTGGTTCGGGGATTCCCGCGGCCATGCCGAAGCTGCCCGTCGCGGATGGGACGAGCGTCGAGACGATCGTGACTATGATGACCGGCGCCGCTATTCCAGCCGCGAAGACGACTACGACGATCGCCGTTCCAGATATGACGACGATGACCGCGGACGGGGTTGGTACGGCGATTCCCGCGGCCACGCGGAAGCCGCACGGCGCGGATGGGACGAGCGACGCGACCAGGATTATGACGACCGTCGCAGATATTCCAGCCGCGACGATGACCGCGGATATTCGAGCCGGGACGATGATCGTCGCTCGGGCGGCGGTCGGGGGCATGGCGGTTGGTTCGGCGACTCTCGCGGCCATGCGGAAGCTGCCCGCAGGGGTTGGGAAGAGCGCCGGGACGATGATTACGACAACCGTCGCGGTCGCTAGAGCATGAGTTCCCAAAAGCGGAAACCCGGTTTTGGAACAGGAAATGCTCTGGACACCGGCAAACAGACGGGGCGGCCTTCGGGCCGCCTTGCACGCCTCTCCGCAGGAATGAGCGTTCTTTTCAAGGAATTTCACGATGGGTGCTAAAGCCACGCGCGAATTGGATATCATCGCCGAAAAGGCGCGCCTTCGCTACCTTCGAGCCCGCAATATGCTGATACTGGAAGCAGCAATCAGCGCTCTGCTCGACACCGAAACGCCGCAGGACGCCGCAAAAACCCTGCGGGAACAGGCGGATTTGCTCGTTCGCTATCTTTGAGAACCCATGAAGCTTGTCCCTCCATTGCCTGCGCGCGATGGGGCCGGAACATAATTCTCCGGCGCGGGTTCGAATTTCTTTCAAGGGAAAGGAAACAGGATCATGAAAACCGTATTGCTTGCCTTCTCCGCAGTTCTTTTCATGTCGGCTCCGGTATATGCCCAGTCGACGAGCGAAAAGACAGGGATCAATTCTCTCGTCGGATCAGCGCCGTCCACTCAGGATTTTGTGACATTGAGCGGAAGCGGCGACATGTTCGAGATTGAATCGAGCAAACTCGCGCTCGCAAAGGCCGATCCCACCACGAAGAGCTTTGCTCAGCAAATGATCGCCGATCATCAAAAGACCAGCGAGGAATTGAAAGCGCTCTTGAGCACGAAAGTGAACTCGGTGAAGGCCCCGACCGCGCTTTCCGATGATCATCAGGAAATGCTGGACAAGCTGAAGGGGCTCGAAGGCGAGGATTTCACGAAGCAGTATCGAAGCGATCAGGAAGAGGTGCACGAAGACGCTGTCGATCTGTTCAAGCGATATGGAGAAGGCGGCGAGAATGCCGACCTGCGGGCCTGGGCCAATGCGACTCGGCCCGCGCTGGAGCATCATCTCGAAATGGCGAAGAAGCTCAACGAATAAGCGGAAAGGGCTCGCGATCACCGCGTGCGGCGCTCATGGCAATGCCGAACGCAATGCGGATCGCGAGCCCCCGCCCGGCAAAAGCAGCAATGCTGGTTCATTCATCGGAGCCATTTCGTTCCATAGTGATGACGCCTCGTGGCGTGTCTATCGGCTCGTCACTGACGCGGTGCACCTGATAGGATTTTTCGTTGCGAAATGCACTGAAATCGTTGGTCGTAAGGTCGGTATCCCCTATTGCTACCTGTCCCCGGAAGGCCTCCGTCTCTCCCTGGCTGGCGACTACTCTCGCATCGGCCTCGGAGCGGGCGGAAACCAGAGCCGTTCCATGCTTGGGAGCAAGCTCATTGTCGTCTCCCGGTGAGGGAATGAGCAGGAAGGCATAGCACTGGTAATCGGTCTGGACCTTTACGCCGCTGTCCGGCGTTTCTTTCCATTCCGTGAAGACATTTTTGTCCCGATATTCCATTTTTACCTCCATTCGCTGTAAGGGCTGTGCTCTTGCAGCCGGGACCGAGCTGCAAGCCCGGTCGCCCTTGATAAGGATGTTGTTTCGTCGCGTACTCGCGGCAAATTCCTCTGCCGCGAGTGCCAAGAAAGAGCTGCTGACGAGTGAATTCCGGCATGCTTATGCGGAACTGGTACTCACATGGAGTGCGCCGTTACGTTGCCGTCCGCATCAAGCGTGACCATGACGGTCTCGGTTCCCTTCATGGCTGACGCTTCCCACAATCCCTTGTCGTTCAGCTTGAGATTGGAAATTCCGGTATAGCCGGCTTTGGTAAAGCGTTCGGTGGCCTGTTCTTCGGTGAAGCTGTTCTGGCCTGCATCGGGCGCCTTGTCGTCATGTGTCGTCGGCGTAGCGGAAGTAGGCGCATTGGCGTTGGGCGCAGGCGCATTGGTGGATGGCGTGTTCGGCGTCGTCGTCGCATCCTGAGCGCTGCCGACAGTCGGAACAATTACGAGTGCGCTTGCCAATAGAATAGCTGGAATGTTCATCTATCTTCCTCCGTTTTCAGCCCCACCGCGTCGTAACAAAGGCAACTCGGGATTGTTCCGCTTTCTGAACTTGGAATTTTCGATCTCTATTCAGATAACCCTGCCGTTAATCCTCGAACGTCTTGTGGCTGTACTCGAGGGGGCTTCGAAAAATAAAAAAGTTTGGGGAACACCCTTCTGCGAACATTGTTCGAAAGGGGAAACCTCAAGCACAGGAGAAGCCCAATGGCTGATCAGACGGAGAACTGCAATTTTGCGTCCAGGGCTGACACGCAGCGCGAGACTGCTTCCAACGAGGGCCAAGCATCCGGCGGCAACGTCAAAACCGCCCCGGCGCGCGAGGTCGATGCGGGCCCAAGGGCGGAGAGCACTGGAGGCGCTTCATTGCGGTGATGTCGATGAGAACCGTTTTCATGATTGTTATTGGAATAGTGCTCCTGCTGGTGGCGGTGGCGCTTTTGCGTGGCATTGGTCCGGGTGCGGACAATGGGCAGAGCCCACCGCATTCCCTGCAGACCGATCCACCCGACTGAACCATGGGCGAGGGGCCCGATCGGAGTTCATAAATATGTCTACGTCAACGAAATCTCCAAACACGATCCGACAGGGCGGCCCCGGAGCCGCTCATGAAAATGCAAAAAGCGATCTGAAGATAACCAAACCGCCAGCCGATGTGGAAACCAAAAGCCGCCGCAGCAAGGTCTCCGGCGGTGGCGGAGAAAGGGACATCCACCATACGCACAATCCCGCGACCAAGAAGTGAAGCCTCTGGCTGAACCGGCGAATGTCTGCGTCCATTTCGCTTGGATATGCGGCGCATCTGCAAGAACGTGGCAGGCGGTTCATTCTCCTTTGAGGAACAAGACTTGATGCTCCGCAGTTAGGTCTATCGAAGGAGATAGACAATGAGCACAAAGCTTCCCCCTGTACCCGAAGGCAACCGCAGCGGAAAAGGCACCGGCGAACAGAAACATGTTCCGCTGAAAAGCAGCCTGTCGCCCCAGGATAATAAATCCGGAAAACAAGGCCAGCAGGCCAACACCAGGATCAATACGACACACCAGGGCTTGCAGCAGGACCGTTAGTCCAATGGAGGAATGGAATGCGTTCGTTTCTCAGAGACAACGGATTGACGATTGCGCTCGCCATCTTGTTCGGCATATCGATCCTCGGCATGGCAGCGGCAGGCTTTGCAAGCTACAACGAAGAGCTTGCAAAACACGGAGAGGCTCCTCTGCCCCTCCTGCAATATTTGATAAGCGGACAATTTCTCTCGGCCCTTTTTGAAAACTGGGAGAGCGAGTTTTTGCAGATGGGGGTCTATGTCGTGCTGACAGCATGGCTCTTTCAGCGCGGTTCGGCGGAATCGCGTGACCCGGACGAGGAAAAGCCGGAGAAGGAGCGGATCGGGCAGCCGTCTTTTCTTTATTCGCATTCGCTGGGGCTGACGTTGTTCGGATTGTTTATTGCCAGTTTTTTGCTGCACTGGTTTGGCAGTGCTCGTGCGTCGGAAATGGATATGGCCCGCCACGGTGCCGCTTCGACAGGTTACCTGCAATATTTGCTGGATGCCGAATTATGGTTTGAATCCTTCCAGAACTGGCAGTCGGAATTCCTATCCACGGCAGTCCTTGTAGTCCTCTCCATCTTCCTGCGCGAAAAAGGTTCGCCGGAATCCAAGCCCGTCAGCGCTCCTGACGAACAGACAGGGAGCTAGACGTCCTCGGGAGCGATGGTTTCACCATTCGCGTGTGAAACTGGTGCGGGAGCGCCTGTCGAACGGTAATTTCGTCCGACAGGCACATCGCAGTCAGGCCGCGCCTCTGAGATGCACGAACCGGGATCAGAAGCTGTTGCGTTCGTGATAGGTGCGCAGGAAGCTCTGGATACGGGCGTCTTCAGGTTGATGCAGAATTTTGGCAGGAGCATCCACGCCCACCAGTTCGCCCTTTTCCATGAAGGCTACCTGATCGGCGACATGGGCCGCAAATCCCATTTCATGGGTTACCACGACCATGGTCATGCCTTCAGCAGCAAGCGTCTTCATCACGCTCAGCACTTCACCAACCAGTTCAGGATCGAGCGCCGATGTAGGCTCATCGAATAACATCAGCCGCGGCTCCATGGCGATGGCGCGGGCGATGGCCACCCGCTGCTGCTGGCCGCCGGACAGGCGGGAAGGAAAGCTCGCTGTCTTGTCTGACAGTCCCACTTTTCTCAATGCCTCGGCAGCGCGGGCTTCTGCTTCCGCCCTCGGCAGGCCACGTACGCGCAGCAGTCCCTCGGCGACATTCTGGAGCGCGGTCATATGCGGCCACAGATTGAACTGCTGGAACACCATGCCGATGGAGCGGCGCATCTCCCGCAATTTGCTGCCCGGCATCTTGCGGCCGCCCGGGCTGACATAACCGATCATCTGCCCATCGATGCTGATCTCGCCGGAATCATATTCCTCCAGAAAATTGATGCAGCGCAGCAACGTGGACTTGCCCGAGCCCGACGGCCCGATCAGACAGGTGACCTTGCCGGGCAGGATAGTCAGGTTCACATCTTTCAGCGCGTGAAAGGGGCCGTAGAATTTGTTGACCTTGCGGATCTCGACGGATGACGCGGCGAGCATCTTACGTCCTTTCAACCAGATGTTTCGTTATGCGCGCTTCCAGCCAGCGGCCGGCGCGTGAGATTGTCTCGACCAGTGCCCAGAAAAACAGCGCCAGCACGAGATTTGCTTCGAGATAGCGGAAGGTTTCCGTGGACATGCGCTGCACTGAATACATGAGTTCAGGCACCGTGATGATCGACAGAATCACTGTTTCCTTGGTCAGAATGATCGAGAAATTGACCAGTGCGGGCAGGGCCGAGACGAGGCCGAGCGGCAGGAGAATCCGACGCACGATGGTTGGTTCCGACATGCCGATGGCTCGGGCGGCCTCAAGCTGTCCCGCTGGCACGGCGAGGAAGCCGGCGCGGAAGATTTCGGCGAAATAGGGGCTGCCGTACACCGTCAGGCCCACGAGCCCCGCAGTCAGCGCCTCGAGCCGCAATCCGATCAGCGGGCCGCCATAATAGAGAACGAAGAGCTGCACCAGAAAGGGCGTGCCGCGAATGATCTCGATATAGGCCTGGATCAGCCAGGAGACCGGGCGCGGCCCGTAGCGCTGCACGAGCGCAATGACAAGACCCAGCGCCATGCCAAAGAGAGTACCCAGCGCCCAGCACAGGATCGTCAGCGCAAAGCCGTTCGACAGGATAGGCCAATATTGTTGCAGGATCGTCAGGCTCATGTGGCGCTCATCCTGTGTTCGAGATAGCGCCCCAGTGCGGCGAGGCAGAGATTGATGAGCAGATAGATGCACGCGGCTGCAACATACACTTCCAGAGGACGGAAAGTGGTTGCCGCCTGTGCCTGACTGGCGCGTGTGACTTCCAGTATGCCGACCACGGAAACCAGCGACGAAGCCTTGACCAGCAGGATCATCTCATTGACGAGGGCAGGCAGTGAAAGCCTGGCCGCCTGCGGCAGGATGATCCGGGTCCAGATATCGCGCGGACCCATGCCGATGGCGGTTGCGGCTTCGGCCTGTCCGGGCGGCAGGGCGATGATCGCACCGCGCCAGATTTCCGAAACATAGGCACTGGAACAGATGCCGACCGTAACCACGGCGGCGACCAGCGCGGGAACATTGATGCCGATGACGGGCAGAAGGTAATAGCAAAGCAGAAGCTGCACCAGCAGCGGCACACCGCGCAGGAAACTAACCCAGAGTGCAGCAAACCTGCGTAGCCAGACTCTGCGGGAAAGTGCCGCCGCGCAGATCAGCGCGCCGATCACCAGTCCCAGTCCGATGCCCAGCAAGGATATCAGCAGCGTAAAACGCGCCGCCCAGAAGAGCGGCCCAAAACTGGCCAGGAAGGTCGAGGTGGAAAACATCGCTGCTCCGTTTGGTGGCGGGCAGGATTGCTCCTGCCCGCATGTCGTATCACTTGGTCGGAACTTCGCGAGGCAGTTCGGTATAGGTACCCAGCCACTTCTCCTGAATGGTCTTGATGCGGCCGTCATCCGTCATCTTGAGGATCGCGTCATTCACTGCCTTGATGAAGCTTGCACTGTCGGCGTCCTTGCGAGCGACCCAGGCGAAGTAGGTCGGGTTGCCAAAGGTCGGCTTGTCGAACATCGCGAAGGTTTCCGGCCGTGTCTTCACCAGATAGGTAAGGTTGGGCAAGGAGCCGGCGACGGCATCCAGACGTCCGGCCGCCAGGTCGGCATAAGCCTCATCGGTGGTGCCGTATTCCTTGACGTTGACGCCGCCCAGGCTTTCCCCGAAAGCCTGCAACTGCTTGAACTGCGCGGTGCCCTGCTGGACGCCGACGGTCTTGCCCTTGATATCCTCGGGCTTCTTCAGTTCGGTGTTGCTGGCAGCGTGCACCAGCGCCACCGTGGCGTCGGCGATCGGCAGGCTGAAGGCGTAGCGTTCGAGACGCTCGGGGGTGATGGTGACGGGCGCGATCACGATATCGAACTTCTTGACCTCGAGACCGGGAAGTTCCGCAGTCCACGGAATATCCTGGTAAACCGGCTCTGCGCCGAGTTCCTTGGCGACGCCGTCGAAGAGATCCTTCGTCATGCCTTCATACGTGCCGTTGGTCAGCATGTCGAAGGGCGCATAGTGCATATCGGTAGCTGTTTCGATCTTGCCCTTGGCCTTGATATCCGACAGCTGGTCGGCCATTGCAGGCATGGTCAAGCCCAGCACGGCGATACCGAGGAGGGCGGATTTCAATGTTCCCGAAAACGTCATTTTATTTTCTCCCAGATAAACTGCGTGGCGATGTTCGCCCTACAGAACGTTATTAAGCACATTTCACGCGGCGCCGGATATGGCCGCTCACAGAAAAGTCGAGCGGGATGATAACCGAACCCGTCAGGCCAGCATATTGCCGGAGATGATCATGCGCTGGATTTCGCTGGACCCCTCATAGATACGCATGATGCGCAGGTCCCGATTGATCCGCTCTATGGGGAAATCACGCGTGTAACCGTAACCGCCGTGTATTTGCAGCGCTATATCGGCTATTTTCCCGGCTGCTTCGGAAGCGCCGAGCTTGGCCATGGATGCTGCCAGCGAGAAGCGTCCACCATGGTGATGCGCCAGATCGCGCTGGCGCGAGGCTTCCTGCGACAGCAAAAGTGCAGAATGATATGCAAGGGCCATATCGGCGATCATCCATCGGATACCCTGCCGCTCCGACAGCGGCATGCCGCCGATGATGCGTTCTTTCGCATAGGCGATGGCAGCATTCATCGCCGCGCCAGCAAGGCCGAGACATTGGGCGGCCACTTCAATTCGGCCATTGTCGAGCACCTGCATGGCAGTGCGAAAGCCCTTACCCTCTTCGCCGAGCAAAGCATGTTCGGGAAGCGTGCAGTCCAGATTGAGCGTGAAGACATGGCCGCCTTTGAGCCCCATTGTCTTTTCCGCCGGACCCGCCTCGAAACCAGGCGTATCCTTCGGCAGAATGAAAGCAGAAATGCCTCGATGCGCCTTTTCAGGATCAGTTACTGCATAAACCACAATGAAGTCGGCCACACCGCCGTTCGAAATAAAGCACTTTGTGCCTTTGAGATGCCAGCCGCCTTCTATTCGCCTGGCACGTGTCTTCATGTCCGCAGGATCGGAACCAGCCGTCGGCTCGGTGAGCGCGAAGGCGGCGAGCGCTTCGCCGCTGGCAGCTTTGGGCAACCACTCCTGTTTCTGAGCCTCCGTGCCGCCGATCAGGATGGAATCGGTTGCCAGATAATGCGCTGTCAGTGCCGAGGCTGTGGACCCGCAGGCGGCCGCCACGATCGACACGGCTCGCAGCAGAGCGGGCGCGGAAATGCCGCTGCCGCCATAGGCTTCCGGCAAGTTGGCTCCCATCATGCCCGCTTCGCGGAGCGTGGCGATCTGCCGGTCGACAAAGCGCGATGTCTCGTCGGTTTCTGCCGCCAGCGGCGCAATCTTGTCAGCACATATCCGCTCCAGCACATCGCAGAACATGCTCTCTTCTTCGGCCAGCATATGCCAGGGATCATTGATCTGCGTCATGCGCGCTCCTTCAGCCCAAATTCCTTCAACACCGTGGCGATGTCGCCGCCAAGTCGTGGTGCGGCGGTCGCAGCGACGGGCTTGTGTCCATCGAAACGAACTGGCTGTCCAACCACTGGCACCTGACCCAGAACCGAATGGGCAAGCTGGGTGACAAGGCCGCGTGCGGCCGCATGTTCATTGTCGGCGGCCTGCGCGATGTTCCAGATTGGCGCCGCGGGCAGGCCTTCCGCCGCCAGCGCCGTCACCGCATCTTCAGTGGTCATGCTGCCCGACCATTCCTCGATGAAAGCCTTGAGTGCCGGTTCGTGCTCGGTACGGCTGCTGCCGCTGGCAAAACGCGGATCGTCCGCAATCTCCGGTTTGCCCATGAGTTTTGCCAGTTTTCCGAACTGCCCTCCGTTCAGCACTGCGATTACCACCTCTCCGTCACTTGTCTTGAAACAGCCGAAAGGCGTGGATATCGGATGTCGGTTGCCGACACGGCTTGGCAGAACGCCGCTGTAGAAATGCTGGGCGTGACTGGTGGTCAACATCGAAAACAGCGCGTCATACATGGCAACATCGAGCGTCGCGCCATGCCCCGTCGCGTTGCGCTGAACCAGTGCGGCCATAATCGACCAGCTGGCAAACAGGCCCGCGATCAGATCGGCGATGCTTTCGCCGGTTTTCAGTGGCGCGCCGCCTTCCTCGCCGGTCGCTGTCATCAGGCCGGACATGGCCTGCACCACGAGGTCATAGGCTGGAAGGTCCCTGAACGGCCCCTCCTGCCCGAAACCGGAAATGGAACAATAGATGAGCCGGGGATTGGCTTCGCGCAAGGCGGCTGCGCCAAGTCCAAGCCGGGCGGCAACGCCCGGGCGGAAATTTTCGACGACTACATCCACGCGGGCCGCAAGTGTCTGCGCCAGTTCAAGATCGGCCTGGTTTTTAAGATCGAGCGCTATGCTTTTCTTGCCGCGATTGTTGAGCGTGAACAAGGCACTTTCACCCTCCTTGAACGGCCCGACATGTCGATAGTCGTCGCCGGAAAGTGGCTCCAGCTTGATGATCTCCGCGCCCAGATCGGCGAGTAGTGCCGTGCAATACGGCCCCGCGAGAACGCGGGACAGATCGAGCACCCGGATTCCCGTCAGCGGGCCGCTCATATTTTCCACTCCCGGCCCGGGATTTCGGTCCGTTCGATTCGATCGTCTACGATAATGATGGAAGTACGTTCTGCAGGGAGACAGCTCCTCTGCTTTCCCTCCATACGCGCGGTGGCATGCGTCAATATCTGCATCTGGGCTTGCTCCCGAAAGCCTCGCTATTTTTTGTGAGCTAATCATAAAAAATTGTATATGTCTAAACTTATTTCTCTATATGTTTAAACTTATCGGTGCGGTAAACTGGCGGACGCGATGTGGGCGTTCGTATTGCGAAAGTCGGAATGGACATGTATCGTTCGGCGCTGAGCATGTTGAATTGCTGCTGCGTGTCCTGGGAATTGATGCAGGAGCGACGGCTGCAGGACGTAAATTCGATGCCAAACAGGCTAGCCAGCGACGTCCGGGCTGCGAGGCGTCATGGGGTGCGAAATGGCATGCATCTTGACCATGATCGTATGATCGCTGATTACCTGATTTCTATCGGCGGATTGCAGGAGTGCATGTGATCGACAAGCGATCTGGCGGCCATCTGGGCTCAACGTCTCCAAAAGCACAGAAAATTGCCAGCGAAGTGCGGCGCCGCATCGTTGAACTTGAATGGCGTCAGGGCGACCGAATTCCAGACGAGGCCGATCTTGCGATCGAGTTTGACGCCGCGCGAGCGACCGTCAACAAGGCATTGCAGCTTCTGGCTGACGAAGGATTGTTGGACCGCCGCCGCCGAGCGGGTACCCGTATCGCGATCGATCCGGTGCGCAAGGCGACAGTCTCAATCTCGATTGTGCGTGAACAGGTCGAACAGGCCGGCATGGTCTACAGTTATCGCGTCGTTGCGCAGCGGAAAAGTCCGATCCCGGCAGAGGTTGCGGCGCGGCTTGGTCTTCCGGAAGGGGAAATTCTCGTTCATATGCGGGCTGTGCATTACGGCAATGGCCAGCCCTTCCAGCTGGAGGACCGCTGGGTCAATCTGCGCGCGTCACCAGAACTTGAAAAGGCCGACTTCTGGCAACTGAATGCCAATGAATGGCTGGTGCGCAACGCGCCTTATTTGAGAGCTGACCTGACATTTTCAGCCGAAAATGCCAATCGCCGCGATGCCAGATTACTGCAGACCGAACCGGGACAGGCATTGCTGATCATGCACCGCACGACCTGGAACGCCCTGGGCCCGATCACGACCGCCCGGGTGGCGTTCCAGCCCGGCCATCTCGTAAGTACAGAAAAAGCTGCGAACCGAGGCTGAGTTTGATCGCGTCATGCTGCGGAAAACTGTGATTGCCACCTCGGCAAGGTAGACACATCGGCCGGGGACCGAACTCACTTATGGCGAGACAGCCATTACAGTTCACGGCAGCGCTCGGTTCAAGCGCGCCTTGTACCATAGAGATCAGGCTGCTTCTTTCAAAATAGCGCGGATAGGCTGGGGTGCGGTGCCGAGATAACCCGCAACCATCCGGGTGATATGTTCCACAATATCCGCTTCATCGGAAAGGGAGTGGCCGCAGTCATTGAGAACGATGGCATGGGTCAATGTCTCCACGGTCGTCACGCAAATGAATGCGGCCGTATCCAGGTCTTTGAGCTGAATGTCGTCCTTGCATTTTTCGAGATAATGCCGAACCAAATCCAGCGTATCCTTTCGGATGGCTTCCACCTCGGCGAGTTTTCCAATTCTGGGCACTTCTTCCTTGAAGATGCGGTGGAGATCCGGGTCGACCCGGTGTGCAGCAATCATCGCGCGAATGAGTTCCCGCATGGCACTGTTCAGGTCGTCTGAGGCGCATGCCTGCATCGCGTTTTCCAACAGAGCCAGAATTTCACGATTATGTCTGGCGACGAGCGCAGCCACAAGCGACTCCTTGTTGGGAAAATACTGATAGAGCGATCCAATACTCACGCCTGCCACGGCGGCGACACGATTTGTGCTGGTTCGAGCGTATCCTTCGCGCACCAAAACGCGAGCAGTGGCATCCAGTATCGCCTCGACAGTCATCCGTGACCTCTCTTGCGAGGCCGATTTTCTGGGGGTTGTGGCGCTGAACTTGCTCATATCCTCGATTTTCCTAATGCGAGTAGACAATGCGAGTAAACACTCACATATTTTGTATAAATCGTCAACAACAATGAACGTGAATAATATTTCTGCGATCAAGTGTCGAAATTGAACTTTCCTGTTCCGCGTTCAAAATAGATAACAAGAGTTTTACAATATGATGAAGGTCGTCCGAGGATTTTTACTTGTTTCTGTGGTGGTACTCGCAGCTGGCTGCGTCAGTTCCGGGCAAAAAGACGTTTCCGTTGCAGAATGTGCTCTTGCAGGGCATGGTGAAACATTCAAGGAAAAATGCAACGCGCCAAAACTGGGCTGGAAGGGCGCGAATGCGAGCGATTTCACCTTTAGCCACTAATCGACCGCTAATGGTCGAAAATCTCGGTACTCGGTCACCAGTCTCTGACAGCTTCACGAGGAAAGATGAAGCGAAGGGAGATCAGTTCAATCGGTCACGTCGAAAGGCTATGGCCGAAACCGAGAAATCGTCAAAGCCGGATTAGACGATGGGTGCGTTTCTGGCGTCGAAAGGTCTGGGACGCTCGGAAACCGTACGGGCGGCATTTTCAATCAAGGGGCCAAAATTGTCGCTGAAGCTTTCTACCGACCATTCCTGTAGATTGCCAGCGATATGGATTGCTCCGATGGGCACGCCCTTTGCATCGGTAACCGGCGCGCCGATTGCTATTTCGTGGGCCAGCAACTGACGGCAGAGAACGGAGTGTCCCCGTCTGCGCGTGGCATCGACCTGTTCCATTACGCCAGCAAGATCGGTGATGGTATAGGGCGTGAACGGGGTGAGGTCGGAACGGTTTACGATATCCGCAATTCGGTCGTCCGGCAGGCGCGACAGGACTGCGATGCCGCCCGCCGTGCAGTAAGTCGGAACCGCATTACCGACGATGGTTGCGCTGAAGACTTCGTGTTTTGACGGCATACGCAGGGCATAGACCAGCCGTATATCATCGAAAAGCGATAGATCCACACGTTCGCGCACCCTTCGGCGTAGTTCCAGCATAACCGGATTGGCTCGCTGGAGCATCGGGTTCAGCCGCAGAAAATCATGTGTCATATCCAGAATTCGCAAGCCGGGAAGATAGCCGCGATCCTCCGGGTCCCGCGCAACCATGCCGAGTTTCATAAGCGAATTGACGATGCGCTGCGTCGCGCTGCGATCGAGTCCCGATGCGGTCGCAATCTGCGTAAGGGATAGGGGGTGTCGAGCGCTCTGGAAGGCGGACAGTACAGCGACCGTGCGCGCAACCGAACGTAGAAACAAGGGGTCGTCTTTGAATTCATCCGCTTCGTCAGGGTCGAAAGTGGACAATCCGGTCAGGTCGCGAAATTGGTTCATGGGCGCAAGCTTTAGTCGCCATTCATAGATTGACAAGGAGCAAAATTGATTCCTATCATAAAAACAATATAGATGTATCGCTGACAGATACACACTTTCGCTCTGGGGATAAAATCGGTATATGGGAGTATGCTCGTGCTCAAGCGCGTGGCTGTGGCTGGCTTCTTGCATGAAACGAACACCTTCGCCTCGGCGCCAGCCGATATGGCGGCGTTTGTCCAGGGGGGCGGATATATTCCGCTCTCTCGCGGCGAGGCGGTTCTTCAAAATGCGCGGAATGTAAATCTTGGCATTGCCGGTGCGCTGGATTTCGCTCGCGAAGCCGGGTGGGAAGTCGTTCCCATTTTGTGGGCCGGTGCTATTCCGTCCGCCCCGGTCACCCGGGATGCCTATGAAACTATCGTTTCAGAAATTGTCGAAGGGCTCAGGGATTGCGGCCGCCTCGACGGGATATTCATCGACTTGCATGGTGCTATGGTCGCCGCGCATGTCGACGATGGCGAGGGGGAGCTGCTTGAGCGTGTGCGGGCGGTTCGCCCGACCGAACCGATAGCTGTCGCCCTCGACCTCCACGGAAATATCACGCGAAGGATGTTCGAACACTGCGACGTGATGGTAGGTTTTCGTACCTATCCTCATGTTGATATGGCCGAAACCGGCTACCGGGCGGCACAAGCGTTGCAAGCCTTGATGGACAAGCCGAAGGGCTGGCACAAGGCGATGCGGCAGGGTGATTACCTAATCCCGATTGCCTGGCAATGCACGGATGAGGAGCCGGCTAAAGGCCTTTATGCCCTGACGGCGGAGCTGCCTGAGAATGTGTTGACGGCATCCTTGTTCATGGGCTTTCCGGCAGCAGACTTTGCCGAATGCGGTCCGTCCGTTTTCGCCTATGGTTGGGATCGGACGGCCGTTGAGGCCCACGCAAACGCGATCATTGCCGCATTGGCCGCTGCCGAACCCTCCTTTGCGGGCACGGCTTATCAGC
This sequence comes from Brucella sp. NBRC 14130, assembly GCF_040371715.1. Taxonomy (NCBI): domain Bacteria; kingdom Pseudomonadati; phylum Pseudomonadota; class Alphaproteobacteria; order Hyphomicrobiales; family Brucellaceae; genus Brucella; species Brucella sp. NBRC 14130. The sequence continues at coordinate 145,114 of NZ_BAABTE010000011.1, forward strand.
CAGAGGAGGGAGTGGCGAAGGCGATTGAGCTGGCGCGAGACGCACGCCGACCGATCATCATCGCAGATACTCAGGATAATCCGGGAGCAGGTGGCAGTTCCGATACGACCGGGATGCTTCGTGCACTCGTGGCCTGTGGTGCGGAGCGGGCTTCCATCGGGTGCATTCACGACCCGGAAGCGGCAAGGATTGCACATCAGGCCGGAGAGGGAGCGGCGGTGGAAATCGCGCTCGGCGGCAAGTCGGGGATTGAGGGCGACGCGCCGTTCAAGGCCCTGTTTACCGTGGAAAAGCTTTCGGACGGCAAGGCTCATGCGACAGGACCCTACTACGGTGGAACCTGGCTGAACATGGGGCCGTCAGCATGCCTGCGTGTGGGCGGCACACGGATCGTCGTCACCACCAATCTCGCCCAGATGGCGGATCGTGCGCTTTATCGCATGGTGGGTATCGAGCCGGAAAAGGAAGCCATTCTCGTCAATAAGAGCTCGGTACATTTTCGTGCAGACTTTGCACCCATTGCCGAACAACTCCTGGTCTGCACCGCACCGGGCGCGATGCCGCTCAGCCCGGCCAGACTATCATGGAAAAATTTGCGTTCGGGCATACGGCTGGAGCCGCTCGGACTGGAATTCAAATAAAAACAAAAACAACCTTCAGAGGAACCCAAGCAGATGCAGTTTTTCAAATCTCCTGAACCTGGCCCCGTTCTTCGCAGGCTTAAATTTGGCCTTGCCGCTTCCCTGTTTGCTCTGGGCGCTGGCAACGCATGGGCGGAAACCACACTCACTGCCGTAATGCATTCGGATTTGCGCATCCTCGATCCGATAATCACGACTGCGCATATCACCCGCGATCATGCCTATATGATCTATGACGTGTTGATCGCCGTAGACGAGAACTTCAAGCCTCAGCCGCAGATGGCCGACTGGACCGTTTCAGACGACAAGAAGGTCTATACTTTCACGCTGCGCGACGGTCTGAAATTCCACGATGGAGCGCCCGTCACGGCTGCTGATGCCGTGGCTTCACTGGAACGCTGGTCCAAGCGCGATGCTGGTGGCCAGCTTATCATGGACATCACAGATTCGCTTAAGGCGACCGATGACAAAACCCTTGTGTGGACCCTGAAAGAGCCGTTCGCGCCCTTCCTCGATACACTGGCCAAGCAGGCGGCACTGCCTCCTTTCATCATGCCCGCGCGTATCGCGGCGACGCCCGCCGATACAGCCATCACCGAACATATAGGTTCTGGGCCGTTCAAATTCGTGCCGGGTGAGTTCCAGCCCGGCGTCGGCGTGAGCTACGTCAAGAATGAGGATTATGTTCCGCGTAAGGAACCAGCAAACTGGATGGCTGGCGGCAAGGTCGTCAATGTCGACAAGGTTCGCTGGGTGACGATGACCGATGCGCAGACAGCCGTAAATGCCCTGACCAGCGGCGAGATCGACTATATCGAGCAGGTACCGGTTGATCTCGTTCCATTGCTCGAAGGTGACGATAGTGTTGTGCTGGAGCAGCGAGATCCGTTGGGATACCAAACGATGGGCCGTCTCAACTTCAAGCATCCGCCTTTCGACAATCCCGATATCCGCCGGGCAGCTTTTCTCGCCATGTCGCAGGAGCCGGTGCTTGCCGCTCTGATGGCTGATCCGAACTATTACAAGGTTTGTGGGGCGATTTTTGGTTGCGGAACGCCCAATGCCACTAATGTCGGCTCCGAGAGCATCACAGGGCAGGGCAATATCGAAGAAGCGAAGGCGCTGTTGCAGAAGGCGGGCTATGACGGCAAGCCGGTTGTGCTGATGCAGCCGACGGATGTTACCAGCCTGTCGCCGCAGCCCGTTGTTGCCGCACAACAGCTGAGAGCCGCCGGGTTTAACGTCGACATGCAGCCGATGGATTGGCAAACGCTGGTCGGCCGTCGTGCGTCCAAGGACGAACCGTCCAAGGGTGGATGGAATATCTTCTTCACGAACTGGCAGATACCGGAAATCTGGACGCCGCTGAACTCGGTCATGTTGAATGGCCGTGGCGATCAAGGCTGGTTCGGCTGGCCGCAGGATGACAAGATCGAAGCGCTGAAGAAAGAATATATTTCAGCCCAGACGCCTGAAGATCAGAAAGCTGTGGTCGAGAAGATCCAGGCGCACACGCTTGAGAATGTGCTCTACATCCCGCTCGGCGAATACAACCCGCCTCAGGGACGTCGTGCCAATATCGTTGAGATGCTTGGTTCGCCCGTGCCGGTCTTCTGGAACGTGAAGAAGAACGAAGAGTAACTTTGCCCGCCGTTATCTTACCCATCTGTTTTGGGCGCGATAACTCCCAGTCCACCGCGGAGCCGGTTTTTTCAGCCGGTTCCGCATCACGCGGGGCGTGCATATGGCTGTCTATCTCATAAAACGCATTTTTGCGCTGGTGCCGGTGTTGTTGCTGGTATCGATTTTCGTATTCCTCCTCCTGAGACTGACGCCGGGCGATCCGGCTGCAATTCTCGCGGGGGATGCCGCGACGACGGAGCAATTGGAGCGTATTCGTGAGGCCATGGGCCTTAATGAACCGATTCTGACGCAATATTTCACATGGATGGGGAAGATCTTTCAGGGAGATCTTGGTGTTTCGTTGATTTCGGGCGTGCCTGTTCTTGATATGGTTTCACAGCGCATCGGACCGACGATTTCGATCGCTGTCCTGACCATCATCATTGCGATCCTTGTTGCGATACCGATGGGTGTACTTGCTGCATGGCGGCACCGCTCATGGATCGACTATCTGGTAATGAGCTTTTCCGTTCTCGGCTTCTCCGTCCCGGTTTTTCTGGTCGGCTATGTGCTGTTGCTGGTCTTTTCCGTCAATCTGGGCTGGCTGCCGGTACAGGGGTTCAAACCGATCTCGGCGGGTTTGGGCGCCTTCATGGAGCGGGCCATCCTGCCTGCGCTGACACTGGCTTCCATCTATATCGCTCTTATCGCCCGCATGACCCGTGCGGGGATGCTGGACGTGCTGGGCGAGGATTATATCCGGACCGCGCGTGCCAAAGGTGTCAGTGATCGCCGTCTTCTGTTCGTGCATGCTTTGAAGAATGCGGCCGTGCCTGTCGTTACCATTGTGGGGACGGGCTTCGCGCTGCTGATCTCCGGCGTCGTGGTCACGGAAAGCATCTTCAACATACCCGGTATCGGCCGCCTGACGGTCGATGCGGTGCTTGCCCGCGATTATCCGGTAATTCAGGCCATGATCCTGCTGACGAGTGCACTCTATGTGTTCGTCAATCTGCTGATCGATCTCTCATACACATTGTTCGACCCGAGGATTCGTTATTGATGTGCACAGAATCGACATCGGCTGGCATGCACTGGATGCTTCGCCTGTTTTCGCTGCCGCGCGTCGCCCGCGTTGGCATCGGACCGCTGATTGCTGCCTTGCTTCTCGCCGCAATCATTATTCTCACCCTGATCTCTCCGTGGATCGCACCCCATGATCCGCTGGCCATGAACCCGATGATGCGTCTCAAGCCACCTTCAGACGAATATCTGCTTGGCACGGACAATTACGGTCGGGACCTTTTCTCGCGTATGATCCTCGGGGGGCGCATTTCCCTCCTCATCGGGCTTTTCGCGGCGGCTTCCTCGATAATGGTCGGTGTATTCATCGGTCTCATCGCCGGATTCTTCCGTACTGCTGATGCAATCATCATGCGTATGATGGATGCGCTGATGGCGATGCCCTCGATCCTGATCGCCATTGCGCTGGTCGCGCTTAATGGGCCCTCCATTGGTTCGGTGATCGTGGCGATCACCATTCCGGAAATTCCCCGGGTGGTGCGTTTGGTCCGTTCAGTCATTCTCAGTGCCAGAGAGGAGCCTTATGTCGAGGCCGCCTTGGCGCTCGGTTCCAGCACGCCGAAAATCCTGTTCCGACATCTTCTGCCGAACACAATGGCACCGCTGATCGTGCAGGGCACATATATCGTTGCATCGGCGATCCTTACCGAAGCAATCCTTTCCTTCCTTGGAGCTGGCATCAGCACCGAGATACCGACCTGGGGGAACATCATGGCGGAAGGGCGCCAGTTCTTTCGCATCAAGCCGTCGATCGTGCTCTGGCCGGGACTTTTGCTGACGCTATGCGTCCTTTCTATCAACCTTCTGGGCGATGCGGCACGCGACACACTCGATCCGCGCCTGAAAAAGCGGGAGGGCTGACATGGAACTGCGAAATCGTGACTTTTCGGCAGAACCTGTCGTTTTGGAAGTGGATAATCTTGCCGTGGCACTTCCCGCAGGCACGCCTGTACTTCGTGGCGTGAGCTTCGATATTCGAAAAGGCGAAACCGTCTGTCTGGTAGGTGAATCGGGTTCGGGAAAATCCGTCACATCCCTCACGGCCATGGGGCTTTTGCCGCAAAATGCACTGCGCGTGACGGGTGGTGTAATCCGCCTCGACGGGCGGGACCTGCTGCAACTATCGCCGGCTGATATGAAGCAGATGCGTGCCACGCGCATCTCGATGATCTTTCAGGAGCCGATGACCGCGCTCAATCCTGTGATGCGGGTCGGAGAGCAGATCACGGAAGTTCTGGATATCCATACCGGGCTTTCGGCTGCCGCCAAGCGTGCCAAAGTCATCAATATCATGGAGCAGGTCCATCTGCCGGACGTGGAACGCATCTACCAAAGCTATCCGCATCAGTTGTCGGGCGGCCAGCGCCAGCGCATCATGATTGCCATGGCGCTTATCCTGGAGCCCGTGGTTCTGATTGCAGATGAGCCGACCACAGCGCTCGACGTAACGACACAGAAGCAGATTCTGTCCCTGATCGCCGAACTACAGGAAAAGCACGGAACAGCGGTGCTGTTCATCACGCATGATATGGGCGTCGTTGCCGAAATCGCGGACCGGGTCTGCGTCATGCGCAGCGGCGAAATCGTGGAGCGTGGCACTATTCGTCAGGTTTTGTCTGAACCTCAACAGCAATACACGAAGGATCTGCTTGGCTCCGTTCCAAGTCTCATCCCTCGCCCTGCACGCGGACAGGAAGAGCGGGAAGCCGTCATCCGGGTGCGTGATCTCGGTATGACTTATCGAAGCGGCGGGCTTTTCAGCAGGAAGCCAGGCGTCGAGGCATCGCGCGCGGTCAGCTTCGATCTCCAGCCGGGGCGAACGCTGGGCATTGTTGGCGAATCGGGTTCAGGCAAAACCACCGTGGCGCGTTCGATCATGCGTCTGATCGAGCCGACGGAGGGAGAAATCGTCGTGGGCGGACGCGACATTGCCCACCTTGGAAAACGCGACATGAAGCCGTTCCGAAAAAAACTTCAGGTAGTCTTTCAGGACCCGTTTCGCTCGCTCAATCCTCGTTGGACCATCGAACAGAGCCTGACCGAAGGGCCGCTGAACTATGGCGTTCCCTATGAGGATGCGGTCACTGAAGCGAGGCGTCTGCTCAAGATCGTTTCATTGCCGGAAGATGCGCTGAAGAGATATCCGCATCAGTTTTCGGGCGGGCAGCGCCAGCGCATCGCGATTGCGCGCGCCGTCGCTCTTCGCCCGGACATTCTCGTCGCTGATGAAGCCGTGTCTGCGCTCGATGTGTCCGTGCAGGCGCAGGTTCTCGATCTTCTGGCTGAATTGCAGAAGGATACCGGTATCGCGATTATTTTCATCACGCATGACCTGCGTGTTGCGGCACAGATTTGCGATGAAGTGCTGGTAATGAAGCACGGTCAGGTTGTGGAGCAGGGTAACGCCGCGGACGTGCTCGGCAATCCTTCCCACGACTATACGCGCTCGTTGATCGAAGCCGCCCCGGGCCGCTTCTGGGATTTTGCCGCGGGACGTCCCGCAGCCTAATCGAAGGGCTGCAGGTGGCAGCCCTGGTCTTCAAAGTTTCAAACAGGAATGAAATCATGCCCATCATACCGTTTATTGAGGAGAAAGCCGGCGAGATGCGCGCGGTTTTCGAAGATCTCCATCGTCATCCCGAAATCGGCTTCGAGGAGAAGCACGCTTCCGGTGTTGTGGCCGCTCTGCTGGAAAGATGGGGTTTCGATGAAGTTCATATCGGCATCGCCGGGACCGGCGTCGTCGGCATATTGAAGGGGCGCAATGGTGGCAATCGCCGTATCGGCTTGCGCGCCGATATGGACGCATTGCCCATCGATGAGATTTCCGGCGTCCCCTACAGCTCGCAAAATCCGGGGCGCATGCATGCATGCGGCCATGACGGACACACGACGATGCTGCTTGGCGCCGCACAGTATCTTGCGGCAACGCGCAATTTCGAAGGCAGCGCGGTTTTTGTCTTCCAGCCAGCCGAAGAAGGCCTTGGTGGAGCGCGCAGGATGATTTCGGAAGGGCTTTTCGAGCGATTTCCCTGTGATGAAATCTATGGAATGCACAATCAGCCCCTCGGAACACTGGGCAAAGCCGCGATTCGCAAGGGCGCAGCCATGGCGGGCGCCAGCTTCTTCGACATCAAGCTGACCGGCAAGGGCAGCCATGCGGCCCAGCCGCATAATGCGCGTGACGTACTGGTGATTGGTGCCGATCTCGTGGGCCAACTGCAGACCATTGTTTCCCGCAATATTCCAGCTACGGAAGCCTGTGTCGTCTCCTGCACGCAATTCCATACCGGCAGCGCCTACAACATCGTGCCGGAAGTCGCGACGATCACCGGCACGATCCGTTATTTCGAAAAGCGGGTCTGCGATCTGGCCGAAACCCGCCTGCGCGAGATCTGTTCCGGTATCGCTGCAGGTTACGGCATTACTGTCGATGTCGATATCCGCAACGTGTTTGATGTTCTGCGCAACGATCATGAATTAACCGACGCTTATATCGCTGCAGCACGCGATGTGCTGGGCGAGGAAAACGTGACCGAGGATTGCCCCGCTTTCATGGGCAGCGAAGATTTCGCCGACATGCTAGCCCGCGTTCCCGGTGCTTACATCAATGTGCTGCACGGCGGCAAAGCCGCCCTCCACAATCCTGCCTTTACGCTCGATCCCGCGACGTTGCCCATCGGATCGTCGATCTATGCCCGGATCGTGGAAACCCGTTTGCCAGTGAATAAGGAACTTTCCGCATGAGTGCGCATGAATTGCCGTTCGATCTCAATGAGATGATTGCCCGCTTGCGTCCATGGATCGAAACAGAAAGTCCGACCTTCGACGCGGCCGCCGTGAACCGCTTGGTTGACACTGCGGCCTATGATTTTGCTGCTGCCGGTGCGAGCGTGGAATTCATACCCGGCCGCATGGGCTTTGGCGGGTCGTTGCGTGCCCGTTTTCCCCATGCGGATCAAGGCAGGCCGGGCATTCTGGTTTCCGGCCATCTCGATACGGTCCATCCGCTCGGCGTCATCAATGTGAACCCCTATCGCCGCGAGGACGGCAAGATTTACGGGCCGGGCATCCAGGATATGAAGGGCGGCAATTTCGTGGCCCTTGAGGCAATGCGCCAGATCGCCCGTTCCGGACTGACGACAAAGCTGCCTGTGACGTTCCTGCTGACCCCTGACGAGGAGGTCGGAACGCCCTCCACACGTGATCTGATTGAGCAGGAAGCACTCAAAAACAAATATGTGCTTGTCCCTGAGCCGGCGCGCCGCGACGGTGGTGCCGTCGTGGGACGTTACGCGATTGCGCGCTATAATCTCGAAACGATAGGACGTCCGAGCCATGCTGGCTGGTTGCTCAAGGAAGGTCGTTCTGCAATCCGCCGCATGTCGGAAAAGATACTGGAGATCGAAGCTCTGACGACAGACGACTGCACCTTCTCGGTCGGTGTCATTCATGCGGGACAATGGGTCAATTGCGTATCTTCGAGCTGCAAGGCGGAAGCACTCAGCATGGCCAAGACCCAGCGGGATCTGGAAGAGGGTGTTTCTCGCATCTTGGCGCTTGCCGGCGTGAAAGACGATGTGGAATTCATCGTGACGCGCGGCGTCACGCGCCCGGTTTGGGAACACGGACAGCCGCAAGATATGGAGCTCTTCAACTTCGCCAATGATATTGCGAAGGAGATCGGGTTCACGATGACGGCCCAGAGTTCGGGCGGTGGTTCGGACGGCAATTTCACAGGCGCGCTTGGCGTGCCGACGCTCGATTCCATCGGCGTTCGGGGGGAAGGTCTTCATACCCTGGGTGAACATATCTTCGAGGACAGCCTCATAGAACGGGCGCGTCTCCACGCGGGCTTGTTTCTGCGGCTCAACTGAACAAACGGATACAGCCATGCGCGACAAGAAGCGACTTGCAGCCCATGAGGTTCCAGGTCTTAAGGAAGACGTCACGATCAGGGTCGACCGGTGGGGCGTAGCCCATATTCAGGCGAACAATTTTCATGATCTTTTCTTCGCGCAAGGCTGGAATGCCGCACGTGATCGCCTCTGGCAGATCGATATCGCGCGCAAGCGCGGTCTCGGCCTGCTGGCACGTGATTTCGGCCCCGGCTATCTCGAACAGGACAGGGCGGCGCGGCTGTTTCTCTATCGCGGCGATATGGCACCCGAATGGAAAGCCTACGGGGCTCACGCGGAAGAAATCTGCTCCGCATTCGCCAATGGGATCAATACCTATATCGATGCCTGCGATGCAGGTTCGATACCACTTCCGCCGGAATTTACGCTGCTTGGCCATCGCCCCGACCGATGGAAGGCGGAAGATGTGGTGCGCGTGCGCACCCACTCGCTGACACGTAATGCATCTTCCGAACTATTGCGGTCAAAGGTGATGGCCGCTGTTGGAAGCGAGCTTGGCGCAAGGCTCGATGGATTGCGCAAGCAGTTGTCGCATGGCGTTGTGTCGAAGCCGGTCGATGGGTTTGATCCGGCGATCATGACGGATCGAGTTTTGCGTGATTTCAATCTTGCGGTCAGTCCGGCGACATACTCCCGTGACAGGCTTTCGGCCACGCTTGAGGATGCAGCACTCTGGACGACCGTTACACCATCCGGTGAGATCATCAGGGCTTCCTTCGAAGAAGGCTCAAACAATTGGGCAATCTCAGCCGAGAAAACCACTACAGCGCGCCCGATACTGGCGCTTGATCCGCATCGGACGCATGTCTTGCCGTCTATTCGTTACGTAGTGCATCTGTCGGCGCCGGGCCTTGATGTGATTGGCGCAGGCGAACCGATGGTGCCGGGAATATCGATGGGTCATAACGGGACTGCCGCTTTCGGGCTCACCATTTTCGGGGCGGATCAGGAAGACATCTATGTCTATCGGACCCGTGAAGATGATCCTGAACGATATGTGTATCGGGATGGTTGGGAAAAACTCACGACCATTACGGAAGCCATTCCAGTAAAAGGTTGTCCAGACCAGTCAGTGACACTGGAGTTTACCCGCCATGGCCCTGTCATCTATCGGGATGCTGTGAACAATAGGGCTTTTGGACTGCGAACCGTCTGGATGGATGCTGGTATGGCACCTTACATGGCCAGCCTCTCCGTCATGGAGGCAAGGAACTATGCGGAATATGTCAAAGCGTTGAATGGATGGGGCTGTCCGTCCGTCAATCACATTTACGCGGATACGACCAATAAGATTGCATGGAAACCCTCCGGTGCGTCGCCCATACGTCAGAATTGGGATGGGTTGCTACCCGTTCCCGGTGATGGGCGCTACGAATGGAACGGTTATCTGCTCCCGCAAGCAGGACCGTGTGAAGTCAATCCCGCGCGTGGTTTCATCGCGACCGCCAATGCGATGAACGTGCCGGATGACTGGGCTGCCGCAAGCCCGGCCATTGGCTATGAATGGCTCGACAGCAGCAGGCACGACACGCTGCATCGAGAACTGTCGCGTGAAACGCCGATTTCCCTTGAGGATTGCGTGAGATTGCAATGTTCGACCTTTTCGCCCATTGCTACGCGCGCTCTGAAATGCCTGAAAGCGATGGGTGTAACGGGCGAGCCCGCCGCATGGCAACTGCTTCGAAACTGGGATGGTAATCTGGCAGCAGATTCAGCTCCTGCCGCCTTGTTTGAAGTTTGGCTCAGCAAGCATCTCGGCCCGCTTGTCGCCCGAAGGGAAGGCGCGGAGCCTCATATCATTCCGATGCTCATGCCGTTCGATGCTCCCAGCATCGTGGAATGGCTGGAAGAAGCGGTGCCGGCAGGAGAGGTCCACAAGAATATTGCACAAAGTCTTGATGATGCCTGGGCAGAATGCGTGTCATTGATGGGAGAGAAGCCGGACGAGTGGTCGTGGGGCCGTGTTCATCGACTCAAGCTCTCTCATCCCCTGCAATCCCTGACGGACGAGGACTGGTCCCTCGCGACTTTGGAGTTGGGCGGTAGCAGCTCCACCCTCAATTATGCCAATTACCGCCTCAATGATTTTTCTGTTCTGGCTGGCCCATCGGTTCGGATGGTGATCGATGTGGGAGAATGGGACAACAGCCTGTTCGTCAACAATCCGGGACAGTCTGGCTTGCCCGGCTCGCCCCATTACAAGGACCTTCTTCCCCGCTGGCACGAGGGCGCCCATTGTCCCCTGGTCTATTCACCAAATGCCGTGCAGGCTGCGACTGTGCACACGATCATGCTGAAAGCATAACCCAACAAGGTTGCCGTCCCGCCTTCCGTCGTATCCGGGCCGGAGAGGGATCATTCGCTGACTGCTTCCTCATCCTCCATAATACACTTGTGGATGGCTGTGCAGGCTTCCTGTTCGAGGATCAAATGGATGATTAACGTCTCTATGGCTGAAAAGCCACGACGAAGCCGAAGTTTTGACCGAAATTCCGAAAACGATAAGGCCCTACGCTGATTCTTTTCTGAGGAGATCTACAGTGTTCCAACGCATCCATGTAGCCGGGGCTGCCGCACTGCTCCTTGGTACTGCACTTTCCGGTATCGCCGTAGCGGGTGATGGCGGTGGGATCGACGCGATCCGGCTGTCCTCTGGCGGATTGGCGGAAATTTCCAGAAAAGCCGTCCCAACGGCTGACGGAACGATACAGATCGAAGTGCCTTTCGACCAGGTCGACGACGTTCTGAAAAGCCTCGTCTTGAATGGCAACGCTGGAACGATCGATCGGGTATCGCTCGCCGGACCAAGGCCTCTCGAGGAAACTTTCAAGGGCCTGCCGTTCACGCCTGAAACTTTAGCGTCAGCGCCTGCACTTCTCGCGTCCATGCAAGGTACGGTGGTATCGGTCACGAGTGGCGGAAAAACAGTGACGGGCAAGGTTCTTGGCGTGGAAACGCGCGACAGCGAGAAAACGGCTGAACGTGCACTGCTGACAGTGCTTGGCAAGGACGACCGGATTGACACACTCAAACTTGGCGACGATGCCGCGTTGACAGTCGAAGATCCGGAAATGCGCCAGAAACTGGCCGACGCCGTTGCGGCGACGGGACGCGCAAAGAATGACGGTGCACGTGTCGTTAATGTGCATATTGCCGGAACTGGTGGACAAGAAGTCCGGCTTAACTATGTGATCGCCGCGCCGATCTGGAAGACAGCCTATCGGGTGGTTGTCGGCAAGGACGCCAAGGCTCGTCTTCAGGCGTGGGCCATACTTGAAAATGCCAGCGGAGTAGATTGGAAAGGTGTGAAGATCGCGCTGTCCTCGGCCGATCCCGTTACGTTGAAACAGCGCTTGCATCAGCTCTACTGGAAAGAGCGGTCAGAAGTCGTCGTCAACACGGCGTCGGATAATGTGGCGGCACCCGATACAGGCAACTTGTTAAATCGAGTTCGGACGCGCGCCGCTTCCGATAAAAAAGCCATGATGGCGCCAACCATGGAGACTGTAGCGGAGCAGGCGGCAGTAGCGCCGGCTCCCGCGGACTATGGGGGTGGGACAGGGGAGGCGGAGACTGGCGCAACTGCCACCGAAAGCGACACTTCAGCCACGTTCGATTTGCCCGGCAGCTATGATCTGGCAAATGGCGATACCCTCTCGGTTCCTATTGCGGATGCCTCAGTGGAGGCACAGATGGTTTCTGTCTATACCGCGGGAAGCAAGCTGCGCCATCCGATTGCGGCGATCAAGATCAGCAATTCGACGGGCGCAAGCATGCCGGGCGGTATCCTGACCGTTTATGATGCCAATGCAGGCTATATTGGTGATGCCGAACTCACGGGTTTGCCCAAGGGCGATATACGCATGGCAAGTTTTGCCACGGACCGGAAAGTGACCGTAACCGAGGATCGCAAGCCAACGCAGAAGATCGTGGATATCAAAGTCGTGGATGGGGCGATCCGCACGACAGAAAAACTGCTGGAAACCACGACCTATACGATTTCGGGTGCTCTGGATGGTGAACGGACAATAGTGATCGAACATCCGGTTCGTGAGGGCTGGTCGTTTGTGTCGCAGGCAGAGAACGGTCGGACTGCCACACATCACCGGTTGCAGACAAATGTCGAAGCGGGGGGCGAAGCTTCCGTCACTGCGGTAGACGAACTGCTCCTAAGTAACAGCTACACACTGGCTGATGCGGAACCGGACGTTCTGCTGGGCTGGTCGTCGTCCGCCAGCGACAAGGGAGTGGCGGAAAAGCTTGCACAGCTTGCCGAGGCACGCAGGAAGCAGGTCGATGCGCACAGGGAATTGGAAAAATCCAGTGAAGATATTCAGCGCCTTGCCGGAGAGCAGGAGCGCATTCGCGAAAACATCAGTGCCGTTCCTGAAAATAGCGACTTGAAAACCAAGTATCTGAAAATTCTTGAAGAGAGCGAAACGAGTATCGCTCGGGCTGTTGAAAAACGCGAAGCCGCCCAGAAAGTCGCGGATCTTATCGATGAACAGGTGCGTGAGACGATCCGCCAATTTTGATTGGCCTTGAAGCTCGAGGGGCGGCTTGGCGCCCCCAACACCCATTCGCGGTGCATACCGCGCGGTCCACAGCGTTCCCTGATGGAGGCGAACACATCATGCGGCATGGGTTGAAGCTATTGGGCGTGTGGATTTGGTCGAATAACCAATAGGTTCATTTCAGGCTCGACAAACCTGAAGTGCGCTACATATCAGCAACGCTACTTTTCCATAACCAATTGATTTGTTTGGAGTTCGAATGGTGGGCGTGACAGGGATTGAACCTGTGACCCCTACGATGTCAACGCAATCGGAAAAACTATTAAGCCTTGATTTACACGGTTCTAGACGTTCGGTCAAATGCAAACATTTGCAGAATGGCCTGCCCCCACGAGGTGATCCGTTTGGAATGTTAGTGCATGATCGGTCTGCTTGCCACTGCTGGTGTTGACGCTGGCCCATTTTGTGGAGGCCAGACGGCTGCTTCGGGTGCCGGTGGTTTGT
>NZ_BAABTE010000012.1:0-157883 GCF_040371715.1 Brucella sp. NBRC 14130
CCCAAAGCGCCAAAAAAATACCAAAACCGGTCATAATATCGCACCCATAACGCGGGGTGGAGCAGCCCGGTAGCTCGTCAGGCTCATAACCTGAAGGCCGCAGGTTCAAATCCTGCCCCCGCAACCATCTTTACTTGCGATCCACCCCGCCCTCCGGCGGGGTTTTTCGTTTGTGCGGAAATTATAAGGATTCCAGCGAGATCGCCCTGAACGTCGATCTCCACCTTGCCGTCCACGGGGGTCAGAACGATCTGGTTCACCAGCGAGCGAAGGATGTCCGCCGCCTCGATCCGCTTCTCTTCCTCTTCGTCCTGCAGGGCTTCATAGAGCTGCTGGACCCGCTTGCGGTATTGGAGCGCCATTGAAGGGTGCAGCAGGGGAGGGGGTTCCTCGGCCTCGGCCAGGAACGTCCTCAGCTCCGATTTCCGAGCTTCCAGCCGCTTCATGTCCTCTACGATGGCTTCAATCGGCCCGCCAGCCTTAATGGCGGTCAATAGCTTCGCCAGTTCGTGCTCGGTCTTTTCGATCTCGGCTTCCGCCGAGGCAATGCCCGCACGGCCTTCCATGCGTAGGCGATTCATCTCCTGTGTGAATACCTCGCAGAAGCGAGCGAACATCTCGGGATCGACAAGTTTGGTACGCAAGGCGTTCAGAACGCGCGCCTCCAACTCGTCGCGGCGGATGTTCACCCGGTTGTCGCAGGTGCCCTTGTTGCGCGCTGTCGAGCAGCCGATCAGCGTCGCCGAGATCGCGGAATAACCGCCACCGCAGCAGGCGCATTTGGTCAGTCCAGAGAACAGATATTTTGGCCGGCGCCGATGGTTCATCTTCCGGACATCCGCAATGCCGCTTTCGTCGCGTTCGGTGCGGTTCTCGCCCTGCCTCGCCTTCACGGCGTTCCAGAAATCGTCATCGAGGATGCGCAGTTCCGGCGCTTCCTGAATGACCCATTCGGATTCCGGGTTGGGCCGGGCCTGCCGCTTGCCGGTATCCGGGTCTTTGACGAAGCGCTGACGATTCCAGACGATCTTGCCCACATACATCTCGTTGTTGAGGATGCCGTTGCCACGCTTCGGATTGCCGTTGATCGTGCTGAAGCCCCAATCGCCGCCAGACGGGGCGGCAATGCCATCCCTGTTCAGGGAGAAGGCGATGGTCTTGGCCGACTTGCCGGCGGCATAGTCGCGGAAGATGCGGCGCACGACCTCGGCTTGAGCTTCGTTGATCGTGCGATCGCCGCGGATCGGTTCGCCGTTAGCGTCCAGCTTCTTCACCACGTCATAGCCGTAGGAGTTGCCGCCGCCCGACTTGCCCGCCTCGACCCGGCCGCGTTGCCCGCGCCGGGTCTTGTCGGCCAGATCCTTCAGGAACAGCGCGTTCATCGTGCCTTTCAGGCCGACATGCAGATGCGAGACTTCACCCTCGGAGAGGGTGAACATCTTCACGCCCGAATAGGACATGCGCTTGAAGAGGCCCGCTATGTCCTCCTGATCGCGTGAAAGCCGATCCATGGCTTCGGCGAGGATCAGGTTGAAGCACCCGCGTGTCGCGTCGGAAATCAGGGCCTGGATGCCGGGGCGGAGCAGCGACGAGCCGGAGATCGCGTGGTCGGAATATTCCTCGACGATCTGCCAGCCCTGCTTCTCGGCATGAAGCCGGCACATGCGGAGCTGGTCGGCGATCGAGGCGTCGCGTTGATTGTCGGAGGAATAGCGGGCGTAGATCGCGACCTTCAATGCACCTCTCCTTTCGGCATCAGGAGGTGCGCTTCCCCCGTCGCCTCGTCATCCTGACTTCTTCCGCGTAGCATTCCCGTGCTGCCTGTCGCGCCAGAAAGTCGACCAGAAGCAAAAGCCGCGGATCGGGATCGCCCCTCGGCGTAAAGGTCAGGTCCGGCTCGTCGATGAGCAGGGATTCGAGCAACTCTTCGCGCTCGTTGCTTGTCATCTTCGCCGGTGAATGGGTTGATCGTAAAGTCATACATCCAAGCATTCACCCGAAGATCAGCATAAGCAATTGAAATAACACGCGTATAGTTGGCGGCGGAAAGTATGCCCCCGGCGGCATCGGCGAAGCGCGGCGCAATCCTTCGTGCTACAGCATATGGAAAATACTGACGTGAACGCGCAGTATTCTCGTGCATTACTGCTCTGTGGTGAGCGTCCAGGGCCATCGCTGACATCCCTTGTTTGCAACGCAGAAATCGGCTATATGTCAGGATATATACCACGGAGGCCAGCCATGAGCAATGCTGCGCAGAAGAGAGCGATCGAGAATTACCGGGCGCGCCTGACACAGCGCGGCTTCAAGCGCTTTGAGGTTCTTGCGCTGGAATCCGATCGCGATCTAATCCGATCGCTCGCCCGTCAACTGGCCGAAGAAGGACCAGAGGCAGAGCAAGCCCGACAGACGGTGAGGGCTCTTGTTTCGGGTGAGCCTTCGAAATCCAGCGGCATTCTGTCGGCCCTGCGCCGCTCGCCTTTGGTCGGCGCCGATCTCGATCTGTCGCGCCCGCGCGAGGAAGGGCGACGGGTCGATCTGTGACGCGCTATCTCCTTGACACCAACATCATCAGTAACACCGTCAAGCCGCAGCCCTCGGAATCGCTGCTGGCATGGTGGAGCGAGCAGAGCGATCAAGACCTGTTCGTCGCGTCTCTGACTATAGCTGAAATACGCCGCGGCATTTTAGAAAAACCACGTGGCAAGAAACGAGAGGTTCTCGATACGTGGTTCACAGGACCGGAGGGACCGCAGGCTCTTTTTGCGGGGCGCATACTGCCATTCGACGACAAGGCCGGGTTGATCTGGTCGCGATTGATGGCGGACGGCAAGGCCGCTGGACGCCCTCGCAGCGGGCTCGACATGATCATCGCGGCGACGGCAGGCGCAAACGATTGCGTTGTGATCACGGACAACGAAAAGGACTTCGCCGGTATCCAGTTCATCAACCCCATGCGAGGCTTCGTTTGATGCTGCGGCAGAGAGCAAAATGCTCGGGAGGAAAATGTGGCTGAAACCCAGATCGAGTGGACCGACGCCACCTGGAATCCTGTCGCCGGGTGTTCGATTGTAACGGCCGGCTGCACGCACTGCTATGCAATGGAAATGGCCAAGCGCCTGGAGGCGATGGGCGTCGAGAAATATGCGGGGCTGACCCGCAAAACTGGCCGACGCACCGTTTGGAACGGGGTGGTGCGCGAAGACCGCGAGGCGTTATCCATACCACTTCGGTGGCGCAAGCCGCGCAAGATCTTCGTCAATTCCATGAGCGATCTGTTCCACGAACAGGTCAGCGACGACTTCATTCTCGATGTATGGCAAATCATGCGCGAGACGCCGCACCACAACTATCAGATACTCACGAAACGGCCAGAGAGAATGGCCGATCTGGTGGCCAGCAAGATAGGCGAGGTTCTGCCCAACGTGTGGCTTGGGACCAGCATCGAAAACGCTGCTGTAGCCGAACGGATCGAGCATCTGCGGAAAGCGCCTGCTGCGATCCGCTTCATATCATTCGAGCCTCTGATCGACGCCGTCGGCACCATCGACCTCAGTGAAATCCATTGGGCAATCGTGGGCGGTGAAAGTGGGAAATCCGCTCGTCCCATCCGTGAAGAATGGATCGATGAAATCTACACCAATTGCCAAACGGCAGGGACGGCGTTCTTCTTCAAGCAGTGGGGTACATGGGGCAAGGACAACAAAAAGCGGTCAAAAAAGGCAAACGGACGCGAGTATCGAGGCCGAACTTGGGATGAGATGCCGATAGCGCCTCAGCCGGCCGCATAAGAACAGGGGACTTGGGGGCGAAATGACGAGGAAACAGTACGAATGGCCGGATGGCGCAAAACTGGAAGACCACTCCAAACGCAAGCATAAGATCCTGCGTGAATACGTCTTCGACTATCTGACTGTTCGCTGCAAGCTTCCCCAGCGCGAACGCTTTCGGCTTGCTATCGTCGACGGTTTCGCAGGCGGTGGCCGCTACCAATGCGGCTCCCCTGGCTCGCCGTTGATCTTCATCGAAGAATTGAAGCGCGCAGTGGAAGCAGTAAACACTCATCGCACGGTGCAGGGCCTCGGCATGATTGAGGTCGAATGCCTGCTGATCTTCAACGACGCCAGCCTTGATGCCGTCGAGCTTCTGAAGGGGCATGTCGCGCCGATGCAGGCTGACATCGCCGCAACGTGCCCGAGGCTGCATCTGCGCGTCGAATACCTCAACGAGTTCTTTGAAGTCGCCTATCCCCGGATCAAGGGCCTTCTTGAACAGGGCCGATATAAAAATGTCCTGTTTAATCTCGACCAGTGCGGTGACAGTCACGTCAATCGCGAAACGATTATTGACATCATGCGCTCGTATGCATCGGCGGAGATTTTCTACACCTTCATGATCAGCTCTTTGTTGGCCTTCCTCAAGAAGGACCAGCCGGACCAGCTAACGAAGCGGCTTGATTACCTTGGTATCAAGGGCACCGACATCACGTCCCGGAACGACCTTATGAGCAAGAACGACTGGCTCGGAACGGCGGAGAAGATGGTCTTCGAGGTCTTCCATCGATGTGCGCCATTTGTGAGCCCGTTCTCGATCAACAATCCTGATGGCTGGCGCTATTGGTTTATTCATTTCGCCAATGCCTGCCGAGCACGGCAGGTTTACAATAATATCCTCCATGACAACGCGACCCTCCAAGCGCATTTTGGCCGCTCGGGTCTCAACATGCTCTCCTACGATCCGCGTGATGACGAAGGCAGACTATACCTGTTCGATAATAATGGACGAGCCTCTGCCAAGGAGCAGCTCATGGGAGACATTCCCCGCCTGGTGAGCGACGCGGGAGACGCCATGTCCGTTATGGAGTTCTATGAGAGCATCTACAACATCACACCGGCTCATGCTGATGACGTTCATGCCGCAATCATCGAGAATCCGGATCTTGAGGTAATTACGCCTGCCGGCGGTGAACGACGAAAGGCGAATACGATCGCGGCCGACGACATCATCAAAGTGAAAAACCAGCGTAGCTTTTTTCCAATGTTTCTAAGTGCGAGTTCGAACCGGAAAGGAATAAAGGGTAAGAACTGACCCAGCTCCGGATTGCGTCTGTCGCGAGACGGTAAACATCAATCTTCAGTATACCTGTCGGAGTTGCTACCGCCCTTGTGAAACGCATCAGAGTTGGCCGTTTCATCGGCGTTCAGGGTCACTTTGGTTTTGCCTTGAGATTCAGGCTCACGGTGCTGCATTGGCAACGCAGAGAATCAGGAGAACCACCCCGCGGAGACACGTATAACCACGATTGGCAGTCCTTGCACCGCAGACACTCCAGCAATTCCTTGAATGCCGTCACCACAGGCTCGAAATCCTTCTTCCCGAAGTTGGCCCACTCATTGTAATGCACAGCCTTGTTGACAGCCCACTGCTCGACATTGCTCGCCCCGCTAGAGCTGGAGAGTGTTGCCTTGCGCTCAAGCGCGGCTTCCTTTGCGGCGGCATTGCCCCACGACTGAGCTGCATCAGCGGCCTTTCCATAGACATCCTTCGCGCGCGAGAGGACGTTGGGTAGCAATTCGCCGAGGTCATAGTTACCATCCGCCCGAAAAATCGGCCGCGCGCCAAGTTGGTCCGCGAGCTGGCGTGATGCGTATTCCAGATGGTGCCGTAGCCCGTGGGCGGCTGTCTCGACCTTACCCTTGGCGAGAGCCGTAGCGATCTCATCCCAGATATCCGCGTTTGACTCGACAAGCGGACCTGTATCCACAGTCCAGCTATGGAACGCCAGCGACGTCTTCGCGGTAACAAGCCCCGCTGACTTCATTTGCTCCGCCCATAGGCGATCATGCGTCGTTATGATGAACTGCGTGTCGGGGAAATGCGTTTTCAGCAACTTGCAAAACTGGTAGCGATGGCCCGAGTCGACGGACATCACCACATCGTCCAGCAGTGCGATCGTGAAGCTCTTCGCGAAAAGGCGCTTCATCAAGGCGAGGTAAAGACATACCCCCATGCCGTCTTGATGCCCCTCGCTGTGATAAGCGCCGGGCGGGAAAAGACCGCGCTCGTAGAAATTCACGTCGAAATCGAGCCGCCCCTCGCTGGGTGTCAGCTTCGCCGTGAACTTCGCCTCATCGTCCTCATTGATCAGACGGTAGAAAGTGCTGAAATCGTCCTGAACGTCGTCATAGAGAGCATTCAGCTCCTGTTCCATGACGCGACAATAGGCCTCGTAGGTTGCCCTAGCCGCATTGCTGGCGGCCTTCGCGGCCTCGTTCCTCCGCATGGCGTCGCGGTAGTCATTGAGGCGAAGCTGCGCTGTCGTGAGAAACGTCTGCGCTTCGATGGCCGCGCTCTGGTCAGGTTTCGCGTGGACCTTGGCCGTGAGGGCGGCAAGCCTAGAAGGAGTAGCTTCAGGCATTTTGGGCCATCCACTGCCCAACCGCTCTTTCAAACCGATCAGCCCGTCGAAATTCCCAAGTTGCCCCTTCAATTCCTGAAGGTCAGTCCCCCATGCGGTTATGATATCGGCTCCGACCGCGTCGTCTTCCTCTTTTGCGATCCTCAGAGCCTGCCTGAGAAGGCCGAGCAAGTTTTCCGCATGGGCGGCGAGGTTGCCGCCGTTCGAAAGAAGAGACGTCTGCAGTTTGCCGGCGTCCTCGGATTTTGAGAGCTTGGCCTTGAGGTGTGCGAGCAGATGGTTCTCGTCAGGCCAAGGGTGATCGCATAGCGGGCACTCGGGTCCATCGACAAGTTCAAGCCCCTTTTCCACCAGCGAACGCCGCTGCAAAGCTTGGAGCAGGGCGGGATCGCCCTCCAGCGTCGCGATGCCGGAAAGGATTGCCGCTGCTTCCTCCTTCCCCATGTCCGCAAGGGAGCCGAGCATATCCGACAACGCCTGGAGATCACGCAGTGCGGATTGCTTGTTGAACTCAGACAGCTTGTCGGCGTCGGAAAGACCTGCATCGATCTGCGTGTCGGATGTCAGCGTTTCGATCTTTGGCAGGCCAACCGATTCTCGCTTTGGGTTGACCGAGGCCAGCAACTCCGCGGCGCCTAACGTAGTGATCTGTAGATGCCGCTGCAACGTATCGCGGCTTGACTGCACTTGGCTTGTTGCAGCCTTGAATCCGGTCTGTAGCTTATTCTGCGCGGTATTGAGCGCGGCGCGAGTCTGTCCGATGCCGTCCAGCTTCAGAATCGCCTGGATTTCCTCCGAGCGTTTTGTCGGCTCCACCAGAATGAAACGAAGAATGTCACGCCGTGCGAGCGTGATTTCCGGATGATCCGCGATCTCGGCGAGTGCCGCTTTCACATCTGCGTCGGGAGGCACAATCTTCGGCTTGCCTGGAGCAGATACCTTCCGCGTGATCGTCGCCGACTTGCCGAGAGCGGAAATGAAAACCCTCAACTCCACGAAGGCAGCGTCCGGGAACTTCACCTTGTCGACATGCGGGCCGTGTTCTGAAACCGAAAGGCTTTTCGTACCCCGCCCAGTCAGACGCCCGATCTCTCCGGTAAGGCCGAACTCTATCGCGTCAATGACACCGCTCTTGCCGGTTCCATTCGGGCCGGAGATCGCGAAGGTTCCCTTTCCGAAGTTGATGTCGAGCTTGCGAATTCCGCGGAACTCTTCGACGTGAGCGGTTTCGAGTTTGATCACTTCACATCACCGCCAACCGGCGTCGAGAAGATTTTTACGAAGTCGTCAGCCTTGATCTTCTTATCGTCCGACAGCAGCTTCCTGATCTCTTCAACCTTGTCGGAATCGAGTTCTTTCCCCTCCTCAAGAGCTGAAATGAACTTCTTCGCAATGTCCTGTTGCAGCGTTACCATGTAGCCCCATGTATTGCCCGCAGAATCGGCACCAATTGTAGCGCGAAGTAGCTTCGCGGGAAGCTCGAAACGTGCAGCGGGTCTAACTTCTGAAACCCTGATATCCGTATTTGCGGGTTTGCGATTTTGCGGGGGAAAGCCTTCCCCCTGGCCGGCGCCGGGGTCGCCGGCACACCCCCTTCTGCGGAGAGACCCCCAGGCTGTGCAGAAACTCGCTCTGATGTCGCTGGGCTTGGATCTCGCCCGCTAGCGGTGGCGCGGCGCGACACAATTCAGCATCGTGCCACCTCGGGTTTGACAGAGTGAGCCCGATAGTTTTTCGAAACCGCCTTACGTCACCAAGCCAAGGGCAACTCCGCCCACGGCCGCCAACAATACGACAACCCATGGCGGAGCTTTCCAGGCGATCAGCGCCACGAAACAAATCAAGGCCAGTGCGAAATCCGGCATGCCTCCGATCGCGCTGGTGAAGACCGGCGTATAGAGGGCCGCGCCGAGAATGCCGACGACCGCAGCATTGGCGCCCTGCATGGCCGACTGCGCCCATGTCGTGCGGCGCAACTGATCCCAGAAGGGCAGCGCCCCGATCAGGATCAGGAAGCCCGGCAGGAAAAGTGCGGCAAGAGTGATTGCGGCACCGGCTACGCCGTTCGGCTGCGGTCCCATGACCGCCCCGAGCCAAGCCGCGAATGTGAACAGTGGCCCCGGCACTGCCTGCGCCGCGCCATAGCCCGCGAGAAAGGCGTCATCCGACACCCATCCCGGCGTGACGGTTTCGGCCTGCAAAAGCGGCAGCACCACATGCCCGCCGCCGAAAACCAACGAGCCGGCGCGGTAGAAGCTATCGGCCAGCGCCCATCCCTGCGCCTGTCCGGCGACGAGCGGGAGACCGATCAGCAAGGCAGCGAACAGCGCAAAGGCCGTCAGTCCGGCTGTCCGTGAAACCGGGACCGGCAGATGGTCGCCGACCGCGACCTGTCCATTGATGAGAACCAGCCCGGCGATTGCGCCAAGGAGTATGGCGGTCATCATTCCAATGGCGCCCGGCGCCCAGGCAAGCAGAAGCACGGCAACGACCGCGATCGTAGCGCGCTCCTTATCGGGGCAGAGGTTCTTCGCCATGCCCCACACAGCTTGCGCCACAATGGCGACGGCCACGATCTTCAGACCATGCAGGACGCCGAGCGCAAGCGGGCTTTCCAGCCGCGTAGCCGTCATGGCGAGCGCGAGAAGGACCAGAGCCGATGGAAGTGTGAAGGCGAGGAAAGCCGCAAGCGCGCCGAGCCATCCCGCTCGCGTCAAACCAAGCGCAAAGCCAACCTGGCTTGAGGCCGGACCGGGCAGGAACTGGCATAGCGCCACCAGATCGGCATAGGCGCTTTCGCTCAGCCATTTTCGCCGCGTCACCAGCTCGTCCCGGAAATAGCCCAGATGCGCGATCGGTCCACCGAATGAGGTGAGCCCCAGCTTCAGGAAAACGCGGAAAACTTCGGCGACGCTGGCCTTTGACTGCTGGTGGCTTTGATCCATTCATGAGACCTCGTTGGTTCGGGCATTGTTGCGAGCGGTGACGTGTGATTGGCGCAGGATAGATTCTCAGGTTGCAGCCGTCAGATTGACCCGCTTCATAAGGGCCTCGCCACTCTCCTTGCGTTCGGAATAGCGGTCGGTCAGGTAGGGTGAGATATCGCGCGTTAGCAGCGTGAACTTCACCAACTCTTCCATAACGTCGACCACTCGATCATAATATGACGATGGTCTCATCCGGCCTGCTTCATCGAACTCCTGATATGCTTTGGCGACGGACGACTGGTTGGGGATCGTCACCATCCGCATCCAGCGGCCGAGCACCCGCATCTGGTTGACGGCGTTGAAGCTCTGCGAGCCGCCTGAGACCTGCATGACGGCGAGTGTCCGGCCCTGCGTCGGCCTTACCGCTCCGACCGAAAGGGGAATCCAGTCGATCTGCGCCTTCATCACCGCACTCATCGCACCGTGACGCTCCGGGCTGGTCCAGACCTGACCTTCCGACCAGAGCGAGAGTTCGCGAAGCTCCTGCACCTTGGAATGATTGACGTCAGCCCCATCCGGCAGCGGTAGGCCGGACGGATCGAAGATGCGCGTTTCTGCCCCGAAGTGTTTGAGCAGACGCTCGGCCTCGAATGTCAGCAAGCGGCTGTAGGATCGCTCACGGAGCGAGCCGTAAAGCAGCAGGATACGCGGCGGATGGGTAGACGGGGCTGCTACGCGCAGCCGACCAAGGCTGGGAGTATCAACGCAGCCGGCATAAAGATTGGGAAGATCGTGCGGCATCAGCGCTGTGCTTCCGCCAGCTTTGAAACTTTGCCGCCGCGCTCATACCAGCCTTTGGAGCGGTTCACGATCCAGACGACCGAGAGCATCACCGGCACTTCAATCAGCACCCCGACGACCGTGGCGAGGGCCGCGCCTGAGTGGAAGCCGAACAGGCTGATGGCCGCAGCAACCGCCAGCTCGAAGAAATTCGACGCACCGATCAGCGCCGAGGGGCCGGCCACGCAATGCTGCTCGCCGGCCATCCGGTTGAGCAGATAGGCAAGCCCGGAGTTGAAATAGACCTGAATCAGGATCGGCACAGCGAGCAGGCCAATGATTGCCGGCTGCGCGATGATCTGCTCGCCCTGAAAGCCGAACAGCAGAACCAGCGTCGCCAGCAGGGCAACGAGGGAGGCCGGGCCGAGCTTTGCAAGAAGTCGGTCAAGAGCTGCCTGCCCGCCACTGGCCAGCATCCGGCGACGGATGATCTGCGCGATAATGACGGGAATGACGATATAGAGCACGACCGACAGAACCAGCGTGCCCCATGGCACCGTGATGGCCGACAGGCCCAGCAACAGCCCGACAATAGGCGCGAAGGCGACAACCATGATGGCGTCGTTGAGGGCGACCTGGCTCAAGGTGAAATGCGGCTCGCCCTTGGTCAGGTTCGACCAGACGAACACCATGGCCGTGCAAGGTGCTGCGGCGAGGATGATGAGGCCGGCGATATAGCTGTCGATCTGATCCGCCGGCAGATAGGGCCGGAACAGCCAGCCGATGAACAACCATCCCAGCAGCGCCATCGAGAACGGTTTTACTGCCCAGTTGATGAACAGTGTCACGCCGACGCCGCGCCAGTGGCGGCCGACCTCGCCCAGTGCGGCGAAGTCGATCTTGAGCAGCATGGGGATGACCATCAGCCAGATCAGCACCGCCACCGGCATGTTGACCTTGGCAATTTCCATTGCCGCGATGGCATGAAATGCACCCGGCAGAAAATGGCCGAGCGCGATGCCGACCACGATGCACAGCGCGACCCAGAGGGTGAGGGAGCGTTCGAAGGTAGACATGGAATTCCCTCAGGCCGTTGCGACACGCTGGCCGTGTTCGTCGATCACTCGCTCGCCGTCTTCCTTGACGAACTCGCCGCGCTGCGGGGGCAACAGGTCGAGCACTTCCTCGGACGGCCGGCAGAGCCTCACGCCCTTCGGGCTAACGACGATGGGCCGGTTGATCAGGATGGGATGCGCCATCATCGCGTCGAGCAATTGCGCGTCACTCAAAGCCGGGTCGCCAAGGCCCAGTTCCGCATATGGAGTGCCCTTCTCGCGCAGCAGTTCCCGCACCGATATGCCCATGCGCGCAATAAGTCGGGTCAGCATCTCGCGCGACGGCGGTGTCTTCAGATATTCGATGACATGCGGCTCGACGCCCGCATTGCGGATCATCGCCAGCGTGTTGCGCGAGGTGCCACAATCCGGGTTGTGATAGATGATGACGTCCATGGCCGGCCTCACGCTGCGCTGTTGCGTGGAGACGACGCGCCATCAGACTGGCCGATCTCGGTCAGCTTCGTGCTCAGCGACGCCTTGTCGAGACTGGCGACCGGCAGGGACGTGAACGCCGAGAGGCGGTTCTTCATGTAGCGGAAGGCTGCAACGAAAGCGGCTTCCTTCTGGATATCTGGCCCATCGACGGCAGCAGGGTCTTCGATCCCCCAATGGGCGGTCATCGGCTGACCTGGCCAAACCGGGCAGGCTTCGCCGGCGGCGTTGTCGCAGACAGTGAAAACGAAATCCATGACAGGCGCGCCAGGGCCGGCAAACTCCTCCCAACCCTTCGAGCGGAAATCTTCAGAAGGATAGTCGAAGCTCCGCAATACCTTCAGCGCGAAGGGATTGACCGCGCCCTTCGGCTGCGACCCGGCAGAGAAGGCGCGAAAGCGGCCTTCGCCATCCTTGTTCAGGATGCTTTCTGCGAGGATCGAGCGCGCCGAGTTGCCGGTGCAGAGGAACAGAACGTTGAAGATGCGGTCAGTCATGGGCAGCCTCCTTGGCGGCGAGGGTTTGCGGTGGGCAGCAAGGGGAAAAATCAGCGATCAGCGGCGCGCAGATCTCGGGTCGGCCGCCGCAGCAATCCTTGACTAGAAAGCTGGCGAGCGCGCGCACGGCATCGAGCCTTGCCCGGTAGATGATCGACCGACTGTGCCGCTCCGGCTCGATCAGGCCGGCGCGCGTCAGCGTCGCCAGATGCGTCGACATGGTATTGTGGGGGACATCCAACCTGCGGGCGATCTCACCTGCGGGCAACCCATCCGGCTCATGCTCCATCAGCAGACGGAACACGTCGAGGCGGGTCGGTTGCGCGAGCGCGGCGAAAGCGAGGATGGCGTTATCTGATTCCATATGTCGAGACTAATCGACATATGGGTTTAAGTCTAGGTGGCAATGGTCCGTAGTTTCCGCCTCGTCGGGTAACCGCGATAATTGCGCGACGGCGGGGACATCACTGAAACTCGGTCGCGACAGGCAAACTGGCTGTCACCCGAACAGCAGCCTTACCCCTGAGGCAAAAAGGATTACAGCCAGAATAATGCGCAGCCATAGTTCGGGCAGGTAACGGCTGCCGATGAAGGCCCCGAGCGAGCCGCCAACAGCGACGGCGATCAGCCAGCCGGGTAGCGCACTCGGAATCTGATCCCACCAGGCATAGGCTCCGAGCAGTGCGGCCGCCGAGTTCATCAGGTTATAGACGGCGGTTGTCGCGGCAGTCTGGCGCGCTGTTCCCCAGTTCATCGCGAGGATCACCGGCGCAAGAAATACACCCCCTCCGGTCCCTGTCGTGCCGGATATGAAGCCGATGATCGCACCCGTGGCCAGCGCCGGTATGAACGGCGGATCGGTTGGCAGGTCCGCAGATACTCCAGATCTACGAAGGGCCGTCCTCGCCATCTGAGCGGCCGAAAGGACGAGAACCACCCCGACGACCGGGTAATAGATATCCGCCGGTAGCTGGACAGCGCCGCCGAGCAGAGAGAATGGGAAGCCAAGGATCGCAAAAGGCCATACGCTTCGCCATGGCAGCCTTCCAGACTTCAGGAACATGGCTGTCCCGATTGCCGCAACCAAAAAATTGAGAGCGAGCGCGGTCGTCTTCATGGCCAGCGGCGCAAAGCCGAGCAGTGCCATGATCGCGATGTAGCCGGATGCCCCGGCCTGACCGACCGATGCATAGATCAGCGCGATGAGGAAGAAGGCTACCGCGAGCCAGAGCGCATCCAATTCCACCTTGCCTGAACCTCATCATGGTCGGCATCCCGAGCGTGCGGCAGCGCGCGCGTTCCCCGAAGCCTCCTTGTCTATCACCAGACTGATGCGAGCAATATGTTCTGAAGCTTGCCACAGTAGAAATTGCATGTATTGCCAAGCATTTACTGGGGTTATTCGCCCGCGGATGCTATACTCCATTACTTGCTGGACGGGGGCAAAATGGGACGTTTTATTGAGGGATATGATCGCAGCCAGCCGTTACTGCTGCCCGCCTATGTTGAAGATTACGTGTCGCAGGAATCTCTCGTCCGAGTCGTAGATGCCTTCGTCGAAACGCTCGATCTCACGGCGCTCGGCTTTGAGCGCACTGTCTCCGCCGCGACGGGGCGACCCGGCTATCACCCCGGCGACATGCTGCGGCTCTACATCTGGGGCTACCTGAACCAGTTGCGTTCATCGCGCCAATTGGAGCGCGCCTGCCAGCGCGATCTGGAGGCCATCTGGCTGATGCGGCGCATGACCCCGGACTATCGGACCATTGCGGCGTTCCGGCACGATAACCCCGAAGCGATCATCCGCACGGGGGCCGCATTCATCAGTTTCTGTCGCGAGAACGGCTTGATCACTCCTGGCAAGGTGGCGCTGGACGGAACAAAGATGCGGGCGGTTGCCAGCGCGAAGAATATTGCAGGAGCGGATCGTCTGGCACGCGACATTGCTCATACCGAAACAGAAATCGCCTACTAACTCGACCGCCTCAACATAGCAGATCAACACTCGGCGGGCGCGCGCGATCAGACGGTCAATCGCGCGGCGTTTGCCAGCGCGATCGCGTCACTCGAACGCCGTAAGCAGCGCTTGGAAAAGCGGCAGGCCGAACTTGCTGAGCATGATACCAACGTCGTGGTCTTCGGAGAACCGGATGCACGACCAATGGGATATGGCCGGGCTCCGAAGTTCCCAGCCTATAATCTCCAGAGTGTCGTCGATATCGAAAGCGGCCTGATCATTCACAACGATGTCGCCAACGAAGCCAACGACAGCCAGCTGCTGCATCCAATGGCGATAGCGGCAAAAGAAGTGCTCGACGTTGACCAGCTAGAAGTGCTGGCGGACGGGGGCTACTCGAACGCGCAGGAAGTCGCGCGTTGCGAACAGGACGGTGTCCGCGTGGCAGCGCCGATCAAGCGCGGGGCCATGAGCGCGCAATACTTCCGCCCCGTGCAATTCGTCCATGACGAGTAGACCGACACGATCCGCTGCCCTGCTGGTGAAACCATGTATCCCAAGGGCAAGCATACCCGAAATCGGGCGATCCGTTACAGAACGCCCGCGTGCCAGACTTGCCACATCAAGCCGCAGTGTACGCCAGGAAATCAGCGCACCATTCACAGGCTCGTGGATCAGGGCGCGCTCGATCGGATGGAGCGTCGGCTTCACGAGAACCCTGATCTCATGACGATCCGGCGCTGCACGGTGGAGCATCCCTTCGGCACCATCAAGCGAATGTCTGGCGGAGGCCGCTTCCTGACCCGCGGTTTGCGGCGGGTGAAAGCCGAAGCTGCCCTCTCGGTCCTGGCATTCAACATCATCCGCGCTTCGAACGCCTTCGGGACCGGGGCGCTGATGTCGCGGGGCTAAGAGCCCCGCTCGATTCAGCTCGCGTCATCGCGCCCGCACTGAATTGTCGCCGAGTTTCTGCACAGCCTGCCCCGCAACGCCCCCTGAGAGTGAGAGTGCGGGCCGATTGGCCGTGACGGGTTGAGGGCTGGAGAAGAGGTCTCCGGCGCCCGTCGCGGAGAACCGCGATGTCCAGACACGACCGCTCCCCACGTCCGGCCAAGGACCGGACCAACCTTTACGACGACATCACCGGCAAGATCATCGCCGATCTCGAGGCGGGCCGCTTTCCCTGGGTCCAGCCCTGGGGAACGCCCGCCGCCGGCGCACCGCTCGCCATGCCGCAGAACGCCGCCACCGGCCGGCGCTATTCCGGCATCAATGTCCTGATCCTCTGGGGCGCCGTGATCGAGCGCGGCTTCCCAGGACAAAGCTGGCTCACCTTTCGCCAGGCGCTGTCGCTCGGCGGCAACGTGATGAAGGGCGAACGCGGCATCACCGTCGTCTATGCCGACCGCTTCACCCCCGAGGACGAAAAGCGGCGCGCCCGCGAAACCGGCGAGGAAGCCCACGCCATCCCCTTCCTGAAAAGGTTCACGGTGTTCAACGCGGCCCAGTGCGAGGGTCTGCCCGAGGAGATCGCCGCCGTCGCGCCGCCACCCCCTCCCGGCCTGATCGAGCCGACCGTCGAGGCGCTGATCCGGGCGACCGGCATCGACTTCCGCATCGGCGGCAACCGCGCCTTCTATGTCCCCTCGCAGGACTTCGTGATGGTCCCGCCGCCGCAAGCCTATCACGAGCCGATCAACTGGCATCGCACGGCCCTGCACGAGATGGGCCACGCGACGGGCCATCCCTCGCGCCTCGCCCGCGATTTCTCCGGCTCCTTCGGCACCAAGAAATACGCCTTCGAGGAACTGGTGGCCGAGATCACCGCCGCGTTCTGCTGCGCGACGCTCGGCATCGTGCCGACGGTTCGCCATGCCGATTATATCGGCTCCTGGCTGGACGTGCTGCGCGAGGACAACCGCGCCATCGTGCGCGCCGCCTCGCAGGCGAGCAAGGCCGCCGACTGGCTGCTCGGCTTCCTGCCGGACCCCGGCGATGTCGAGGACGGCGACGACGCCGACATCGGCGCGGCCGAGATCGACAGGAGGGCGGCATGATTCTTCTGACCGACGAACAGCGGGCGCAGCTCCTGGCCAATGGCCGCGACCACGGCGCCGACCATGTGCCGGTGGTCAAACTCTTCAACCCGCTCGGCGAAGGCGTCTGGCTGGCGACCGAGCTGGATGAAGACGGCGACCTTCTCTACGGCCTCGCCGACTTCGGGGAGCCCGAGATCGGATCGTTCTCGCTCTCGGAGATGACCTCGCTGGACCTGCCGTGGAGCATGGGGATCGAGCGCGACATCCTCTTTACCGGCGACTATCCGCTTTCGGTCTGGGCCGAGGCCGCCATCGAGGCCGGCAGCATCCGGGCGGCGGAACGCATTCTCTATCGCGCCCGCCGCGCGGCGCGGGAGGGCTCGTGATGCGCTTCCGCCGCTGGCACAGGCCGGAACCCTACAATGACACGTCGCGCAAGCGCGCGGCGTTCCTCCGCAAGCAGCGCCTCGAACGCGAGGCGCTGCCCCTCTTCGCCGATCAGATCGCCGCCGGCCAGCGCGGCGTCGACGAGGAAATGGCCCGCCGCGCCGTCTGGTGGGACGAGGCCGAGCGGGAGCGCCGCCGCATGTGGGCGGAGACCTGGCGCAAGGCCCGCGCCCGCCTCTTCGCGCTGCCCGACGCGCTGCGGCGCACGGTACGCGAGATCTGGCGCGATTGCCCATATCCGGCCGATCCCGCCTGTTTCGCGGACCTGCTCCATCAGATCGACGTCGGCCGCGTCGATCCGCACCGGCCGCCCTGGAAGTTCCATGCGGCGCTGAAGGCGCGGACGACGCCGGACCCGTCAAGCTTCGACGCAGCTTTCCGCCAGATCGGCCAGCGCAAGGTCGGCGGCGGCCCGAAGACGACGGAGGCCGACGAGCTGCTGTTCTGCGGCAATCTTGGCTCCGGCATCCTCTTCCTGCGCTCGCGCGTCCGTCTCGTCGAGCGGCACGAGAGCTTCTACACCTCGTCGAACCATCGCCTGCGCGACTCCAAGGTCGGCAGCGGCGGCCACTTCGTCGAGATCGAGGTGACGGGCGGCTGCTCGGACGCGGATCTCGCCACGATCGAGCGCATCGCCCAGGCGGCCGACACGCGGCCCGTCGTCGTTCGGCGGGCGGCACGGCCCGGACGGACGACGAGCGGGAGGGCGGCATGACGCTCCCGATCGGCCTGCCGGCCGCTGTCGCGCGCCATGCGCGTTGTTCTCCCGGCGTGCCGCCGCAGCCCCCGCAAAGTGAACGGCCTTGCCGTTCCCCATCGCAGCCGCCCGCGGGCGCCCGCTCTGGTGACTGTCCGGGATTCCGGCGGTCCCTCGGAGCCCTACCGCTCACGGCGAGCGGCAACAGCCAGGAGCTTCCCATGCCTGTCCCGACTTCCACCCCACCCGTCTTCGTCTTCGGGTCCAACCTCGCGGGCCGCCACGGCAAGGGCGCGGCGCTGTGGGCGCGCCAGCACCGTGGCGCGATCCACGGCCGCGGCGTCGGCCCCCAGGGCAACGCCTATGCGATCCCGACGAAGGATCGTCATCTGCGCGTCCTGCCGCTTGAGGTGATCCACGGCCATGTCGCCGACTTCCTCGGCTACGCCCGACGCCGGCCGGACCTGCGTTTCGAGGTCACGCCGATCGGCTGCGGCCTGGCCGGCTATCGCCCGGAGCAGATCGCGCCGATGTTCGCCGGATTGCCCGCGAACGTGTTCCTGCCGGACACCTTCCGCACCGTGCTCGCCGCGCCGGGGAAGGCTGCGTTATGGCTGACCGTTCCCCTCCGCCCGGCCACAATGGCGGGCCTCCGCTCGACGATCCCGCGCCGGACAGGCCGGGCCGCTGCCGCGACTGCCGCCACTGGACGCCGCCGCCGGAAAATCTCGAACGCGATCACGAGTTCTTCCGGCTCGGCCTCTCGCGCCGCCGCGTCAAGCGCCCGACCGGCACATGCGACCGCGTGCTGCTCGGCAATTCCAACATCCCGGCCTTCTCGGCCACGGCCGCGAATTTCAGTTGCCGCAACTTCGAGCCCGCGCCGCCCAAGCCGCCATCGAAGGGCGGCGGCTTCGTCACGATCTGGGAAGGCGATCGCATCCTCTGGAAAGGGCCGGAGGACGAGATACCGCCGCGCTTCCGCGATCGTGATGCCGATCCCGACGAGTGCTGAAAGCGTTCCCGCAACGCTTCCCCCTAACCGCGCCGCCGGCCCAGCCGCCCCGGCGACCAGCCATGATGGAGATTGCCATGATGACCCGCGACGCGCTACGCGCGGCCCTTGCGCGCATGGAACAAGCCCTCGCCGAAACCCGGCGCAATCTCGGCTTAGCCGAGGACGCCCTGCGCCGCCGCGCCGAGACCGAGGCGATATGAGCCGATGGACCGGCGCCGACGAGGCGGAATACCACCGCGTTCTGGGCGAGCTGCTGGAGAGGGTCGGGCCTGACCTCGAACGTCTGCGCCGCCGGATCGACCGGCAGGACGCGGCGATCAAGGCGCTCCGCCGGAAATACGGGGTGAACGAGGCGCGGCCGCGGCTCCCCGCGTGGTGACGTGGCGTGGGCGGCGGCGTTCGAGAGCGAGAGAGGGGATGGGGTTTTCGTGACGGGTCGAAAGGTCGAGAGAGGGTCTCGGCCGCCCGTCGTGGAGATAACCGGATGAGCACCGTCCTATCGCATGAGCGCCTGAAAACCTACCTCGTCTGCTACGGCTCCGAAAACGGGTTCTGGCTCTGCAAGGCCGACGATCGTGACCATGCCGTCGAGCAGTTCGAGAGCGCCGGGATCGACGGTGAGATCAACGACGTGTTCGAGTGCGTCCCCCCGACGAACCGCTATCTTGTCCGCCAGCGCCGCGCGATGTGGGTCTGCTTCGTCCAGAAGGTCGAAGCGGAAGATGACGATGCCGCCGTCAACGTCTTTCAGGATCGGTTCAATCCGCAGCACTCATTTATCGAGGGAGCGGTCCAACGTTTGGAACGCGGGCCGATCGCCGTCTTCGACCGCCGCGATTTCCCGCGCGTGCGGGATGTCGTCGACGCCGACTGACCGGGATGGAGATGCCGGATTTCGACGCTCCTGATCATTCCCCTGCAGCGCTGCTCTCTTCGAGTAAGAGGGCGGCGCTGTTTTTCGTGACGGGTTTAGGGTCGAGAGAGAGGCTCTCGGCGCCCGTCACGGAGAAACCGCCATGGCACGCGCCAAGAAGAAGCCCGCCCTCGAACTGATCGAGTTTTCGCGGGCGCGCGATATTCCTTTCAACCGCATCCGCCTGTCCAACGACAATGTGCGGGAGGTCGACGTCGAAGTCGGCCTCGACGAACTCGCCTTCGACATCGACCGGCGTGAGGATCTGATCCAGGGCATCAATGTCCGCGCCGTCCTCGACGCAGATGGCAACGAGTCCGGCGACTACGAGACCCCTGCGGGCGGCCGTCGATACCGGGCGATCTCGCGCCTGGTAGAAGCGGGTCGTTTCCCAGCGGACGGTCTGGTCCCCTGCATCGTCAAGAAGGCCAACGCCAAGACCTCGGCCGTCGACGACTCGCTCGCCGAGAACACGTTCCGGCTGGCGCTGCATCCGCTTGATCAGTTCAAGGCGTTCAAGCGCATGGTCGATGGCGGCATGGGCACCGAGGAGGTCGCCAGCGCCTACTTCACCACCACGCAATACGTCGAGCAGCGTCTTGCGCTCGCCGACGTCTCCCCGAAGCTGCATGAGGTCTATGCCGAAAACGGCATGACGCTGCGCATGCTGGAGGCGTTCACCGCGCACCCGAGTCACGCGCGGCAGGAGCAGGTCTGGGAGGCCGTCCAGCACTCGCACCGCAAGGAGTCATGGCAGATCCGGGACATGCTTACCGAGACCACGGTTCCCTTCTCGGACAAGCGCGCGCGTTTCGTCGGCGTCGACGCCTATCTGGCGGCAGGCGGCCCGGTCCTGCCGCGCTACCTCTTCGAGGATGACGAGGAGGGCTGGATGGACGACGTGGGGCTTCTCGACCGGATGGTCGCCGAGAAGCTGAAGGCCGCCGCCGCCGAGGTGGCGGCGGAGGGCTGGAAGTGGATCGCGGCCGACCTCGAACTTCCCTATGGCTACGACCATGACCTGCGCGGCATCGTCGGCACATCGGCCGAACTGTCCAAGAAGGAACGCCGGCAGCGCGAGGCTCTGCGCAAGGAACAGGAGCGTCTCGAGGCCAAGTATCCCAACAATGAGGAGCTGCCCGAGGAAATCGATCGGCGCCTTGGCGAGATCGAAAAGCAGCTCGAAGCCTTCGAGCGTCGCCCGATCGTTTTCGATCCGGCCGAGATCGCCATCGGCGGCGCCTTCGTCACGGTCGACGAGGACGGCGAGCTTGTGGTCGATCGCGGCTGGGTGCGTCCCGAGGACGAGCCGGTCGAGACCGTCGAGGGCGAGGAGACCGAAGGCGTCGAGCCGGGGGCCGGTATCGACGGTGATGACGAGGATGACATCGCGCCTGACGCGCTGCGCACCGTCGTCACCGTCAACGGTCAGCCGGCCGAGCCCGAGGAGGAGATGGAGGTCATCAAGCCTCTCCCCGAAAAGCTGGTGATCGAGCTGTCCGCGCATCGCACCATCGCGCTGCGCAATGCGGTCGGCGATAATCCGCACATCGCCATGACGGCGCTGCTGCACAAGTTGGTCCGTGACGCTTTCAGGCGGTCCACGCGCGGCGCGACC
Source organism: Brucella sp. NBRC 14130 (assembly GCF_040371715.1). Lineage (NCBI taxonomy): Bacteria > Pseudomonadati > Pseudomonadota > Alphaproteobacteria > Hyphomicrobiales > Brucellaceae > Brucella > Brucella sp. NBRC 14130. The sequence goes on from NZ_BAABTE010000012.1 coordinate 20,862, forward strand.
GTTCAGGTCTCGGTTCACGAGGTCTATTGCAGCGGTCAGGGACCCGACCTCAAGACCACGCCCTACGCCAAGGCCGTGGACAAGCGGCACGCCGACTGGAAGGCCAAGGTGCCAACCGACGACGACCAGCTCTGGGATTGGCTCGTTGCCCTCGACGACGAAAGCCGCATGGCGCTGCTGGCCCATTGCATGTCTCTCGGGATCAACGCGCTCTACGAGCGGCCCAATCCCTTCAGCGCCAGCGGCATCTCCGAAAAGCAGCTCCAGGCGCGCATGGCGGAAGCCGATCGCCTGGCCCGCGTGACCGATCTTGACATGGCGGAAGCCGGGTTCCGGCCCACTGTCGCGAACTATTTCGGTCGCGTGACCAAGAAGCGCATCCTCGAAGCCATCGCCGAAGGCGTCGGCGACAACATCGCCAATCTCCTCGACCTCCAGAAGAAGGACAAGATGGAGATGGCGGCCGTGGCGGAGGAGCGACTGGCCAACACCGGCTGGCTGCCGGAACCGCTGCGCCTCTACGTCGAGGAGCCGGCCGTCGAGACTGCGGCCGAGGAGGACGAGCCGGACGTCGCGCTGCCGGACTTCCTCGCCGGCGATGAGGAGGAGGTCGCGGCCGAGGCCGATGACGATCCGACGGTTCTCGTCGCCGCCGAATGACACGCCCCGGCGGGCTGGCTCCGGCCGCCTCGCCATCCTTCCCCTTCCATCACACGGCCCGGCATCCCGCCGGGCCGCTTTCGTTTCAGGAGATACCTTCCATGTCCGCATCCCTCATATTCGACTGTGCGCCGCTCGGCTCGCTCGTCGCCTATTCGGATGGCACTCCCAAGCCGCCCGCCCGCTTCACCAAGAAGCTCGCCGCCTGGGAGCGCAACAACGGCGTCGGCCGCCTCGTGCGCAAGGAGCCGGGCCGCGAGCGTCCGACCTATTCCTCCCCGCCATGCTTCACGCTGCATGAAGGCGACTTCAGCTCGGGCGGCATCATACTCGTCATGGTGACGCGCACCTACGGCATCGACAGCGATCTTCGCTTTCGCGTGGTCGAGCGGCCGAAGGTGGGTCAGGTCCGCGTGCTCCAAAATGTCGGAGATAACGTCGAGCTGTTGCACCTTGCCAACAACCGCGAGGCCGCAGAACTCTGGCTGGCGAAAGCCGGCTATGCGCGTGCCCGGCTCGATGAGGTCACGGCTGACGAGGTCGGCGCGGATGCGGTCGAAGGCCGCGCCGCAGCTTGACATCCCTTCCGATCCATCCGGCCCGCCGTCGCAGCGCGGCGGGCCTTCTCGGTTCTGGAGATCATCATGACGACCGAATCCGCATGCCTCCCGCCAACCCCGCAACAGGTCTGTGTCGCCATCTACGAGCATCGGCATGGCGCGGATATTCGCGTCTTCACCGACGCGGAACGGGCCACGCGCTGGCGCACAGCCCTGGCCAAGGACTGGTGGCGCAACGCCTTCGACGAACCCCCGCCGCCGGACGATGTGATCGGCGAGGAATATTTCGAGCGCATGCTTGAGCGCGACGAGTTTTTCTCGATGCAGGTATGCGAAATCGAAGGCGGCCTTCCTGCTTCCAATGAGCCGACGCCGCCCCGCGACCCCTAGCGCTGTCCTCTTTCCTCTCGTCTAACCAGCCCGGCCCTGTGCCGGGCTTTTCTTTCAGGAGCCCACCATGGCCATTCCCGATCATGCCCGCACCAATTTCAACACGCTGCTGCGCGCCGCCGGCGACGGCAATCTCGCGCTCATGGAGTGCCAGGATGCCGTCACCGGCGAGCGTCGCTATGTCCTTTGCGCCATCGGCCGCGCGGACAATGGCGACTATCTCATGACGCCGTTCGGCCATCTGGCCGACGGCAACCCCTACGACGCCTATCTGCCGCCAGATCCCCGCGATCCGGACGCCTTCATCCCGAACTCCGACGACGGAGGCTCGCCATGAGGAGCGTGGACGAAATCTTTGCCGACGACCGCCGCTACCCTCCCGTCGAGCGATCGCTTCCATGGGAGGAAACGCGCGGCGGCGTCACTGTCGTCGTGGAGCCGAAACCGCATTGGGCCGAAGACATAACAGCGTTTCGGCTGACCGATCGCGCTTATTGCACCTACGCGGACTGGACCGCAAACGGTCCCGACGCGCGCTTCTTCCGCCATCCTGAAACGTCAGGAAAGGACGTGATGTCGAAGGCGCGAGCCATGCTCGCCCGCGAGATCGTCAGCGTCTGGAGGGCCTGAGAGAGAAAGAGGGCTGACGGGCCGGAGGCAGGCTCGGGCGGATGACGAGAGAGCGCTGCTCGGGCTTGCCCTTCAATCTCTCTGGAGATCCAAAGCCATGTCGATCGACCTCACCACGCGCCGGTCCGCCACCCTCGTTCCCGAGGATCGCCGCGAGAAATTCCTGCCGACCCTGTTCGGACTTCGGTACATGATCGTAGCCGAAAGCACCGTCTATAAGATCATGCAGGGCCTTAGCCCCTATGACTATCGTGGCGGCTTCTGGAATTTCTACGAGCGCGGCGGCCGGCCTCTGTTCCTCGCCCCGACCTCGAAACCGTGCTTCCAGATCGAAAGCGGGCTCACGGATTTTCGTGGCGAGGTGTCCGCGGAGGCCGCCGGCATCATCGCCACGCTGTTCACCCTGTCGCATCTTTCCTTCAGTTTCGAGTCTGACCACTTTGCGGAAGGCTACCAGCGCCTGCGCGCCTATTCGGACGGGCATCCCGAATCGTCCGCGATCTTCGCTGCAATCGACTGACCTACACAAAGCGTCCTGCCTCACGGCGGGGCGCTTTTTCCATGCACGCCGTGCCGCCGTTGCCGGCGGCGAGAGTGAGAGACGGGCCGGTTTGGCCGTGACGGGTTTGAAGGCGGGAGAGAGGCTTCCGCCGCCCGTTCCACGGAGTTTCCCCCATGAACCGAGACCCCCAGACCACCTTCACGTCGATCGGCGACGTTCTCGCGCGGCAGGTCATGCCGGACCTGTATCGCGCCGCACGAACGCCGCTGCGCGTGACCTTCATCGGCGTTGCCGGCTTCGACGGCTGCAACGAAGCCGACAGCTTCGACCGTACGGTCGCCATCGGCGAAGCCCCGACGCCGGAGGACGCAATGTGCCTCGCCAGCCAGCGTGTCTCGCGCTGCGATATTCGCATTAGCGCCGATGAGGCGCTGCGCTTCCAGCCCCGCTTCGCCGTCATCATCGACCGCGAACACGGCATGGTCCTCGCCGGCGCGGTCCGGGCCGGCATCATCGTGTGGCAAGAGCCGGTTTCCTCCAATGCGCGAGGCGCGCCGCGTCGTCACCGACGCGAGCCGGCTGCGCGGCCGCGCCTTTGCCGCCGCCGATCGCGGCGAGCACGCATCGGCCCGCGAGTTTCGCGAATCCGCCGCGTTGCTCGAGGCCAGGCTGGTCGATCCCATCTGGCGGGAGACCGTCGCCGAACTTCTGCGGCTGCCGCAGGCCGCGTGATCTCACCTCCGATTTCCACCTATCGGCCCGGCGGCGTTCCGGGCGCTTACCCAATGGAGTTTCCCATGCCGAAATTTGTCGTCAGCAAAGGTCACGACGCCTTCGCCTATTACGAAACCGTCGTTGAGGCCGACACGCCCGAACAGGCGCGAGGCCGCGCCGAAAGCGTCTATTACGATGGCGAATGGCTCGCCACCGGCTACGTGCAGGAGTTCGACGACTACGAAATCGACGAGTATAGCGGCGTCCGCCTGCTCGAAGACGGCGAGACCGTCGAGGCGTTCGTCTCGCTCGCCGTCACCGCCCAGGAGCGCGACGCCGTGCTGGCGGGCCTGCGGCTCCTTCAGCTCACCCTTGCGCGCGCTGACATCGACCCGGCGCTCGGGAGCATCGTCACGAATGACGGCGCGCATGCCGGCCTCGACCTCACCCAGATCGACGCCCTCTGCGAACGCCTCAACGTATAGGACGCCGGCATGTAGTCGAGCCGCCGCCTCGGGCGGCGGCGCGCCATCGCATCCTTATTGATCCGGCCCGGCCATAGCGCCGGGTATTTTCATGCGGGCAATGCCTGCGTCGTCGGCGACGAGAGGGAGAGGAAGCCCGTCAGGCCGTGACGGCTTACAAGGCGAGAGAGAGTTTCCCGCCGTCCGTCGAGGAGTTCGCCCAATGAACGATGACCAACAGACCACCTTCAACCAAGCAGAGGAGCATGGCGGCTTCGACCTCATCGCGCTCAAGACCATATGTAAACGATTCGACGTGTGGGACGTGGCGATGAAGGCCGCCTATGTGCGCCTCGGCATCCTGCCGTGGGGCAGCGATCGCGCCCTCATCCGTATCGCGCGCCGCAAGCTCGTTCCATCGAACCTCTGCGATCCTGCTTTGCGGGAGGCGCGCAGGAGCTACTACCGCGCGATGCTCCGCCACCATTCCGAGTTCAAGAGGCTGACCGGCTTGTTCCACCGCTGATGCCGCCAGCACCGCAATCCCCCAATCCTGCCCGGCCTCGCGCCGGGCTTTCTCGTTTCAGGAGCCTGACATGCCCGAATACACCATTGAAACCACTTATCACCCGGCCGCCTATCGGCAGCGCACCTATGAGGCTGACACCGTTGCGGACGCCTGCCGCCTCGCCATCGAGAACAGTTGGTCAGGCAAGGAAAAGGTCGACCACGAAGGCGCCATCGAGATCTATGTCTCCGGCATCTGGCATGGCGCCAATGCCGCCTATTCCGGCACGCCGGTTCCAGTCCCCTCGCAATTCGAGGAATCCCTTCAGCGCAAGGCCGGGCATTTCGAGATCCTCCTTGGCCTTCTGAAGATGCTCCTCGCGGACATCCAGGCTGTCCGTCCATCGTCAGATCAGTGGATCGAACACGCCATCTGGGCAGTCGCTCGCGGCGAGGCAATCCTGGCCGGGGCGCGCGATCCTGATCGACCGGCATATGACGACTCTGCCCGCGCCGTCGACTCCGAAGCCCAGGCGCCCGCCGGCGACAATGCGGGAGGCGGTCAATGATGCACTCGATCTATACCGATCTCAACGTGACCCCGCTCGACACCGATCGCGCAGTTCTCCGCGCGGCGGTGAAGCGGCTGCCCATCTGGGTGCGGCGCGACCCATGCCGCCGGCTGGTTCGACGGAGGTTCTACCGTGAGATGCTGCGCTGCCATGCCCGAGCGCAGCGTGGCATCAGCCCCACCCTGCACTGACCCCGATCTCCTCTTCCCCCCGACGTCCTGGCCATCGCGCCGGGACTTCTCGTTTCAGGAGCCTGACATGGCCAACTACTACACCCATTTTTCGTGCCTGCTCGATGTCGGGACGCCCGACAATGCTGCCAAGGCCCTCAACCTCTACAACCGGCTTTCCGAGGAGGGCGCGTCCGAAGACCCACCCTCGGAATGCTTCCTGCTCTCGATCCAGCCCGAGCATGGCGGCACAACGTTGTGGATGCGCGACGACGAGACCGGCGATCCCGAGCGCCTGATCCACTTCGTCAAGCTCTGCGCCGCCACCTTCGGCTTGACCGGCCGATGGGCCTTCCAATATGCCAACACCTGCTCGCAGCCGCGCGTCAATGGCTTCGGCGGGGGCGCGCATGTCCTCGATCTCGCCACAGGGGAGACCGTGGCCTGGACCTATACCGACGGCTGGCTGGCCGGGATTCTCGACGGAGGTGATCCCGACGCCTGAGAACATCGAAAGCACCTTTTATCGGCTCAATGCGCTGTTCGGCCGCTGGATCGAGGCCATATCCTCCATCATAGGAACTCCATCGTCACCAGCACCAGCAAGATGTAGCGGCCTGCCTTTGCGATGATTACGAGCAGCAGGAAACTCCAGAACGGCTCGCGCAGCACCCCGGCGGCCACGGTGAGCGCATCGCCGCCGACCGGCGCCCAAGAGAGCAACAAGCTCCAGCGGCCCCACCGCCGATACCAGCCCGTCGCGCGGTCGAGCGCCTGTTCGCTGACAGGGAACCAGCGTCGATGACGGTAGTTCTCGATCCAGCCGCCGAGCAGCCAGTTGACGACGGAACCAAGCACATTGCCGATGGTCGCGACCACCACCAGCAGGACGGGCGACTGTTTGCCGAGGACCAGCAGCCCGACCAGGGCGGCTTCCGATTGAGCCGGCAGGATCGTGGCGGCGACGAACGCGACGGCGAACAGCCCGGCGAGCGAGAACAGGTCTTCCACGTTTCCGGTCAGCGCTCGCGTGGCCATGCGAGGTGCATATCGTCGATCACATAGGCATGGGCGTGGCGATGCCCATGCCCGGCCAGCGCAAGATGCGGATGGTTCGCCGGGAGGTCGTTATGGCTATGTTCGACGACCTCGGGATCGTCAGCCGGCCAGACCGCAAAGCCGATGCCGATGGCTGCAGCGGCCACGGCCGCGAGAATGGCGGCCGTCGTCGGCAAGCCCAGTGTGGCACCTGCCCATCCGGCGAGCGGATAGGCGATCAGCCAGCAGGCATGGGACAGCGCGAATTGCGCGGCAAACAGTGCTGGGCGGTCCTCGGGGTTGGCCGAGCGCCGGAGCAGTCGGCCCGATGGTGTCTGCGCCGTCGAATAACCAAGGCCGAGCACGAACCAGAGTGGCAGCAGCCAGCCGTAACCGGGTAGCGCTGCTGCCGTCAGCGTTCCCGCCACCAACAGCGACGCGCCCGCCAGCATGGCGGTCCGGTCGGGCACGGACTCAAGCAGCTTCGGCAGAACGAGCGCCGCGACCATCGATCCCCCGCCGAAGCAGGCGAGCGCCAATGCGGTCGCCTGGTGGTCGAGGCCGTAGGCTGCCTGCACATAGACCACCGTGTTGACGATCACCAGCGCGCCGGCCGAGGCGACGGCGAGGTTAATCGCCAGCAGCCCGCGCAGGCGCGGCGTCGCCATGTAGATGCGGATGCCGCGCGTCGTGCGATCATAGATGCCACGCGGCTGCGACGGCTTGGGGCTCGGCAACACGACCGACACGACCAGCGCCGCAGAGATCAGGAAGCCGGTCACCGTGCCGGCGAACAAATTGTGGAAGGAGATGAAGGCGAGAAGTGCGGCCGCCAGCATCGGGCTGACGACGCTTTCCAGATCATAGGCCAGCCGCGAGAGCGACAGGGCGCGCGTGTATTCCTTCTCTTCGGGCAGAATGTCGGGGATCGTCGCCTGGAAGGTCGGCGTGAAGGCGGCCGAAGCCGATTGCAGCGCGAAGATCAGCACATAGACCTGCCAGATTTCGGTGACGAAGGGCAGCAACACGGCCACGGCAGCACGCACGAGATCGAGCGCTACCAGCATGGCGCGGCGCGGCACGCGTTCCGCGAAGGCCGATGCGATCGGCGCAACGCCGACATAGGCGATCATCTTGATGGCCAACGCGGTCCCAAGCACCGCCCCTGCATCGGCTCCGGCCAGATCGAAGGCGAGCAGGCCAAGCGCGACCGTGGCAAGGCCGGTTCCAACAAGTGCGATAACCTGTGCGAGAAAGAGGTGGCGATAGGTTCGGTTCTTGAGGATCGTCAACATCACAGATACTTCGCGATTTCCTTGAACTCATCAATCGACCGCCGCCTGTCGCGGGTGAGCGGACCGACCACTTCCTCAAGGCAATGGTCGAGGTGATCCTGAATTAGCGTCTTCTTGGCCTGTGCTATAGCTTTCTCAACGGCATGGAGCTGCTGAGCGACGTCGAGGCATGGCCTACCTGCCTCGATCATCTCGATTACGCCGCGCAGATGGCCATCGGCGCGCTTCAGGCGCTTGACGATCGCAGAGTGAGTTTGATGAAGATGCGATAGCTGATCCATGTCGCTATCCTATCCTCCTGTAGGGGATTAGCCAAGGTTTGACGGAGGCATCGATACTGCCCGATCGATTCACCAAGACCGCACCCAGCACATTCGCCACTCCATGGGCCACTGGGCCTTACAGCCATCGACGTCAAGCGTTATGCCCAGCTTGATCTGGAGACTCCCGCACGACCACCCTGCGGACTCGGACCAGCCAGCCTCGACCCGCCAGGCCGAGTCAGCCAGTTCAGGCAATGCTTGGCGCGGCCAATTCGACAGACGGGCCGAGACGGACAGGCGCGGCCCCCGTTGACCGGCCTTCAGGCTTCCCGCACGGTGTTGTAGCCGGCTGCCTTCGCCGCCTTCACGAATTTGCGGTCGAAGCTCGCCATTCCCGAGCAATGCGCCGCCTTTCCCAGATGCAACGCATCAGCGAAATCCATGCCGCGCTCGGCCAGGTCGAGCGCGGTCGCCACAACCGCGCCGTCCTCGACCGTGACGGTCGGGAGACCCGCGAACGAACGCATTGCGCGGGCCACATCCGCCGGCCGATATTCATAGGTGCTGCGCAGCACCCATTCCACTTCGAGCATCACGGTGACGGCAACGAACACGGCCTCGCCGTCGATCAATGCCCGCGCGCGGGGCGACTGCTTCGGGTAATCGTTGGTCAGGTAGCGGATAACGAGGTTGGTATCAATCGCCAGCATGTCGGCGCTTTGCTTCGGCCAGGACACCCGCATCCATCTCGGCGATCGTCTTCGGCCTACCCTTATGAGGTAGCACACCGAAGACATCTTCAGGCCGCGTCTCGGCGAAGGCCGGCGCCGGCTTCAGCAGCACGCCGCCGTCCGCTTCCTCGACCGTCAGTTTTGTGCCGGCGCTCCATTCGCGCCGCTGCCGCAGCCCGGTAGGCAGGATGATCTGCCCCTTGGTGGAGACGGTGGTCGTGAACTTTTCCGGGGCGGCCATTGGCCTGATCCTTCTCGATGTAAGACAAACGTAAGATAGCGCGCATCGACCCGCCGATCAAGGTTGCGTCTGGAGAGGGAGAGGAAGGCCGGGAGGGGTCGAGTCCGTGCGGTCGAGAGAGAGCGCCGTACGGGCTCTCACCCTTTCCGCTCTTCCGAGGTTCCCACCATGTCCATGATTTCCGCATCCGCGGCGGCATCCGCCACCGCGCCGCTTCCCCTTGCCCTCGAAACCGATACTGCCGCCCGCGTCTTCGCCGCAGCGGGCCTGCTGCTTCCCCATGTCGAACGCGGCCAGCGGATCGACGCCGCCACACTTCGCGGTGCGATGGAAGCGGCCTTCGGCGCTTCCGACGCGGCCGGCGCCTGGGACTGGAAGACCGCCTACGAGGCGTGCGAGGCCGCCACAGTCCTGTTTCTGCGCAAATACGGAAAGACGCTTATCCGCAAAGCCGGGTCGGCCGCGCATGGCCTGCCGATGCTGACCAAGATTGCCGGGCTCCTGCCGACGCATACCCGCCGCTCGGAGGAAGCGCAGACCTTCCAGCAGTTCTCGACCCCGATCCCGCTCGGCCTGGTCGCCGCGACCGCCGCCGCCATCACGCCGACCGACCGCGTGCTCGAACCCTCGGCCGGCACCGGCCTCCTCGCCATTCTCGCCGAGATCGCCGGCGGCGGACTCGTCCTCAACGAGCTGGCCGACATGCGGGCTAGTCTTCTCTCCTCCCTCTTTCCGGCCCTATCCGTCACCCGCCTCGACGCAGCCCAGATCGACGATCATCTTGATCCGGCCCTCGTCCCGTCCGTGGTGCTGATGAACCCGCCGTTCTCGGCGCTGGCGAATGTCGATACCCGCATGGCCGACGCAGTTTACCGCCATGTCGCCTCAGCGCTTGCGCGCCTGGCGCCCGGCGGCCGGCTGGTGGCGATCACCGGCGCGAACTTCGCGTCCGACAATCCGGCGTGGACCGACGCCTTCACCCGCATGCAGGAGCGCGGCCGCGTCGTCCTCTCGGCCGCGATCGACGGTTCCGTCTATGCCAAGCACGGCACGACGATCGCCACGCGGCTGACCGTCATCGACAAGCTGCCGGCCGACGATCCCGCGATTTTCCCGGCCGCTCCGGGCGTCGCGCCGGATGTCGCCACGCTGATGGGTTGGGTCACGGAACATGTTCCGGCCCGGCTCCCCGTCGAGCTGCCCGGCCTGCCTGCCGCCACGCCGACCTCGGCCGCGCCTCGGACCGTGCGCGGCTATGTCAACCGCAACACCCGACTCGCACGCCCCATCACGCCCGCCGAGCCCGAGGCTGAGCCGCTCGACTACGAGACCCAGGACTGGCAGGCCGCCGAGGGCAGTCACATCAGCGATGCGATCTACGAGGACTACCGCCTTCAGGTCATCCGCATTCCCGGCGCTCAGGCCCATCCGACGCAGCTTGTGCAGTCGGCGGCCATGGCCAGCGTCGCGCCGCCCAAACCCAGCTATCGGCCGCATCTGCCGAAGACCATCTGTAGCCTGCTGTCGGACGCGCAGCTCGAAACCGTCATCTATGCCGGCGAGGCCCATTCGGACCACATCCCCGGCGCCTGGACGGTGGACGAAACGCTCGATGTCGTCTCGGCCGCGCCCGAGGACGCCAAGGACGCGGTGCTGTTCCGCCAGGGCTTCATGATCGGCGACGGCACCGGCGTCGGCAAGGGTCGCGAGTCGGCGGCGATCATTCTCGACAACTGGATGCAGGGGAGGCGGAAGGCCGTCTGGATCTCGAAGTCCGACAAGCTCCTGGAGGACGCGCAACGCGATTGGCGCGCGCTCGGCATGGAGCCTTTTCTGCTCGTGTCGCTGTCGCAATTTCCGCAGGGCAAGCCGATCACGCTCGGTGAGGGCATCCTATTTACCACCTATGCCACGCTGCGCTCCGACACCCGCGGGGAGAGGGTTTCCAGGGTCGAGCAGATCGTCCAATGGTTGGGAAAAGACTTCGATGGAGTGGTCATTTTCGACGAGGCGCACGCCATGCAGAACGCTGCCGGCGGCAAGGGAGAACGCGGTGACGTCAGCCCGTCCCAACAGGGTCGCGCCGGCCTTCGCCTGCAACACGCGTTGCCCAATGCCCGCATCGTTTACGTCTCGGCCACCGGCGCGACCACAGTGCATAATCTCGCCTACGCGCAGCGGCTCGGCCTCTGGGGCGGCGAGGATTTCCCATTCTCGACGCGCGCCGAATTCGTCGAAGCGATTGAGGCCGGCGGCGTCGCGGCCATGGAGGTTCTCGCCCGTGACCTGCGCGCGCTCGGCCTATACACCGCTCGCTCGCTCTCCTTCGCCGGCGTCGAATACGAGTTGGTCGAGCACGAGCTGACGCCCGAGCAGAGGCGCATCTACAACGCCTATGCCGGCGCTTTCACCGTCATCCATAACAATCTGGATGCGGCGATGGAGGCGTCGAACATCACCGGCTCCTCCGGCACCTTGAACCGGCAGGCGAAGTCGGCGGCGCGCAGCGCCTTCGAGTCCGCCAAGCAGAGGTTCTTTGGCCATTTGTTGTGCAGCATGAAAGCGCCAACCCTGCTGCGCTCGATCGCCGCCGATCTGGAGGCGGGCCATTCAGCCGTCATCCAGATCGTCTCGACCGGCGAGGCCCTGATGGAGCGCCGGCTGGCCGAGCTACCGACCGAGGAATGGAACGATGTCCGCCTCGACATCACGCCGCGAGAATACGTCCTCGACTACCTCGCCCATTCCTTCCCGGTGCAGCTTTACGAACCGTTCACCGACTCGGAAGGCAACCTGTCGTCGCGGGCCGTCACACGCGACGGCCAGCCGGTCGAAAGCCGCGAGGCGGTCGCCCGCCGAGACGCGCTCATCGCCAAGCTCGCCAGCCTGCCACCGGTCCCCGGCGCTCGACCAGCTCATTCAGCACTTCGGCGCCGACACCGTGGCCGAGGTGACGGGCCGGTCCCGCCGCATCGTGCGCAGGCCCGGCAACGGCGTCACCATTGACCGGCTCATGGTCGAGACCCGCGCGGGCTCGGCCAACCTCGCCGAGACCCAGGCGTTCATGGACGACGCCAAGCGCGCGCTGGTGTTCAGTGACGCCGGCGGAACCGGCCGCTCCTACCATGCCGAGCTGTCGGCGAAGAACACGCGGCTGCGCGTCCACTATCTGCTCGAAGCCGGCTGGAAGGCCGACACCGCCATTCAGGGCCTCGGCCGCACCCACCGGACCAACCAGAAGCAACCGCCGCTGTTCCGGCCGATCTCGACCAATGTGAAGGCCGAGAAGCGGTTTCTCAGCACGATCGCGCGCCGCCTCGACACGCTGGGCGCGATCACGCGCGGCCAGCGCCAGACCGGCGGACAGGGCTTGTTCAGGCCCGAGGACAATCTGGAATCGCACTATGCCCGCGACGCGCTGCGCCAGCTCTATCTCCTGCTCGTTCGCGGCAAGGTCGAGGGCTGCTCGCTCGAACGGTTCGAGGCCGCGACCGGCCTGAAACTCATGGACGACAACGGCATCAAGGACGATCTGCCACCGATCACGACATTTCTGAACCGGCTGCTGGCGCTCACCATCGAGCTTCAGGGCGTTCTCTTCACGGCCTTCGAGCAGCTCCTTGCCGCCAAGATCGAGGGCGCGATCGCGTCCGGCACCTATGACGCCGGACTCGAAACCCTGCACGCGGAGAGCTTCGTCGTCACCGACCGGCAAACGATCTATACCCATCCGCGCACCGGCGCTGAAACCCGCCTGCTGACCATCGACGAGCGCAAGCGCAACCGGCCGGTCACGCTCGCCGCCGCCCTTGCCGAACTCGACGATCCGCGCGCGAAGCTCCTGATCAACGAGCGGTCGGGCCGCGCCGCCGTCCAGATTCCGACCACCAGCGTCATGCTCGACGATGGCGAGGTCGACCGCCGCGTGCGGCTGATCCGGCCGATGGAGGCGCATAACATCCCCATCCGGCTGATGGGCGGAACCCAATGGGTCGAGGCCGACAGCGACGCCTTCGCTTCGGCCTGGAGCGCCGAGGTCGCGGAGGTGCCGGAGTTCTCGACCGGCACGCTGCATATGGTGACGGGCTTGCTGCTGCCGATCTGGAAACGGCTGCCGAACGAATCCACCCGCGTCTATCGGCTCCAGACGGATGCCGGTGAGCGCGTGATCGGCCGCCGCGTCTCCCCGGCCTGGGCCGCGCAGGCGACCGAGACCGGCACCACGGCGCTTGCGCCTTCGGATGCCTTCACGGCGCTCATGGACGGCCGCACCGTCCTTGATCTTGCCGAGGGCCTTCAGCTTCGGCGGGTCCGCGTCATGGGCGCGCATCGCATCGAGCTGTCCGGTTTCACCGACACGATGCGCGAGCGCCTGACGGCCTACGGTCTCTTCCATGAAATCATCTCGTGGAAGCTGCGCATGTTCGTTCCAACCGATGCGTCGGCCGTCGACGTGCTTACCCGCATCCTCGACCGCTGGCCGGTCGAGCGCATCGGCGAACGGGAGACGGCTTGATGTCTCGGCTCGACGCCTCGGAACTTGCTATCCGTCTCGGCCGAAGGGCCGAGGCGGTTTGTCGCCAATATCTCTCCAATGGTCGCCGCGAAGGCCATTATTGGCTGGTCGGTGATGTCAACAACACGCCGGGCCGCTCCATGTATGTGCGCCTGACCGGCCCGGAGACCGGCAAGGGCGCAGCGGGTAAATGGACCGATGCTGCGGTCCCCGACGCCCATGGCGACCTGCTCGACGTGATCGCGGCGGCGATCGGGCGCTCCAACTTCCGCTCCATTGCGGCCGAGGCACGACGCTTCCTGTCGGAACCCGATCCCGAACCGCTGGAGGGGACGGCTCACGGCCGGAAACCGACGCCATCTGGATCGCGCGAGGCAGCGCGCCGGCTCCTTGCCATCTCGCAGACGATCCGCGGCACGATTGCGGAAACCTATCTGCGCAGTCGCGGCATCACGGCGCTGCATGATCTCGGCAGCCTCCATTTCCATCCCGGCTGCTACTATCGTCCCAGAGGGTCCAGCGTCACCCAGGCGCTTCCGGCGATGATCGCAGCCGTCACCGACCTCGCCGACGCCGTGACCGGGGCGCATCGCACTTGGCTCCCGCCGGGCGGTGTCTGGAGCTCGAATGTCGAAACACCGCGCCGGGCGATGGGCGGCCTCCTCGGCAACGGTGTGCGGTTCGGCCGGTCGGGCGACGTGATGGCGGCCGGCGAAGGCATCGAGACCGTGCTGTCGGTCCGCTCGGGTCTGCCCCGCATGCCGATGATCGCGGCGCTCTCGGCGGCTCACCTCGCCGCCGTCCTGTTCCCGACGGAGCTGCGCCGGCTCTATGTCGTCCGCGATCGAGATCCGGCTGGAAACCGCGCGCGGGACATCTTGATCGCCAGGGCAACGGCGGTCGGAATCGAGGCGATCGGCCTCGCCCCGCATGGCGGCGACTTCAACGACGATCTGCGTGACGGCGGCCTCGACGCCCTCATGGCGTTGCTGAAGGACCAGCTTCACCCCGACGATGCGGGCCGTTTCCTGAGCCGTTGAGTGAGCGTGATCGGGGCCGGGCGATGCGACCGGCGCGAAATCGTCGTCGGGTCATGGAGACCCGGTCTCCGTGTGCCGGAAAGGCCGGCGACCTTGGCCTTCTGAGAGGGCGAGCGGCCCACAAACGGGCCAGCCAGGCAATGGCCGCGACCGGCTAATTTCCGCCGGCGGGGCGAGCCCGCCTTTGCATCGCGAAACAAATTAACCGGACCCGGCCATCGAGGCCCTCGCAAGAGGCGAGGGCTGCCAGGCCGTCCCGCCCGTGGGCTTTCGTCGCCATGAAGGCCGCGACGGTCGCGGCTTCCCGAACAAGGAGCAACGGGATGACCCATCACGACGACGATTTCGAGCCGGTCCACACCTCGTCCCCCACCGATCACGTCCTCACCGAATTGCAGCTTTACGGCTACCGCCCCTTCGAGGATGAACCCGATCCTCGTCCGCTGCCCGAAGGTAATGCGGTCGCAGGCGCCATCGCCGACATCTTCGACGCCTTGGTCGCCACGCTTGGCGATACCCGCCTCGAACCCGACCTCGACGAGTTGCTCTGGGGAACGGTCAATCTGTTCCATCGCGCCGCCAGCCGGATCGAACGCGAGCTTGACGACAACGAGCAGGCCCAGCGCCGCCTCCAGCGGGAACAGGACGGCTCCGAGGTGAAGTCCACCGAGCTGGAGCGCCTCACGGCCGAGGGCCAGACGCTGATCGAGCGGCGGAACGCTTTCGAGCTGATGCGCGACCAGGCCGGCGATCACTTCGAGCGCCAGACCGGCACGCCCTGGCGGCCCCGCACCGGCTCGTTGGTCAACCATCACAACATGACGGCGGCGGTGATTGACAGCCGGGACTTCCTGGCGGCCAGACGCCGGGCGGAAACCGAGCTGATGCTGCCCTCCGGTCCGGTGGTCGCAGTCTCCGGCGGCACCGACTTCAACGATCACACCCTCATCTGGGCGAAGCTCGACCAGGCCCTTGGGAAGCGACCGGACATGGTGCTGCTGCACGGCGGCTCCGAGCGCGGCGCCGAGAGGATCGCCGCCCGCTGGGCAGATAGCCGCAAGGTGAAGCAGTTCCCGCTCAAGCCGGATTTCAAGAAGTATCCGGCGAAGCAAGCGCCCTACAAGCGCAACGATGCGATGCTCGAAATCCTTCCGGTCGGCGTCCTCGTCTTCGGCACCGGCGGGATTCAGGCGAACCTCTACGACAAGGCTCGCAAGCTCGGCATCCCTGCCAGGATGTATGAAGGTGGCGCGTGAGCGCCACCTTCACCACGGCGAGGCGGCATGATCGGCCGCCTCGTCCCTGCGCAGAACGGCTGCAAAGACTTGACTGCAGCGCCATCTTCCGGCTCAAATAGGAGCCGTAAACCCGGCGAAATAGTCAAATCCAGGCGGTGCGCAGCATAGAGACGGCCTGTCGAGATACGACCATCATCGATCCGAGGAGGCTTTCATGACGCTTATCCTGCTTGCGATTTCCGGCACCATCACCTTCTGCGTGATCGCGTGGCACCTGGCGATCTATGCCCTGCCGTTCATGGTCGGGCTGACCGCCTTCCAGTGGGTCTATGCCGCCGAGGCCGGCTTCGTCTGGTCGGGCCTTGCCGCTCTCGGTGCGGCGCTGGCCTCCGTGGTGCTGGTCATCGCTGTCGTCGGGCTGGCGAAGAACCTTGCGCTGCGCCTGGTGGCGCTTGCCGTCTTCGCCGTGCCGGCCTTCATCGCGGGCTATGCCCTGGTCTATGGGATCCTCAAGCACGGCACCGATTCCGCGCTCATGCTCAATTCCTTCGGGATCTTCGCCGGTGTCGTGATCGCCATCGCGGCGATCGTCAACCTCAACGCGCTCGGCGAGGCGGCGCTGTCCCGCTAGGCGGCGGCGCGGGTCTTCGGCCGGGCGCCCTGCCGGTAAGGAATTATCGGCGGAACCGCCGCGCTAGGGCGCGCGGCAATCCCACATTCCTGTCGGAGCATCGGATCGGTCCAAAAACCGGAATCCACTTTTTGGTCCGATGCTCCCGCGATGAAAGGGTGGCAGGGCCGCCCCTCTCAAGCTCTCCCCAAGGGTGCAGGGCAGAGCCCCGCCCCCTTCGACCCCCACCCATGGAAAGGGGTATCACCCCCTTCCAAACCATCCCCATCCCAATGCGGACACGGCGTCTGGTCGACGCCGTGGTTGCTCCTCTCTCTGTCGGGTAGCAGCGGGGCATTGCTGCCCCGCTGCCCCCTCAGAACCGGGCGTACGGATCGCCCCGTACCCGGCTCAAGCCATTCTTCAGCACCATGCCGTGGCACCCGGTCACTCGACGGCTGATTTCGTGGCTCGACGATGGGCGAAGTACTCGTGCCACACTGGATCGAATGGGCTGGCCGGAGCGCGGATTTTGATGTGTCTCCTAATTGAGACCGTCGCTGCGCGGAATAACCGATATTTGGTGTCTTCCGTGCCAAATTCCCCGTTCCGGTTTCCATAAATCCGGTAGTACTTGCTCTGCACCCATCGTGCTCCCTTATTGGGGTGCCTTCGGCACGCCCATTTCCGAAGCATTCGCCAGATGCGGTCATCCACCAAAGAGAAGGTTGCCTTTGCCACGACATGACGATGATACATGGCCCATCCTCGAATGATGGGGTTGAGCTTGTGTATCAATGACGCCTGCGTAGCGGTGGCGTTGCCTTTTATGACCTTCCGGACCTTGTCGAGAAGCGATTTAACGCTCTTCTTGGACGGCTTTATCAGGAGCTTGCCGTTGTACTTGCGTACGTTCTGGCCCAGAAAATCGAAACCCTCCGCTATATGCGTTATTTTGGTCTTCTCTTCCGAGAGTTCCAGACCCCGAGCGGCCAGAAACTTCCTGACCGCAGGCATGACCTTGTCCTCCAGTATTTCTTTGGAAATGCCGGTGATGACAAAATCATCCGCATAGCGGATGACGTTTAGGCAGGCTTTCTCGCGCGCGCGTTTCGTAGAACCCGCACTTGCGTGTGCCGCTGCTTCGAGCCCATCCAGCACCATGTTCGCGATCGTCGGCGAGATTACCCCGCCTTGGGGAGTTCCCGCCGTCGTCTCGAACAGGGTTTCCTCTTCGATATATCCGGCTTGAAGCCACTTTCGCAGGACACCCTTGTCCATCGGTATATGCTTGAGGATGTAATCGTGGCTAATTTCGTCAAAACAGCCACGGATATCACCCTCCAGAATCCACGCTGGCGAAACGTGTCTCGCCAACGAGATGAAGCACTTGCCGATGGCGTCGGCTGTCGAGCGTCTGGGCCGAAATCCATAGGAGTTCGGGTCCGCCCGACTCTCTGCCACGGGTTCCAGAGCGAGCTTCCATAAGGACTGCATCGCCCTGCACCGCATGCAGGGAATCCCGAGCGGGCGCTTCTTGCCGTTGCTTTTCGGGATATAGACGCGGCGTAGTGGCATCGTTCGATAACCACGGTGCTGTAGCGTCGTCATTCCCTTCCATCTGGCCGCCGGGGTTGACCAGATTGCTCCATCCACCCCCGGCGTATTCTTACCACGATTTTCCGTCACCCGCTTCACAGCAAGCATCTTGCCGCTGTGCGAGCGGGTCAGCAGACGTTGCAGGGCTTTCACCTTGCCCCATCTGCCTTCGCGAGTGGCCTTGGCGATACGTACTTGAAGTCGCTCCACGGTTGCCTCAATGTGGAGCCAGTTCGCCTGATCCCACATCTGAGCCTCGTGCGAGGACGCACCAGCCATCGATGTTTTCGCATCGGTAGCCGTCATCTGCTTTTCCTCGTCCAGCGATTTGTCATGCTCTCTCGCCATGAATGACCGAGCGGAAGTCTGCCCACTTTCGTGTCGGGCGATGTTGCAGCCCGTATCCCGACAATTACAGCCGGGCTTTCGCTTTCTCCGCTTTCCTTTACCCGCAGCGCCAACAGCGTTCCTTACGGTTCGCCTGCCGTTTCCGGCAGCGCTACGGGCTTACCCTGTTCCACATAAGTCTCTGAGCGGGTCGGATCCCTCCTATTCGCCGGCAGCACATCGTCCATGGTGGCTCACGTCAGAAGAGACCACACCTTGCTGCATACCTTTTGGTCAAGCCTGTCAGCACGTTTGGCTTGTCAATGGTTACGACGTTTATCAGAGGTTCACATATGTTGATCGTTGCCGCTCGTCCCTAGCGCCTCACCGCCCTCGTGCTGGCAGATTCCACGTTGCCTCACGGCTCAGTGTACCGGATGCCCGGTGGCTACATTGTTCCCGAAGCTTCACACCGAGTCGTTGCCAACTCCGCATGTCCGGGTAGGGAACGGTTGATGGAACAACCGGTTTTATCAGTTAGTTCATCTCTCGAATTCCTCCTGTAAAACAGAAACTTATGCGACTTTCCAGGTCGCACCTGACGTCCTATTTTACGCCAGGCCATCCGGTGTAAAGGATGATCGGCACCTCCAATTTTCCTCCGCCGGCCCTTGGCCGACTCCACAAAATCGGTTCCTCCGATCCCCGCGAGGCGGCCGCTTGCGCGGTCCTTGACACCTCTGGCCAACAGCGTGGCCCACCTTTCGTCAGAAACGAAAGGAGAACTCCATGACCTATCGCAAGATCATCACCATCGACGGCGGCAGCGCGCAATATTGGCAGGACCGAAAGGAAGGCTTCCGGCTCATCCGCGAGGCCGAGGAAGCCATCGAAAACCTGAAGCACGAGCGGATGTATATCGCCGGCAGGTGGGACGACGAATACGGCGACTACGAACCCGTCGAGAATCTCGCACCTTTCGACAGGGTGGATGAAGCGATCGCGGCGATCGAAGCCAATGAGACGGCGGTGAGTATCCTCATCGCGCAGCGCCGCACCTGCATCGGCGACTGGAAGGTCCGCGCGGTGATCTACGCGCTTGCCCGGATAGATGGGATCGACCCGGAAGGCGACTACGAACTGCTGCACGGCCCGGACTGATAAGGTTAGGCCAGCGACAGGCGGCTTCGGCCGCCTGTCGCTTTTGCTTTGATGTCAGTGCAATGACAGCCGGATCGACCGGCCGCCATCACATGCGAAAGGGGGCGTGCCGCCCCCTCTCACAACTCTCCCCATGAAGGGGCAGGGCTTGCCCCGCCCCCTCAAACACCCCCACCCATGGGAAGGAGGGACGGTTCCCTCCACGAGCGCCGGAGAAACCGGAAAGGAATAGAATGGTGAAAGTCCATTTCAATGAAGGAGTAGCGATCCACATTGGCTCCGAGCCGTGCGCCGCCGTCCGTGAGGACGTCGGTGAAGCGTCGGTAGGAGAAAGCACAGGCCGGCCATTGAGCCGCGTAAGGAACCTGATCTCGGGTGCCGACGGTGTGTGGAGCCCGGAAGGCAACACGGAAGAGTGCGTTATTGCGAGCACTCGACCGGCCCGGCGTGGTCGTAGACACCGGCATGTGCGGAAATTCCTTTCACGGGAACCGGGAGATCTCACGATTGGCCGAGACGGTGCTGCCGCCTCGGCCCGCATCGGGAAAGCGAAAGCATGAGCCGATGATGAACGATCGTGAGAAGTCAGACGCCGCCATAGTAGCTGTGAAGCTGGCGAACAAGGTCGGGAAACCGGCTGCGGAGTCGGTGGAGCCAAGGGCGGCGACCAAGGGAAATGCGGATCAGCCAACCACGCGCCGGGCACAGGACCGGGAAAGCGTGTCACATGCGCTGGACCGCATACGGCAAGCCGCAAGGCGTAGGAAGCAGGAAAGGTTCACCAGCCTCTTTCACCATCTCAGTCTCGAAACGTTGAGGACCGCATTTTACGCCCTGCGGCGTGATGCTGCCCCCAGCGTGGATGGATTGACATGGCGGGCCTACGAAGCAGACTTCGATCACCTGATCGAGAATCTGCACGGCAGGCTGTATGGAGGGGCATACCGGGCAAGCCCCGCACGGCGACAGTACATACCGAAGCCGGACGGACGCCAACGCCCTCTCGCAATCGCCGCCCTGGACGACAAGATCGTCCAACGGGCGACGGTCGCGGTGCTGAACGCGATCTACGAGGAAGACTTCCTCGGGTTCTCGTACGGTTTCCGACCCGGACGCGGCCAGCACGATGCGCTGGACGCGCTCGCGGTCGGGATCGAAAAGCGGAAGGTAAACTTCATACTGGACGCCGATATCCAGCAGTTCTTCGACCGGGTCAGTCAGGAATGGCTGGTCAGGTTCCTGAATCACCCGATCGGCGACCAGCGCATTATCCGCCTCATCCAGAAATGGTTGAAGGCGGGCGTTCTGGAAGAAGGGACCGTGACGACGAGTGAACAGGGAACGGGACAGGGATCGGTGGCTTCACCGCTGCTCTCTAACCTCTACCTTCACTACGTCTTCGACCTTTGGGCCAATCGCTGGCGACAGCGGTCAGCCACGGGGAACATGATCATCGTGCGCTATGCGGACGATATCGTGGTCGGCTTCGAACGAGAAGCAGACGCGCACCGTTTCCAGATCAGGATGCGAGAACGGTTGGAGAAGTTCTCTCTATCGCTGCATCCCGAGAAAACGCGCCTGATGATGTTTGGCCGCTATGCAGCCAGCCGTCGTCGGGAACGTGGCCTCGGAAAGCCGGAGACCTT
This sequence comes from Brucella sp. NBRC 14130, assembly GCF_040371715.1. Taxonomy (NCBI): domain Bacteria; kingdom Pseudomonadati; phylum Pseudomonadota; class Alphaproteobacteria; order Hyphomicrobiales; family Brucellaceae; genus Brucella; species Brucella sp. NBRC 14130. Next base: position 41,736 of record NZ_BAABTE010000012.1, read on the forward strand.
CGACTTTCTTGGCTTCACCCATATTTGCGGAAAATCCCGGCGGGGCGAGTTCCAGCTTTTGCGGAAATCCCGTCGAGACCGCATGAGGGCGAAGCTGCGGGAGATCAAGGAGCGGCTGCTATGGTTGAGAAACAGGCCAGTTCGCGAACAGGCGAAATGGCTCCGGCAGGTTATTCGCGGATACTATGAGTATCATGCGGTGCCCGCCAACCTGCGGTCTCTTCGCGCCTTCCGGGAACACGTCATCTTCCTCTGGAAGCTGGCTCTGCGGCGTCGTGGCCAGATGGACACGACGTCCACATCCCGGGTGGAGAAGCTCGCAGCACAATGGCTTCCGAAACCGGTAATCCTGCATCCATGGCCTAGCGTCCGCTTCGCCGTCAAACACCCAAGGTAGGAGCCGTATGCGGGAATCCTGCACGTACGGATCTGTGCGGGGGGCGCTCAGCAATGAGCGTCCCTACCGCGATCTCCTTCCCAAACCCATCCTCCCCTCCCGGTTGAAGCTCGGCCGGCCGCTTCCGCCGGGAAAACCGGACCGGAGGCTGATGCCGCCAGCTTTCGGTCCCCCGGTCAGACCAGGATCGGTCGGCTGACAGTTCCGTCCTGATCTTCGACGTTCGACGTCGGCGGCGACGCCCCAGACGCTCTCGGCGAAACGACTGCGTAGTGGCGGTCGCTGACCCTGCGGCGCAAGCCATGGGTCGCCCTGGCACCGATAACGGGAACCATCATGCCCCTCATGCTTGGCAGCGTCTCGAGGCCAGCCGTTCGGGCTGACAACGCGGTGACGGTTCCTGCCAACATCGCCGCAGACGTTCGGCGCGGTCATTCCGTCGTGGCGACGAACAGGATGGTGGCGTGCGTTGCGACAAGGGAGCGGTCGCCATGTCGGCGTTGCGGTGTCGGTGTCGCCGGGAAGCCGCCGAGGATCAGGTTGACGCATAGGTCTCCGGTTTGCTCTCGCGGAAAGACCAATCCCTCCTCCTTGAACGATCCCCTAAGTCCGTTCCGTTTCCACCGGCAACCCGCAAGCTTTCCGGGCCGTGTTGCCGCGCGAGCGCGTCTGCCCGCCCCACCCCGGACCTTGCGAGTCGAGCTGCCGCCCAAGGGCGTCAGTGCAGGTGCCTCCGGACGGCCTTCATCCGGGTCTCGTCGGAGGGACGGTCCCTCCGGCGAGAGAAAACGGAGACAGAAGATGTTCAACCAAGTCACCCTCATCGGCAACCTCGGCGCAGACCCCGAAATCCGCAACACCAACGGCGGCGGCAAGGTCGCGAACTTTTCCGTAGCCACCTCCCGCCCGCGCTACTCCGACGGGAAGATCGTTCGCAACGAACGCGGCTACGCCGAACAGGAAACCGAATGGCACCGCGTCGTCGCCTTCAACGGCCAGGCCAAGTCCGCAGAGAAGTGCGTGAAGGGCATGATGGTCCTCATCATCGGCCGCAACAGGACGAACAAGTGGCAGGACCGCGACGGGAAGGACCGCTACACCACCGAGGTCGTCGCCGAGAGTATCAGGTTCCTCGCCTGGCCGAAGCGCGAGGACGAAGATCCGGCCCCCGATGTCCTCGACGACGATATCCCGTTCTGACCGGAGGACGGAAGGCCCGGCGGCACCAGCCGCCGGGCCTTCCCCCATGTTGGCGGTCGGCCGAGCTTCGACAAGAAGGCGCGCTGCCGCATCCGATATTTCCGCACACACCGGATGGTCCGCCAGGAGGAACCTTGCCATCGCGCTCCATGCGGTCGTGCCAACATCCGCTCGGCGCCACCATCGCCATTCGGTCGAATCGCGGTCATGCCAAGGCGACGTCGCGGTCGGCGCTGGCAGTGCCGATCACCCATCAATGCGGGAGGATGACGCAGCGGCGTGAGCATCTCCGGCAGCAAGGAATCCAGCTCCGGCTGGATGACAGCGCCACCCCGCTCTTGGAGGCTGACCTTGGTTTCAATCCCGGCCTTCCACGATCAACCCCGCAAGGGGGTCCGCTACGCGTGCGTGCGGCCCTTCCGGCTCTGGCCTCCAGGGTGATCGCGGCCGCGACCAAACCCATCGGGCGCCTGTCGAGCGGGGATGGTCCCCGCCACCAGAACGGGAGCCGGATATGTCGCTTGTAGATGCCCACGCCTTCGCCCTCAGCCTCGCCTCGACCCTGATGGTCTCGATCGTCATCTTCCGCGCCGGCGACGGCACTATGGGCGTGATGCCCGCCACCGAATATGACGGCGACGAGGACACCATCGTCCACGAGTTGGACCCCTTCGCCCGGTGAGGGCGCCGCCGGGCCGCCGCCGGCCCGGCATCAGCGGACGCGGTCGGCAGAGACGCACGAACCCGAATCAGAAAAATGCCACCCGCCACTTGACGCAGCTTGGACGGCGATAATGGATGGATTTGGCCGACAAGAACGACTATTATAGATGGGGTATTCGGGCACTCCCTAGCCAACAAAGTCGTGGATGTTCCTGAATTCCTCAGCGATTCAGGGGGCATCATGCGAGTTGGGTGAGTCAGCTAAAACTTCTATGATCCGGCACGATGCGACTTTCCCATTGTCGCACGATTTGATCATCCGAGTGAGCTCGCTCTTAAGTCCGAGAAGGCGTCGGATCCGCACCTCGACGGCTTCGAGCTGATCGGTGGCAATTCGGCTCACCTGCTCACAAGAGGACTCTGGCCTTTCCTGCAGAGCGAGCATCGTCTTAATAGCCGGGATGTCGAAGCCGAGATCCCTGGAATGGCGTATGAACGTCAGTCGCCGAACATCCTCTGCTTCATAGAGGCGCCGCCTGCTCTCTGTGCGGGGCGGCGGCGGGATGAGATTGATCCGCTCGTAGTAGCGGATTGTCTCGATATTGACGCCTGTCCGTTGTGACAAGGCTCCGATGGTGATCATGGCGAATTCATTCCGTAACGGTGGTTCGAGTAGGGATAACAACTGGGCGGAAGCGTCATCGGCATCCGTGCGCCGATTGCCGTTGGCCGCTGAGCGCCAACCCTCAGGGCACGTTCATTCCGACGGCGTGTGAGCGCGCAACTCCTCCAACCAGAGGCGGGCGTTGCCATCCGACGGAGCGCGCCAATCGCCGCGCGGCGACAGCGAGCCGCCAGCAGTGACTTTGGGGCCGTTCGGCGACGCCGAGCGCTTGAACTGGCTGATCGTGAAGAAGCGATAGAGGAACACCTCCATCCACGATCTGATTGTGGGCAGATCATATGCGCGACGGCGCTCTTCCGGATACTGTGGAGGCCAAGCTCCGGCGGTGGCGTCACGCCAGGCATGGAAGGCCAGGAAAGCGATCTTCGACGGCTTCAGGCCATAGCGCGTCAAATAAAACAGGGTAAAATCCTGCAGTTCATAAGGCCCAATCTTCTCCTCCGTACTTTGTAAGGCGCCGCCTTCGCCGGCCGGCACGAGTTCTGGCGAAATCACAGTGTCAAGAATGGAGAGCAACGTGCCGTTCGTTACCTCATCGAAGGCGGCTGACTGTGCCACCCAGCGGATCAAATGCTGGATGAGTGTTTTCGGCACCGACGCGTTGACGTTGTAGTGGCTCATATGGTCGCCGACACCGTAGGTCGACCAGCCGAGCGCGATTTCGGACAGATCGCCAGTGCCAAGCACCATGGCGCCTCGCTGGTTGGCTGCACGGAACAAGATGTCCGTGCGCAGGCCCGCCTGCACGTTCTCGAACGTCACGTCGTAAACCGGCTCGCCTTGCGCGAACGGATGCTGAAGTGACGCCAGCATCTGCTGCGCCAACGGCTTGATGTCGATCTCCTCGGCGGTGACGCCGAGACTACGCATCAGCGTCCAGGCATTTGCCTTGGTGGCCTCCCCCGTCGCGAAGCCCGGCATCGTGAAGCCGAGAATGTCGGACCGGGGCCAGCCTAGCCGGTCGAACGCTTTCGCCGCCACGATCAGCGCGTGAGTGGAGTCCAGACCACCGGAGACCCCGATGCAGACGCGGCGGATGCCCGTCGCCTGAAGGCGCTTCATCAACCCCTGGACCTGGATGCTGTAGGCCTCATAACAGTCCTGGTCGAGGCGTGCCGGATCGGCTGGAGCATAGGGGAAGCGCGCGACGGCCCTGCGCAGCCCGAGGTCCGTCATCGACGGCTCGAACCGGAAGCCGATACGCCGGAACCTGTCTTCAGGCATAGCTTGTGCGATGGCCGCCTCGTTGAAGGTGCCGGTGCGCAGGCGCTCCAGTCTGAGCCTATCAACGTCGACATCGGCGATGGCCATTTGCGAGTCCTGCGGGAACCGTTCGGTCTCTGCCAGCAGCTGCCCGAGTTCATAAATGCAGGCTTGACCGTCCCAAGCGAGGTCCGTCGTCGACTCGCCCGGACCGGCCGCGGAATAGATGTATGCAGCCCAGCACCGCGCCGATTGGGTTGCGCAGAGCAGCCGGCGGGTTTCGGCCTTGCCGACAGTGATGTTGCTGGCCGAGAGGTTGGTAAGGATGAGAGCGCCAGCGAGCGCGGCAAAGTCGCTGGGCGGAGCCGGTCCCCATACGTCCTCGCACAGCTCGACGTGGAAGACGAAGCCTGGCAAATCCTCGGCCGCGAAAATCATATCCATTCCGAAGGGGACGGACTGACCAGCGATCTCGATGGTAGCGCCTTTCAGGTTTCGGCCCGAAGCGAACCAACGCTTTTCGTAGAATTCCCGATAATTCGGCAGATGTCCTTTGGGAACAACACCCAAAATGCGCCCACGATGGACGGCGACAGCGCAATTGTAGAGTCGTCCTTCCCGCACCAGCGGCGCGCCGATGAGCAGAACCGGCGAAAGCTCGCGGCTCGCGGCCGCGACTTCCTCGATCGCTTGTTCCACCCGCTGCAGCAACGCGGCTTGGCCGAGAAGATCGTCAATCGCGTAACCGCAGAGGCCCAATTCCGGGAACACCATCAGCGCAACACCCTGGCGCGCACCGTCGCGGGCGAGCGCGAGCGTCTCAGCGACATTGTAGCTGGGATCGGCGACTTCGCATTTCGGTGTACAGGCAGCCACGCGAACGAAACCCTGCTGATAAATCGAATAGAAGCTCATCCGCCGGTCTCATCTCCTGTTCTTGCGGTGCCCGATCTCGGCACCAAGTGGCCGTGACCGCTGTTACGGCGACCGGGTTCAGTCACGGCCTCGACCCCTCGCAAGGGTTGATTCTGTAGTTACTACAGGATTTATATACCTATGATCGGGGCGTGTGAACCCACGCGCGATGAGTGGTCGCCCCCGGTCTTTCATCACCACAGGCAGGCGGCGGAGGACGACAAGGAGCAAGGACAGTGTTCAAGAGGCTCAGTTCTGACCAGGTGGGCATTGTCCGAGCCTCAGCCGTCGCGCTCGCCTTCGCGGCGGTCGTCCTTGTGGTTGGCTATGCCTGGCTGCCTCCTGAATTGTTCGGCCTCAGCCCAGAGATGGACTTCGGTGAGCGGATCGCGTTCACGTTGAAGGCGAGTATTCTCATGTTTCTCTGGCTGGCCGGCTGCGTCGGCGCGGTGAGCAGAGGCAGGTTCTATTCGCCGGCGGATATACGGGGCTCGGCGTTCGGCAAACCCAGCCCGGCAATCGCCGTGCGTGCCGCGGTGCTGCAGAATTCATTGGAGCAGACAGTACTGGCTTTTGGCGCACATCTGACCCTAGCAGCGCTTCTGCGAGAAACCGAACTGGTGCTCATACCGCTGCTGGTTGCTCTGTTTCTGGTTGGCCGCATCGCCTTTGCATTCGGCTACGCCAAACGAGTCTCAGGCCGGGCTTTTGGCATGGCGCTCACCGGCGCCTCAATAATCGCGAGCTATGGAATTGTGGTCGGGCTGATAGCCGCCGGACGCTGACGTCTGTCGCTCGCTTGGACGGCAAAAAACGATTGAAAGGCCTCTTGCTCCTGTAGCCACTACAGAACGTATGGTGCGTGAAAGGATTCGAGCCGGGCTCGAGAGAATAAGCAAATTTAGGAGACCGCAATGACTATTGAAGCCGAGGCTAGAAGCACCTTAGGCACGTTACGCTTCAAGGTTGAGGGCTTGGATTGTCAGAACGAAGTTCGGATGCTTCGTGCCGCGGTCGGTCCCGTCGTCGGTGGCGAGGACAAGTTGTCGTTCGACACCAAGGGCGGTGTCATGGAGGTCGCGGGCCTGACCGCTCCGGCACTCGATACCATTGAGCAGGCGGTCGCTACCACTGGAATGAGGGCACAATTGCTGGCTGAGCCGGATAAGTCCTCCGCGTCGGCGTGGCTGTTCAAGGTCGAGGGCCTCGATTGCAAAAACGAGGTCGCGATGCTCAAGCGCGAAATCGGCCCTCTGGTTGGCGGTGAGGACTGGCTCGCCTTCGACACAGCAAAGGGGTTGATGACGGTCGCGCCTCAGCACCGTGCCTCGATCGACGAACTCGTGAGCGGCATCTCAAGAACCGGGATGTCAGGCTCTCTCATCCAGGATGGTTCGGCCGAAACCATGCTCCTGCGTGTGCGCGGCCTCGACTGCAAGAATGAGGTGGCTGCTCTGACCAGGGAACTGGGACCGCTCGTTGGCGAGGATAAGCTCGCCTTCGACACTTCGCAGGGTGCGATGACCATTGCACCTCAGAGCGGGACAACCCTCCAAGAGATCGAACAGGCGGTCGCGCGAACCGGGATGCGGGCTGAGCTGTGGACAGCGCCGGCGGTTGCTGAGCAGGCAACCTGCGATGCCGCAGGATCCGCGTGCGGTTGCGCGACCAACGTGAAGGAAGCCCTCAGCCCGCCGCCGATCAATCTGCCTGGCGGCGTTGTCTATCGAATCCATGGCATGGATTGTGCCGACGAGATCGCCGCCCTGAAGCGCGAAGTCGGCCCGCTCGTTGGTGAGGACAAGCTCGCTTTCGACCTTCTTAACGGCCGCATGTCGATCGACATGGCGCCTGACGCCGCCTTGGAGGCCAAGATCGAGAAGGCCGTTGTACGCGCCGGCCTGCAGGCGGAGCCCTGGACCGAGGGCGCCACCAGCGAAGGGGCACGGGCAGAAGAGCGGCGCAGACGCATTCAATCATGGCTGACTGCTGCGAGCGGCCTGTTCGTCGCGATCGGATTTGCGGTTCACGCCTGGGTCGGAGGTGGAATCATCGCGACCTTCGAGGCAGGCGAACATGGTGCAGGTGCAACGCCGCTGCTAAGCGTCATTCTCTATACGCTCGCCGCGCTTTGTGCTGTGCGTTACGTGGCCCCGAAGGCTTGGCTCGCGGCCAGGCGCCTGCGTCCCGACATGAACCTCCTGATGGTGATCGCCGTCGTGGGTGCGATCGGAATTGGCGCTTGGTTCGAAGCCGCAACGGTTTCGTTCTTCTTCGCGCTCGCCCTTGCTCTCGAGGCCTGGAGCCTCGGCCGAGCGCGGCGGGCCGTGGCGGCCCTGATGGAGCTCGCGCCGCCGACCGCGCGCATCATGCTTGAAGACGGCACGGAGAGAGACGTGCCGGCAGCCGAAGTCCGTGTCGGTTCGCACATCATTATTCGACCTGGCGATAAAGTACCGCTCGACGGCCGTGTGGCCGCCGGAGAGAGTGAGGTCAACCAGGCACCGATCACCGGCGAAAGCGTCCCGGTCTTCAAATCGGAAGGAGACGACGTTTTTGCAGGCACCATCAACGGCGAAGGCGCGCTGGACGTCGTGACCACCAAGGCGTCAAGCGATACCACGCTCGCGCAGATCATCCGCATGGTCGGCTCCGCGCAGGGCCGGCGGGCTCCCAGCGAGCAGTGGGTCGAGAAATTTGCACGCGTCTATACGCCCGTCGTTATGGCGCTCGCGATAGCCGTTTTTTTGGTGCCGCCGCTGTTGCTCGGTGGTGGCTGGGAGGTTTGGTTCTATCGCGCCCTCGTATTGCTCGTGATCGCCTGCCCCTGTGCCCTTGTCATCTCGACGCCCGTGACCATTGTGGCTGCCCTTGCGGGAGCTGCGAAGCAGGGCGTGTTGGTGAAAGGCGGCGTCCATCTCGAGACGCCGGCGCGCTTGAAAGCAATCGCCATGGACAAGACGGGGACGCTCACCGAAGGACGTCCTCAGGTCGTGGAGATCTTGGCGCTCGGCAGCCGAAACGAGGATGACCTTCTTCGGTTAGCAGCAGCCCTCGAGGCGCGCAGCGAGCACCCCATCGCCCGCGCTATTTTGGCGAGGGCAACAGAAAACGGCATTGCCGCACAACCGGCCGAGGCCGTCCAGGCCATCACGGGTCGCGGCATGACCGGCCGCGTCTCCGGTCGCGAAGTCTGGCTTGGGTCACGCCGCTACCTCGATGAACGCGCGGTCGGCTCACCGGCCATCCTGGAACGCGCCGACACACTTTCCGGCGCTGGCCGGACCATTGTCGCCGTTGGCGACGGCCAGGAAGTCTGGGGACTGATCGCTGTTGCCGATGCTGTGAGGGCTGAAGCCAAGGATATCGTCACCGCGCTGCATCGGGCGGGCGTGGAAAAAGTGGTGATGCTGACAGGCGACAATCGGGCCACCGCCGAGGCGATTGCCAAGCAGACCGGCATTGATGAAGTTCGCGCGGAACTTCTGCCCGGCGACAAGGTCACGGCCGTCGAGGACCTGGTTCGGCGCTATGGCGTCGTCGCCATGGTGGGTGACGGGGTCAATGACGCCCCTGCCATGGGCCGCGCCAATCTCGGCATTGCCATGGGCGCAATGGGGAGCGACGCAGCCATCGAAACGGCAGACGTCGCCCTGATGTCGGACGACCTCTCCAGACTTCCCTGGCTCGTGCGCCATTCACGAGCCACGCTCGCCGTCATTCGGCAGAATATCGCCTTCTCGATCGCCGTGAAGCTGTTGTTCACAGTGCTGACGGTGATCGGTCTCGCATCCCTTTGGGGCGCGATCGCCGCCGATGTTGGGGCCTCCCTGCTGGTCGTTCTCAACGGTTTGCGGCTCCTCAATCGGGAACAGCGCCAGAGAGATGGTGGCCCAGTCGGCGGCGCAAAGGTTCGAGCACAGGAGCGCCAGCATTCCACTGTGGCTCGCCCTGCAACTGCGCATTGAGCCAATAGCGGCCGCCCTGTATTGGGGCGGCCGCTGACGACAGAAATGCCGATCAGAACCCGAAGAACACAAGGAATCATCGTGGCCGAACGCTCCGCTAGAAATATCGCGATATGGGTTGGCGGCGCATTTGTGGCCGCGCTTCTTTTCGACGTTGCTACGAAGTGGTTGATCATAAATGCCGTCATGGTCCCGCCACGCGTGATCGAGGTTGTGCCCTTTTTCAACCTGACGCTCGGCTTCAACACCGGAGTCAGCTTCGGGATGTTCCAAGATGTCTTCCTCGAGCATCCGTTGCTGTTGGCCGGGATCAAAGTGGCGATCACGGTCGGTCTTCTCGTTTGGGCAATGCGGACCCGCAGGACCATTGAAGCAACGGCTCTCGGTTTGATCGCCGGCGGCGCCGCCGGCAACATCGTTGACCGCGTGCATCAAGGCGCGGTGACAGACTTTCTCGATTTTCACATAGGCAACTGGCATTGGCCGACCTTCAACATGGCGGATGTTGCAATCAGCATTGGCGTCGCGCTGCTCCTGGCTGGATCGCTTTTTTCGACCCAACCGGTGCTTCGCACGCAGGAGCCGCTTAGCAACGGGAAGCGCTGAGCATGGCGGCGCTGGAAATATCGTTGCTCGGGCTGGCGACAGCGGCCGCTGCCGGCGCTATCTCCTTCCTTTCACCCTGCGTCCTGCCGCTCGTGCCGGGCTACCTGTCCTATGTCGCTGGTGGCGCCGGCACGACCGGCAGCAGTGATGCGGTATCCCGGCTTCACATCTTCCGCCCTGCGCTGCTGTTCGTGCTCGGGTTCACGACCATATTCGTGCTGCTTGGAGTCAGCGCGATGGCCCTCGGCGGCCTTCTCCAACGCTTCCAGATGGAAACCAACCTGATCGGCGGAGCTCTGGTCATTGTCTTCGGTTTGGCGATGACGGGGCTCCTTCGCCTCCCGATACTCATGACCGACCGCCGATGGAACGGACCGCGCCAGGTCAATGGACCGGTCGGCGCCTTCCTGCTGGGTGTCGCCTTTGCCTTCGGCTGGACGCCCTGCATTGGCCCGGTATTGGGCTCCATCCTCACGGTAACCGCGACGTCATCAGGCAACGGCGCGATTCTTCTCGGAACTTACGGCCTCGGCCTCGGTGTGCCGTTTCTCCTCACGGCCCTCTTCATGGGAAACGCGGCAGCCGCATTGAAGCGCATGCGCCGCGTCGGTGCCGCGCTGAACATCGGCGGTGGTGCGGTCATGATCGGCGTCGGCGTTTTGATGATGACCGGGAGGTTGCAGGAGATCGCCATTTGGATGCTGATGACGTTTCCGATGCTGGGAGCGATCGGTTGAGGGACTCGCTGGCTGCCGCGAATTGCTGCGACTCGTCAGTCGGCTTCAGAACCCCCGCCGAACTTTGGCGCGTGATTCATCGGGGCGCGCCCGCGCCGCGCAACAACCGGGAGCCAGAATGACGGGAGCGTGTACTCAAGGCGTCGACACCGGATTCGTGGCGCTAGGCTATGGCAAGGTCGCCCTGCTCGGACTTGTCCAAGGCATCACCGAGTTGCTACCGATCTCTTCGACCGCCCATATGCGGATCGTGCCTGCGCTGCTCGGTTGGCAGGATCCTGGCTCAGCCTTTTCAGCCGCCATGCAGCTTGCAGCGCTTACTGCAGTCGTCAGTTATTTCTGGAGCGACGTGAGCCAACTAGCCACCAATTCGCTGCGTGCCGTCGCAAATCGGGATTTCCGAGATCGACACTTCCGCTTCTCGGTCGGAATTCTCCTTGCCACGATCCCGATCGGTATTGCCGGCCTTTCCTTGTCTGGAGCGTTGAACGCGTGCGGCTCGCCGCTTCGTACTCTCGAAGTCATCGGCTGGGCGTGCATCGTCATGGCTGTCCTCCTGGCGCTCGCGGAGATTTTTGCCCGGCACCGACGAACGCTTGAGAACACATCGGCCATCGATGCAATGATCGTGGGAATTGCTCAAATCGGAGCGCTGATTCCTGGCGTTTCGCGTTCAGGCTCGACTTTGACTGCGGCGCTCGCCCTCGGCCTGAAGCGAGAGGAGGCGGCGCGGTTCTCATTCCTTCTTGGCCTGCCGGCAATCGCCCTGGCTGGCTTCAAGGAGCTCTGGGAACTCCACAAAGTGCAGCTTTCCGCCGACGGCTGGTCACTACTTCTTGTCGGGCTCGTCGTGGCTTCTATTTCCGCGTTCTGTGCGATTTGGGGGCTGATGCGCGTTCTCGAGCGTTTTTCCGCCTGGCCGTTTGTTATTTACCGAGGTGTTCTCGGTATCGTACTCATCTGGGCGGTTGCTTTGGGCTATTTCACTTGAGATGCAAAATATCGGAAACGTGTATGAGTGAAAAACAACAAGAAGAAGGTGAAATCGAGCTTGACGCGAGCAATGCCGCCGAACGCAGGACTCTTATCTGGGTTCTCGCCATAAACTTCTTGCAGGTGATCGTGGCCGGTGTCGTCGGCGTTATCGCAGACTCGACAGGTCTCTTGGGTGCCGCCCTGGATAATTTGGGAGATGCCGGCGTTTATGCCGTCAGCCTTTATGCCGTCGGCCGGACGATCGTGGCAAAGGTGCGAGTGGCGCGTCTTTCGGGTTTGCTTCTGATCGCCTTTGGACTTGCATTGTTCGTGGAGGTGCTTCGCCGTTTCTTCGTGGGTGCCGAGCCAATTGGCCTCGCCATGATCGTCACGGCTCTCGCCAATGCCGCGCTGAATGTAGTTTGCTTAAAACTGCTGCGGTCGCATCGGGATCGAGGTGTGCATCTCAAAGCGTCCTGGATCTTTACGACGAACGATATGCTGGCGAACGCCGGCATTGTCGCGTCGGGTGCCGCGGTCATGTTCTTCGCGTCCCCGCTGCCTGACCTAATCATCGGGTTGCTGGTTGGCGGCATCGTGCTCAAGGGTGGCTGGAATATCCTGAAGGAGGCGCACGATGCAATAGGTGATGGCTCGTCGCGGCCCAAGGGCCAGTCTAGTCCCGAGAACGACTGAAATAGTCGTAGTTTACAAAATGGTCTGTAGATTGGTTATGAGACGTGTCGACTCTTGATTCGGAGGAGTTCGGCATGTCTCAAAGCTATTATATTGGGCTGGATGTTTCCGCCCGAACAATCAATCTCTGCGTTGTCAACGCCGATGGGCAGGTAGCGCATGAACGAAAGCTTTCATCCAATCCGGAAGAGATTGCGCAGCATATCCTGTCGCTCCCGCTTCCAGTCGTCCGCGTCGGTCTCGAAGCAGGGATGCTGTCTCAGCACATTTATGGGCATTTAGCCGAAGCCGGCATTCCCATCGTGTGTGTAGAGACCCGGCACATGAAGGCGGCTCTCTCCGCGCAACTCAACAAGACCGACCGGCATGATGCGCGCGGAATCGCGCAGATGATGCGCGTCGGCCTCTTCAAACCCGTCCACGTCAAGACGCCGACAAGCCAGCGCCTTCGGACCGTCCTGACGGCCCGCCAACTCCTGCGAAACAAGCTCCAGGATGTTGAAAATGAAATCCGTGGTCTCATCCGAAACTTCGGATATCACCTCGGCAAAGTCACGGCGCGCGATTTCGAGCCGCGAGTACGGGAACTGATCGCAGGAAGCGACCTACACATAGTCGCTGATACGCTCCTGTTGGCGCGGCGATCGCTGCGGGAGCAGTTCGGTCGGTTGGACGATTTGCTTGTCCGTCTCGCGCGGGACGACACTGTTTCGCGCCGGTTTATGACGGTGCCGGGGGTCGGCCCGCTCGTAGCGCTCATCTTCCGGGCAACGGTCGATGTCCCATCTCGCTTCACTCGGTCGCGAACCGTTGGTGCCCATTTTGGTCTGACTGCCGATTCCGATGAAGCCGCCCCATTGTTCCGAGATGATTGCGCCCCCGGATTCCGGGATGATCTCGCCCCCTGTTTCATCGGGGTCTGCAGGCAGTAATTGTTGTCAGTTCGTTCGAGTAATGTGTCAAGCTTTGCGCGGCAGATTTCGTCGTAGGCTTTCTCCGCTGAGTTCGATGCGATGGGCATTGTGGACGAGACGGTCCAGGATGGCGTCGGCATAGGTGGGGTCACCGATGACACCGTGCCAGGCGGATACGGGGAGCTGGCTGGTAATGATCGTCGATCGGCGGCCGTAGCGGTCCTCAAGGATTTCCAAAAGATCGTGACGGGCCTGTTCGTTGAGCGGCTCGAGACCCCAGTCGTCCAGAATCAGGACCTGAACATGGCCCAGGGTGCGTTGCAGCCTGGCGTATCTGCCGTCACCGCGGGCGAGCGCGAGCTGTGCAAAGAGCCGAGGGACACGCTGATAGAGAACGGAACGGTCGTCACGGCAAGCCTTATGGCCAAGGGCACATGCCAACCAGCTCTTCCCGACGCCTGAGGGGCCGCATATGGCCAGATTGTCGTGAGCACCGATCCAGTCGCCCCCGAGCAGCTTCATGAAGAGCGCACGGTCGAGGCCGCGTTCGGCGCGATAATCGACATCTTCCGGGGTCGCCTGATGACGAAGCTTGGCGAACCTGAGACGCGCCGCAAGTTTGCGGTCGTAACGGGAACTCCATTCCCGCTCGAGCAGCAATCCGAGCCATTCGGCATGCGAGAGATGTTCGGCCTCGCCGTTGGCGACGAGTTCGCCGAAGGCTTTGGCCATGCCGGCCAGGCCCATGGCGTTCAGTCGATCAAGTGTTGGATGAGCAAGCATTCTTCGTTCTCCTTAGTGGTAATAGCGAGGTCCGCGGATGTTCTCGTGGTGGATCGGTTCGTGCGAGGCGGCTCCATTCGAACTCGCCGTCCGGTCGAGGTGGTTGTCGAGGATGGAGCGCACCGAACCATAGGTCCGGGCCCCGATCTCCAGCGCTCGGGCGCAAGCGGCATTGACCCTGTCGCGGCCAAAGCTCCTGCCGAGGCGGACAATCCCGAGGCAGGCGCGAAAGCCCTGCTCGGGATGCGGCCGGTCGGCAAGGATGCGCTCGCACAAGAGGTCGACATCCGGCCCCATGGCGGAGGCTTCGCGTCGAATGCGTTCGATCGTCCAGTCGGCAAAACGACGATGCGCCGAGGGCATATGATCGGGGATGGTCGTGTGCTTGCCGTTGCCACTCGAGCGGCGGTGCGCGGCGATCCGCTCGCCCTTATGGAATATCTCGATCGTATTGGCGGTGATACGCGCCTCTACTTGCTCGCGGGCAAAGCGATAGGGAACGGAGTAATAATGCCGTTCGATCTCGACGTGGTAATCCAGCCCGGCACGCCGGATACGCCATTCGGCGAAGACATAGCGCTCGACAGGCAAGGGCCGCAGAACCGGACGATCGAGTTCCTCGAACAATTGACGCCGCGTGCAATTGACCCGACGCAAGACCCTGATGTCGTTGAGGTCACGGAGCAATTCCATGATCGCCGCATTGACCTCGGCGAGACTGTAAAAGACGCGATGGCGCAGCCGTCCCAACAGCCAGCGCTCGACGATACGAACCGCGGCCTCCACTTTCGCCTTGTCGCGCGGCCGCCGCGGCCGTGTCGGAAGAACGGCGCTCCCATAGTGCGCCGCCATGGCGCAATAGGTCCTGTTGACCTGGGGATCGAAGTGGCACGCCTTGATGATCGCCACCTTGGCATTGTCGGGCACAAGAAGTGCCGGTGAACCGCCGAAGAACTCCAGCGCCTGAACATGGCATTCGATCCAGTCCGAAAGCGTCTCGGTCCAGCGCGCCTGCGCGAACGAAAGGCTGGACGCTCCCAGGACCGCTACGAACAGGTGTGCCTGCCGCGTCTTGCCCGACAGCCGGTCGACAACGACCGTTACCGTGTCGCCGGCATAATCGACGAACAGCTTGTCGCCGCTCGCATGCTCCTGCCGCATCGTCACAGGCAGCTTCATCGCCCAGCCGCGGTAAAGGTCACAATACCGGCTGTAGCGATAGCCATCCGGATAACGGCCGATATATTCGTCCCAGAGAATTTGCAGCGTCACATGCTTGCGCTTGAGCTCGCGATGCACCTCAGCCCAGTCCGGCTCGGGGGCCCGGCGATGACCCGTCTTCGTCCCGGCCGCCTTGTAGAGCGCCGCTTCCAAAACGGCATCGCTCATGTCGTCGTCCAACGGCCACGAAAGCCCTGCAGCCGTCGCCCGCCGCAGCGTCTCGCGCACCGTCGACGGCGCGGCGCCGACCCGGACCGCGATCGATTTGTGGCCCAGTCCTTGCTCGGCCCGATATCTCAGTATCTCGCGGACACGCCGCATCTCCAGTCTCTCCGCAGGCATCCCGTTCCTTCCCCATCACCATCGACGGAAGGAACTTCACACCGGCAGAACACCCACGCCACACCCCGTCCGAAGGGGCGGCATCATCTCGGAACAAGGGGGCGACTAATTCTCGGAACTGGGGGGCGAGATCATTTCGGAATCAGGGGGCGGATTGCCTCGGAATTTGCAGTCTGACGCCGCGCAAGCACCAATCCGGCGAAGTGGATCGCACCGGCCGCATTTCGAGATGGGGTGACGCCATGACGCGCAGCGCGCTCTACGAGGCAGCACAGGTGCTACTGACTCGCGTAAAACGCTGGTCCACCCTAAAGGCTTGGGCTGCTCAGGTCTCGCGACGTCGAGGCCACAAGAAGGCGATCGTCGCCCTCGCTCGCCGCATCGGTGTCATTCTGCATCGCATGTGGGTGGATGGAACTGAGTTCGACTGGGGTAAGCGGCCAGAGGCCGCCGCTCCTCTGACATAGGTTCGGTCAGGCGCAAGTCTGACTGAGGCGTCTCCCTGCGAGGGGACGAGGGACGGTGAGTTCGCAAATACGACTTGGCAGCGTCGGCATGTCCAACGCGAAGCCGCATTATAGATTGCTCCGCCGGCTCTTCTGATCCCATCCTGTGGCGGCCTCGTGCCGACCACGAAGAGAAGCATGATCCTCGCGGGAATACGGCTCAAAGCTGATCGTCGGGCCGGACCAATTCCATGTGGCTGACGCCGAGGGCCTGAGCCAATTCATAAAGCGTGATCACGGTCGGGTTCCTCCGGCCGCGTTCAAGGCTGCTGAGATACTGTTGACTGAAACCGGAGCGCGCTTCGACCTCTTCCTGGGTCAGGCCTTTCTCCCGACGCAGGCGGGCGAAGTTCCGGCCGACCAATTTGCGCATATCCATGCGCAGGAGGATCGTGATTTACATACTTTGAGTTTATCAACTATAGTATGTAAATGAGCCAGCGGAGCGCGCGGGAAGCCTCGCTATCCGATTGGCCCGAATAGAGAAGCCGTAGTTCTGGAACGAGTGTAGCAGTGAGTGGGAGGTGATCATGTATGATCACCTCTCGCCAATCACGGGCCGCACGCGCGTTGCTAGGGTGGACACAGGAAACGCTCGCTGACAAGGCCAAGGTCGCATTGACCGCACTTAAACGTCTCGAATCCCAAAACGGGCTTGAGGTGTACGAGTCGACGCGCGATCAGGTGCGTCGCGCTCTCGAAGCGGGTGGGATTGTTTTCCTGTCGACGGACAAAGGAGGAGGTGTCCTGCTCCTGCACGAAAGGAGCAACACCGTACGGTAATGTCCCGTCCCGCGCGCTGACCTGCTCTCGTCAAAAAGAATGGCTATCTCCCGCAAGAGATGGTTAACAAACACGTTACCGGATCGTGAGCGAGTAATGGGACAAGCAACACAGACCTTCCTTGACGCGCCACCGAGCAGCCAAACGCTGACGCAATACGATCGCGAGCACATGAAGCTCTATATGCGGCTTCTCGACGCCGAGCGTGACGGTGCTGACTGGCGTGAGGTAGTGCGTATCCTCTTCGACCTCGATCCGGATCGTGATCCCCAACGCTGTCGCCTAGTTCATGACGCTCATTTGGCCCGCGCGCGCTGGATGACCGAACGCGGATATCGGGAACTGGTACGTGAGAGCCAGCGACGTCCGTCATCGTGATGCGCGGTACGCATCACCCGTTGAATTTGACCCGGCTTCCTCAATTCAACCCGAGCGGGAATCGTGAACGTCCTCCAACTTTTTCGACCCTGACATGGGAGGCCGCGATGACACCCGACGCATCTATCTGGCGTTCCTCAGCGGAATATGAGCATCTGGATTTGCTCACCGCGTCCGATCTGGCCTGGGAGTGGCTCCGCCGCAATGACGCCTACGACGCCGATTTTGAAGAATCGGCAGCCGGCCGTGGAGACCCCGAACCGCTGACCGAGCGAATTCGGCAGCGGTGGGGATTGCGATTTCCCGATCGATCCCCTGATCCCACCTCCTGACGCTTCTGTCCTCTGGCTTCCACAGGAGGATACCAGCGTTGTCGTGCTGTCCGAGGCCCCTTCGGGGTTCGGTGAAAGCATTGCCCGAACTCCGACGATCCGGCGTATCCACCTTTCGCCGGACGCCACCGGCGCGGATTTCCGCGTCGCCCTCGGCAACGGCCAGCATCTCCAGATCTTCGACTGCGCCAGTGGCGGCGGCGCGCTGGCTGTCGCTGTCGTTCCGCTCGATCTCGATGGCTTCGACCGGATCGAGGCAGTTCGCCGGCTCCTCTCTGCCCTGCATGGCCGTACCATCCCCCCTGACAAGCGTCTCACAAGGCAGCAGCGAGTGCGCTTGCAACGAATGCTACGAGCGTTCGACGGATACAGGGCCGGCGCCACGCAGCAGGAAATCGCACAGGTCATCCTGAAGATCGGCCAGCTCAACCGCGACGAGTGGCAGGCGTCCTCGGCCCGACACACGATCAAGGCGCTCTTGCGCGATGCCCGGTCCATGGTTGCCGGCGGCTATCGAAAACTTCTGCGTCATCGCCGCCCACACTAGCGCGATTCCGCGCCAGTGTGTTGGGCGAATTCGACACCCCCCAACTTCGCCCTGCAACTCGCCAGGCTTCCTCCGCCACCGTGGTCTTTGCCCGCCGCTGATCCGCAGCGGCCGTCACAACACCACGGAGGCCCGTTCCATGCCGCACGAACCCGTCGTTTTGCCGCCGCGCTTTCTGCGCACCAAGGAGGCCGCCGAATTTCTCAGCCTCTCGGCCCGAACCCTCGAAAAGCATCGCACCTATGGGACAGGTCCCGCCTATCGCAAGCTCGGCGGCCGGGTCGTCTATGCGATCGACGATCTTGAAGCCTGGGCCGCCCGCGGCTCCGTGACGTCGACGTCTGATCCTCGCGGCTCCGTGCTGCCTGCGAAGCGCCATGCGATCTCGGCTCGTCCGCAGGTCGGGCGCTACGCCCGCTGACAGCAGCCGGTTCCCTTCATGGCGGTGCGACGTCGATCCCTTTCCGAGCGCGGGCAACTCGATCTGTTCAGGGCGCTCCCCGGCGATTTCGCGCCACGAGACGCGCAGGATCTCATGGCCTATCCCTTCTTCTCCCTTTCCAAGACCCATCGCGTCGCCCCGATCGATTTCGTCGCTGGTAACGTGACGATCCGGGTCGAGGCGGTCCCCGATCATGGCATGGCCACGATCTGGGACGCGGACATCCTGATCTGGGCCGCGAGCCAGATCGTCGAAGCCCGGGATACCGGGCTTCGGACCTCGCGGCTGATGGCCGCCACGCCCTATGAAATCCTCACCTATGTCGGCCGGGGCACGAGCTCACGCGACTATCAGCGCCTGAAAGCCGCGCTCGACCGCCTACAATCGACCACCGTTTCCACCTCGATCCGGCAACCTGCCGAAGGCCGCCGTCATCGCTTCTCGTGGATCAACGAGTGGCAGGAACGCACCGACCGCAACGGCCGCCCCGAGGGCATCGAGCTGATCGTGCCGGACTGGTTCTACCAGGCCGTCCTCGACGATGCGCTCGTGCTCACCATCGACCGGACCTATTTCGATCTCACGGGGGGTCTCGATCGCTGGCTCTACCGCCTGGTGCGCAAGCACGGCGGCCGCCAGCGCGCCGGCTGGCGCTTCGACTTCCACCACCTTCACCAGAAGTCGGGCAGCCTGTCGCCGTTCAAACGCTTCGCCTACGAGCTGCGCGACATCATCCGGCGCCAGCCGCTGCCCGGCTACACCCTGTTCCTCGAAACCGAAATCGGCGGGCGCGCGCTGCTCGCATTCGAGCCATCTCCGGCCTGTGGACAACCTGTGGATAGCCTCGTGCTATCGGGAACCCGGACTATCGTGCTATCGGGAACCCGAGGCTCGTGCTATCAGGAACCCAAACAGGGTATAAGACACGGAAACTCCACACGAAATCGCGCCGTTAACTTAGAGTCTAACATAGACTCTAACCTTGAAGAGCGCGCGCGCGATGTGGAAAACCTCATCCGCGACGCCGGCAGAAGCCTCAGCGCCAACGCCAGGAAGAGCGCGCCATGCGCACCAGCGGAGCCCCCACAGACGGCTGCAAGCCGCCGCGATGGGACCTCTCCATCGATTGATCCCGAGACGCCCCGTCTTCCTCTCGATCCGCCGGGAGGACACTGATGATCGTCGCACTTCTCAACCAGAAAGGCGGCGTCGGAAAGACGACGCTCGCCCTACATCTCGCCGGCGAGTTGGCGATGCGCGGGAGCCGCGTCTCCTTGGTCGACGCCGACCCGCAGGGCTCAGCCCTCGACTGGTCGCAGCAGCGTTCGCGCGAGGGCCTACCGCGCCTGTTCGGCGTCGTCGGCCTGGCACGCGATACGCTGCATCGCGAGGCACCCGAACTCGCGCGCGACGTCGATCACGTCGTCATAGACGGCCCGCCGCGCGTCGCCGGCCTCATGCGCTCAGCGCTGCTCGCCGCCGATCTCGTCCTGATTCCGGTGCAGCCGTCGCCGCTCGACGGCTGGGCCTCCGCCGAGATGCTGGCGCTGCTCGCCGAGGCCCGCATCTACCGGCCGCAGCTCGTCGCCCGTTTCGTGCTCAATCGCTGCGGCGCGCGCACCGTCATCGCCCGCGAGACGGCCGAGACGCTGGCCGACCACGATCCGCCCCTGCTTACCGCCACCATCGGGCAGCGCATCGTCTTCGCCGACGCAGCGCAGACCGGACGGCTCGCCTCGGACATCGACCGCCAGTCGCCGGCCGCGCGCGAGATCACGGCGCTGGCGGCCGAGATCACGCGTCTCGGCATCGGGAGGACCGCGCCATGATGATGCTCCCCGAAATCATATTGTCCGGCGACTGCCGCGACCGCATGCCGGCGCACGGCCCCTACGACATGATCCTCGCCGATCCCCCTTACGGCGACACATCGCTCGCTTGGGATCGCCGCGTCGAAGGCTGGCTGGCGCTCGCGCGTGGCGCGCTTGCGCCGACCGGCTCGATATGGGTCTTCGGCTCGCTCCGCAGCTTCATGGCGACCGCCGACCGCTTCGCGGACGCGGGTCTGCGGCTCGCCCAGGAGATCGTCTGGGAGAAGCAGAACGGCACCAGCTTTCACGCAGACCGCTTCAAGCGCGTGCATGAGCTGGCCGTCCAGTTCTATCCGGCCGAGACGCCCTGGCGCGAGATCTACAACGACCCGCAGACGACGCCCGATGCGACGGCCCGGACGGTGCGGCGCAAGCAGCGTCCGCCCCATACCGGCCAGATCGACGCCGGCCATTATGTCAGCCAGGACGGTGGGCCGCGCCTGATGCGCTCGGTCATCTACCTGCGCAACTGCCACGGCCGCGCCATCCACCCGACCGAGAAGCCATCCGCCCTTCTCGAAATCCTCATCCGCACGAGCTGCCCGGAAGGCGGCCTGGTCGGCGATTGGTTCGCCGGCTCGGGTTCCGGCGGCGAAGCCTGCCGGCTCTCGGGCCGACGCTATATCGGCTGCGAGATCGACCCCACGATGGCCGACCGCGCCCGCGACCGCATCGCCACCGTCCTGCCGTTCCATAACGGAGGCCCGTCATGACGGCCGGCACGGAGAAGCGCGGCTTCGCCATCCGCCCGGCCGATCCCGATAGCTGGATCAAGGCCGGCGACGCGCCGCCGCCACGCACGGATGGCGCCGACGCCTATTCGGCGCGGCTGACCGTGGACATCACGCCGGCGCTGCGCGGCCGCATCAAGATCGCGGCCTTCCAGCGCGGCGTCACGGTCGCCGACATGCTGCGCGACCTCCTCGCGCGGGAGTTCCCGCCTGCCGATGGGGGCACGCCATGACCGGCTTCGACAACCGCCGCATGGGCGGCCATGCGCTGCCGAAGGACGCGCCGCCCTTCACCACGCTGGTTCATCTCACATGGGAGGAAGGCCGGATCGAGCACCGCATCCGCTTCGGCCATCCGATCTACCAGCGGACGATCGACCGGCGCAGCCGCGTCGTCGGCTTCGCGCCGAACAGCGTCTTCGCCTTCGTCCGCTGGGCGTCCAACGACTACGGCACCGTGGTTTCCCGCATCGACATCTTGCGCGCCATCGGTCGCGGCGAGCCTTGCCAAACGCTGCCCTTCGTCCGCCCCGGCGGCGATCTTCTCCTGAAGCTCCACGGCTGGCCGAAGGTCGAGCGCGTGCTTCAGCTCGCAGACGCGATCGAAGCCCTTGGCATCGACCCGGCCGACGCCGCGCCGGCCTATTGGCGGCACGTCCACAACCGGCTGACCGCCGGTGTGGAGCCGCGCCTTTATTCAGGCGACCAGCACAATGCCTGGCTTGCGCGCAGGAGCATCATGCCATGAGCCCGCGCCGTTTCACGCTCACCGCCATGCTGGCCGGCGCGGCGCTCGCCGCCGCGCCGATCGTCACCGGCCATGCGCCGCGCTTCATCTGGAACGCATCGGGAAGCGTCGCGGTCGGCCTCTATTCGCTTGCGCCGGTCACGACGATCGAGGTCGGCGATCTGCTCGCCGTGCTGCCGCCCGACGACCTCGCCGCCTTCCTCGACGCGCGCGGCTACCTGCCGCGCGGCGTGCCGCTCATCAAGCGTGTGCTGGCTCTGCCCGGCACGGAAGTCTGCCGCCGTGGCGCGACCGTCCTCGCCTACGATCACGCCTATGGCGACGCGCAGCCGCGCGACCGCTTCGGCCGCGACCTGCCGCAATGGCAGGGCTGCAGCGCGGTCGGCGAGGGCGAGCTGTTCCTGATGAATTGGGACGCCGCCGACAGCCTCGACGGCCGCTACTTCGGCGCGCTTCCGGCCTCGACCGTCATCGGCCGCGCGCTCCCTCTCTACACCGACGAATACGGCGACGGACGCTTCCGCTGGCGCTTCACCGATCCGGCCCTGGAGCCGTGAACACCCGCCAACCATCAACGACAGGAGACAAAATCATGGCAGACCTCGGCAGTTTCACCCGCAACGAAACCGGCTTCAGCGGGCGTTTCGAGGCGCTCGGAATCGACGCGCCGCTCACCTTCGTCCCGGCCAAACCTTCGGAGGCCGAGAACGCGCCCGCCTACCGCATCCTGCTCGGCGGCGAAGACGGCCGCGACATCGGCGCCGGCTGGTCGCATGTCGGCGAAAAGGCCGGCGAGTTCGTCTCCGTCGAGATCTACAGCCCGCTGTTCGGCTGGCTGCGCGCCAACCTGTTCCGCGACGGCGACGACGACACCGCCTGGAGCCTGCACACCAACGACCAGAGGACCAAGCGGTCCGAAGGGGCCGACAAGTGACGGTTCAACGTCTTTCCAACGTCGGGCGGTTTCCCGCCGTCCGACATCCGGCGCTCCTCTTTCTCCTTTCCGGCCTCGCTCTCGGCCTCTCGCCAGCGCCTCCGGCCCTGGCAGAGACCGTGCAGGCCGGACGGTCGGAGATCGCCAGTCCATATGCCGCCGATATTGCCGACGCCGCGCAACGCTTCGGCATCCCGGTTGGCTGGATCGTCGCCGTTCTCGTCGCCGAAAGCAGCGGCGATCCCGTCGCCGTCTCGCCGGCCGGGGCGATGGGGCTGATGCAACTCATGCCCGCCACTTGGGAGGAACAACGCGGCCTTCACCGGCTCGGCGGCGATCCCTTCCGGCCGCGCGACAACATAATCGCAGGCACGGCCTATCTGCGCGCGATGTGGGACCGCTACCGCACCATCGGCGGCATGCTCGCGGCCTACAATGCCGGACCCGGCCGCTACGACGAGTATCTCACGGGTGTCCGGGAACTGCCTCGGGAAACGCGCGAATACGTCGCCGCGCTCGTTCCCCTTCTCGGCGGCGAGCCGCTCGCGCCTGGCGCTCTGGCTGGCGCACCGCGCGTCACCGACTGGCGCGATGCTCCGCTCTTCGTCACGGCTCAGGGCGGCTCGGAATCGGCGCTCGGACGGCACGGCGAACGCAGCGGTGGCGCACTTTCGGATGCGCCCGCCGCTTCGCTCGGATCGCTCGCGCCGGCCGCTTCCGACGCGCTGTTTGTCGCGCGCTCGGCCCCGGGAGGCGCGCCATGAGCGGCAGCGCGCGGTTTCGCGCTGTAGCGGAGTGCCGGAAAGGAAAGGAAGGGTCGCGCGCCGGAAGGGGCACGGCGACTGGAATACGGCAAGATAAAAGCGCCTGCGCAAACCACCGTCAAGCCATTGGAATGGCTTGGTGTTTTGCGCATATGGCGGTCGGTCGTGCATACGCATGGGCGATTTTGCCAGCAAAATCAAAGTCACTTCGTATGGGCGGCTGCGCCGTGCCTCTCAGGAGGCGCGCATGAGCGGCGACGACAACGAGTTTCGCATCCGCCCCGGCAAGCCGCGCTCGACCCGCGCGCCGCGCATCAAGACCTTCATCAACCAGGTGCTGCGCGCCGCCAAGCAGGCGAGCAATGCGTCCGCCAGCGGCTCGGCATCTGGATCGGGGCGCAGGGGCGGCGGCTCGGGCCGCTCGACCTTCGGCCGCGGCCGCAATGTCGTATCGCGTAACCACCTGCTCGGCTCGCATCGCCGTGTCGTCGCCCAGGTGCGCATCGCGCGCCACCAGGGCTGCACTTTCCGCTCGGCGCCGATCTCCGCGCACCTCTCCTATCTGAAGCGCGAGGGCGTCAGCCGCGACGGCGAGAAGGGCATCATGTTCGACGCCGAGACCGACTGCGCCGACGATCTCGCCTTCGCCGATCGCTGCCAGGACGACCGGCACCATTTCCGCTTTATCATCTCACCCGAAGACGCCGGCGACATGGAAGATCTGCGCGCCTTCACCCGCGATCTCGCCAAGCAGATGGAAGCCGACCTTGGCACCCGCCTCGATTGGGTCGCCGTCGATCACTGGAACACCGACAATCCGCATGTGCATCTGCTGGTGCGCGGCGTTGACGAGATCGGCGCCGATCTCGTCATCTCGCGCGACTATATCAGCCACGGCTTGCGCGGACGCGCCGAGGAACTGGTCGATGCCGAACTCGGCCCCAAACCGGAACACGAGATCCGCTCCAGCCTCACGCGCGAAGTCGATGCCGAACGCTGGACGCGGCTCGATCGCGAGATCGCACGCCAGGCCAACGAGCTGGGCTATATCGACCTGCGGCCCGAGGCGAAGGGGCCGGACGATCCCGAGATCCGCCGGCTGCTGGTCGCCCGCCTGCGCCATCTCGAAAAGCTCGGCCTCGCCGCCGATGCCGGTGTCAACGAATGGTTCGTCGAGCCAGGAGCGGAGCGAACGCTGCGCGATCTCGGTTCGCGCGGCGACATCATCAAGATCATGCACCGCGCGTTCGCGGGGCTGGGCGAGGAACGCGGCGTTGCCGACTTCACGATCGACGCCACCAAGGACGGCCCGCCTGTCATCGGCCGGCTGGTCGACAAGGGCCTCCATGACGAGCTGACCGGCGAAGCCTATGCCGTGATCGACGGCACCGACGGCCGCGCCCATCATGTCCGGCTGCGCGGCATCGAGGCGTTCGAGCACGCGCCGCCGATCGGCGGCATCGTCGAGGTCCGCCGCTTCGGCGGTCCGGACGATCCCCGGCCCACCATCGTCCTCGCCAACCGATCCGACCTCGATCTCCAGAGCCAGATCACCGCGCCCGGCGCGACCTGGCTCGATCACCGGCTCGTCGAACGTGAGCCCATGCCGCTCGGCGCCAGCGGCTTCGGCCGCGAGGTGAGCGAGGCGATGGACGCGCGGGCCGAGCATCTGGCCGACGAGGGCCTCGCCCGGCGGGAGGGCCAGCGGATCGTCCTGCAACGCAATCTGCTGGCGACGCTCCGCCGCCGCGAACTCGACGCCGTGGGCGAGCAGCTCTCCGCCGAAACCGGACTTGCGCATGTGAAGGCGCAGGCCGGCGAATATGTCGCCGGCACCTATCGCCGCCAGCTCGCGCTTTCCTCCGGCCGCTTCGCCGTGATCGAGGGCTTCGCCCCCGATGGCGGGCGCGGCTTCCAGCTCGTCCCCTGGTCCCGCGAGATCGAACACAAGCTCGGCCAGCACATCTCCGGCGTCGCGCGCGGCGGGGGCGGCATCGACTGGTCGCTCGGTCGCAAGCGTGACCTCGGTCTCTGACGAAAGGAACCTCCCATGTCCGGCACGAAAATCCTCTGGGGCCAGATCAGCATCGTCTTCCTCATCGTTCTCGCCTCCGTCTGGGGCGGCACGCAATGGGTCGCCTTCCGGCTCGGCTTCCAGCCCCAGCTCGGGCCGGCGTGGTTCGAGGTCGCCGGCTGGCCTGTCTATTATCCGCCCGCGCTGTTCTGGTGGTGGTATTTCTATGAAGCCTATGCCCCGCGCATCTTCGCCGAGGGCGGCATCATCGCGGCTTCGGGCGGCTTCCTGTCCATCGCCGTCGCCATCACCATGTCGGTGATGCGCGCCCGCGAGGCGTCCGACATCGACACCTACGGCTCGGCACGATGGGCCGAGCGGTCCGAGATCGAGGGCGCCGGCCTGCTCGGCCAGGACGGTGTGGTGCTCGGCCGATACGAGCGCGACTACCTGCGGCACGACGGGCCGGAGCATGTGCTCTGCTTCGCGCCGACGCGGTCGGGCAAAGGCGTCGGGCTCGTGGTGCCGAGTTTGCTGACCTGGCCGGGGAGCTGCATCGTCCACGACATCAAGGGGGAGAACTGGCAGCTCACCGCCGGCTTCAGGGCGAAGCACGGCCGCGTTCTTCTCTTCGATCCGACCAACGTCGCCTCTGCCGCCTACAACCCCTTGCTCGAGGTCCGGCGCGGCGAATGGGAGGTGCGCGACGTCCAGAATATCTCGGACGTGCTGGTCGATCCGGAGGGAAGCCTTGAGAAAAGGTCGCATTGGGAAAAGACCAGCCACTCGCTGCTGGTCGGCGCGATCCTGCATGTGCTCTATGCCGAGCCGGACAAAACCCTGGCGGGCGTTGCCGCGTTCCTCTCCGATCCACGCCGCACGATCGAGGCCACGCTGGACGCCATGATGGCCACGCGGCATCTAGGAGAGGCCGGACCGCACCCTGTCGTGGCGTCGTCGGCGCGCGAGCTGCTCAACAAAAGCGACAATGAGCGTTCGGGCGTGCTGTCCACCGCCATGTCCTTCTTGGGCTTATATCGCGATCCCGTCGTCGCGGCCGTGACGAGCCGCTGCGACTGGCGCATCGCCGACCTGATCGCCGACCCGCAACCCTCGACGCTCTACCTCGTGGTGCCGCCGTCGGACACCTCGCGGACAAAGCCTTTGATCCGCCTGGTCCTCAACCAGATCGGCCGCCGGCTCACGGAGGATCTCCACGCCAAGGACCGCCGCCATCGCGTGCTGCTGCTGCTCGACGAGTTTCCGGCGCTTGGCCGGCTCGATTTCTTCGAGTCCTCACTGGCGTTTCTCGCGGGCTACGGGATCAAATCGTTCCTCATCGCCCAAAGCCTCAATCAGATCGAGAAAGCCTATGGCCAGCACAATAGCGTACTCGACAATTGCCATGTCAGGGTCAGCTTCGCCACCAACGACGAGAGGACCGCCAAGCGCGTGTCCGACGCCCTTGGCACGGCGACCGAGATGAAAGCGATGCAGAACTATGCCGGGAGCCGCCTGGCGCCGTGGCTGGGACACATCATGGTGTCGCGCTCCGAGACCGCCCGCCAGCTCCTCACCCCCGGCGAGATCATGCAGCTCCCCCCGGACGACGAGATCGTCATGGTGGCAGGCACCCCACCGATCCGGGCGAAGAAGGCCCGCTATTTCCTCGACCCCCGCCTGACCGAACGCATCCTGCCGCCGCCCGATCCGGCGAAGATCGCCAAATCGGTGCGGCCCGATGGCTGGTCGGACCTCAAGCCGCTCAAGCCCGACGCCGATCTGGTCGCGGCCGCCGAACGGGCCGAGAAGGGGAAGGAGGACACGGCCAATTCGAGCCTGCGCCGTGAACCCGAACTGCCCGAACATGTCGAGATCGTCCGCGAGAAGAAGGAGCCGACGCCAGAAGACGAGTTCAAGCACCTGCTCGGCGACGATCAGGAAGACAGCGCCCGGCAGCGTCAGGTCATGCGCCGCCAGATGCGCGGTCTCGCCCGGCAAGCGTCCATGGACCCGAACGACGGTATTGATATGTGAGGATCGACCATGCGCGAACGCCTTTGCCTGACCCTTCCGTCCGACCTGCTCGCCAAGCTCAACGACCTCGCCGACCGCCGCAAGCTGTCGCGCTCGGCCGTCGCGGAAGCGGCCATCGCTTCCTTCCTGTCACCCGACGCCCAGGACATGCGGGAGGCTGCCTTTACCCGCCGGCTCGACCGCTTGTCGCGCCAGACGGCGCGGCTGGAACGCGACATGCGTCTCACCGCCGATACGCTGGCGCTGTTCGTCCGCCAC
Source organism: Brucella sp. NBRC 14130 (assembly GCF_040371715.1). Lineage (NCBI taxonomy): Bacteria > Pseudomonadati > Pseudomonadota > Alphaproteobacteria > Hyphomicrobiales > Brucellaceae > Brucella > Brucella sp. NBRC 14130. The sequence goes on from NZ_BAABTE010000012.1 coordinate 69,386, forward strand.
TGGCTGACTGTCACGCCGCCGCTTCCCTCAGAGGCTCACGCGACCGCCCAGGTCAAGGGCAAGGAGCGTTTCGAGGGCTTTGTACAGACCCTCGCCATGCGGCTCCAGCAGGGAAGCAGCTTTCTCAGCGAGATCCCCGATGACATTCCGTCACGCAAGGAGGAATCCGATGACTGACCGAGCTTGCGGAATCTGTGCCGTGCGCGTATATACTTCGACGTATATACAGGAGGCCGCCATGCCCCATATCGCCAAGATTTTCCAGTCCGGCAACTCGCAGGCCGTCCGGCTCCCGAAGGATTTCCGCTTCGACGTCGAAGAGGTCGAGGTGTCGCGAGAAGGCGACGCCGTGATTCTACGCCCCAGGCCGGATAAGACCCGACGGTGGGCCTCGCTGCACGCCGCCGTCGAGCGCGGCTTCAGCGCCGACTTCATGGCCGAAGGACGCGACCAGCCGGAAGAACAGGACCGGCCCGAACTCGATCAGGCGTTCCAGTGACCTTCCGCCTGCTCGACACCAATGCAGTGATCTCGCTGGTCGCGCGACGCTCCGAACCGTTGCTGCAACGGGTCGAGGCCAGCGAGCCGGGTTCGCTCGCGGTTTCGTCCGTGGTCGCGCACGAACTCTACTTTGGCGCCTATCGCAGCGAGAGGGTCGCCTACAATCTGGAGACCCTTCGGCTCCTCTTCACCGATCTCGCCATCCTCGACTTCGATCGGGAGGATGCCCGAGTGGCGGGCGAGATCCGGGCCGAGCTGAAACGACGCGGAACGCCGATCGGCCCATACGATACGTTGATCGCCGGTCAGGCCAAGGCGCGGGGCCACACCCTCGTCACCAACAATACCGGCGAGTTTTCGCGAATAGCCGGATTGCGGATCGAGGACTGGACTACAAACCGATAGGCTCAAGGCCCATCGACAGAATGGGTCGCGGGCTTCGGGATTTGCGCTACAAGCGCGAACGAGCTGTGCGCCAGAGGAAAACCGACACGTCTACGATGATCCAGGCAACGGCAATGCCAACAAGGTTGGGGAAGATGTCAACAACACGGGGATTGTGGCCGATTACTGTGGTCTGAACCAGCTCCCAGCTCCCAGCTCCCAGCTCCCAGCTCCCAGCTCCCAGCTCCCAGCTCCCAGCTCCCAGCTCACGCCCACAAGAAAAGTCAGCACGGCAGCAAGCCAAACGCGCGAGTAGCCGGTTGCGAGTACGGCGAGAACGAACAGCAGAGCCATAGAGGCTATGTGCGGCACCTTGGTCAGGGCATTGGCGATTGCCTCGGGCGTAACCGTGAAGTCCATTTGCGGGGGACGGCGACCATCAGGCGCCCGATTGGCGGCCCAAATGCTGGCTAAGGCAAGGGCCGTAAAAGGCAGGACGCGAAGAACGCTTGGAACTTTCATCGCGCCGCGCCGGTGAACACCGCCAACTGAGCGGCAAAAGCGCGCTTGTACGCCGGCCGCGCTTCTGCACGGGCGACATAGGCGGAGAGGTTCGGAAATTCCTCCAATATTTCCGACCCCTGCAACCTTTGCAGCACATGCACCATCAGAAGGTCGCCAGCGCTGAAATCGCCGTCGAGCCATTCGCTGTCGTCCAGGCGCGCGGAAAGTTGATCTAACCGTTCGCGAATGCGCTCATCGACCACGTCGAAGCGCTCGCCCTGCCAGCTCTTGCCTTGCTCGAAGTTCTCGACAACATCGCGATCGACGATCGGCGGCTCTACCGTCGCGAGTGCTGCAAACATCCACATGATCGCACGCGCCCGCGCATTCGCATCCGCCGGCAGCAGGCCCGGAAAGCGCTCTGCGATATGAAGCACGATCGCGCCGGACTCGAACAGCGTGAGATCACCTTCCTCATAAGTCGGTATCTGCCCAAACGGATTGCGCGCCAAATGCGCGGGCTCCCTGAATGTGCTCCACGGAGCGAGCCGCACCTCGTAAGGCTGGTCCACTTCCTCCAGCGCCCAGCGCACGCGGATGTCCCTCGCCAGCCCCTGGCCGCGATCCGGCGAGCTTTCATCAAAGGCCGTAATCGTAATTGTCATCGCGTTTTCCTCTGTTGTGGCGGGCCGGTTGCGCTGTCTTCACCGTAACGACGAACGATCCAATCCGAATCCGACAAAACGCGCGGAAAACTTCCGGCCTCTGATGCGCAGAGGGCGAGCTTCTGCCGGCTCCCATCAAGGGAAACAGTCGGCATTACTACCTCGGGCGATTCGCCTGATGAGCAGGAGTGACCGCCCGCAGGCTTCGAGCAGGAAGGCACCACCGCCGTTCTCCTGTATTTGCACGCTGCACTACTACTACGACCGAAACTTGTTGAATCGGCCCGTTTTGCCGTTCTTTTAGTCATCCCCATCCGGGGACCGCCTTCGCCCTCCTCCCCGGAAACGGGGACGAGATGGCTGGCCAAAATCGCAAACAGGCAACGATGGAACGCGGCGCGCGCATGCTCCGCACCGCGCTCGGGCCTGCCATCTCGGACCTGTTGCGCGATCCCTCCATCGTCGAGGTGATGCTGAACCCCGACGGGCGCATCTGGGTCGATCGCCTCGCCGGAGGACTGGAAGACACCGGCGAGCGGCTGACCGCAGAGGACGGCGAGCGCATCGTTCGTCTTGTCGCCCATCATGTCGGGGCCGAAGTCCACGCCCGCGCGCCGCGCGTCTCGGCGGAGTTGCCGGAGAGCGGCGAACGGTTCGAGGGCCTCCTTCCTCCCGTTGTGACGTCGCCGACCTTCGCCATCCGCAAGCCGGCGGTCGCGGTATTCACCCTCGACGATTACGTCGCCGCCGGGATCATGGCCGACGCCCAGGCCGCGGCGCTGCGCGAGGCCGTCGCCTCCCGCGCCAATATCTTGGTGGCGGGTGGCACCTCCACCGGCAAGACCACGCTCACCAATGCGCTGCTGGCGGAAGTCGCCAAGACGCAGGACCGCGTGGTCATCATCGAGGACACGCGCGAGCTGCAATGCGCGGCGCCGAACCTCGTCGCAATGCGCACCAAGGACGGCGTGGCGACACTCTCGGATCTCGTGCGCTCCTCGCTGCGCCTGCGTCCCGACCGCATCCCGATCGGAGAGGTCCGCGGCGCCGAGGCGCTCGACCTCCTGAAAGCATGGGGAACCGGCCACCCCGGCGGCGTCGGAACGATTCATGCCGGCTCGGCCATCGGCGCGCTACGCCGTCTCGAGCAGCTCATCCAGGAGGCCGTTGTCACGGTCCCGCGCGCGATGATCGCCGAAACCATCGACCTCGTTGCCGTCCTCTCCGGCCGCGGCTCCGCGCGCCGGCTTGCCGAGCTTGCGCGCGTCGAGGGCCTCGGCGCGGACGGCGATTACCGGCTCGCGCCCGCCTTTCCAGACCCCATCCCCACCGACCAAACAGGAGACCCCGCATGATCCGTCGTGCCTTCCGCGTCCGCCGCCATATCGCAACCGCCGCCGCCTTCACCTGGGTCGCGCTCCTGACCTCGCCGGCACTGGCCTCGGGCTCCTCCATGCCCTGGGAGGCCCCGCTTCAGTCGATCCTCGAATCCATCGAGGGGCCTGTGGCGAAAATCGTGGCCGTCATCATCATCATTGTCACCGGCCTGACGCTGGCCTTCGGTGATACCGGCGGCGGCTTCCGACGCCTCATCCAGATCGTCTTCGGCATTTCGATCGCCTTCGCCGCCAGCTCCTTCTTCCTGTCGTTCTTCTCGTTCGGCGGCGGGGCGGTGATCTGATGGCGGCGTTCCTCGAACAGCTCGACGCCGTGCCGGGGTTCACCGCCCCGGTTCACCGCGCTCTCAGCGAACCCATCCTGCTGGGTGGTGCGCCGCGTTCCGTGGCGATCCTCAACGGCACCGTGGCCGGGGCCGTGGGGCTCGGTCTCCAACTCTGGCTCGCCGGCATCCTGATCTGGGCGGTCGGACATCTCGCAGCCGTCTGGGCGGCGAAGCGCGATCCCCTCTTCGTCGAGGTCGCGCGTCGGCATCTGCGCGTGCCTAGCCATCTTTCGGTGTGAGGCGCGCACCATGATGAACCTCGCAGAATATCGCCGCACCGCTTCGCGCCTTGCCGACTACCTCCCCTGGGTGGCGCTGGTCGGCCAGGGCGTCGTGCTGAACAAGGATGGCAGCTTCCAACGCAGCGCGAAGTTTCGCGGGCCGGATCTCGACTCCGCGGTCGCGGCCGAGCTGGTCGGCGTCGCCGCGCGCCTCAACAATTCCTTCCGCCGCCTCGGCTCCGGCTGGGCGATCTTCGTTGAGGCACAGCGGTCCGAGGCCGCGACCTATCCGAATGACGTCTTTCCCGACGCGGCCTCCGCGCTGGTCGATGCCGAGCGCAAGGCCGACTTCGAGGAGGAGGGCAGCCATTTCGTCTCGGACTACTACCTGACCTTCCTATGGCTGCCGCCGGCCGAGGACGCCGCCCGCGCCGAAAGCTGGCTCTATGAGGGCCGCGAGACCTCGGGCGTCAACCCCTGGGAGTTGGTGCGCGGCTTCGTCGACCGAACCGACCGCGTGCTCGCCCTCCTTGACGGGTTCATGCCGGAGTGCCGGTGGCTGACCGATGGCGAAACGCTGACCTATCTCCATTCGACCGTCTCGACCAAACGGCACCGCGTCCGCGTGCCGGAGACGCCGATCTATCTGGATGCGCTACTCGCCGACGAGGCGCTGACCGGCGGGCTCGAACCGCGCCTTGGCTCCGCGCATCTGCGCGTCCTTACCATCACCGGATTCCCGAGCGTCACGACACCCGGCCTGCTCGACGATCTCAACCGGCTCGCCTTTCAATATCGCTGGTCCACGCGCGCGATCCTGATGGACAAGACGGACGCGACCAGGCTGCTCACGAAAATCCGGCGCCAGTGGTTTGCGAAGAGAAAGAGCATCGCCGCCATTCTGAAAGAGGTGATGACGAACGAGCAATCGGCGCTCGTCGACACCGATGCCGCAAACAAGGCGCTCGATGCCGACATGGCCTTGCAGGAACTCGGCGCGGACGTGGCCGGCATCGCCTATGTCACCGCGACCGTCACGGTCTGGGACGAGGACGCCCGCCGCGCCGACGAGAAGCTGCGGCTGGTCGAGAAGGTCGTCCAGTCCCGCGATTTCAGCGTCATGGTCGAGACGGTCAACGCCGTCGACGCCTGGCTCGGCTCGCTGCCCGGCCATGCTTACGCCAATGTGCGTCAGCCTCCGATCTCGACGCTCAACCTTGCCCACACGGTCCCTTCGTCCGCCGTGTGGGCGGGGCCGGAAAGGGACGATCACTTTGGCGCACCCCCGCTGCTCTATGGCAGGACCGAAGGATCGACCCCTTTCCGGCTCTCCCTTCATGTCGGCGATGTCGGCCACACGCTCATGGTCGGCCCGACCGGCGCCGGCAAGAGCGTGCTGCTGGCGCTCATGGCGCTGCAATTCCGCCGCTATGCGGGATCGCAGATCTTCGCCTTCGATTTCGGCGGCTCCATCAGGGCCGCCACTTTGGCCATGGGTGGCGATTGGCACGACCTCGGCGGCCGGCTGACCGAAAGCGCGGATACTTCGGTCTCGCTCCAGCCGCTCTCCCGCATCGAGCAGACGCAGGACCGCGCTTGGGCGGCGGACTGGATCGTGGCGATCCTCCAGCGCGAAGGCGTCACGATCACCCCTGAAGCCAAGGAGCATATCTGGACGGCGCTGTCCTCGCTCGCTTCGGCCCCGATCGAGGAGCGCACGATCACCGGCCTGTCGGTGCTGCTCCAGTCCAACGACCTCAAGCTCGCCATCCAGCCCTATTGCGTCGGCGGTCCCTATGGACGGCTGCTCGACGCCGAGTCCGAAAACCTCGGCGATGCTTCCGTCGTGGCCTTCGAGACCGAAGGGCTTCTCGACACCGGCGCGGCTCCCGCCGTCCTCGCCTACCTGTTCCACCGGATCGCCGACCGCCTCGACGGACGCCCGACGATGATCGTCATCGACGAGGGCTGGCTGGCGCTCGGTGATCCGGCTTTTTCCAAGCAACTGGCCGAATGGCTGGTCACGCTCAGGAAAAAGAACGCATCCGTCGTTTTCGCCACGCAGTCGCTCGCCCAGCTCGAAAAGAGCACGATCGCGCCTGCAATCATCGAAAGCTGCCCGACCCGGCTGCTCCTGCCCAACGATCGCGCCGTCGAACCGCAGATCACCGCGATCTACAGGCGCTTCGGCCTGAACGACCGGCAGATCGAGATCCTCGCCCGCGCCATCCCAAAGCGGGACTACTACTGCCAGAGCCGGCGGGGAAACCGGCTGTTCGAGCTGGGTCTGTCCGAAGTCGGCCTCGCGCTCTGCGCGGCGTCCTCCAAGTCCGACCAGGCATTGATCGCCGACATCCTGGCCGAACATGGCCGCGGCGGCTTCCTCGCCGCTTGGCTGACGGCGCGCGGCGTCGAATGGGCGGCCGACCTCATTCCCAACCTCACCAACATCGCTGTCGCGCCTGACCGGCAGGCGCCCGCGCCACAGGCGCCGGTCCTCGACCTCACCGATGCCCTTGAACTCGACCCACAGGAGATCATGCCATGACCCGACACCGCTTCCCCCGTTTCGCCGGCGCTTCCCTGCTTGCACTCACGCTCGCCGCGCCGCTGGCGCTTTCGCCGGCCTTCACCACGCCGGCCCACGCCCTCTTTGGCTTCGGCCGGATCGTTTACGACCCGACCAACCACGCCGAGAATCTTTTGACGGCGGCGCGCACCCTTGAGCAGATCAACAACCAGATCACCTCGCTTCAGAACGAAGCGCAGATGCTCATCAACCAGGCGAAGAACCTCGCGAGCCTGCCCTACAGCTCGCTCCAGGCGCTCCAGCAGAACGTGCAGCGCACCCAGCAGCTTCTCGCCCAGGCGCAGAACATCGCCTTCGACGTGCAGTCGATCGACAGCATGTTCCAGCAGGACTACGGCAATCTCTCCCTCAACGCCACTGACCAGCAGCTCATCGCGGACGCGCGCGGCCGATGGGAAAATACCGTGGGCGGTTTGCAGGACGCGATGCGTGTCCAGGCCGGCGTCGTCGGCAATATCGACACGAACCGCGCCGAGATGTCAGCCCTGGTCGGCGAGAGCCAAGGCGCAACCGGCGCACTTCAGGCGACCCAGGCCGGCAACCAGCTCCTCGCCCTGCAAAGCCAGCAGCTCTCCGACCTCATTGCAGTGATCTCGGCCAACGGCCGGGCGGACGCTCTCTCGGAAGCCGAGCGCACCACGGCCGCCGAGCAGGGCCGCATCCAGCGCGAGCGGTTCCTGACGCCCGGCTCCGGGTATCAGCCCGGCAACGCGCGCATGTTCAACAACTGACGGGCCGAAAGGGGGACATCATGGACGGCAAGGTGCTGGCCCGGATCGCGGCCATCATATTCGTCGCCGTCGCCATCACGGCGGCGATCATCGAAATGACCCGCGAGGAAAAGGCCGGGCCAGCGCCGGCCGCTCCGGGACTCCAGCCAGCGGCCGATCCGCTGCGGCTGGAGCAGCGGCGTTGCCAGGAGATGGGCGAGGCCGCCGCCAATGACGCCACGTGCCTACGCGTCTGGGCCGAGACCCGCGACCGTTTCCTTGGCCGCTCACCCGCGCCGGAAGCTCCGGCCGAAAGCGAGGGGCGGTGAGCCATGGGCGGCACCGGCGTCATTGACAACTTTCTCGGCATCTTCACCAGCTACATCGATTCGGGCTTTGGCCTGCTCGGCGGTGAAGTAGCCTTCATTGCCACCACCTTGATCGTCATCGACGTGACGCTCGCCGCCCTGTTCTGGGCGTGGGGCGCCGACGACGATATCATCGCCCGTCTGGTGAAGAAGACGCTGTTTGTCGGCGTCTTCGCCTACATCATCTCCAACTGGAACAATCTCGCCCGCATCGTCTTCGAGTCGTTTGCTGGCCTCGGCCTGATGGCCTCCGGCACCGGCTTCTCGACCGCCGATCTCCTGCGCCCCGGCCGCGTCGCGCAGACCGGCCTCGATGCCGGCCGCCCGCTGCTTGAATCCATTTCCGACCTCATGGGGTGGATCGCGGTCTTCGAGAACCTCGTGCAGATCCTGTGCCTGTTCTTCGCCTGGGCGCTTGTGATTCTCGCCTTCTTCATTCTGGCGATCCAATTGTTTGTCACTTTGATTGAATTCAAGCTGACCACGCTGGCCGGCTTCGTCCTCATTCCATTCGGGCTCTGGGGCAAGTCCGCCTTCATGGCCGAGCGCGTTCTTGGCAACGTCGTCTCGTCCGGCATCAAGGTGCTGGTCCTCGCGGTCATCATCGGCATCGGCTCGACCTTGTTCGGCCAGTTCACAACCGGCTTCGGCGGCGCAACCCCGACGATCGACGACGCAATGGCCGTCGTTCTTGCCGCTCTCTCCCTTCTCGGACTCGGTATCTTTGGCCCCGGCATTGCGGCCGGCCTCGTCTCCGGCGGCCCGCAGCTTGGTGCCGGCGCTGCCGTCGGCACCGGCCTCGCCGTCGGCGGCGCGGCGATCGCAGCTGGAGGCGCGACCATGCTGGCCGCGCGCGGTGGCGCGGCCGCGCTATCCAGCGGAGCCGCCCTGGCTCGCGGCGGCGCATCGACCGCTGGCGCGGCCTTGACCGCATACACGCTCGCTTCCATGGGCGAATCCGGTGCGTCGGGCGTCGCGGCCGGTCTCGGCGGTGTTGCTCGCGCCGGTGGCGCCGCCGCGGTCTCGCCGCTGAAGCGCGCCGTCTCCCGCGCGGCCGACAGCCTCAAGTCCAGCCACACCGGAGGCGTCAAGGGCGGCTTCGAGACGACCGGCGGCACTTCCACCATGGGAACGGTCGGCGGGGGAGCCTCACCGGCCCCGGCAAGCGCACCCGCTGCCGACGGCCCGCCCGCCTGGGCGCAGCGCATGCGCCGCAGCCAGGCCCTCAGCCACGGCGTCACGGCCGCCGCCCATGCAGTCCGCTCCGGTGACAGCCACGGCGGCGGCTCCTCTATCAGCCTTTCCGAAAGCGACCGCACATGAATCTGTTCAAACGACCCACCACCCATTTCGGCAAGACGCCGGAACCCGTCACGCCCTATCAGAAGGCCGCCCAGGTCTGGGACGAGCGCATAGGGTCCGCCCGCGTGCAGGCGCGCAACTGGCGCTTCATGGCCTTCGGCTGCCTTTTCCTCTCCGCCGGATTCGCCTCGGCGCTGGTCTGGCAATCTGCGCGCGGCACCGTCGTCCCCTGGGTGGTCGAGATCGACCGCCATGGCGAGTCCCGCGCTGTCGAGCCCGCCGTCGCCGACTATCGCCCGACCGACCCGCAAGTGGCCTGGCACTTGGCCAGATTCATCGAACAGGTCCGGGGGCTGCCCTCCGATCCGATTGTTCTGCGGCAGGCGTGGCTGCGCGCCTACGAGTTCACCACGGACCGGGGCGCCGTGGCGCTCAACGAATACGCGCGGTCAAATGATCCTTTCACCCGTGTCGGCAAAGAGCAGGTTTCGGTCGAGGTCTCCAGCGTGATCCGGGCATCGCCGGACTCGTTCCGCGTGGCTTGGACCGAACAGCACTATGAGAATGGTCAGCTCTCCCGCACCGAACGCTGGACCGCGATCCTCACCATTTTCCTTCAGCAGCCGCGCACCGCGGAGCGCCTGCGCGCCAATCCCCTCGGAATTTATGTGAACGCGATCTCATGGTCGCGGGAGATGAGCCAATGATCCGCAATCCCCACAAAACCGGACTCACGGCTTTCCGTAAATCCGCCTCGGCGGCTTTGCTGGCCACCACGATGCTCGCCGGCTGCGCCACCAACCGCACGCCGCAGTTCAGTTACGATGCCGACGTGCCGGCGCTTCCAGTCGTCCGGACGGCCGTGACCGACAGCACGCCCCGGCCGCTACACACGCCGCCAGGCTGGACCGTCGCGCGCGGCGGCACGGCTGCCACCACCCCGGAGGGCCGTGTTGCTAACGCCAATGCGGCAGCTCGCGTCGAGCCGCGCCGGGAGGGCTACTATAACGCGATCCAGATCTATCCCTGGTCGGAAGGCGCGCTGTTTCAGGTCTATGCCGCCGTCGGCCAGATCACGACCATTGCGCTCGAACCCGGCGAAAGCCTGACCGGCGCCGGTCCGATCGCGGCGGGCGATACGACAAGGTGGATTATCGGCGACACCGAAAGCGGCTCCGGCACGACGCGCCGCGTCCATGTGCTCGTCAAGCCGACCCGCGCCGGCATTTCGACCAACCTCGTTATCACCACCGATCGCCGCACCTACCTCGTCGAGCTGCGCGCGAACGAAGAGACGTGGATGCCGGCAGTCGCCTGGGCCTATCCCGCGCCTCCGGCGAGCCAGCGCGTCACCGCGCCGGCCACGCCGATCATACCGGCCGAATCCGCCCGCAATTATCGCTACGGTCTCACCGGCGGCAATCCGCCCTGGCGCCCGATTACCGTCTTCGACGACGGCCGCCGCGTTTACGTGGTGTTCCCGCGCGGCATCGTCCAGGGCGAGATGCCGCCGCTGTTCGTCATCGGTTCGGGCGGCGAACCGGAGATCGTCAACAGCCGCATCCACCAGAACGTGCTCATCGTCGATCGGCTGTTCGGCGCGGCCGAGCTGCGTCTTGGCTCGGGCAAGCAGCAAGAGACCGTCCGCATCGTGCGCGTCCAGCCCGGACAAACCGCCGCGGCCGCTTCCGGCCGAACCACCAAGATCGTGGGAGCGCCGTCATGAGCGGGAATGATGACCGGAAGGAGGAAGGGATTGAACCGGCCGGAGCGGCAGGGCAAACGGCAGGGTCTATGCGCCTGCGCGCCGACGCGCCGCGCGTTACGCGCATTTCGCGCAAAGTTCTGATGGGCGCTGGCCTGGTCGCCGGCATTGGCATCGGCGGAGCGTTGATCTACGCGCTTCAGGTCGTCGAACGCGGCGGCAATCCCGAGGAGCTGATTTCGACCGATCGCCGTCAGACGGCGGACGGATTGCAGGGGTTGCCCGGCAGCTACGGTGACGTGCCGGTCCTCGGCCCGCCATTGCCGGGCGATCTCGGTGGACCCGTGCTGCGCGCCCGCGAGGAAGGTCAGCCGATCCCGGCTACCCCCATGCCGGTTCCCGCAACCGACCCCGAGGAGCAGCGCCGCCTCGCCGAGATGGAAGCCGCCCGCACCAGCGAGATATTCTTCCAGATCAGGGCGGGCCAGACCACGGCCTCGCCCTCGATCCCCACGGTTCCCAGCATGGCCGGGCTGACGGGCGCCGGTGCGCAGGATCGGCACACGGCCTTCCTCAACGCCGAGGTGGACCGCCGCACCGTCGCGCCGGATCGCGTCATGGCGCCGGCGTCGCCCTATATTCTTCAGGCCGGCGCAGTGATCCCGGCCGCGCTGATAACCGGCATCCGTTCGGATCTGCCCGGACAGATCACCGCCCAGGTAACGCAGAACGTCTATGACAGCCCGACCGGCGCGCTCCTCCTCATTCCGCAGGGAAGCCGCCTGATCGGCGAATACGATGCAGGCGTGACGTTCGGGCAGCGCCGCGTCCTCTTGGTGTGGAATCGTCTCATTCTTCCAAACGGCCGCTCGATCGTGCTGGAGCGCCAGCGTGGCGCCGATGCATCGGGCTATGCCGGTCTTGAAGACGGCGTCGACCACCACTGGTGGGACCTGATGAAGGCCGCGGGCCTCTCGACGCTTCTCGCCGTCGGCGCGGAGTTGGCGACAAGCGATGAAGATCGTCTGATCCGCGCCATCCGCGACGGAGCGCAGGATACGGTGAACCAGGCTGGGCAGCAGATCGTGCAGCGCCAATTGCAGGTCGCCCCCACGCTGACCATCCGACCAGGCTTCCCGGTCAGGGTCATCGTTGCCCGCGACTTAGTCCTCGAACCTTACGGAGCCCACTGATGAGCAATCTCAAGCTCGGCCCGCTGCCCAAGCTCGGCATTGTGCGCATAACCGTGCCAATGCCAGAGCCGCTGAAAGAAGAACTCGACCTCTATGCCGCCGAATACGGTCGCCTCTATGGCGAGGTCGATGCTGCCACGCTGATTCCGCATATGCTGGAAGCATTCCTACGCTCGGATCGCGGTTGGCGCAGCCGCAAATCGAAGCTCGGCGGGAAGAGCCGCGTGGCGGCTTCGGCCCGGCCCGAGGGAGGTGCTAAGCCAAACTTGACCGAAAGTGAATAGCGATCGAGAAGCATCCCCGGCCTTCCTTCGCTCAACTCGGAAAGCAGAGCGCCGCCAAAGGCCGCATGGCGGAGACTGCACCGCAACTTAGGGGAATCTCATCCGGCGCGGCCAACAGGTGGCAAACATTGGCAGACCCGGGCGAGCGGCAAAGTCTCCAATCTTCGAGGTACGAGCTATAGACGCTGCCTAATTTGCTCCATTTGCTGAATCTCCTCGCGTTGCGCCTTTGTGATCGACTCGCACAAAGTTTTCAGTTCGGCATCGCGAAGGTCCGCTTCCCGACACATCAGGATTGCTCCCGAATGGTGGGGAATCATCGAGTCGACGAATTGCCGATCGTCGATCAGCGCCTGACTCCGCGTGGCCCAGAACGAACCGGCGGTTAGCAAAACGAAAAGGAGGTAGAGTACTATATTCACGCTGCGGTGGCGAAACATGCCGGGCATTGTTGCCAGCATGAAGATACCCATTGGAGCCCACATGGTGATGGCCATGTAGAACATATTGAAGTTGTTGCGAAAATCACCCCAACCGTCTATCATCGAGAACATCACGACATACATAACGATGAGACCCAGGATCATATTGATCCAAAACATGAGATATGGTCGGCCGTGGGAACCATCGGAGTGACCGCCATGCGCTTGATGGATTTCTGACATCGGTGTCTCCTTTTGCATGTATAGTACCGGGGTACGCTCAATCACTTTGACGTTGTCATGCGATATGGCCCGGCGTGCTTACTCCGAACCCGTACATCGCTTGCACGCCTAGAGCTTGGCCTTCGCGAAAACGTCGACCAATTCATCAAACTTTCGTCGCTGAACCTCCGCATTGCCCGAGATGATCGCTTCTTCAACGCAACAAGCCGCATGGGCCTTCAGCACTTGAGTTTCGACCTTCGAGAGAGCGGCTTTTACTGCATGAAGCTGATGAAGGATTTCGATGCAATAGCGCTCATCCTCCACCATCTGACCGACGCCGCGGACCTGTCCGGCAATTCGGTTAAGAGAGGTCAGAATACTGCTCCTGTCTTTGTCGCACATGCCAATACCCCTACATGGTATGGGTACTGAACTCTTGAAACGCTGGTCGGTTCCAAAGGGCGTGCAACTTCTCCTTTGCCGCGCAAAGCTCCTTCGCCAGTGCGGTCGGACGTGATGCGACCCGCGTCGTGTCGTGCAACACCATGTCTATCGTCCGAACGCTGACCGCTCTGAAGCGGGCAGGTCTGCTGAAGCGCGCTCAAGGCACCTTGCTGAGACGGGCAACGGACCCTTGGGAAAGCCACCTTGGCGGCATAATGAATACGCTCGTTCCCGAGCCCGAGATACCTAGCCATCAGGGTCCAGATGCCCAGAAAGTCGACCCGGATCTGGATGTCGTGACCATGGCCGTGAAGGTGCCGGAGACAATTGCACATCTGCACTACTGGTCGGTGCAGCTCACGCGAAATGCGGAGAAGGAGGAAGTCCTTGACGCATTCCGCGCGTCGTCCCGGATAGCTCTAGTACGAACGGCCGACGGCCTCACCGCTATCAACACGATCAAGGAACTGATGGCTGACCTCGATAGGGCCGTTCGGCAACCTATATGAAGTCGCGCTATGGGAGGACATGCTGCGCACCGAGCGGGATGAGCTCTTCTACGCCTACATGGTGGACAATCAAGCGATCGTTATTCCTGATACGATCGACGCCATTCGCGCATTGTCTGGCCTGACACAGAATGCCGAGTTTTCCATTGCACGGACCAACACCGCCCTCGGCGTCACGCAACGGTTCTATTAACCCGCAAGCGAGTGCCGCCCAAAAGCGGCACTCATTCGGAAATGCCCGCGACTGCGCCTTTGCGCGGCCTAATCGACACATCCTCGTCCTCCTCATCGGTCTCCAGGCGCGTGAGAATTGGACAGTGAGGGCGATGGTCGCCACGGCAGGCGTTGACCAACATCTTCAGTGTTTGTGCCATTTCCTGCAAGGCTTGGATCTTTCTCTCAAGTTCCGCGATATGACCCTCGGCCAACCGCTTGACCTCCGCACTCTGGCGCGACTCGTCCCGCCACAGTTCCAGAAGTCCGTTGATCTCAGCGACGGAGAAGCCAAGGTCGCGTGCGCGACGGATGAAACGCAGCATATGCACGTCTGTATCTGAGTAGTCCCGATAGCCGGACCCTGTACGATCTGCCCGTGGTATCAAGCCGGTCTGCTCGTAGTAGCGGATCATCTTGGCCGAAACGCCGGATGCTCTGGATGCTTGTCCAATGTTCATGAGCGATTTCCCTTCGTAGTGGACGCCGTCCTTGGCAGGCGGCGTCACCCTTCATTAATGAGCAGCCCGAAAGCGACGAAGCCGCAGGGCATTGCCCAGCACGAACACACTCGACAAGGCCATCGCGCCCGCCGCGAACACGGGCGAGAGAAGGATACCGAATCCGGGGAAAAGCGCGCCCGCCGCCACAGGGATGAGCGCCGTATTGTAAGCGAATGCCCAGAATAGGTTCTGTCGAATGTTGCCGATGGTCGCCTTCGACAACGCTATCGCGTTGGGCACGCCTTGCAGGCTGCCTGACATCAGCACGACGTCGGCGGCTTCGATTGCTATGTCCGTGCCCGTCCCAATGGCGAGACCTACATCCGCCTCCGCCAAGGCCGGGGCGTCGTTGATTCCGTCGCCGACGAAGGCCACCTTGCCATATTGTTCCTTGAGACGGCGAACCGCATCAACCTTGCCGTCCGGCAACACCTCCGCCGCCACGTCATCGATCCCGAGTTGAGCGGCGATGGCCTTGGCGGTGCGCATGTTGTCCCCGGTGATCATCGCAACCTTCAGCCCAAGATCGTGCAACGCCTTGATTGCGGCGGGCGTGGTTTCCTTGATCGGGTCGGCCACTGCGATGATCGCCGCGATCTTTCCCTCTATCGCAGCATAGAGCGGCGACTTGCCCTCGTTACCGAGACGTTCGGCCGTCTCGCTAAACTGCGCAACGTCATGACCGAGGTCGACCATGTATCGATCAGCGCCGATTTCGACGCGCCGACCCTCGACCAAAGCTTTCACACCGAAGCCTGTTACCGATTCAAAGTCAGACACCGCCGGCATCCGAACGCCTTCCGCAGCGGCCGCATCCACGATCGCCCGCGCGATTGGATGTTCCGATTTCGCCTCGACAGCAGCCACCGTACCCAGAACCTCGGGTCGGTCGAAGCCTGCGGCAAGTTCCAGATCGGTCAAGGCCGGCTTTCCTTCGGTTAGCGTACCCGTCTTGTCCACGGCGACCACACTGGCGTCTTTCAGCAACTGGAGCGCCTCGCCTTTGCGAAAGAGGACCCCCAGCTCCGCACCGCGGCCTGTGCCGACCATAATGGACGTCGGCGTAGCCAGACCCATGGCGCAGGGGCAGGCGATGATCAGGACGGCGACAGCGTTGACCAGCGCGAAGGTGAGGGCGGGCGACGGCCCGAAATACAGCCAGGAAGCAAAAGTGAACGCCGCTACCACAAAGACCGCTGGCACAAACCACATGGTTACCTTGTCGACCAGCGCCTGGATGGGAAGTTTGGAACCCTGTGCCTCCTCCACCATACGGATGATCTGCGACAGAACCGTATCCCCGCCGACCGCCGTCGCCCGGAAAGCGAAGGCGCCCTTCTGGTTGACAGTGCCGCCCACGACCACGCTACCGATCGCCTTCGAGACCGGAACAGGTTCTCCGGTGATCATCGACTCATCGACATAGCTGTCACCTTCGACCACTTCACCATCGACGGGAATGCGTTCGCCGGGGCGAACCTCAACGATGTCGTCGGAAATCACCGAACCGATCGGCAGGTCGACCGTCTTGCCATCCCTGCGAACCCGCGCAGTCTTTGCCTGAAGGCCGACCAGCCGCTTGATCGCCTCGGACGTGCGCCCTTTGGCACGGGCTTCCAGCAAGCGGCCAAGCAGGATGAGAGTGACTATGACTGCCGCAGCTTCGAAATAAACGTTGATCGTTCCAGGCGGGAGGAAGCCCGGTGCGAAGGTTGCAACCAAGGAGTAGCCGTAGGCAGCAAGCGAACCGACCGCCACCAATGAATTCATGTCGGGCGCCATCCGCCAGAGGGCTGGAAGTCCCTTGTCATAGAAGCGAATGCCCGGAACGAAGAGCACGAGGGTCGTCAGCACGAACTGGATGTACCAGCTCCACTGCATGCCGATTGTCGATTCGATCAATGCATGACCGCCTGGGATGACATGGGATCCCATTTCCATGAGAAAGACTGGAGCTGTAAGCGCCGCAGCCATCGTGAAATCACGGGCCAGCTCGCGCCGCTCCGCTTCCTTTCTCTCCGCTTGCTCGGCATTTGCATCCTCGTGGTCAGGGCCGGCATTTGCACGCACCACCTCGGCCTCGTAGCCGGCATCTGCGATGGCGGCGATCAACTCAGCCATGTTGGCGCCGCCGCGCACCGTGGCCCGTTCCGTGGCCAGATTGACCGCTGCCTCGGTAACCCCTGAAACAGCTTTCAAGGCGCGCTCGACCCGCCCGACACACGACGCGCATGTCATGCCTTGGATCGACAGCTCTACGAGGCCGGTCGGCCCTGCGGCCTGGGACGGCACCGAATAGCCAACCTTCTCGATCGCCTCGATCAGAATTGCCTTGTCAACATATGATCTGGTGGTGACATTCGCGCGTTCCGTAGCCAGATTGACCGATGCGGCCTCGACACCGGGAACAGCCTTCAGGGCTCGTTCGACTCGGCCAACGCACGACGCGCAGGTCATGCCCTCTATCGGCAGCGATACAGCTTCAGACATCTCATTGGTGCGGACGGGGGCATTCATCGCCTCTTCCTTTCTTATTCGAAGAATCAAATTCTGGAGGAGGATCAGGCTTCCAACGATAGGAAGGTCAATAGAAAAAATCCTAGCATGTGCCCCTTGACCTTACCATCGTTGGAAGGACCATCTTGTTCAGCATGAGAGCCGAACAAAGGAGATTTCTCATGCTGCTCAAGATCGAAAACATGACCTGCGGGGGCTGCGCAAGGTCGGTGACAAAGGCGATCCAGTCCGTCGACCCGAACGCTACGGTCAAGCCGGACCCCGCCGCTCGCACGGTCAAGGTCGAGACGGCGGCAACCGTCGCCGATATCGAGCGCGTTCTGGAAGAAGCCGGCTATCCTGCGGTCGCAACCTGATGAGGATGAAACGATGAACAGGCTAACCCCGATTTTCATAGGTGGCGCAATCGCCATCAGCGTGGGCCTGGCACTCGCTCAAACCCAGATGGACAACAATGGCGCTATGCAGGGGCACAATATGCCCGGCATGAACATGCAGGGCATGGACATGTCCGCCGCGGACGAACCCTCGACCAAGGCTTACATGGCCGTCATGGAAAGCATGCAGAAGAACATGCTGATGGACTATTCAGGCGATGCCGATGTCGACTTCATGCGCGGCATGGTTCCCCATCATCAGGGCGCTATCGACATGGCAAAGGTCGTTCTCGAGTACGGTCGCGCCCCTGAGGTCCGCAAGCTCGCAGAAGACGTGATCAAAGCCCAGGAAGGCGAGATCGCCATGATGAAGAAGTGGCTCGCCGATCGTGGCAAATAACGCCGGTCGGGCGGCTTCTTGAGCCGCCCGACCAATCCCTGCATCTTACACAGGCTCAGGAGAGGGCGCGCTATTGCGCGTTTAACCCTGTCGAGCCCGGAGACCACGACGTTGCCATAGAACGCGCCATGCTAAGCAACCTTCGGAAGGCCGGGTTGTCATTACGTGGAGACCATACGGCGCTAAATGGCAAGATTTCCCCGAGAATCGCCCGATAGCACACGCCGGGGAACTGAGCCGCAGTCATCGCCTCGCTAACGACCGTCAATCCGCGGCCCAGAGCCACGAGTGGGAGCAGGTTCTCTCGTCCGACAAAATGGACGGTGATCTCAGGGTGCTGACCCAGACCAGCCAAGCGCTGAACCAGGTAGTCGTGAATTTCTTTGCCGGGGGCCACGTCGTTCACGACGAAAGTTTCGTCAACAAGGTCGGTCCAATCGACCTCGTCGCGCCCGGCTAACGAATGATCTTCCGGTAGAACCGCAAAGACGCGCTCAGACCAAAAATACGAGGTGTCGCAATCAGGCCAGAGGCGGGTGCCGGTAAGGAAGGCGACGTCAAGAGAAAACTGGCGGATCGCCGCCACATGCTCTGAATGATTGCCATCGATGAGTTCAACCTGAACCCTCGGATGCGCGCGATGATATGCACGCAATAGTTCTGCAAGAAACCCCGAGGCAATCGATGAGAATATTCCGATCCTCACGAAGCCGTCTTCAGAACGCCCTATGGCAGCAATATCTTCGGCTCCGTCGTCGACGTTTCTGAGAATTTGTCTTGCCCGCCCAAGGAACCGTTGCCCTGCATGGGTCAGCGAAATCCCCCAGGTGTGCCGGTGAAACAGCGAGGCGCCGATTTGATCCTCAAGGTCAGCAATACATCGACTGACCGCTGATTGCGATAGCCCGATGGCCGCCCCGGCTTTGCGGAAGCTGCCATGCTCGGCCACGACCACGAAGGTGTTAAGGTGACGCAGCTCTATTGCAGGTGGTCGCCTAGCCATGACAGCAGCCTCCTACGAGGCGCTAGGCCGTTAAAATCAGGAGATGCCAAATCCAACGGCTCGCGCCACTGTTCGGGTCCAAGCTGTCCGATACCCGCGTCGATCACCCTCGCCCCTCGTTCGCTCGTATCCGTGCAGCGACGAGCCGCGCAGCGAGTAACGGGTTTCGGATCTGGCATGTCGCGATTCGAAGTGCCGTTGGTCATGCTTCGCTCTCGCTACCTGAAGCTGATCCATTGGAGGCCAGGGGCTGTCTTGGTCGGCACGCCTTTCGTGATGATTATGTCCATGTGCGCCATGCTTCCGATGCATAAAGATATGGAGTACCGGACAACTCAAAATGAGAAGCCAAGGCAACCAGCCCAGAGTGTGAGCACGACGCTCCGTGATCAGGTAAAAGGCGGCGATAGCGCGAAAGCCGTAGAGGGCGGCGCTGCTCGCTGTAAGCTTTGAACGGCGAGCGTTACCGCGTTTGCCTATCTGAGTTCTGGTCATATTGCTCCTCCAGTATCGCGCGTGGGCTCGGTAGGTGCATGGTTTGCGCCACCGCCCGTAAGCCGACCGCGAGGCAACTGTTGTTGAGATAGCAATGCCCGTCTGGCGGAGTCTTTAATCTCGATTAAGGTGTCGGGAACGACGAGGCTACCCTGCGCGGTTCGCCAAAAGGCCAGCCTGGACGGGTCCGGTTCGACTTCTCGCCCATCAATGTGGAGGGCTTCGGTGGCCAGAGGAGCTACGCCATCACCGCTTTGATCGGGAACGGACATGTCGCTCCCGATCGACACAGTTCGGAGCAAGGTCGAGCTCAGGCGCGGTGCCACCTCGATCAGCACCGAGAACGGCCAGCTTGCGAACTATGTCTGCGTCGACGTCAGAGGCCGTGATCTCGGCGGCTATGTCGCCGATGCCCGAAGGGCTGTTGCGGAGCAGGTGACACTGCCGCCCGGCTACACCATCGGGTGGAACGGCCAGTTCGAATATCTGCAACGTGCCGAAGCACGCATCAAGATCGTCGTGCCGGTTACACTAATCATCATCTTCTAGCTGCTCTATGCATGGCGCTCCCGATGTCCAAGCCTAATTTCATACCTTCAGTGAATAACACAGCATTGGAGTTAAGGAGTTGGGGGCCAGTACGTCATCTTTAACCTCCATCAACGATTGCTGTCCAACTCGGGCTCACACTGCCAGGCGCAAAAAGAGGTCCGACATCGAAGAAGGAGCACTATCATGTCAGAAGCGCAGGCCACTCTGGAGAAGGACGTTGTTCGACCCAAGATCGAGCTGCGAGCTTATGAAATCTGGGTGCGTGAGGGTTGTCCGAAAGGTCACGACCTAGAGCACTGGCTGCGCGCCGAAGCCGAGATCGTGGGGGAGGGCGCCGAGCCCGAAGCGACGGATGAGGTCGCAGATTCTGCCAAGAAGAAGAAATAATCCGTCGATCGCGCGAGTGACGCCGACAAGCGGGCTTCCTCACACCGGGAGGGTACTCTTGGATTTTCTGGATCGGGCTGTTCAGCGGACGCGCTTTGCGTATTTCTCGATGGAGATCGCGCTTCGCGCCGAGATGCATACTTACAGCGGCGGGCTGGGTGTGCTCGCCGGGGACTCGGCGCGCTCGGCGGCTGATCTCGATCTACCAATGGTGTTCGTTACGCTCGTGAGCCGCCAGGGTTATGCGCGGCAGGAGATCGACAACAGTCATGCGCAGGTCAGCCATGCTGATCCGTGGTCGCCCCAAGACTTTGCGACCGCCTTGCCGCAGATGGTAGCTGTGTCAATCGAGGGACGTGCGGTGTGGGTGCGCCCCTGGCTCTATGCGCTGGAATGCCAGCTGGGGCATGTCATCCCGGTGCTGCTGCTCGACACGGATCTCGCGGAGAACGCCGTGGAGGATCGCCGGATCACCGATGCGCTTTATGGTGGGGACCAGGCCTATCGGCTGAAGCAGGAGATCGTGCTCGGCGTCGGCGGCCAGAGCGTGCTGCGTGCGCTCGGCTTCCGCATCGAGAAATATCACCTCAACGAAGGCCATGCAGCGCTGCTAACCCTGCCCCTTCTAAAAGGAACGCGGCGGCCAGACGGCGTTCACGCGTCCGATCCGATCGACAGCTACGACGTCTCGGCGGTTCGCGAGCGCTGCGTGTTCACGACGCACACGCCTGTGGAAGCCGGGTTCGACAAATTCGACTATGACCTCGTTGAGCGCGTGCTCGGCGACTACATTGAACGCGATATCCTGGCGCACCTCGCCGGCGCCGATCAGCTCAATATGACGCATCTGGCGCTGAATCTCAGCGGCTATGTCAACGGTGTCGCCCGCCGGCACGCGGAGACGACGCGCAAACTCTTCCCAGGCTATACGATCGCCTCGATCACCAATGGCGTTCATGTCCATCGATGGACGCATGGCGCCATTGCCAGACTGTTCGAGCAGCAATTCTCAAACTGGGCGCACGAGCCCGAGGTCCTCGCCTTCGCCGATCAGATCGGCGACAACGCCTTGTGGTCGGCACACGGGGACGCAAAGCATGATCTGCTGGCACGGATCGCGCAGGCGACGGGGAGGCAATTGCGTCCCGACCTGCCGCTGATCGGATATGCGCGGCGCATGACCGCCTATAAGCGGCCCGAGCTCATCTTCTCCGACATGGAGCGCTTGCGCGAGATCGCGAACGCTCAACCTTTCCAGATCGTCCTGGCCGGCCTTGCGCATCCGAACGATGGCGGCGGGCAGGAAGCGATACGCGCGCTGGGGGCGCATATCGATGCACTTGAAGGCACGATCCCGGCGGTATTCATGCCTGGGTACAATCTCGACGTTGCCGCCGCGTTGGTCGCCGGTTGCGATGTCTGGTTGAACACGCCGCTGCCGCCGCTCGAAGCATCCGGCACGAGCGGCATGAAGGCCGCCCTCAACGGCGCGCTCAACCTGAGCGTCCTCGATGGTTGGTGGATCGAGGGCTGTGTCGAGAGTGTGACGGGCTGGTCGATCCCCAGCAATGGTGCCGAGGCGAGCGATGCGGGAGCGCTCTATGACAAGCTGCGGGCTGTGGTGCTTCCCCTCTATCACGGTGACCGGGGACGCTGGATCTGGATGATGAAGCAAGCCATCAGCAAGATCGGGTCGTCCTTCAATTCTCATCGGATGATGCGCCGCTACGTCACCGAAGCCTATTTGCGTTGACGAGGGACGAGGATGCGTGTGCAAGATGTGATGTCGACGCGATTGGCCACCATCAGCCCGGAGCACAGCGTCTGGCACGCCGCGCAGATCATGCTCACCGAACATGTCAGCGGCCTGCCGGTGCTCGACGACGCACAAGCCTTGATCGGCATGGTCACGGAAGGCGACCTGCTGCGGCGCTCCGAGCTCGGCACACCTCTCGGTGACGGCGGAGTGCAAGAGCGTGCGCGGGCCTACGTCAAGAGCCGCAGCTGGAAGGTCGGTGCGCTGATGTCGGCCCCGGTTTTGTCCATCGACGAGGATGCCCCGCTGTCGCAAGTGGCGATGCTGCTCGGCCTCAACCGGATCAAGCGTCTGCCGGTGCTGCGCGACGCGCGGCTGGTGGGCATCGTCAGCAGGGCGGACCTGCTCAAGGTCATTTCGGCGGGCGGACCGGATGCGGAGATCAGGGGCGATGCGGCGGTCTCGCGGGCTCTGCGCGCCCGCCTCGAGGAGGCGGGCGCCGTGCTGCGCCGACAGCCGGAACTCCATGTCGCCGCGGGTCGGGTGCACGTCGCAGGGACCATGCGCTCGCAGGAGGAAATCGACGTCGTGCGGATGGTGGTCGACAGTGTCGTGGGATCGGGGTTTAAGGATGATTTGACAGTGGAGAAGGAGCCTCGATGAGGGTTGTTCTGTTCGAAGCGGAGGATTGGGAGAAGAAAGCCTGCGCAAAACTGATGCGCCGGCACGACGTCCGCTGCACGACGGCTCCGCTGAATATCACCACGGTCGGCGAATTCGAGGACGCGGAGGTGATCAGCCCTTTCGTGGCGTCCCGCCTTGATTCCGGCATCATCGATCGATTGCCCGATCTGAAACTCATCGCGACCCGTTCGGCGGGATACGATCATATCGACCTGACCGCCTGTCGAGAGCGAAGTATCGCCGTTGCCAATGTGCCGGATTACGGGGATGCGACGGTCGCCGAGCACGCCTTCGCGCTGCTGCTGGCGCTTGCGCGCAACATCGTCGAGAGTGTCGCGCTGACCCGCCGCGGCGGTTTCTCGATGGCCGGCATGCGTGGTCTTGAGTTGCGGGACAAGGTCATTGCGGTTGTTGGAACAGGGCGCATCGGCCGCCGCACGATCGAGATCGCGCATGGCTTCGGCATGAAGGTCCTCGCCTTCGATCAGGTCGAGGACGCTGCCGCCGCGACACGGCTGGGCTTCACCTATGGCGCGCTCGACGAGGTCCTGGCGCAGGCCGATGTGGTGACGTTGCATGTACCATCATCACCGGACACCGTCGGGATGATCGGCGAACGGCAGTTCGACGTTATGAAGGACGGCGCCATCCTCATCAATACCGCGCGCGGCAATGTGGTCGACACGGAGGCGCTGGTGCGGGCGCTGGCAAGCGGCAAGTTGCGCGCGGCCGGTCTCGACGTGCTGCCGCAGGAGCCGCTGATCCGTGAGGAGGCCGAGATCTTCCGCCAGAACATGGCGGTCGATACGGTCGATCTCAAGGCGCTTGTCGCCAACCACGTGCTGCTGCGCTTTCCGAACGTTCTGGTCACGCCGCACAACGCCTACAACACCGACGCGGCGCTGCGACGTATCATCGACACCACCCTTGCCAACATCGAAGGCTTTGCGGCCGGTCGCCCGGTCAATCTGGTAGGGGTAGCCTGAGATGTGCCTTTCCGCGGAGGTCAGTCTGGGTGCCGCCGCCGTCCTCATCCCGGGCGGCGCGGTGGCGGGCGCGTCGGCCTGGCGGGCAGATCGCCGCTATCTGATGATCGCAACCCTTCCGCTTCTGTTCGGTCTGCAGCAACTGGTGGAGGGTTTGATCTGGATCGAGGGCCACGCAGGCAACACGCATCGCGTCGGCCAGTATTCCTTGCTCTACATGTTCTTCACCTGGATTGCCTGGCCGATCTGGGTACCTCTGTCGGCCTACTTCCTGGAGGGCGGTGGGCGCCGGAACCTCATCCTTTTGTTCGTCATCGCGGGCGCGATGCTGGGCGGCCTGCAGTTCATTCCGTACTTTGTCCATGACGGCTGGCTGGCAACGACCTTCCTGCGTTGGGCAGTTCGCTATCAGGACATCAATCTGCTCGACGGGCTCGTCTCCCGGACCGTGACCTACGCGATCTACGTCGCTGTCGTCATCGTGCCCTTCCTGCTGGTGCGAGGCTGGGAGATCAAGATTTTCGGCCTGCTCGTCGCCGGCGTCCTCGTCATCACCTATGCGTTCTTCTCCTACGCCTATATCTCGGTGTTCTGCTTCGGCGGTGCGGTGATCTCCCTCTATCTCCTGGCGCTGATGTGGCGCAGACGAGCCAGGCCCGCACTGGCGTGATCGCTGTACGGTCGCATTGCCGGCGTTTGCCGTGCCAAGTGCGAGCGTAGAGCAAGATCCGCACGACGAATACGCCCATATGCACCCGCAGCCGAAGTGGGGCATCGCGTTGCGTTCGATTGCTCCATTTGGAAGCCGCTGATGCTGTTCACAGGAGAGGGCTCGCCAGCCGCGCCAGGTTCTCGCCAATCTTGTGGATCATTGGACGTTTTTCCCAACCGTCGAGCGTGAGCGTCGCGGTGTTGTCGAAGCAGCGCACTTGCTCACGGCGCAACTGTTCCGTGACACCCTTGTCAAAAACGATAAGGCTTACCTCGGCGTTGAGGACAAAAGAGCGGATGTCGACATTGCTGGAACCCAGCAGCGAGATCTCATCATCAAACATCATATGCTTGGCGTGCAGAAAGACCTCCTCATAGAGATGCACTTGGACACCGGCCTGGAGGAGTTCGGAGTAGTAGGATTGCTGCGCCAATTTCACCAGGATGTGATCCGTGAGACGCGAGACCAGCAAACGCACCTCCACCCCACGCAGCACGGCGGTTTTGAGTGCTTGAAGGAGAGGTTCGTCCGGGACGAAGTAGGGCGTCGTGATCACGACACGCTTGCTTGCGCCGTGAACCAGAGCCGCAATTACATTGCCAATCCCTGCGTTCGGGTAGTCAGGACCGCTTGGAAGGACCTGTGCAACGGCCCCGGCATCGGGATGATGGTGTGGAAAAAGGGCGGATACCGCCAGTTCCTCCTCCGTTTCCATGAACCAGTCGGCGACAAAGACGGCTTGCAGCTCTGTCGTGATCGGGCCGACAACTCGTGCGACCAACTCCTCGTTTGCGATGTTGGAGGCAGATAGGGCGTTTGTTATGTTCTGGGAGCCGATATAGCCGATGCGGCTGTCTATGACGGCAACCTTACGGTGATTACGCAGGTCGGCACGCGCCGATCTGTGCCGAAAGATCCCCACCTTCAGAGCGAATTGAACGTCCACACCTGCTCGGGTTAGCAGCCTCGTCACCTGGTGCCGCCATTGCCGGGACCCGATGGCATCAATCAGTACCCTGCATGTGACACCTCGCAGGACCGCCCGTTCCAATGCTTCTATTACGCGCAGACCCGTCCGGTCGTCTGCGAATATGTAGAACAGGAGATGGACAGTTCGTTCCGCATGATCGATGTCGACGACCATGCGGTCGATAACACCCTCATAATTGGAAAGAAGTTCGACGTTGTTGCCAGAAAGCGCGGGGAACTGGCCGAGGGTTTCAATCAGGAGCGCCGGTCCCGCCAGCGAGCCTGGCAAGTCGGGACGGCGGCAGAAGTGAGAATGGGCAATCTCTTTCGATGCCGCGACCAGGACCTCCGGCAATCTGGCGAAGCGTTCCCTGCGCCAGCGGGGATAGGTCGGTCTGCCGATAACAAGATAGACCGCAAGTGCAGGAAGGGGCAGGAAAAATATTAGCAGCAGCCAGCTGCGCGCGGCGTCGGGCGAACGTCGAAAGGGCACGACAAAAACCATGACAATGCGGATTGTCCATTCCACTACCAAGTAGGCGATCGCCCAGGCTTCGTTCCCAATAAGCGCCATCGCCGTCGTCCCGTGTGCCTATGTTTTCCGCGAAGGTTGAGGAGTGGAGTAGCAGCGTTCGTTCGATCCCAGGATCTTCGGCTTCCACGGTCCTGTGATCTCCGCCCGTCCGCTGCGCGCGGCGGTGCAGGTGCGCCCGCACCGACGCAGCGCTCATCGTCGCCACAGTATGTTAATCCACCGCAGGACGCGCATGCAGATCCAGATCGCCACGATAAATCCGATCAGGGCCGTGACGGGCAGCCCTATCACCTCAGGTCCAATATGCGCTTGCGCCAACAGCGCGGACGTGACCAGCATTCCAGCCGACAGAAGCGCCAGCGCCGCGAGAGCCGCCCGGCGGTCGAGCCGCCGCTCGGTTTCGTCCGATTGATGGACACGCACACCAAGGGCTAGGTCTCCGCCGTCCTGATGGGCGCGATGAAGCCAGGAGGCCAACAGCGAGGGCAGGTCCTCTGCGGAGAGCGCCAGCTCGGTTTTGAGACGCGCCATGGCTGCCGGGTCAGGCCTGCCGCCCAGCGTGTGCGCCAACGCGGCCTCGCCTTTGGCAATGATCGTAGCCAGCACATTGAAGTTGGGATCGAGCCGGCGCAGGCAGCCCTCAATCAGAAAAAGCGCCCTGACGAAAACCATGAGGTTATAGGGAACGACGACGTGGGCGCCGTCACCGAGCCGCATCACCCTGAGGAAAGCATCGGCGATAGACCAGTCCTTCAGCGGCAGCGAGGAATAGTCGCTGAGGATTTCTTCGATACCCTGCACGAATGCCGTGCGTTCCGCCTGCCGGTCGATCAGCGAAAGAGCGATGGCCGCGTCGAGCATCCATCCGGCGTCCTGGTGAACGAACGCCTGGAGAAAGATCCCGAGATTGCGCCGTGTCGTGTGGTCAAGATGGCCCACGAGCCCGAAATCGTGAAAGCAGATCCGGCCGTCCTCCATAACGAAGAGATTGCCGGGATGCGGATCGCCATGAAACAGACCGGTCGTCAGCAGTTGCTCAAGATAGAAATCGACCAGGACGCCCGCGATCCGCGAACCGTCCTGCGATATGGCCGAATCCTCGATCGATCGGCCATGGCTCATGACCTGGACGAGGATTGCTTCGCTTGATAGCGTTTCGAATGCTTCCGGCACGTAGACGTCGGTGCGCTGCCTGTAGGCATCAGAAAATCGTCGAATGTTTCGCGCTTCCTGGAGAAGGTCAGTCTCGCGCCGGAGATTGGCCCACATTTCGCGGGCGAGGCGCTCGGGCTGCAGGCGGCGGAAGCTCGGGATCGCCGCGCCGGCGATCCGGGCAACGGCAACGAGTATCCGCATGTCGCTGTCGATCCGCTCCCGCATGTGCGGGCGCCTTATCTTGACGATCACCTCCTGGCCGTCGGGCAGGGTGGCGCGATGGACCTGGGCGATCGAAGCGGCTGCGAAAGGTTCGCTGTCGAATGTCTGGAACACCTGTTCGACCGGCCGGCGCAAGGCGCGCTCAAGTTCCGCCCTGGCCTCTGTCGAGGAAAATGGCCGGGCACGCTCGCGCAGGTCGCGCAGTTGCCTGAGATAGTCCTCCGGGAACAGGTCGGGCCGCATGCTGAGGGCCTGACCGATCTTGATGAAGGTTCCGCCGAGCTCATCGAGCGTCTGGCGTAGGCGAACTGGCAGGGCCGAGGCATCGGCGGCGACGCCGCGGCGCCGCTCGGCTAGATAGAGCAGAGTCAATGAGACTGCGGCGGCGACGATCCTGAACAACCGCGAGCTCACGCGCTTTACCCCGGTTATAGGCGGCCGCCGCGCATCGCGTTAGAACAACCGCTGCCGGATGCCGAGCGACGCGTTCGTCAGCGCGATTGAAGAGTCGGCACCCGATGCGAGGCCGGTCAAGGCGCGGATGGCATCGATCGTCTCGGGAATGACGATCGCCTGGTTGTCGACCATGTAGGCGTAGAACAGCTCGTCGCCTTCCGTGCGCAGCATGTCTTCCCAGAGCGCCACCTCGTAGAGATTGTCGTGCGGCCGGCCGAGGTCGGCCATCAGCTCCTTCACGGTATTGATCGCGGTGAGCCCGTCCGTGGTTCGGATCAGCGCGATCCGCGACGAAGCGCCGAAAGCCCCGAGCACCTCCTCCTTCTCGGCCGCCCGGGTCATCTGGACGGACCAATAATGGAGATGCGCCAGCGTCTCGGGAACCTTGACGGCCATGGTCACCACGTCGAGGTCGGGGTCGACGCTCTGGGCGTCTGGTCCCTGATGACTCGGGATCTCGGGCTCGGGCACAAGCGTGTTCATGATCCCGCCTTCATGGCTTTCCCACGGATCGGTGGCGCGCCTCAGCAGCGTGCCGCGCGCGCGTTTGAGCAGGCCGGCCCGCTTCAAGACGGAAAGCGTGCGAACGATGGAGGTCGTGTTGCAGGACACAACGCGCGTCGACTGGCGGCCGATCGCGCTCGCAAAGGAGCTTTCTGCGACGAAAGAGTGTCCGGTCACGGCGTGTTTCTCGCCGCCATGGACGATGAACTTGATGCCGCGGGCCCGGTACCGCTCGACGTTGGTTGCGGCGACGCGCTTGGGTGTGCAGTCGACGACGATGTCCGCGGTCTGGAGCAGCGCATCGAGCGTACCGGCGACCGACAAGCCGGATGCCCTCATCGGGCCAGCCGTCTCATCGGACGCCGCGTAGAGCGGAATCGCCTTCTCTTCAAGCGGGCGCAGGCGCCAGTCGCTCGCGATGTCGCAGACACCGACGAGTTCCATATCAGCCTGAAGACGCACGGCGTCGGCCACCCGCTTGCCGATTACGCCATAGCCGTTCACGGCAACCCGGATGGAACTGTGCTGTGTCATTCCAGAAATCCTTAGAAACGAAAGTTCGATCGCGCCGCTTCCCGCCGCCTTAAGAGGAAAGAGCACCATTTTGTATGCCAGCGCTCGGCGGCTGCATCTTTGATCGAGGTTAAGGATGCACAGTCGTCGTGGTGCCGGCTCGGATTCCGGCACCAGGCAACGACAGGTTCTAGCCAAGATCCTCATAGGTGACGTAGGCCATCATGCCGGTCGCCATGTGGTAGAGGTGATGGCAGTGCAGCGGCCACTTGCCCGGATTGCTGGCATCGAAGACGAAGGTCAGGGTTTCGCCGGGTGGCACTAGCGCCGTATCGCGCACGGCCCCGGAGATTGCGGTGCCGTTCACGTTGGTTACCTGGAAATGATGACCGTGCAGGTGCATCGGATGCGCCATCATGGATGCGTTGCGCATCGTGATCTCTATCCGCTCCCCTTGACGCGTGCGCATATCCGAGGCGCCGTCCATGCCCCATACATAGCTTTGCATCTGGCCGGTCAGGGCGATCTCGAAACGTCTGTCTGCCGGACGAACGGCCAGCGGCCTTACGGCCCGCAGGCGCTGCTCGAGGGAATTGCCCACGATCGGACCGTCGGCCTCGGCAATGGAAGCGATACGCTGGATGGGGGCTCCGGCTGTGGCGAGGATCACGCCCGTGCGTTCCATTGCCCCTTCCCGCAGGGCCAGAACAGGATAGGTTCCGGCTCCTTGAGGCAGTTCCAAGCGGATATCGAGGCGTTGACCCATGCTGATCGGGAATGTTTTGCCGTCGACCGGTTCGACCTCCTGGCCGTCGACAGCAACGAGCGTTCCCTGCACGACGCCGGTGTCGATGGTGAAGGCTGTGGCAGTCGCGCCATTGATAATGCGCAGGCGGACGCGGCCGCCTTTTTCCACTTGCACGACTTCGGGATCGTCGAGCGTTCGATCGTTGGCCAGGTAGGCATCATAATCGATGTCGTTGAGGTCCATGGCCCCCATTGTGCCCATGTCCATTCCGGGCATGCCGCCCTTGTTCATGCCATCCATCTCCATATTGCCGTGCCCCATGGCGGAATGATCCATCATCGGCATTCCGGCCATTTTCCCTTGCCCTGTCGCAGGTACACTCGACCGGGCGTCGTGGGCTTGTCCGCTCTTGAGCCTGGCCAGCAGTTCCTCGGCCGGCGTAAAGGAAAAGTCGTGCAGGAGGATGACGACGTTCTGTTCATCCCGTTCCCTGTCGGCCGCGGTGCGGACGACAAGTGGCGCGGCAAGCAGGTTCTGCTCCTGAAGCGTGTGCGCGTGCATCCAGTGCGTGCCGCCGGCACCGACAGGGAAGGTATAGCGCACGACCTCGCCTGCCTTGATTAGGGCCATCGGATTGTCCGGCACGCCGTCCATCTTCCAGGGCGGCGTCAGGCCGTGCCAGTGGATCATGGTCGGTTCATCGATCACGTTTGCAAGCTCGACATCGAAACTCGATCCAGCGTCCAGTTGGATCCCTTGCTTGCCGTCAGGCTGCATCAATCCGAACACGCGTGCTGCCTTGCCGTTGACCTCGATCGTGCGGCTGGCAATTCCGAGCCTGAGCGGTGGCGCGGCGGCCGAGGCCTGAGGCAGGGCGCCGAAGGGGCGGATGACGGAAGCCGCGCCGACGGCGGCGGTCCCGGTCATGATCGTTGTGAGAAAACGACGTCTGTTCATGGTTCACTCCTGATGTGGCCTGCATCGGCAGGCAAGCTGATCGGTGCGTCTTTCGGACGCTGGTCGGCGACGCAATGCGCGATCGGGTCGTTTCGGTCAGATCAGCTTCGGGGAGGCCCGTGGGAAGGATGGACAGAAATGCCGGCCGATTGGGTCTCGATCGGCAATGCATGATCCCTCACCACGGGGGCACCATCGAAGAGGGCGGCAGGCGGCACAAGGCTGAAGCACTTGAGGCAGTATTTTTGGCAGCACTGATCGAGGCTTCTGTCGGTCCTCTTGCCGCTACCATGATAACCTGCATGCACGAGAACGCCGTCCACGTTGGCGCTTGCCGAAACGGTTTGAGTATTGGCCGGGTCTGGACACGGCAAGGTGTGGGCAGTCGTCAAGGACGCCGTCAGAAAGGCGAATACCAACGCGGCCACGACAGCCGTTCTCAATCGTTCGCAAATGTTCGCCACCAGAGCCACATCAAATCACCTCGATTCAACTCTAGCGCATCAGGAAGTTTTCCTGTTTGATCGGGATCAATGCCAATCCGATGCTGCAAAGCCGTTCCAGCCAGATAGTGTTGTCGTCATGATGAGACCAATCACGACGGCGTACCAGGCCAGTCGAAATGCGGAAGTGTCGCGAAGACGAGGAAGCCCAAGCCGACTGCCGTAATGGTGGCGACCGCGATCGGGAGCCAAAAACGCACCGGCCCCGTCCCGGCCGCGACAACCAACCGTCCAGCCGCGTTCGTTGTCAGGGCGAGCAGCACGGCGTGCCCCACAGTCTCTCTGTCTGCCGAGACACCAAGGAGCCGCAATGCGCTCAGCACGGCAACGTCGATATCGAAGGTGCCGGTGATCGCCGACGTGACCACCATGCCACCAGTGTTCCCGACCGAAACTGCAGCACTTATGGTCGAAACCACAGCAAAGAGGATCGCAAAGGCCAGCAGTGCCCACAATTCGAAGGGGTTGCGTGGCATTTGTCCAGCGTCGGTTGGAACTGCACCGCGCGACAGAAACACCCCGCCGCACATCACGAAAGTCAGAACCGCGGCAAGAATGGCAAGTCCTGCGACGCCGAGCACTGATGGTGAGACGATCGCGACGATGCCGGCAACACGGAGCACCGAGACGGCGGCGGCGAGCGTGGCGGCTCCGGCCAGCGGCCAAGGATTGCCGCCTGCGGTTGCCGTACGCGCGAGCGCCAGCGTCACCGCCGTCGATGATACCACTGCCCCCGCCAATCCGCCCACCAGCACTCCACGTGTGGTTCCGAACAGGCGGACGGCAATATAGCCGAGGAACGAGATTGCAGCCGTCAGCACTGTGAAGAGCCAGATCTGTTGCGGATTGAAGCCGCCCCACGGATCGATCGCCTGCGCAGGGAGGAGCGGCAGGATGATCGCCGTCATCACCGCCAGCACCAGCGCGGCGCGCAACTCGATCCAGGAGAGGCGCCTGAGAAGACCATGCAGCAGATCGCGACTGGCGAGGAGGACGGCAAGTGCGGTGCCTCCGGCGGCAGCGGCGCGGTGATCCCCCGCAACCGCCAGTGCTCCGAGCACGAACACGCCCAGGGCCGCGACAACACCGGTCACGCTGAAATCCGCATCCTGAATGGCTTCGCGGCTCTTGTACCAGGCAAAGACCGCGGTGAAGGCCAGAAGCCCTGCGATCAGCACCGATGGTGCCGCGACGCTCTTGGCGAGCGCGGCGAACAGGCCGCCAAGAAGACCGGTAATGGCATAGGTGCGGATACCGGCCGTTCTCGCGCCATCCGGGGCGTCGCGCTCGCGCCAGCCACGCTCGAGACCTACCAGCAGGCCAATGGCGAGCGCCAAGCCCAACCTGGCGATCAACGGGTCCACTGTCAGCTTCCCGCGGGCTGACGGCCATGAAACGAAGTCGGCATCATCGCGGCTTCCGGATCATGCGCCAAAGGACGTCGTCGCGGCGCCAGAAATGATGCCAGAGCGCCGCTGCGGCATGAAGGAGGACAAGAACGAGCAACGTCCAGCTCAGCAGGCTGTGAACCGGCGCAATCCGGAACGTGACATACATGGCGATCGTGCCGGTGACCGGCAGCGCGATCAAGACGGCGTAGAGCGCGACATGCATAACGGCGGCAATGATGCGCTCGACGACCGACATGCCTCGGGCAGGCGGCGGTCTGCCATAGGCAAGGCGCATGACCAGTTGCGCCAGTACAAGACCAAGGATTGCCCAGCCGCTCCAGGCATGGACCTGATGCAGGAACAGGTCGAAGGGGCGCGGTTTCATGAACAGGTGCGCCATATGCGTGCGCTGGATGGCCCAGGCCGTCGGTACCTGTACGAGGCAGAGGACAAGCACGGTCCAATGCATCAGACGATGGGCGAGCGGGAATTCGTCGGGCGGACTCCCCCGGTGGCGTCCTCCCGGGCGGCGCCATCTCAAGCCTCGACCTCGACGATGTCGCCTGCGCGCGCGGCATAGTCGAGCGCATAGGCCAGCTCGCCCGTCGTCTCGGCATGGACATGAAGCAGCGGCTGGCCCCGATCGATGTCGTCGCCGAGCCGAACCTCCATGTGAACGCCCGCCGCCTTCGATTCGGGTGCGCCAGCGAGCTTGGCAAGCCGCGAGAGTTTGCGGTTGTTGATATGGACCACCCGGCCGGCGTGCGGTGCCGTCAACGGATGGGCGTAGGCCGCCTTCGGCGGCACACGAAGGCCGCCCTGCGCCTGGCAGATCGCCTCGAACTTCGACCAAGCCCTTCCGCTTGAGAGCGTTTCGAGCGCGCGGACGACGCCTTCTCCCCGTTCGGCCTTGCCGCCGATCTCGAGTGCGGCACCGGCCAGCGTCGCCGCCCGGCGGCGCAGGTCGTCAGGGGCGTCCGCTGCATTCTGCAATACGGCGAGCACGTCCAGCGCTTCTAGTGCCGGCCCGATGCCGCGACCGACGGGCTGCGAGCCGTCCGTCTGGATGCAAGTCGTGGCGAGCCCGAACCGTGAGGCAACAGCGTTGAGACGCAGGCCGAGCTGAGCGGCCGCGTTCTCACCGCGCACCTTGGCGGTCGGCCCGACGGGAATGTCGATCACGACGTGGGTAGACCCCGCCGCTATCTTTTTGGACAGCACGGAGGCGACCAGCTGGCCTTCGGTGTCGACGTCGAGCTCGCGCTCGACGCGGACGAAAATGTCGTCGGCGGGGCTCAGATGCACAGCGCCGCCCCAGGCGATGCAGCCGCCTTCGCGTTCGACGACACGCCTCAATGTCGCGATGTCGAGCTCCACCGGCGCCAGTGTTTCCATCGTGTCGGCGGTGCCGGCCGGAGAGGTGATGGCGCGTGACGAGGTCTTGGGCATGAGCAAGCCGTTCGCGGCGACGATCGCGACCACGATCGGGGTTGTCCTGTTGCCGGGAAGGCCGCCGACGCAATGCTTGTCGACCACGATTGGCGCGTCCCAGCGCATCCGCTCGCCGACGTCCACCATGGCGCCGGTCAGGTCGGCAGTTTCGTTCTCGTCGAGGGGGAGGGCGGCGCTGGCCGTGAGGAAAGCGGCTAGGTGGACTTCCGTGTAACGCCCGGCGACCACGTCGCGCAGGATTTCTGCGAAGGCGCGCGAATCGAGCCGATTGCCGTAGATGCGCTGACGCACGCTCGCCAGCGAGTCGATCGCGGGTGCATGGCTGACCCTGACCGCGTCACCGTCGGCAAGGCCAAGCCGCTCCCAGGCGGTTTCGGAGAGGCC
This sequence comes from Brucella sp. NBRC 14130, assembly GCF_040371715.1. Taxonomy (NCBI): domain Bacteria; kingdom Pseudomonadati; phylum Pseudomonadota; class Alphaproteobacteria; order Hyphomicrobiales; family Brucellaceae; genus Brucella; species Brucella sp. NBRC 14130. Next base: position 103,510 of record NZ_BAABTE010000012.1, read on the forward strand.
GACTTCGTCGAGGGCGATTAGACCATCACCGTCGACCTGGAACAGCGTCGCCTGAACCTCGCCGCTGCCGTTGGAGACAAGGACTTGTGAGCGCGCCGACAAACCCTCCGACCGGCAGACGTGGCAATCAGTGCGCATGACGACGACGGCCTGATGCTGCGTGTGCAGGCGGATGCGCCTCGCCCGCAGGGTCGGTTGAGCGGGAATTGTCGTGTCGGCGAACGTCATAGATCGAACTTCTGGTTCTGGCGGGGAACGACGGCATCCCATCCGAGCTCCCGGTCAATGCGAACGCGCAGCGCTTCGGAGCCTTCGTCTTCGCCGTGCACGATGAAGACCCGGGACGGCGGTCGGCGGAAGCCCGACAACCACCGCATCAGCTCGCTGGAATCAGCATGCGCCGACAGCATTGACAGTTCCTCGACCGCGGCGCGAACGGGAATCCATTCACCATGGATCTTGGTCTCCTGCGCGCCTTGCAGCATGGCACGACCGCGGGTGCCGGCCGCCTGGAAACCGGAGAACAGGATCGTATTGCGTGCATGCGGCGCGAACGCCTTCAGATGATGAAGCACGCGCCCGCCGGTGGCCATGCCACTCGCCGAGATAACCACCTTGGGATACGGGCTTGCCGTGATGCCCTTCGAGCCGTCGACGTCGCGGGTGTAGGTCGCAATCGCGCAGACCTCCCTACATTGCTCCGGGGTCAGGCGGTGGTCCCCACGGTGGGCGTGGAGGAGGTCGGTGGCGTCGATTGCCATCGGGCTGTCGAGATAGACAGGCACCTTCGCCAGGCGCCCAGTCCTTTTGAGCTTCCAGAGATGGTAAAGGAGCGATTGCGCGCGACCCACGGCGAAGGCGGGAACGACGACCGTCCCGCCGCGCGCGACTGTTCGCTCGACGACGGCGCCGAGCGCTTCGGTCGGATCGGCAGGATCGTGCATGCGGTTGCCGTAGGTCGATTCGATCAACACATAGTCCGCCTCCGGTACAGGGGCCGGATCGGGAAGAACCGGATCGTCATAGCGGCCGAGATCGCCGGAGAAGGCGACACGGCGTCCGCCCCATTCGATCTCGGCGGTGGCGGCACCCAGGATGTGCCCGGCATGCCGGAAGGTCAACGTCGCGCCGAAGGGGAGCTTGACCGGTTTGTCGAAGGGCACGGGCGAGAAGAACTCGAGGCTGCGCTCGGCATCCCGGATGCCGTAGAGCGCGAGCGCCGGCTTGTGTTTCGAGAAGCCCTTCCGGTTGGCGTATTCGGCGTCCTTCTCCTGCAGGTGGCCGCTGTCCTTGAGGATGAGCTCTGCAACCTCGCGCGTTGCCGCCGTCGCATAGATCTTTCCCTTGAAGCCGTCGCGCACAAGCTTGGGAAGGTAGCCCGAATGGTCAAGATGGGCGTGCGTCAGGATAACGGCGTCGATGCTCGAAGGGTCGATCGGCAGCGGTTCCCAGTTCAGCTCGCGCAGGTTCTTGAGGCCCTGAAACAGACCGCAGTCGATCAGGATGCGTTTGTCGCCGTTGGTGAGCAGATGTTTCGAGCCGGTGACGGTGCCTGCGCCGCCAAGGGAAGTAAGTGTCAGCATGGCGTCCTTCATTTGGTAGGAGTGGTGAGATCGGCGGGCGAGCCTTTCCCATCGATGGCATTGCGTTGGGCGACTGTCAGGAATTCGTTGCGCGACCATCCGGCCAAAGGTGCGGCGGCATCGATCAGATGCGCCCAACTGCAACGATTGGCGAACAGCAGGCCCGCGGCATCCAGCGTGCCGCCCCGGCTGATATAGCCGCGGGCCACAGTGTGTTTCGGACCGCTGTCGAGCCGTCGCAGCAGGCCGAGCATCGGCTCGGGCCGCGTGTGCGAGACGATCAGGCGCGGGACATCGACCGGGAAGAGGCGCACGAGCTCCTCGTCGGACGCCACAAAACGCGCCTCGATCGGATCGCGGGGAATCCGGAAGCGACCGGGCTCGCTGATCGCCGTCACCACCACCCGCCGTCCATGCTCTTTCAGGCGGTGCGCCGCCTTGAGCGCCTCTTCGAGCTGGTAGGCGCCGATCGCAACGATCTGCAACTCGGCGCCGTCAACCTGTCCGTCGATATGGGCAGCGCCGTCGGCGACAAAACGGACGGCGGCCGCCCCGTCGAAGCGGTGCGGCATGTCGCGCTTGGAGACGATCACGCAGGCGACCTGGCCGCGCCCTTCGAATACCGAGGCCATGGTGGCGACGGCGCTGTTGGCGTCTACCGGAAACAGCACACGCGCGGTGTCCGACATCTCGCCGAGCAGCGCCTCGCCGACGGTCGGGTCCTGATGCGACTGCTCGTTCTTGGAATTCTCCCAGGTATGCGAGGTAACTACGAGCGGCACGGAAATCCAGCCCGGGCTCTGGCCCACCGTGCTTTGGTGGCGCGCGAAGATGATCTCCTGACGCAGGCCACCGAGCATCTTCATCGCGAAGGCTTCGTAGCTGACGATGAGGTTGATCCCGCCTTTGTTCGCAAGGGCCGCGGCGGCGACCGCTTCCTCGTTGAGTGCGGTGATCACGGCGCCATCAACGGCATCGGCGACGCCGGCTTCGGGCGTATTGACGCGGTGGCGGAGGCGGTCAAGGGTGGCACCCATGTGGTTGGAGCGCAGTTCGTCCGGATTGCCGACGCGCACCCTGTGCGACGGATTTGCGTTGACAAGGCTCACGAACCAGCGGTCGAGCGCATGCATGGCGCAATCGGCCGGCGCGCTTTTGTCGGTCCATTGCGGCTGCGGCAGGCTCGGCGCAGACGGCCGGCGCGACGCCAGCGGATGCCGGCTCTCCGGGGGACGCTTCTGCTCCTGGTGAACCGCAATTGCTGAAACGGCCTCGGCGATCTCCTCCTGCGGGACGAACAGAACCCGCGCCGCTTCGTTGAACGCAGTTCGCGCGGCCTCGTCGCGGGACGGATTTCCGGCAAGCGGGAGATTGTGCGCGGCGTTCGTGCCAGCGCCTGGAAAGCCGAAGCCTTTCACGGTATTGGCAATGGCGTAGGGAATGGGAGCGGGATAGACGCGGGCGGGATCGCCCGCAAAACGGCCAAGGCGCTCCTCGGCCGTCAGGATCGCCCAGACGAAGGCCGCGGGATCGCGACCGTCGATCTCGAACGGATCGAATCCGTTGAGCCTGAGATGATCAGCGAGCCAATCGGCGCCGCCCTGCTGCGCAATCTGCGCCCGCTCCTCGATGCGTCGGCCGTTAAGGATCATGATCGGCACGACGAGACCGCTATCCTCAGCTCGCCACCAGCGCGCCGTCCAGTCCGAGCCGCGCTGCTCCTCGAAGGCGCCATCGCTCACGAAAGCGACCAGGCTCTCTCCGGGTAGCGGGGCATGGACGTACTGGACCTCGGCGAAGCCGAGATATCCGCCCTCGGAAATGGCGCCGGCCGTGTTCGGTCCGGCATGGCTGCCGATCGGCACCGCCGGACGGCCCTCGGCATTGATAGCATAGGAATAGAAGTCGGCGGCGAGCCGGGACAACCCTTTCTCGCTCCGGTCATAGCGCCCTTTCTGCGCATCCGAAACGTCGCCGGTCAGCGCGTTGAGCGCCTCGATCGCCGCGACGCAATGGCCCTGTCCCATCACCCAGGAGCGGGTGGTGGCCGAGAGCGTGTTCGCGGCAAGGTAGCCGACAAAGGCCGGCACCATGTTCAGGGAACCGCCGGTATGGCCTTCAGGGGTTGCTTTGAAGGCTTCTAGCGGCAGCGACGCGCCGGAGAGGTCGACGCGCTTGGCATAGGTCATGTGAACCACCGTCCACATCGCGGCGGAGGTCAGCCGGTCGGCAGCGGCAAGCAGGCGGTAAAGCGCGTCCGGGTTCTGCTTCGGCGACTGCGCAAGAGCGCGAATGCGCTCGACGGTTTCGTCGCTATGCGTGATCGGGCCGTAGCCGGCACGCCAATGTTCGAATGCTGGGGAGTGTTCGAAGGCTGTGGACGTCGTCGCGGCCATGCGCTGCTGCCTTTCCTGGATGTGTCTGCTTTCCGATGCCGATGGCATCACTCAACCCCGCCGGTCCACGACGGAGGATCGCTGGCGGGAAAGGAATCGATGCCGGCGGGTTCGACGTCGTCGAGCGGCTCGGGCGGGCGTCGATGACGGACGAGTTCAGGATCGGGAGCGTCGGCGATGGCCAGCGCATCCGTGACCAGTCGGGCGAGCCCGATCGCGTTGCTCGGATGACTGACCGAATCGGAGGAGACGATCCTGCCGCAGAGCGGCGCCAGGCGCGTATAGGAATCACCGGCGAAGATGCCGTGCACGACAGCGACGTCGGGTCGTGCGAATCCAAGCGGCGGCAGCTTTCGCGCCGCCTCGATGAGCGTATTGCCGGAGGAGGCGATGTCGTCGACCAGGACGGGCTGCAGCCCGCTCGATGAGGAGAGGTCGGGAAACGCGATCTCGACGTCGCGGTCGCCATGCCGGATCTTACGCAGCACCGCATGCGGCGCGCCGATCTTTGCGGCGATGGCCGACACCCATTGCTCGCTTTCCTCGTCCGGACCGATGATCAGCGGATCGGCAACCGACGCGGCGATCCACTCCGCCAGGAGCGGCGCCGCATGCAGCGTCAGCGCCGGGATTTCATAGAGCGCGGACAGCGCCGGATAGCGGTGCAGGTGCGGATCGACGGTGACGAGCCGGTCGAAGCTGGACGAGATCAGGCGCGCAAAGGTTCGGGAGGTGATGGCCTCACCCGACCGGAAACGCCGATCCTGCCGCATATAGGCCAGATATGGAGCGATCAACGTCACCGCGGTGGCGCCGAGCGATCGGGCCGCGTCAGCGAGAAAGACGAGCCGGAGGAAGCCCTCATCGGGGCGAGCGAGCGTCGAGACCAGAAGAACCGATTTTGCTGCGACGTCGCACGCGAGGCGGACATAGCTCTCGCCGTCCGGGAAACTGCGCGTCTCGATCGCCCCCAGCTCGCCGGCGCCAGCGTTCGCAAGTGCTTGCGCAAATGCTTCATTGCCGGGGAGAGCAATGATGACGGGGACGGAAGTCATCTGGGCTGTGGCAGGGGCCATCATCGTTCTTTCGCAGTCTCGTTCCGGCGTGCAGCACGACGCGCGGTCAGCTCATGATTTCTTGCCCAAAGGCGAAGACAGGTCTCAGATAAAGCCCGCACGGAAGCTCGATTCTTTAATCGAGATTAAGTTCTTGCCATTGCGTGCCAACTCGGCCTCGCGTGGGAACGGCATTTCCGGTCATGCACGAAGGGATGCATAAAGGCTCCGGGCAGCACCTTTCCGGACGCAATCTTGATCTGAGTTAAAGTTCCGGCCTTCCCAGGCGCGCATTTTGACGACCAAGCAGGCTTCAAGTGACTTTTAGCAGAGAACCTTGTCGATCCTGATGCTCAATAGACGCGGCGATCCATAACGCGCCTGGCTGATGACATAAATCGCATTGGCCGTCGCGCGCGAGAGAAGTACGGGAATGCGGCCCATGGAGAATGAGAACAAGGCGCCCGCGAAGCGGGTCTTCAAGTTCGACATCCTGTATTTTATTGCGGTCTTCTTTGCCGTTCTGCTGATCCGGGATCTGCTTGTCGGCCAAGGCCACATCGAGGACATTCCGTACAGCGAGTTCCAGAGGCTGATCGAAAGGGACGGCGTCGCCGACCTGGTGGTCGGACCGACGGAGATCACCGGCGCTTACAAGCCGCCTATCGAGAAGGATGCGCCCCAGCATTTCTCCACGGTTCGCGTCGATCCGCAGATCGCCGACGTGCTAACCAAGCGCAACATTTCCTTCTCCGGCAAACCGGCGCCGGGCCTCTTCGAAAACCTGCTCTCCTGGCTGATGCCGGCTGCGGTATTCGTGCTGATCTGGATATTCCTGCTGCGGCCGATGATGGCCGGACAGCATGGCGGCCTGATGAGCATCGGGCGCAGCCGGGCGAAAGTCTATGGCGAGAAGTCCGTGAAGGTGACGTTCGCCGATGTGGCGGGCGTCGATGAAGCCAAGCAGGAGCTCGCCGAAGTCGTCGGCTTCCTAAAGGACCCGGCAACCTATGGCCGGCTCGGCGCGCGCATTCCCAAGGGCCTGCTTCTCGTCGGTCCGCCCGGAACCGGCAAGACGCTCCTCGCGCGTGCCGTCGCCGGGGAATCGGGGGTTCGCTTCTTTTCGATTACCGGTTCCGAATTCGTCGAGATGTTCGTCGGTGTCGGCGCTTCGCGCGTGCGCGACCTGTTCCAGCAGGCGCGCGCGCAGGCCCCGGCCATCGTCTTCATCGACGAACTCGATGCGCTCGGTCGCGCCCGCGGCGTCGATATGCCGGGCGGTGGACATGACGAGAAGGAGCAGACGCTCAATCAGCTGCTCGCCGAGATGGATGGCTTCGACCCGAGCGTCGGCATTATCGTTCTCGCCGCGACGAACCGGCCAGAGATTCTCGATCCCGCGTTGCTGCGCGCAGGTCGCTTCGATCGCCAGGTTCTGGTCGACCGCCCCGATCGTCAGGGCCGGATCGACATACTGAACGTGCATCTGAAGAAGATCAGCGTGGCGCCCGAACTCGACGTCGCGGCGGTCGCGGCGCTCACGCCCGGCTTCACCGGCGCCGATCTCGCCAATCTGGTCAACGAGGCCGCGCTTGTGGCCACGCGCCGCGGCGCGAGCGCCACCGTGCTCGACGATTTCACGCAGGCCGTGGAACGTATCGTCGCCGGCCTGGAGAAGAAAAGCCGAATTCTCATTCCACGCGAGCGCCAGATCGTCGCCAATCACGAGATGGGGCATGCGCTCGTCGCCATGGCGCTTCCCCAGACCGACGTGGTGCAGAAGGTCTCGATCATCCCGCGCGGCATTGCTGCGCTCGGCTACACGCTCCAGCGGCCGACCGAGGATCGCTTCCTCATGAGCCAGTCCGAATTGCAGGATCGCATGGCGGTGCTGCTTGGCGGTCGGGCCGCCGAAAGCCTGGTGTTCGACGAGATTTCGACAGGCGCGGCGGACGATCTCGTCAAGGCGACGGACATCGCACGCAACATGGTGGTCCGGTTCGGCATGTCGAAGGAGCTCGGACAGGTCGCATATGAACCGGAGACCGGCAGCTTCCTCGTCGGACAGACCCCGGCCTGGCGACCGCGCACCTATAGTGATGAGACGGCCGAGGCCATCGATCACATGGTGAAAGACCTGATTGACAGCGCCTTCCAGAAGGCACGCGCGATCCTCGAGCGCAACCGATCCGTGCTCGATACCAGTGCGCGCGAGCTTCTTGCGCGCGAGACGCTCGGCCCCGACGAGCTCGCCAAGCTGACCACGGGTCTCGAGCGCGAGGCACCGCGAAAGCCAGGTCTCGCTCTGGTCGAATGATGCGGATCGAAAATCGCCGGATAGGCCTGCTCGACGGGCGCTCGCTGTTTAAGGGAATCTAAGGTGCGCAGATCATCCGTTGTCGTCATCGCCGTGTTGGTTGGCACTGCTGTGGCCGGCGGCTATGTCTATTGGCTCGGTACGCAGAACCGGGTTCCAGCAGGCCTGGCGCGAGTGAATGGAAGGATCGAGGTCGAGCGGGTCGACATCACCAGCAAGTATGCCGGGCGACTGGCTGAAGTCCTGGTCGACGAGGGCGCGAACGTCAACAAGGGCGACGTGCTTGCCCGCCTCGATACGAGCGAGATCCAGGCCCAGTTGACGGCCGCGCGCGCCGCCGTCCATCGCAGCCATCAGAGCGTCGCCAGTGCGCAAGCGAGTGTTGCCCTGCGCGAGGCTGAACTCAATCTTGCGCGAATCGAACTCCAGCGGGTCGTCAACCTCATGCGAACGAACACTTCGACCCAGGCCGAGCTCGATCGCCGCACGGCGCAACGCGACATCTCAAGCGCGTCTCTGCAGACCGCTAAAGCCGCGGTTGAGGACGCCAAGGCCTCGGTCGAGGTTGCCGAGGCGCAGGTCAGCCAGATCGAAGCCGCCATTGCCGACATGACGTTGAAGGCCCCGGTATCCGGCCGCGTCGAGTACCGTCTCGCCCGAACCGGCGAGGTCGTCGGCGCCGGGGGGCGCATATTGACGGTCTTCGACCTCTCGGACGCCCATATGACGATCTATCTTCCGACGGCCTCCGCCGGTCGTGTGGCGGTGGGCTCGCAGGCCCGCCTCGTGCTGGACGGCCCAGGCGGCTACGTCTTGCCGGCGATCGTGTCGTTCGTTTCGGCCGACGCGCAGTTCACACCGAAATTCGTGGAGACGGCGAACGAGCGCGAGAAGCTGATGTATCGCGTCAAGCTGCATCTCGACCCGGCGCTGGTCACCTCCGAGCGCGGCTATGTCAAGGCGGGGATGACCGGCAACGCCTATGTTCCGGTGACCCCAGACGCGCTTTGGCCGACCGAACTTGCGCCGAGGCTGCCCGATGGAGGCTGAGCCCGCCACTGCCGTCAGCCTGTCGGGCGTCCAGCATGCCTATGGGAAGGTGATCGCTCTTCGCAATCTGGCTCTGACCGTTCTGCCCGGGTGCAAGCTCGCCATCGTCGGCCCGGATGGGGTCGGCAAGTCGACCTTGCTCGGCTTGATCGCGGGGGTTCGCCGCATTCAGCGCGGTTCGGTCAATGTGCTGGGCGGCGACATGGCTTCGGCGGCGCACCGCAACGAGGCCGCGCCCCGCATCGCCTATATGCCGCAAGGGCTCGGACGCAATCTCTATCCGACCTTGTCGGTCTACGAGAACATCGACTTTTTCGCCCGGCTCTACACCCAGCCGGACGATGGTCGGCGTCGACGGATCGACGAGCTCATGCGGGTCACGGGGCTGTTTCCGTTCGCCGAACGACCGGCGGGGAAACTCTCCGGCGGGATGAAGCAGAAGCTCGGGCTGTGCTGCGCGCTGGTTCATGATCCCGATCTCCTCATTCTGGACGAACCGACGACCGGGATCGATCCGTTGTCGCGCCGCCAGTTCTGGACGTTGATCGGACGTATCCAGGCCGAGCGGCCGACCATGACGGTGATCGTGGCGACCGCCTACATGGAGGAGGCTGGCGCCTTCGATCGAATCGTGGCGATCGACGATGGCGCGATCATCGCTGAAGGAAGTCAGACGGACCTGCTTGCGCGCACCGGCGCCACCACTCTCGAACAGGCCTATATCGAGCTACAGCGTCCGGAACGGCGCGGGGTGCGCGCGGCGCCGTCCGTCCCACGTCTCGAACCCGACGGCGGCCCTCCAGCCATCGTGGCCGAAGGCCTGACGATGCGGTTTGGCGATTTCACCGCGGTCGACCATGTCAGCTTTCGCATCGAGCGCGGCGAGATCTTCGGCTTCCTCGGCTCCAATGGCTGCGGCAAGACGACGACGATGAAGATGTTGACCGGGCTGCTTCCGGCGACCGAAGGTCATGCCGAGCTCCTGGGCAAGCCGGTCGATGCGCGCGACATCTCGACGAGGACGCGAATCGGCTACGTCTCGCAATCTTTTTCGCTTTACGAAGAGCTGACCGTGCGCGGCAATCTCGAACTGCACGGTCGACTCTGCGGCATCGGCGGCAAGGGGCTGGGTGAGCGGGTCGATGAGGCCTTGTCGCGCTTCGAGCTCGGCAATGTCGCCGAGATGCTGCCGGACGCCTTGCCCTTGGGCATGCGCCAGCGCCTTCAGCTGGCGGCGGCGTGCCTGCATCGGCCGGACGTCCTGATCCTGGACGAGCCCACATCGGGCGTCGATCCGGCGGCCCGCGACCGCTTCTGGAGCCTTCTGCTCGAGATGTCGCGCCGCGACGGAGTGACGATCTTCATCTCGACGCATTTCATGAACGAGGCCGAGCGCTGCGACCGCGTCTCTCTCATGCATGCGGGCCGCGTGCTGGCGGTCGGCGCGCCACGCGAGCTCCAGGCCGCACGTAAGGCCGCAAGCCTCGAGGATGCCTTCGTCGCCTGTTTGGAAGATGCGGCGGGTACGGGTGCCGGCGAGCCGTCCGTGACTGATGAAGCGGTCGGCGTGGTCGAGCCGACCTCAGTGAGGCTGAACAACAATGCCGAGGTGGCGCAAACGCCGCGCCTTGCTTCGATGAAGCGGATCTGGACGTTTGCACGCCGGGAGGCGCTCGAGCTCAGCCGGGATCGCATCCGGCTGGCCTTCGCCCTGATCGGTCCGCTGCTGCTCATGGCGGCGTTCGGCTACGGGATATCGTTTGATATCGAAGGTTTGCGCTACGCGGCGCTCGACCGCGACCAATCTCTGGAAAGCCGGGCGTTCCTCGACCAGTTCTCGAACTCGCGGTACTTCGTCGAGCAGGCACGTCTGAACGACGATGTCGAGATCGACCGGCGCCTGCGCGCCGGCGAGATGAAATTCGCCATCGACGTCCCGCCCCGCTTCGGCCGCGACCTCTTGCAAGGCCGCCGGCCCGAGGTCGGCTTCTGGCTCGACGGCGGCAATACCTTCCCCGCCGAGACCGCGCGCGCCTACATTCTTGGCACGCTTCAGACCTATGCCGGCATGCTGGCGCGCGCCCCTCGTGGCGCCAACGGACTGCCGGCCGAGACGCTGCGGGTCGAGCCGCGCTTTCGTTACAATCAGGATTTCCGTTCCGTCTTCGCGATCACGCCGGGATCGATCATGCTGCTGCTGATCATCTTCCCGGCGATGCTGACCGCCCTCGGGGTTGTGCGGGAAAAGGAGATGGGGTCGATCGCGAATGTCTATGCGTCGCCGGCGACGGTCGGCGAGTATCTACTCGGCAAGCAGCTCCCTTATGTTGTGATCGGCGTCCTGAGCTATCTCAGCCTGCTGGCTTTCGCCGGTGGCGTGCTGGGCGTCGTGCCGAAGGGCTCGCTGCTGGCGCTCTCGCTCGCAGCCCTGGTCTATGTCTACGCCGCGACGGCATTCGGGCTTCTCGTTTCCGCCTTCGTCTCGACCCAGGTCGCCGCGATCTTCGGCACCGCCATTATGACGGCGATGACCGCAGCGCATTATTCGGGCTTCCTGATCCCGGCCTCCTCGCTCGAGGGGCCGGGCCGCATCATGGGCCTGTCCTTCCCGCCGCTTTGGTTCCAGACCATCAGCCTCGGCGTGTTCGCCAAAGGTCTCGAAACGCCAGCGTTCGCCCGCGAGCTTCTGGTGCTGGCGGCGTTCGCGCTTGGATTCCTGCTGCTGGCGCGGCTCTTGATCCGCAAGCAGGGGGCGTAGCGATGCCGCGCTGGATCGAAAACGCCTTCCGTCTCGGCGTCAAGGAATTCGCCAGTCTGTCGCGCGATGTCGTGATGGTGGTGCTCATCGGCTACGTCTTCACCTTCGCTGTCTATTCCGAAGCGACAGCGATGCGAACTGACGTCGACGACGCCAAGGTGGCCGTCATCGACGGCGATCGCTCGACCCTCTCGGGCCGGATCAAGGACGCGCTGCGGCCTCCCTATTTTCGGCCGGCGGTCGAGATCGACCGCTCGAGCCTCGACGGTTTGATGGACAAGGGCGCTTTCACGTTCGTTCTCGACATTCCGCATGGTCTGGAAGCCGATTTTCTCGCCGGCCGCAACCCGACCGTTCAGGTCAATGTCGATGCCACCAGCATCTCACAGGCCGGCGTCGGCACCGCCTATATCCAGGAGATCGTCGCGCAGGAGACAACACGCTTCCTCAAGCAGGCCCCCGTCGAGACGCTCGCCCCCGTCAAGCCGGTGATCCGCGCGATGTTCAACCCGAACCTCGAAGCCATCAGCTTCACGGCCAGCATGGGCGTCATCAACAATGTCACCATCCTCGCCATCATTCTGGTCGGTGCCGCTGTGATGCGGGAACGGGAGCATGGAACAATCGAGCATCTTCTGGTTATGCCGGTGAGCGCCAGCGAGATCATCGCCGGCAAGATCTGGGCAAACGGGCTGGTCATATTGCTGGCAGCCGCGTTCTCGCTTCACGTCGTGGTCGAGGTTGTCCTGCGCACACAGATCGTCGGCTCGATCGAACTGTTTCTTGCCGGAACGGCCATTTATCTCTTCGCCGTGACGTCGCTTGGCATCCTCCTCGCCACGGTCGCGAACTCCATGCCGCAATTTGCGCTGCTCTCCATCCCGGTCTTCGTGCTCATGTTCCTGCTGTCCGGCTCCTTCACGCCGTTCGAGAGCATGCCCCGAGCCCTGCAGCTGATTATGGACCTTTCGCCGTCCACGCATTTCGTGCGTTTCGCACAAGCTGTACTCTACCGCGGCGCCGGTCTCGATGTGGTCTGGCGCGATCTTCTGATCATGGCGGGCCTTGGCGCGGGCTTCGTCGCGATTGCCCTTTATCGTTTCAAAGCCATGCTCGCCCGCCAATCGTGACGATCGCCGTCTAAGCATATCGCACGACACGCGCAACTGCGCGTATTCCTGTTCCGGCAGTTATCGGCTCGCTGCCGGTTCCGGCATCAGGAGCCGGGGCAGCCGGATACTAGCCAGCAGTGTCCCCAGAACAAGCAGCGCGGCGAGGACGAAGCTCGCATCGGGCAGGATCGGCAGATTGAACAGCGCGCCGCCTGCGACTGATCCAAGGGCCTGACCAAAACTCGCGGCGGCGGTCATGCGGCCGAGTTGCGCTCCCTGGCTGGTCGGGATGCCAAACGACGCCCAGTAGGTTGCGACCGGAGACAGCATGCCGGCACTCGCGGCCACCAGCGCGACGGCGACCGACATCAAGACCGAGGTACTAACGACCGAAACGACGACCAGCCCGATGGCAAGCGTCGCCAAACCAGGCGCGATGAACCAGCGCGTGAGCTCCGGCTTGATGAGAGGCGAGAACACCAGGGCCTGGACGACCGCCATCACGAGGCTGCATTCGGCGAACATGATGCCGATATGTGCGGCATCTAGGCCGAGGACCTTGCCGCGCAGCGCCAGTCCGACTTCGAAAACGCCGATCGCGAGCGCCGTCACCAGCGCGATCGCCAGAAGCCGCAGCATCGCCCGCCGTTCGAGCTGTGTGGCGTCCGTTGGTGCATCGCCGCTCTCGCGCCGCGTTCCGGAGGGAAGGAGGAAAAGCACCAACACGGCCGCGATCACGGCCAGGCCTGTCGCCGTTAGCAATGGCATTGCCAGCGAGCTGTCGGGAGGGAGTGTCCAGAGGCTTCCAGCGACACGCACCGCCAGCCCCCCGAGCAAAGGCCCGATGAAGAAGCCGGCGGTTCCAGCGATGTTGATCAGCGCGAAGCGATGGGCGCGCCATTCTTTCGACGGGGCATAGTCGCCGATCAGCGCATACGCGACCGGGGTGATGGCGGCGGCGAAGAACCCGGCAAGAAAGCGGCCGAGATAGAGAAGAGGCAGGCTTGCTGTGATGGCGAACAATCCGGAGGTCGCGGCAAAACCCAGAAGGCCCATCAGGATGATCGGCTTGCGGCCACAGCGATCGGAAATGCGTCCCCAGACCGGCGCGCCGACGAAGATCGCAATGATGTAGACGCCCGTCAGCAGCCCCGTGTGCCATGAAAGAGCCTTCGGCGTGCTCCTGCCGGCGATCTGCTCGATCAGGAAGGGCAGGATCGGCAACGCGACACCATAGCCGACGGTGATCGCGAACATCGCGACGAGGACCGCTGAGAGCGCGCTCCAGCTCAGTCGGGTGGGTTCAGCCAGATCCATGCCGATGCGACCTGCTGCCCAACCCGCAGCCCGAGCGATCGGGCATCGTCGACATCCGCAGATCGGGCGGAACGAAGAGCTGGCCGAATCTTTCGGGCATTCGAGGCCACCCTGCACCAGCCATCGCTGGCGAGGTCAACGGTGAGGATACGTGAGGGTAAGCCTCGTCGACAAGAATCCGATCCCCCGTGCCATTTGAGACGTCAGGAACGGTGACGGCCAGGAACAGACTGAGGCCTGGCTGGTCTGGCGAGCAGCTCAAAGAGCGGACGCTTGTCATGAAACGGCCTTCATGCCTTGGCGCCTGTAAAAACGCAGGAACTGCGCATTGATGGCAACGATGATGGTGCTGGCTGACATGAACACCGCGGCTATGGCCGGCGTCATCAGAAAGCCCGTGCCGAACGTGATGCCGGCGGCCATAGGGATGGCTATGGTATTGTAGCCGGTTGCCCAGATGAGGTTCTGCACCATCTTTCGGTAGGTCGCACGTGACAGACCGAGGATCGCCGCGACATCGCGCGGATCGCTCTTGACGAGCACGACATCCGCCGACTCCACGGCCACATCCGTGCCGGCTCCAATGGCCACGCCGAGATCCGCCTGGACGAGCGCCGGCGCATCGTTGACGCCGTCACCGACCATTGCCACCGAGAGGCCCCGAGCCTGAAGCTCCTTGATCTTGTCGGACTTCTGATCGGGCAGCACCTCCGCGAAGTACTCGGCGATCCCCAGTTCCTTCGACACGCTCTCGGCTACGCCCTTTGCGTCGCCCGTCAACATGACCGATTTGATGCCGAGCTGGGTGAGTTCCGCGATGGCGTCTTTCGATTCCGGTCGGACGATGTCGGCGAGCGCGAAGAGCGCACGCGCTTCGCCGTTGCGCACCAGCGCCACCACCGTTTTGCCCTGCGCTTCGAGCTGCTTCAGCCTTTCATGTGTGATGGGTTTGCCCTGTCGTGCAAGATGGCCGGGGCTGACGATGCGAATGTCCTGCCCGTCGACCTTCGCGACGATGCCTTCGCCCGTGATATTGCTCACCTCGCTGGCTTTCTGAATGTTGATATTCCTGCGTTTCGCTTCAGCCACGATGCCGTGAGCGATCGGGTGCTCGGACTGACTCTCAGCTGCCGCGGCAAAGGCAAGCTCGGCGTTCTCGTCGCCACCCGCGAGCAGCACGACGTCGCTGACGCCGAAGCGCCCCTCGGTCAGTGTGCCGGTCTTGTCCAAAACGACTGCTTGAAGATTGCGGGCACGTTCGAACGCCGCCCGGTCACGGATCAGAAGACCATTGCTGGCGCTCAGCGATGTGCTGACGGCGACCACCAGCGGCACGGCAAGCCCAAGGGCATGCGGGCAAGCCACGACCATCACGGTGACCATGCGTTCCAGTGCGAACTCAAGCGGCGCGCCAAGCCAAAGCCACCAGACGAACAGCGTTCCGAAGCCGACGACCAGGGCGATGTAGGTCAGCCAGGCGGCCGCCCTGTTGGCGATATCCTGTGTCCGCGAACGCGTTGCCTGCGCTTTCTTCACGAGATCGATGACCTGGGCGAGATAGGTCGCATCGCCTGTCTTCGTCACTTTGATGGTCACGGCGTTGGCGCCGTTGATCGCACCGCCGATCGCCGTTGCGCCGACCGTCTTGGTGACGGGACGCGATTCGCCCGTCAGCATCGCCTCGTTGAAGCCGGACGAGCCCTCGACGATTTCGCCGTCGACCGGAACCTTGGCGCCCGGGCGGACGATGACGCGATCACCGGGCTTGAGAGCGGAGATCGGTACCTCGTGCATCTTGCCGTCGTCGTCGATGCGGGTCGCGCTATCGGGCAAGAGGCGAACGAGCTCTTCCAGGGCGCGCGACGCGCCCATCACGGAACGCATTTCGATCCAGTGACCGAGCAGCATGATGGCGATGAGGGTGACGAGCTCCCAGTAGAACGCTTCGCCCGGAAAACCGAACGTGACAGCGGCGGAGAAAAAGTACGCAGCCGAGATCGCCAGCGCGATGAGCGTCATCATGCCGGGCCGCCCCTTGCGCAGCTCGGAGAAGAAACCGGTCAGAAAGGGCCAGCCACCATAGAAGTAGGCGATGGTCGACAATGCGAACAGGACCCATCCGTCGCCTGGGAAGGAGAGCACGCCCGAGAGTCCGAGCCAGTCTCTTATCATCGGAGAGAGCAGTAGCACCGGAGGGGTAAGCACGAGGGTCACCCAAAACCGGCGGCGAAAGTCCGCAACCATGGCGCCGTGGTCGTGGCCGGCGTGATCCGAATGGCTGGACCCTGCCGCAGCAACAATGCTGGAAGCGACTTGCCCGGCTTCCTGCGCTGCTTCGCCGGACGCATGGTGGTTATGATTGCGGTGATCGTGATGGGAGTGCGGTGAACTCATTTTTCCTCGTCCGTATGAGCCCGTCCAGACGTCCATCACAGCGGGCTACAGGGGTTCTGCCGCACTGATCAAGGCTTTGGAAGAGACAATGTTTAGATGTGCAACCTCGCTGCCAAACGCGCGCGAATCTTTAATCCAGATCAAGTTCTGGCTTCGCACGGCGTCGGCGTGCGTGGTAAAGATCAATGGAAGTGGCCGGCCAACCACTATGCCGACTTGACGATCGTGCCGGCTTTGCCCTCCAGAATCGCGCGGGCATCTTCCAGGCGTCCGATGCCCGCGATCCGGCCGGGTGTCCCGGCGAACTGGCAAGCGGCTTCCACTTTTGGCCCCATGGACCCGGGCGGAAACACAAAAGCCGCCAACTCGGCCGGTTGCGCCGCTCGAACCGGTCGCTGATGTGGCGTGCCCCAGTCGAGATAGACGGCATCGACGTCGGTCAGCATCAGGAATGCATCGGCGGCGAGGTCCGCGGCGAGCAGGCCGGCAGCACGATCCTTGTCGATAACGGCCTCCACGCCCTGAATGCCGCCCGAGATGTCCCGAACGACGGGAATACCACCACCACCGACGCAGATCGTCACCACACCAGCATCGACCAGCAGGCGGATTACCTCCATCTGGACGATGCGTTTCGGCAGTGGTGACGGCACCACTCGCCGCCACCGCCCGGGAGCCTCTTCTGTCATCGCCCAGCCATGCGCAACGCGCGCGCTCTCGGCTTCTGGCCAATCGTAGATCTGACCGATAGGCTTTTCCGGCCGGCCGAACGCGGGATCGTCCGGGTCAACCTCGATATGGGTCAGCAATGTCGCCAGCCTTGTGCCTTGTGGAAGCGCATTGGCCAGTTCCTGCTCGACCAGATAGCCGATCATTCCGATGCTCTCGGCGCTGATGACGTCGAGCGGGTAGGGAGCAACATCCTTCAACGCCGTCGCCTGAAGGGCAAGCAGACCGACCTGCGGTCCGCTTCCATGCGCCACGACGATGTCGTGATGCGCGGCAAGGTCGGCAAGCGCCGCCGCAGCCTTGCGCACATTGGCGCGCTGCACCTCCGCCGTCATAGGCTCGCCTCGCTTGAGAAGGGCGTTGCCGCCCAGCGCAACAACGACCCGCACGATCACACCCCCAATGTGGCGACGAGAATCGCCTTGATTGTATGCATGCGGTTTTCCGCCTGGTCAAAGACGATGGAAGCATGCGACTCGAAGACTTCTTCCGTCACTTCCATGCAGTCGATGCCGTGTTGCTCATAAATCTTCTCACCGATCTCGGTCTCCCGGTTGTGAAAGGCCGGAAGACAGTGCATGAACTTGGCGTGGGGATTGCCCGTGGCGCGCATCAGATCGGCGGTGACGCGGTAGGGTGTCAAAAGCCTGATGCGCTCGTCCCAGACCGAATCCGGTTCGCCCATCGAGACCCAGACGTCGGTATAGACGAAGTCGCACCCTTTCGACGCTTCCTGAGGATCCTCCGTGAGCGTAATCCGTGCTCCGGTCTTCTCCGCCACGGCCCGGCATTGATCGACCAACGCCTCGTCCGGCCAACACGTCTTCGGCGCACCAAGCCGCACGTCCATGCCGATCAACGTCGCTCCGGTGAGGAGCGAATTGCCCATATTGTTGCCGGCATCGCCGAGGAAGCAGAAGGAGAGTTGCGACAGGTGCTTGCGCGTGTACTCGCGCATGGTCAGAAAATCGGCGAGAATCTGCGTCGGATGGAACTCGTCCGTCAGGCCATTATAGACAGGCACGCCGGCATGAGCGGCGAGTGTCTCGGCCTGTACCTGGCCAAAGCCGCGATACTCGATACCATCATACATGCGTCCAAGCACCCGGGCGGTATCCTTCATCGACTCCTTCTTGCCGATCTGCGTTCCTGACGGGCCGAGATAGGTGACATGCGCACCCTGATCGTAGGCGGCGACCTCGAAGCCGGTCCTGGTACGCGTTGAATCCTTCTCGAAGATCAGCGCGATGTTCTTTCCTTTGAGCCGTTGCTGTTCGTAACCGCCATACTTGGCCTGTTTGAGCGATGCGGAGAGCCGCAGCAGAAAACGGATTTCGTCCGGTGAAAAATCGAATAGCTTGAGCACGCTGCGGCCGACAAGATTGACGGGCATTCTTTCCTCCCTAGATCGGATCGCGGATCAGCGGACAAGTCATGCAATGGCCGCCGCCTCGGCCGCGGCCGAGCTCGGCGCCGGGCACCGTGATGACCTCCACGCCAGCCTTGCGCAGTTGCGTGTTGGTATAGGTGTTGCGGTCATAGGCAACGACCACGCCAGGCTCGAGGGCGACGACATTGTTTCCGTCGTCCCATTGCTCGCGCTCGGCCACATAGGCATCACCGCCAGTCTGCACCACCCGCAGCTTCTTGAGGCTGAGCGCCCGCGCCACAACCTCCGTAAGATGGCCCGTCTCCTGCCGCACGTCGATTTCCCCGGCCTTCGCACCCGGCCGCAGCGAGTAGGCGGTGATGCCGTCCACAACGTCCGAAAACAACGTCACCAGGTCGCGATCGCAAAAGGTAAACACGGTATCGAGATGCATGGAGGCGCGCTCGACGGGCAGTTTGCACGCGATGACGCGCTCGGCGGCCCCTTTGGCGAACAGGGCGCGCGCGATCTGCCCCACGGCCTGCGGCGTGGTGCGCTCTCCCATACCTATCAGCACGAGGCCGTTTCCAAGCGGCATGACGTCTCCGCCCTCTGCGGTAGCCAGTCCGTAGTCCTCATCCGGGTCGCCCCACCAGACAGGAAAGCCGGCATCGCGAAAGTCCGGATGAAAACGATAGACGGCGGCAATGTTCACCGTCTCGAGCTTGCGGGCATTCCAGCGCATGGGGTTGAGCGTGACACCGCCATAGATCCAGCACGTCGTGTCGCGCGTAAACAAATGGTTCGGGAGCGGGGGAAGCAAGAAATCCTGCGGCCGCAGGACCGACGCCAGCACGCCGGTTGGCGCGACCGGCAGTTCCGCCCTGCTCATGCCGCCCATGAGGATGAGCGACAGATCGTCGGAATTGATTTCCATCAGGTGGGCGCTGAGATCGTCGGCAAGCCCGACACCCACAGTGTTCACGTTGACCCGCCGCTCCAACAACCAGCGGCGCGCCTCCATGTCCTGCATCGTCTGCGCCAACGCCTCGCGCAGGAAGACGACTTCGCTGCCGCGATGGCGGATCGCATCGACGAACGTCATGTGCTCGACACGGGCTTGCTTGACCCAGATAACGTCGTCGAAGAGCAGTTCGTGACAATTGCCAGGGGTCAGGCGGGTAAGGGCTGCGCCCGGCCGGTCGACCAGAACGCGTCTGAGCTTGCCGACCTCGGAATGAACGCCGTAGGTAATGGTCATCCTGGTTCTCCTTCAGGCAGCGAGCAGCACGGCTGCGCTGAGGCTGGCCATGATGATGACGGTGAGTATGAGGAGCAGCGGCGCCATGAATCGGAGCCAGCGCTCATAGGGGACGCGGCCGATGGCGAGCGCGCCCATCACCACGGCAAATGTCGGGTTGATCAGGTTCACCAGGCCGTTGGCCGATTGATAGGCGGTGACGACGAGGTTGCGACCGACCCCTGCGAAGTCCGCGACGGGTGCCATGATCGGCATCGACAGAACGGCCAGCCCGGAGGAAGACGGCACGAAGAAGGAGAGTAGGACATTGATCCAGTAGATCACGTTGATGAACGCGACCTCTCCCAGTCCCGCAACCTTGAGTTCAGCCCAGTGCAGGATCGTATCGGTTATCTTTCCGGCATCCATGATCACGACGATGCCGCGCGCGAGGCCGATGATCAGCGCCACACCCAGAAGGTCGCGCGCCCCGTTGACGAAGGCGTCAACGAATTTCTCCTCGCCAGGACGCGCGATCAGGCCAATGAGGATTGCCGAGGCCAGGAAAAGGCCGCTCATCTGGCCCATCCACCATCCGGCCCGCAGCACGCCCCAGATCATGACCAGGAAGGTGAGTGCGAACATCACAAGCACGACCTTGTGCAGGCCGGTAAATTCAAGTGCCTCGCCGCCATGTGCGGCAAGAAAATGCGCCTCGTTGTCCGCCTTGCGATCATAGACGAGCGAGCGGCTGGGGTCGATCCGGACGCGCTCGGCATAACGCATGACATAGATGACGCAGGCGAGCCAGGAGAGCCCCAAAATGACGAAGCGCAGCACGATTCCCTGGGTGAAGGGAATACCCGCAGCGTCGGACGCAATGACTGTGGCAAAGGCGTTGACCGTGGAGCCCAACACGCCGACGCCCGCACCGAGCAGGATGATCGCCACCGCGGTCACGGCATCGTACCGCGCCGCGATCATGATCGGGATCAGGAGCGCATAGAAGGCAAGCGTCTCCTCAGCCATGCCGTACGTGGTGCCGCCGAAGGCGAACAGCGCCATCAGCACCGGGATCATCCACTTCTCGCGGCCCTTGAGTGACCTCATGGCACTGCTGATCCCGGAGTTGATTGCTCCGGTGGAGGCGACGACACCGATGAACCCGCCGATGATGAGCACGAAGAGCGCAACGTCGATGGCATTAGCCGCATTGGTCACGGGGTCGTAGAGCCCGCCGATCGGGGCCATGATGACGTCGAACACGTCCTGCGGGTTCGCCTCGCTCACGCTATATGTACCGGCAACTGGAACTTCGCGGTCCAGTGCGGGGTTTTGCACTCGTTGGTACTGGCCGGCTGGAATGATCCAGGTCAGCGCTGCGACGAGCACGATAAGTCCGAACAGAATGGTGTAGGCGGTTGGAAACCGCCATTTCCTTGCTTCGGTCGCCGACGATGCGATGCTCATGGTACACCCCCCCTTCTTGCGTGTTGTCACCGTCACCCTGGCTAAGCTGGGGAGGCGATCGTGTTTGAACCTGAGCGTGTCGGGAATCCGCGGATGGCCACCCACGTCGTGCGCAGAGAAGGCAAACGCGGTCGCTCGAAGACCATATCGGTGATCTTTTGGTCGAAGCGCCCACCATTCCTTGATCGAAGTTAAGTTCGCCTGCCGCACATCGGCCTATGCTGAGCCACATATCGATTGGACGCAATCGTGGATCTACACGGCAGCGGCACAACGGATCCGGTCGACACATATGCATGGAATGCAGATGCGCGGCCGATCGCAGTAGCAAGGAGGCTCGACATGCAGTGCAAGACGAGAACGATGCTGGCACTTGTGCTGGTGTTCGCACCGGCAGTGGCATTCGCCCAGAATGATGCGCACCATGACAACCGATCGGGGGGCGAACAGCCTCCCTCAGCAACCCTGAGCGTGCCGCAACAATGCGCGCCGATGATGGAGATGATGGACGTCATGATGGGCGACCACATGTCGGCCTGCCTGGCATCGCTGCCGCAAGCCTCGCAGGCCTACATGCGCGCCATGATGGGCATGCACGCACCGATGATGGAAGCGATGCAGTCGACGGATCCGGATGTCGCATTCGTCAAAGGGATGATCCCGCATCATCAGGCCGCCATCGATATGGCCCGGGCCGTTCTCGAGCTTGGGTCCGACCAGCAGACCAGAGCCTGGGCGCAGCAGACTATCACGGCGCAGCAGACCGAAATCGATGATATGCGTCAGTGGCTGCGGCAGCGCGGCGAATAGATGCGGAACTGACCACGGGCATCAAACCCCGCAAGGGTCGCGGAGCCTCACGGAAGTTCGCTGTCGGAGTAGATCACATGGCGGTAAGGGCATGGCTGCGTAGCTCTGGTGTGCTGATCGCAATGATGCTCGCGATCGGCACCGCAATGGCAAACGATGGCTATCAGAAAGCCGGCGGCCTTGCCGTTTACCTTGGCATCGTCCCGGCTCCTGTCGTCCGGGGTCATCCGAGCGGTCACCCGGAAAGCACAATGCACGGCGGGCCTGGAACCGCGCCGCATCAGCAACACCTCGTCGTCGCCGTTTTCGACGACCAGACAGGCGCACGCGTGCAGAACGCGAGCGTGTCCGCAACCATCAGCGGCCTGGGTCACGTTGGCCAGCAAACCATCCAGCTCGAGCCGATGAAAATCGAGAACACGATCACCTACGGTGGTTTTGTCACTCTCTCGGGAAACGATCGCTACGCCATCGCCGTCGAGATCACTGTTCCGGGACGTTCGCGGCCGATCTCGGTGACATTCTCCAGTGATCACGTCCAATAAAGCGACAAACAGGCGTCAGGCCTTTGCTGCAGCAACGCCCATTTCAATCTGTTCGAATTCGGATCGGAAAGTGTGGCAAAGGTAACAATTTGCCGTTCTCCTGCGAATGACACATCGAACCCTCGTGCGGCGGCCCTTCATCTGAACCACCCGCCCTGGAGTATCAGCCGGCGATGGGCGCGGCTTTCAGTGGAAACTGACGATGACGCGGCGGCGACTACGAACGGAAGATCTGATCGACAGGCTTGCGGCGGATATCAGGCCGCGACACGTTGAAAGCCGAATCCGGACCCGCCGGCTCTGGGTGGTCGTCATCCTTGCGATCGTGGTGCCGGCGCTCCTCTTGGCGCGGCCGCTTCGTGCCGATCTCGCCACTCGATTGGCGGACGGTATGTTTGTCACCTCAGTTGCGACCTCGGCGATGATCTTTATCACCGGTGTGCTGGCGCTTTTGATCGTGCGCATCTCACCGCTATCCCGGTCCTGGCTCCTCCTGCCCCTGATCGTCCTGGGGCTCTGGCTCGTGTCGGAATTTACCAGCATCGCCCTCGACGTCTCCCGGGAGGGTTGGCGTGCTTTCGCCTTCGAGACGAGTCCACAATGCCCGCTCGTTATCGGGATCGTCGGAATTCCGATCTTCTTCGCGATGCTTGGCCTCGGCGGGATCGGCCTGATCCTGTGGAGGGGGCCGACCATCACGGTCGCCGCTCTGTCAGCCTTTTCCCTGCCTGCAACCATGCTCAATCTGTTTCATGGCCTGGACACCGGCGCGATGGTCCTGCTTTGGCATTTCGGCGCGATCGCAATCTTCTCCATGACAGCGGCCTTTTTGCTCAATCGGCGTATTCCTCGCATTGTGTGTGACTGGCTCGCGTTATGATCAGCGAAGCGCGCGACAAAAGATGAACTGGATCAAGGGGGCACAAGCAGCCGTTTACGGCGAGGCAATGGCTTTTCAGCCGACCGCCACGCATGAGTGTTCCTGTGCCGACTCACATTCCGGCTGTGTGGTACTGACCGCCTGCAAGCGACGCTCTTCCCGCTCGATA
This sequence comes from Brucella sp. NBRC 14130, assembly GCF_040371715.1. NCBI lineage: Bacteria > Pseudomonadati > Pseudomonadota > Alphaproteobacteria > Hyphomicrobiales > Brucellaceae > Brucella > Brucella sp. NBRC 14130. The sequence continues at coordinate 126,704 of NZ_BAABTE010000012.1, forward strand.
TAACCCCGCGTCAGCGGGACGGCGTCCTGTCGCCTGGCGATCTGGATCTGGAACACCATCATCCCCTGATAGCGGAAAGCGAGTTCCGAGACGCCGAGATAATACTCCCACAAGCGCGCAAAGCGCTCATCGAAGAGATCGACCGCCTCAGTGCGGCGGGCGAGAAATCGCTCGCGCCAATGTCTGAGCGTTTCGGCATAGTGAAGGCGCAGGATCTCGACATCGGTGACCACGAGCCCCGCCCGCTCGATCGCCGGCAGGACCTCGGAAAGAGCCGGTATGTATCCGCCCGGGAAAATGTATCTGGCGATCCACGGGTTGGTGAAACCCGGCGGATCGGAGCGGCCGATCGAGTGCAGCACGAAAATGCCTTCATCATCGAGCAGATCGCGGCATTTTCGGAAGAACTCATCGTAGTGATTGACGCCGACATGTTCGAACATACCCACTGACACGATTCGGTCGAAACGTTCGTTCACGTCCCTGTAGTCCTGCGATCGGAATTCCAGACGCGCCGGATCTGAAGCCGCCGCTGCCCGCCCCCTGGCAAATTCGAGTTGTTCGCTCGAAAGCGTGATCCCGGTGACATGGGCGTCGAAAGCCTCAGCCAGGTAGAGCGCCAGACCGCCCCAGCCGCAGCCGATGTCGAGCACGCGCGCATGACGACCAGGCAGGAGCTTCGCGGCAATGTGGCGCTTCTTGGCCTGCTGCGCCTCATCCAAAGACATGTCTGCTCTTTCGAAATAGGCGCAGCTGTACTGCATGTCCTCATCGAGGAAGAGTTTGTAGAGCTTGCTGCTGAGATCGTAGTGATGAGCAACGTTTCGCCTGGATTTCTGACGACCGTTTTTCTGCACCCGCTGCCGGAGAGCAAAACGCAAGCGGGAGAGTATCTTTGTCGTGATCGTCGCCGCGTCGTTCTGGTCCTGGGACAGAAGCAGCTCGAGCACCTCCGTGATGGTACCCTGTTCGATGATAAGGTCGCCGTCGACGAAGGCTTCGCCAAGCCGCAACTCGGGATCGAGCAGAACCCGACGCTGCGCCGCGGCGGTTCTGAACCGCACTGCCACCGCCGGACCGGCCCCGTCACCGAAGCTCCTGGTGACCCCGTTGGCGGTTGTTATCGTGAGAGTTCCGGTTTTGACGAGGCGACGAAGGGTTTTGAAAACAAGGGTATCCATGACGGGGCTTTCTAGTCAACGTTGGTATATCCCGACTAGAAAGCGTGCGATCCCGCCGCAGACTTTAACGTGGGTTGAAAAGGGTGAGCGATAAAGCCATGATCGATAGAAAGACGAACAGTCGCCCGCCATCTTGATCACCCGCTCGCTTTGGCGCGTCGCGCCGACAGGCGGGGAATGAATGCCGGCACTTCCCGCATATAGCGCGCATAGGCGTCGCCGAATTCGGCAAGCGACTCGCGTTCTTCGTGTTTGGAAAGGCGCCAATACATGAAGACCAGGACGGGGAACATCGCAAGTGTGAGCAGGGTTGGCCACTGCAGCAGGAAGCCGAACATGACCAGAACGAAGCCGACATATTGTGGATGCCGAACCCAGGAATACACCCCCGAGGTGGCGAGCGTGCGCTTGCGTTGCGCTTCGTAGAGCATCTTCCACCCGGCCGAGATGAGGACAAAGCCGCCGCCGATGAAGACAAAACTCAGCAGGTGGAACGGACCGAAATGGGGATTTGAGCGCCAGCCGAACAGCTCCTCGAGCAGGTGACCCGCGTCGTGGGAGAGCCAGTTGACGCCCGGATAGCGGGACTGCAACCAGCCGGAGAGCAGGTAGATCGTCAGGGGGAAACCGTACATTTCCGTGAACAGCGCCACGATGAAAGCACTGAAGGCGCCGAAGGATCGCCAGTCCCGCGGCGTGGATGGCTTGAAGAAGCTGAACGCGAAGAAGATGAAGACGATCGAGTTGAGGATGACGAGGGACCACAGGCCGTACGCGGGAATGTCGTCTTGCATGGCGCGCTCCTAGATGGAATTTCAGTGCTGATGCGGCGACTGCTGTCGCGCGGACGAGCGGTCGCCGCCGCCGCCATGCCCACTATGTCCGCCATGTTTGCCGTGCATGAAGACATGCAGGAGGGGGCAGGCAAGGATCAGCAGCCAGGGCAGCCAGCCGAGCAAGTGCGCGCGGTGTTCCGTGAGGAGATAAAATCCCGCGATTGCGAGGAAGCCGTAAAGGGCGATGTTGGCCGCGCTGAAACGCCGCCCCGGGTTCTCGTCTTTATGCAATTGGTCTCGGTTTGTTTCCATGGTGCTTCATCCGACAGTTTGAACACGCCGATGGCTCCGCGATGCCGGTCGAATGTTAAGGCCAGTCCGCAGGAAGGTGCTCTTCTTACCCCGGATGATGCTGCGACAGATGTCTGGAATCTTTGATGTGAGTTAAGTTTCAGATTGCTTCCCGGCGAACCAGGCGATGCCTCGTTTCCGAAAGCCAGTCGGTTGCTCTTCGTTCTAGCCATTGGCTTGCCGCCCTCGCGCAGAATTCACCCCCAATATGCCAGGCTGAAACTCAAATTAAGCTGGAGGCAAGTCTTCGAACCCGCGGACCAACGTACCGATCGAGCGAGCGCATGATCCGATCCGAACATCAATACCCTGCATTCGAAGGCGATTCCGCTCTGAGTCCGCGATAAAGCCGCATACGAGATGAGTAGCTCCGCTTCCGACGATGAGGTCGTAGGTGGCCGCGGTGGTGCGTTGCGGGTTCCGCCGAAAATCACGCGCGCCAGTGGCGGGGTCGATCAGCAGCAGTCCCTCGGATTTCGCGAAGAAGGGGCTGAGCATGGTTCTTCTGCGCGTGCGCACGATGAGCACGCCGATGATGCGTTTTCGATCTGCCGGTACAGAGGCTATCGATGACATTTCCATCCCGCGGGAGGATTCTGTGACGATGAGAGGAGCATCATTTTGCCGCTCGCTCTTTAATCTCGATCAAGCATGGCGGGTAGCATGGGCGGCCAGCCCGTCACGTATTCGCGGTAGGGATAACGAGGCACGCTATAGCGACGGATTCCAGTTGGCGTGTTGATCTGGATCAAAGCGGTCTTGCAAACAATGTAGTGAGATGCAAAGGTAGCTTTCTCGTCTCGTGTGCAGAGAACCAGTCCAGGTGCATGCGGAGCGAGGGTGCGCGACCTGTGAACCGCCGAGAATTCGATTTTATGCTTCGGTATCTGGCACTGCTGATTGTTAGTGTGATCGCTGTCCTCGCACAAGCCGAACCATCGATGGCGCACGTCGGTCAATCGACACCGAGCGTTTCGGAGAGACATCAGGCTACCTCATTGCTAAAGGTCGCCATGGCGGACGACGACGATTGCGTCTCGGGTTCAGGTTGTTGCAGCGCCATATGCGCACCCTGTGTTGTATCCCTATCAGCACAGTCCCTGGGTTTCTCGCGCTTCCTACCCACGTCTTCGCGCACTTGGGTTTCGCGCCAGGATTGCTTGCGCTCGATCATCTTCGGCCGCGATCCGCCTATCCCCCGATATCAGCTCATCTAAGGCCATTCAGGTCGATCGTCAGCCACGCCCGTCAGACCGGCGTGAACGGCAACACGACCATAATGTGCCTTGCCGATCGCTTCGCGCTTATCGCGCCGAAGGCTCGGTCCATCAATGATCTATTGATTGGCTGCGCAAGCGCGGCCGCCGCAACGGGCCAGGAGCCCGGGAGGTGTAATGTGAGCTGGCATCAAGCGTCTTTATCAGGAGAGACATCCCGGTCGCTCCGTTGCGACCATTGGGAAACCGCTGAGAACGCACGGAATGTACCACCCTTACCAAATTTCCCCATTACCGTGTCCCTCCACAAGACGGCCATGCAGGCCGACGAGGTGACCAAACGACGAGGACGTCACAAACAGGACAATGACAGTGAGGCGCACACCGTTGCCTTGCCAGTCGACGCACACAGACTGATTCCCAACTACCGCAATGGCGACCGACGCGTCGAAGCCGGCCGGGATCTGTTCAGCATAGGATTCGACGGAAAGGCCATCTTCAACCTTCTCGACGGATGGGTAGCCATCTACACATTGCTGGAGGACGGCAGACGGCAGATTGTCCAATTCGCCCTGCCGGGCGCGGTTCTGGGTGTCCGTTCATCGAGGAGCGCGCCCGCAACCGTCGGTGCTCAAGCCCTGACCGACGTCGTGGTATCGGTCATTCCGACCTCTGTCCTGACGTCGCATTCGCGTGCAGACCCCGACATTACCATGCGCCTGGCGCGCTCACTTGCACACGACTGCAATCTGGCTTTCGATCATCTCACCAGCATAGGTCGGCGTTCAGCGCGCGAACGGGTCGCTCATCTGCTCCTTGAATTGTTCACACGTTACCGTGCACAATGGCCAGGACATCGCAGCGAGGAAATGGTGCTGCCGCTTACCCAGGAGCAAATCGGCGACGCCACCGGCTTGACCTTCGTTCACGTGAACCGTGTTCTCAGCGCGCTGCGCAAGGAAGGAATCGTCCAGTTCCACTACCGGCGTCTGCGAATAATCGATCCGGATCGCCTCATCGAAGTATCCGGCGTCGATCCGGAAATCGCGATGGCCTGGCTTGAACGACGACCCTGGGGGTAGCGCTTCGTCAAAGGGATCTGGCGCAGCATATACTCATTGCAGGGGCGCTCGCCGGCCGCAGGCTGTCTTGTCCGTCGCGGTGGCTTTCATCGATGGACTCCCGGATGAAATTCCAACCGAAGTGCGAACCGAGGCTCTGATCGAGTTTCCGCCGCTCGCCTATCAGGCCAGGTTCGGCAGCCGTGCAAATGCGTATCCAGCAACGGCGCGATTCTGAAATCGAGCCAGTCGAGTATCCTCAGCGAGATACATCTTCGTGAGCTTTGCGGATCTTCTCGGCTTTCTCGCAATGACAGTCGAGAAAACCATGGATCGGACAGGTGCGGCACATCTCTTCCAAACGCTTGCGTAGCGCTTGCCGCCCGCGGTGGAGTCGCACCGCGACATTGTTGAGCGAGGTGCCAAGGCTTGCTGCCAATCTGTCGCGAGGCTCGCCCAGGATATCAGCCCGCCAGACGATGTCCGAATACTCGGGTTTCAAGGTTGGAAGCAGACGATACAGACAATTGCAGACCGCTGCATCGAGCTCGGCGTCAACAGGTTCACTCTCGATCTCGGCGTCGTCGACAGGGGTTTCCCGACGCCGTCGCCTGCTCAAGTTCCGCTGATGGTCAACAAGGGTGGTGGCGAGGATGCGGCCCAGCCAGCCCCGAACGGTGCGGATATCTCTGAGTTGAGATGCGCGCTCCAGCGCCCGAAGGGAGAAGCGCTGCAACACCTCCTCCGCATCGTCGCGATTCCTCAGGCGGCGCTGGAGGAAGACCAGCATTTCCTCTCTCGCCTCGACAAGCGCCCGCTGGACGGCAGCATCAAGAGGTTTCGCGGCATCGTCAGACTTATCGGAACGTTGCGTATCCATTCTCTTGCCTCCAGCTTCGGTCATCCTCCGCATTTTCCTCCTGCACGGGGCAGCTCCCAAAATTCGCCTGATGTTGGACAGGCGCGGCTGATAAGTCTTTAACTCTAATCAAGTGTCATGGCCCCACTACGAACAGGATAAGCACGCCAGCGATGCGATCCGACAATGCCGATCAGGTGGGGCTCTGTTCTATCGCACGGTCTCGCGGCCTCATGCAGGAGCTGCGATCCAAGAGCCGTGCATTATCGTGCCACAAGCCGACCCGTTACTCTCTGACCCGTACGACGCAGCTTGGTGGCCACATGCCAACAGATTACTTTATGATCGCTGCTCGCTAGGCAGCCGAGACGAAGAGCGGAGTGACTGCAGAGCGAGCGGGGTCCGACAACCCGACAACATTGTCAGGTTCGCCGTGAGGCGCTCCATCAAGGGATGATAAGGAGGCCGATCACCGTGCCGGCAAACAGATTGTGGAAGGAGATGAAGGCGAGAAGTGCTGCCGCCAGCATCGGGCTGACGATGCTTTCCAGATCGTAGGCCGCCGGGATAGCGACAGCGCGCGCGTATACTCCTTTTCTTCCAGCAATATGTTGGAGATCGTCGCCTGGAAGGTCGGCGTGAAGGCGGCCGAGGCCGACTGCAGGACGAGGATTCGCACATAGACCTGCCAGATTTCGGTAACGAGGGGCAGCAACACAGACACGGAAGCGCGCACGAGATCGAGCGCCACCAACATGGCTCGCTGCGGCACGCGCTCGGCGAAAGCCGATGCGATGGGCGCGACGGCCACATAGGCGATCATCTTGATGGCGAGCGCGTCCGCCCGGCACCGCGCCGGCGTGGGCCCCGGCCAGCTCGATCCCTTGGGCAAGAAAGAGATGGCGATAGGTCCGGTTCTTGAGGATCGCGAAGATCAGAGATATTTCGCTTCCTTGAACACATCAACCGAACCGCTTTTTTGGCGCGGAAGGGACCCGACTGTTTCCTAAGGCAATGATCGAAATGATCGAGGCATCGTTTTGCTTCTTCGATCATTTCGATTACGCTGCCACGGTGACCTCGAGCACGCTTCAGGCGCTTTACAATGTGTGGGTGTGTTTCATGAAGGTTTGAAGTCGAACCCCTACCAGCAATCCTATCCGCCGTAGACGATAAGGCGCCGCATTTCGCCATAAGACACCTAGCCCTCACACTCCGTTGGACATAATCGACCATCTTCTCGATGAAGCAGACCCGGCAATATACTTACCGTCTGCTCAATAGATATTCCCGCAGCCTTCCACGCAATCATCGGGATTGGCGCGCCCGACCGCCTCAGCGAGCAGCATCGCTAGCATTTAAGACCCCCTTGTTTGATGCAGCGCAAATTCGTCACGCTGGATCTGCGCTAGGTTTGCCCCAGTTTCGATGTTCAAGTAAACCGAAGGATGAGCCGAGGTGGCCGCCGGCGTGACAATGGTCAAGGCGTTCAGAGGGTCGCACGGGTGGGCGACCTCCTTGCGGCGCGGGTTTATCCTTTTCCTCGCCATCGCGTTCGGGCTTACGGCGTTTCTCACAGATGGCGGGCATCAAGCGCGTGCTGCTTCAACGGACGGCATCCCGGCGCTCATGACTCAAGCTGCGGATTGTGCCGACCTCCTCGTGCGCATGCCCTGCGACAACGATACCCAACGCGGCTTCGAGCACCCGTGCGACAGCGGTCACTGCCTGTCGGGCCTCGGGTGCTTCCTCTGCGCTCCGCTAAACACGGCCTGGAGCTGGCGCATGTTGAACGGCGAAACCGTCTCGCCGGCTGCATCGCCGGTGCCCTCATCCGCGGAGTTGCGTCGTCAGAAGCGACCTCCGCGATCCACCTTGATCATCTGAGCACCTTCGGCCTGTTCAGTCCGTGTGCTCCAGCCGAACCGAGGACCGGCACAATGCCGTAGTCTTCCGACCGTGCGCGTCCCAGGCCGCCCAACGATACGGCCGAGGAGACGAGCCGTTCTGCGTGACGCCGACGTGACATAGCCTCTAATCGTCGGCAGCCGGCGAGCCAGAAGGGGCCATGCACGGACCTTGCCGAATCGGTAGGCAGCGGCACGCGAGGAAGTCTTCGGCATCCGCACGCCGGGCCAATCTTTCCAAACTCACCTCAAGATGTGCTCGACGAGCCGGCAAGGCTGCGAGCCGAGGAGCTGAATACCATGCTAAAGACCCACTCGACCCGTTCGATTTCCATCACCGCGGCAGTCCTGACAGCAACCGCGATTCGCAGACGTGCGGCCATGCTGGCCTTCGCGACGGCATCCGCCCTGGTGCTTGCTATTCCGTTCGCCGCCACCGTCCGAGCGGAGCCTGCTGCAACCGGCTTCGTCTATACGGCCGATGAATTTGGCAACACCGTTAGCCGCATCGACCTTACCACGGAAAAGATCGACATCGTTCCGGTCCCGATCACGCCCCACAACGTGCAGTTCGTACCGGGAAAAGATCTGGTGCTGGCGGTGGGCCTGCCGGTCGCCGACAAAGCTGAAGACGCTCATGCGTCCAATGGGGCAGGCCATGGCGGCGACGGGCATGGTGATGCCGCTGTCGCAGGCCAATTGATCGTCCTCGACGCGGCCGATATTTCCTCCGGCGTGAAGGCGTCGATCCCCGTGGGTGGGCATCCTGCGCATGTGATCGCAGACGCGCAGGGTAATCGCGCCTACGTCTCGAATTCCGAAGACGACAGCTTGTCGGTCGTTGATCTTGCCAAGGGCGAGGTCGTCGCCACGGTCGGCACCGGCGACTACCCCCACGGCCTTCGGATGAGCCCGGATGGAAGCGCCATCTATGTCGCGAACGTCCAGGACGGTACTGTTTCGGTTATCGACACAACGGCGCTTTCGGAAGTTGCCAGGATCAAGGTCGGCGTTGCGCCCGTCCAGGTCGGCTTCACACCTGACGGAAAGCGGGTCTATGTCTCGCTGCGCGATGAAAACAAGGTCGCCGTTATCGACACGCAGTCGCGCGAGGTGATCGCACGCATCAATGTCGGCCGTTCGCCCATCCAGGTTTACGCCACGCCTGATGGCCGGCTGGTTTACGTCGCGAACCAGGGAACCGAAACGGAGCCGGATGAGACGGTCTCGGTTATCGATGTCGTAGGCGGGAATGTCGTAAAGACCATCCAGACGGACAAGGGCGCTCACGGCGTGACGGTCGCTGCCGACGGAGCCTTTGTCTTCGTCACCAACATCGTGGCCGGGACCGTTTCCCAGATCGACGTCGGCAGCCAGTCCGTGGTCAAGACATATGCTGTCGGCAAGGGACCGAACGGCGTCACCTATCAGGCGCAGTGACGCAACGTCGGGGCGGCGCTTCGCCGCCCCGCACGACCTAAGCCTCAAACCTATGAGCAGGACGGCCGGCATGCAGGCTTCATCAATGGACAAAGGGTCGGCGAGGCTCTATTCTTTGCCCATGCTTCGCGCGTTGCTTATCATTGTTACAACCATCTCGCTTGCCGCTGCTTCTTTTGCCGTTCAAGCACACGAGACCCGCATGTCCGGGATGTTGGAACACGCCGCGCTGACGCAACACATAGAGCAAGCCTCTTCTTCGATGGCCGCTTGCAGCGAAGGAGAGTCCTGCAAAGCAGATGCCGGATTATGCGCCTTCGCCTGCGCCGGAATATCGGCCTGGCTTCCGGTTGTGCGTACTTCGGCAAAGCAAATCAGCTCGCGGCAAAAATATCCCCTCCCGCCCGATGCCGTCTTCGTCGCGGCAGCTCCCGGCCGGAACGATCGCCCTCCTATATCGCGCCTCCTCTGAGCCTGCGGCGGGGCTGATCCCGCTGCGATCCATTGGACCTTTCAGGCGGGACAGATCGTCCCGAGGTGACGAATATGACGACCTTTTCACGACGCGGCTTCCTCGCCGCCAGCGCAGCCATGCTTGCTGCATCCCATTTCCCCATCAGGGCCTACGGCCAGGACGCGGCTGCGATCCGCCTGGCCGCCACCAGCCGCACGCTCGATATAGACAATCGACCGGCCACCGTTTTCGGGCTCGCTGGTCCCAATGGGCAGGGGCTGCTCCTCGATCCGGGCGAGCGATTTCGGGTGGATCTGACCAACGATCTCGCCGAGTCCACGATCATTCATTGGCACGGCCAGATTCCCCCGAACGCTCAGGACGGCGTCCCGGATATGCCGCAGCCGCTTCTTCAGCCCGGTGAAACGCGCAGCTTCGATTTCGTGCCCCAGCCCGGAACACACTGGATGCATAGCCATGTGCCGATCCAGGAAATGCGATTGCTCGCCGCGCCGCTGATTGTCCGGAGGGCAGAAGACCTAGCCGCCGATCGGCAGGAAGTCGTCCTGTTCCTGCACGACTTCGCGTTCAAGACACCGGAAGAAGTGCTGGAAGAGATCACCAGCTCAAGCGCTGATGGACATGGCGCTGCCGCCACGCCAGGCGAGATGCAGGGCATGAACCATGGCGGCATGCCTGGAATGAAGCAGGGCGGGGCCGGCGGAATGGGCTCGATGGCCATGGATATGGGTAACATGGCGATGGATCTCAACGACTACGACTGGGATGCCTATCTCGCCAATGACCGAACCCTGTCCGATCCCGAGGTCGTTCAGGTCGAACGCGGCGGGCGGGTTCGCCTCCGTGTCATCAACGCAGCCGCAGCCACCGTTTTCTGGATCGACACGGGCGAAGCACAAGCCCGGCTCGTCGCCGTCGACGGGCATGAGGTCCAGCCGGTCGCGGGTTCGCGGTTCGGGCTGGCCATGGGGCAGCGTCTCGACCTGGAGATCGACCTTCCGAATGAGGCCCGCGCATGGCCGATTCTGGCGCTCAGGGAGGGCGAACGTGAAAGGACCGGCATCATCCTCGCCCCCGCGGGCGCCACGATCGACAGGATCGATTCCCTTTCAGCGAATGACGCCCCGGCCTTCGACACGGACTTGTCTCAGGAGTCACGGCTGGTCGCTGTCGACACGCTTGCCGCCCGTCCGGTGGATCGAAGCCACATGATCATGCTCGGCGGCTCGATGCAGCCCTATGTCTGGACCATCGACGGAGCAACATGGGGCAAGCATCGGCCGGTTGCCGCAACGAGCGGCGATCGGGTGGAACTGATGTTCCACAATATGTCGATGATGGGGCACCCGATGCATCTGCATGGGCATGCATTCCAGGTTGTTGGCATCAACAGGCGACGCTTCGAAGGTGCGCGCCGCGATACCGTGTACATACCGCCGATGTCGATGGTCACTGTTGCCCTTGATGCCGGCGAGGCCGCGAGCTGGATGTTGCATTGCCATCATATGCCGCATCTGGCCACCGGGATGATGACCGAGTTCAGGATCGCTGCATGAAACCGCTCTGGATCGCGGTCGCCGCAACTCTCCTGGCGGCGGCCGGTGCGATCTTGGTCGGAAAGGGACGGGCCGGTCAGGAGGCGAGCGATCGCATCGCCCTTGGCCGGGCAGTCTATCTAGCGAACTGTGCGAGCTGTCACGGCACGAAACTCGAAGGCCAGCCCGACTGGCGCAGCCCGGGCACGAGCGGCCGCCTTCCGGCGCCGCCGCATGACGAGACTGGTCACACCTGGCATCATTCGGACAGGCAGCTCCTCGCAATCATCACCGATGGGACCGCCGCGGTGGTTGGCGGTGGCTACGAGAGTGACATGCCCGGCTTTCGGGAGGCTCTGACCTCCGCCGAGATCGAGGCTGTCCTCGACTACATCAAGAGTACCTGGCCGCAGCGAGAGGCAGACTACCAACGCCGCATCTCGAACGGCTGACACGCCGGAGGCCACGAAAGCAATTTCGTGGCCCCACATCGCCATCGCGCGCCGCCCCACCACCACATTCATGCCGACGGGTTCGGCAGTTGATGGCGGCAGAGAGGGTGTTCGGCGGCCTAAAGACATAAGGATTCACAAATGAACAAGAGAAACGTCTTCGCTCTGCTCGTCGCCGCGGCAGCGGTTGCGGGCTTTGCGCTTTGGAATCGAACCGGATCGGAAGACGAAGCCAGAAGAGGAGTATCGGGCCAGGGGCCGGCATTGTCGGTTGTCGTGCCTTCGTCATTGTCCGACACCGCAAAGATGGGAGAACGAGCTTTCAACGCCGTCTGTGCAGCGTGCCACGGCAAGAACGCGGCCGGAACCGATGCCGGCCCGCCGCTCATCCATCGGATATACGAACCTTCTCACCACGGAGACTACGCCTTTGAAATGGCCGTCGCCAACGGCGTGCGCGCGCATCACTGGAAATTCGGAAACATGCCTCCTCAGCCAGGTCTGACGAGGGCCGACGTCGCTACGATCGTGGCCTATGTGCGCGAGCTTCAGCGGGCGAACGGCATCAATTGAGGAGCATTGGCGGCGAGATACCCTGCCAGACCTGTCGAGGCGGGTTTGAGGAAATCGGGCGGCTGCGAGTGGAGTTGTGGTGTGATAGGATGAGGCGGCCAAGTCGCCTATGGGAGGGGTGTGCAATGCGAACTGGCATAACATGCGCATTTGTCGTTCTGGCTTTGCTGGTGTCGGCGTCAAATGCCCAAGAGGATCAGCCGTTTCATACGTCTTATTTCGCGGATGAGACGACTATCAGCCTGTCTGTGACCGTCGCGGCAACCTCTCTTGACCCGGAATATAATTTCGATGTGCAAGTCGGGCTCACGGAGCGCGGACCCGAGGGTCAGATCAGATTCATCGACCACAGCGCCCACCTTGCAAAGGTACGATGCGCCGCGCCGAAGGCCGTCATGATTGGCCAATCAGAGTTTATGCTGTCGGATTCGCCCGAGCCGGGGGATTGGAAGCAGGACCTCTGGCGCACCTTCTGCCTCCTGCCGGTCTCATGAGGAACGGGGCCGCGCTGCATCCAGCGCGGCCCTGTGCTTCACTTGACCTGGGTGACAGTCAGCTTTCCGTTGACGCGCTCGGCAACGAACTGGACCTTTGCGCCGACCTTGAGCTTTTCAAGCATCGCGTCATCAGCGACCTGGAATACCATCGTCATGGCCGGCATCTCGAGGTTCTTCAGCTCTTCATGGATGAGCGTGACCTTCTTCGCCTTCTCGTCCAGCTTCTTGACCGTGCCGCTGGTGAATTCCTGCGCGAAGGCGGCCGTTCCGAAGGCAAAGGCGACTGCGCCGGCGAGTGCAATTCGTGTGATGGCTTTCATCGTCATTTCTGTTGCTCCTTATTTCTTCGCGACCGTGACGTCGCCGTGCATGCCGGAATCGTAGTGACCGGGAACGAGGCAGGCGATCTTGAACACGCCGTCGTTGGTGAACTTCCAGACGATCTCGCCGGATTTTCCGGGCGCGAGGCGAATGGCGTTCGGATCCTCATGTTCCATTTCCGGGAATTTCTCCATCACGGCTTTGTGCTCCATGATCTTGTCTTCCTGGTCGAGCACGAATTCATGATCGACCTCGCCGGCATTCTTGATCGCGAAGCGAACGGTCTGGCCCTGGCGGACCTTGAAGGTGCTCGGTGTGAAGATCATCTTGCCGTCATCCGTTTCCTTCATCGTGACACGGATGGTCTGGGACGCCTTGGCCTTTTCGCCGGGTTCGCCAACGGCCATTTCGCCATGACCGCCCTCATGCGAACCGGATGCAAAAGCAGCGGTGGCAAACGTTGAGAGTAGCAGGCCAACTAGAATGCGTTTCATAATCGTTTCCTTTGTCGTTTCTGGGAGGAAGTTAACCGTGATTGGAATGGCCAGACGGAAGTTGTGTCTTGGCATCTTTCGCTTTGACAGGCTCGGGCAAGCTCCCGGTCCATTCCCACGCCTGCGTGCCGGGAGGGTTCTCGTACCAACCCGGATCGCTGTAGTCGCCCGCTGAGATACCCTCGCGGACCTTCACCACGGAGAACATGCCGCCCATTTCGATCGGGCCGTGGGGACCCCACCCGGTCATCATTGGGACGGTGTTCTCCGGTATTTCCATCGACATTTCGCCCATATCCGCCATGCCGGCCGTCCCCATGGGCATGTATTCGGGACGGATCTGCCTGATCTTTTTTGCAACCTCCTTCTTGTCGACCCCGATGAATGTCGGGATCTCGTGACCCATGGCATTCATGGTGTGATGCGACTTGTGGCAATGGATCGCCCAGTCGCCGACGTACTTCGCGTCGAACTCGTAGGCGCGCATCGCACCGACAGGGATGTCGATGCTGACCTCGGGCCAGCGCGCCTCCGGCCTGACCCAGCCGCCATCGGTGCAGGTCACCTCGAAATCGTACCCGTGCATGTGGATTGGGTGGTTCGTCATCGTCAGGTTGCCGACGCGAACGCGAACCCTGTCGTTCTTGGAAACGACGAGCGGATCGATCCCTGGAAAAACGCGCGTGTTGAACGTCCAGAGGTTGAAGTCGGTCATTTCCATGATCCGGGGCACGTATGTTCCCGGATCGATGTCATAGGCGCTGAGCAGGAAGACGAAATCCCGGTCCACCGGCATGAACTTCGGGTCCCGGGGATGGATGACGAAGAAGCCCATCATCCCCATCGCCATCTGTACCATCTCGTCCGAGTGCGGGTGGTACATGAAGGTCCCGGATTTCACGAGATCGAACTCGTAAACGAAAGTCTTGCCAGAGGGGATGTGGGGCTGCGACAGCCCGCCAACACCATCCATTCCCGACGGCAGGATCATACCGTGCCAATGAATGGTCGTGTGCTCCGGCAGCTTGTTGGTCACGAAAATGCGAACCCGGTCGCCTTCGACTGCTTCTATGGTCGGACCCGGGGACTGGCCGTTGTACCCCCAAAGATATGCGGTCATGCCTTCGGCCATCTCCCGCTCCACCGGCTCGGCAACGAGATGGAATTCCTTCACCCCGTTGTTCATTCGGAACGGCAAGGTCCAACCGTTGAGAGTGACGACCGGATTGTAATCTGGGCCGACCGTCGGCTTTACCGGGGTTTGCGTGGCCGCCGAGTCCATGAGAGCGGCTTCCGGCAAGCCCATGTTGGACGTTTGCGCCCAGGCTTTGGATGATACGAACGCTGCGCCAGCGGCGCCCGCTCCGAGCAATTGTCTTCTGTTGAACATGTTCTGTCCTTTCTCGATATTCGCCCTGATCCGCTAGTCAGCCGAAGCCATCTCGGTTTCTGCCCCAGCAGAGCCGGCGCTTCCTCCGTAGATCACGGGTGCGAGACTTGCCTCGGCGAGCCAGAAGTCGCGCTTGGCGTTGACCGCAAGGATTGTGGAGTCGATCTTTTCGCGGGTATCGGCGATGAGCTCGAACGTGCTGGTGATCATGCCGTTGTAGGTAAGTTGGGATTGCTCCTCGATGGCGGTTCGCAACGGCAGGACGTTGTTTCGATAGTGCCGCGCAATATCGTAGTTGGATTTATACGCGAGGTAGGCTGCGCGGGCTTCCGACCGGGCGTTGACGGCATTGGCAGCCAACTGATTGGCGGCGCGCATATAGGCAAGTTCGCCTTTCCGAAGGCGAGCCTGACCGGAGTCGAAGATCGGAATCGAGAATTCCAGAGCGGCGGTTCCAGAGGTATCGGACCGGATCTTGCCGTCTTCCCGTTCGCGTTCCTTCTCCCAGGTACCCACCAACTCAATATCGGTGACGAAGCGGGTCGCATCCACCAGCTTGTAGGACTGAGCGGTCGCCTCAAGACCAAGGCGGGCGACCTGAAGGTCCATACGCTTGTGGATCGCCTCGGCCTCGATATCGTCGCGCTTGATCAACGTCTTCGGGAGGGACGGGAGGCGGTTCGGAATCTGGAACTCGATATCCGATCCGGAAAGACCCATCAGTCTGATCAGCTCCTCCTTGGCGAGCTTGGCCTCAAGCCGCGCCTTCGCGGTCTCACCCTGTTGATTTGCACTGAGAGCTGACCCGGGATTTGCGCCGAGAAGTGACCCGCCCTAGATATCGTCCGTCGTGGTTGTGGTGGTCAAGTTCCTCCGTTTCTCCTTCGTCGTTTTGGTGTCGTGCGCGGAGCTGTTCTTGAAGCGGTAGCTGTCGTTTCCGGTTTCGAGGATGTGGCAATGATGTGTGAGCCGGTCGAGCAACGCGGTGGTCATCTTGGCATCGCCAAAGACGCTGGCCCATTCGCTGAAGCTCAGGTTGGTGGTGATGATGACGCTGGTGTGCTCGTAGAGCTTGCTCAGCAGATGGAACAGCAGCGCACCGCCTGAAGCACTGAACGGCAGGTAACCGAGTTCGTCCAGGATGACGAGATCGGAGTGTGCCAGGCGGTTGGCTATCTGCCCTGGCCGGCCTTGGGACTTCTCCTGCTCGAGCGCGTTGACCAACTCCACGGTCGAGAAGAACCGAACCCGCTTGTGATGATGTTCGATGGCTTGGACACCGATGGCCGTGGCGATATGCGTCTTGCCCGTGCCGGGACCGCCAACCAGGACGATGTTGTTGGCGTGGTCGAGGAAGTCGCAGCGATGAAGCTGACGCACCAGCGTCTCGTTGATCTCGCTGCTGTTGAAGTCGAAGCCGTTCAGGTCACGATAGGCTGGAAAGCGTGCCGTCTTGAGCTGGTAGGCGGTCGATCGAACTTCACGTTCCGCAGTCTCGGCCTTGAGAAGCTGCGACAGGATCGGGATTGCCGCCTCGAACGCCGGCGATCCTTGCTCCGTGAGCTCGCCAACGGCCTGGGCCATGCCGTGCATCTTCAGTTGCCGCAACATGATGACGACAGCGCCACTTGCTGGATTATGACGCATGGCGAACCTCCGTCTTTCTGAGCGCGTCGTAGCGTTCGACATTGGCCTTCGGCTCGTTGGTGAGCGTCAGGGCCTGTGGCGCGTCGATGGTCGGTGGCGTGAAGGATTTGCCGTCGACGAGGCGATGCAGCAGGTTCAGCACGTGCGTCTTCGTGGGGACGCCGGACTTCAGCGCCATGTCGACCGCCGATAGCACGGCCTGTTCGTCGTGCTGGAGGACCAGCGCCAGGATATCGACCATCTCGCGGTCGCCACCCGGCTTCTTCAGGAGATATTGCTGCAAGGCCCGGAATGCGTCCGGTAGCTCGACGAACGGTGCACCATTACGAAGAGCACCTGGCTTGCGTTGCACCACCGCCAGATAGTGCCGCCAGTCGTAGATCGTGTGTCCCGGTCGGTCATGAGAGCGATCGATGACCCGGCGATGCTCGCAGACGATCTGGCCCTCCGCGGCGACAACGACACGATCCGGATAGACCCGCAGGCTCACCGGCCGATTGGCGAAGGAGGCAGGAACGCTGTAGCGATTGCGCTCCAGATGAACGAGGCAGGTCGGCGTGACGCGCTTGGTATACTCGACGAAGCCATCGAACGGCCGGGAGACAGGCATCAATGCCAAAGCCTCCTCAGCCCAGATGTCGGCGATGGTGCCGCGCATCTGTCCGTGCGGGGTATTCGCCCACAATTCCTTGCAGCGCTGCTCCAGCCAGACGTTCAACGCTTCCAGCGACGGAAAGCGCGGCGTGGGCTGCCAGAGACGATGACGGGCATCCTGAACGTTCTTCTCGACCTGTCCTTTCTCCCAACCGGACGCCGGATTGCAGAACTCGGGTTCGAACACATAGTGACTGGCCATCGCCATGAAGCGCACGTTGACGTCGCGATCCTTCCCGCGACCAACCTTGTCGATCGCCGTGCGCATATTGTCGTAGATGCCACGGCCGGGGATGCCGCCAAAGACGCGGAAGGCATGGTTGTGGGCATCGAACAGCATCTCGTGCGTCTGCAGGAGATAGGCTCTCACGATGAAGGCGCGGCTGTAGCTCAGCTTCGTATGCGCGACCTGCAGCTTGGTGCGCTCATTGCCGATGATGGCCCAGTCCTCCGACCAATCGAATTGGAACGCTTCGCCCGGTTCGAAGGCCAGAGGCACGAACGTTCCGCGCCCCGTCGTCTGGAGTTCCCTCTGCCGGTCTGCCTTCCATTCCCGGGCAAAGGCTGCAACACGGCAATAGGAACCGTCATAGCCGAGGCTCACCAGGTCGGCATGGAGCTGCTTCAGAGTGCGCTTCTGTTTGCGGCCCTTCTTGGACTCTGTCTTCAGCCAGGCCGATAGCCGATCTGCGAAAGGGTCGAGCTTGCTCGGTCGCTCCGGAACCTTGAACTTCGGTTCCACACCGTCCAGGCGCAGGTATTTGCGGACAGTGTTCCGGGACAGGCCGGTCCTGCGGCAAATCTCCCGGATCGATAGATGCTCTCGAAAATGCCAGCGTCGGATTACGCTCAGTAACGCCATGTCGATCACTCCAGAGCCCCCGCTGAATCCTCGCGAGGGATGATTGAAACATGGGTCAAATCTCAGTGATAATTTCCCGCAATCCCGGGTCAGCTCTCAGTGCAAATCAACACCTATGAGGTGGTCCGGTTTCAATCTTAATGCATAGCTGACTTGGCCGCCACCGCCTGAGTAGATGGCGGCGCCGACCTGCGGGGTTTCGAAGGCCAGAGGACGGTTTCCGGCGCTGGCGGCTTGTAGCCGAGCGATGAGTGTGGGCGCTCGGTGTTGTAGTAGCGCCGCCATGCCTCGACGATGATCCTGGCCTCGGTGAGGCTGTACAAGATCTCGCCGTTGAGCAGTTCGTCGCGCAGCTTGGAGTGGAAGCTCTCGCAGTAGCCGTGCTCCCCTCCACTGCCCGGCTCTATGAAGGCGGTCTTGCGCAGCCGCTCGTTCTCTTTCACAACTTCTTGAGACGCTTCACCTGATCGTTTTGCAGCCCACCAAATTCCCTACGCCAGCGGTAATAGGTGAGCGGCGTCAACTTGATCGAGCGAACCGCCTCGCCGACCGACCTACCTTGCGACAGCAACACATCCACCTGGCGCAGCTTCGCGACAATCTCTTCCGGCTTGTGTTTCTTGTGGGGCATTTCCAGTCCTCTCCAAGGCTCAATAGCCTAATTCAGCGAGGACCACTTTTCAGGGGGCAGACCATATGGCCAAGCGTTTCGGACAATGGTCACGGCATTCCGGTCGAAGAGCGTGAGCGCGTGTTCGACCGCTTCTATCGGCTCGAAAGAGCAGAACCACGTCCGGCTCCGGGCTCGGATCGAGCTTGGTCAGAGCGATCGCGGAGCTTCACTGGGCAACGATCCGACTCCTCGATAATCGCCCTGGGCTTCACGTCGTCATGGAGTTTCCGAAGGCCGCACTGTAACCGCCGATGGATCATTCATCGAATCGCCCCGCAAACCACCTCAGTGGCAGCGATGCACCCCTCGGCAGGGTGTGCTGTGCCGGTCGATTGCTCTCACCCGTATCGCACATTCGGTGACACTTCTTCGGTTGCGATCTGTCGCCGTGTTGACCATGTGTTGACCAAGCCGAAAAAGGGAAGGGTCACCTTGCGGCGGCCCTCGCTTAAACCCTTGATTTCTCTAGGAAATCTGGAGCGGGCGAAGGGATTTGAACCCTCGACCCCAACCTTGGCAAGGATCGGCACTTATGCTGCTGTCCGGAAAAGCAAGTTAAGATGGGTGCATGCTCCCGCAACCGTCTTTACCGGCGCCGATCGCAAGTCATGATCGACGCCGGTCCCCGCAACCATCTTTACTTGCTCGGGGCGCAAGTGAAGATTAGATCCTGCCCCCGCAACCAAATCCTACGCTACACTATCCCACATTATCCCAAAGCCACGATCCAGTACGCTAAACAGCTACGATCAAACAGGCTAAATCCCCGACACAAAACACAAATTCTGAAATCGGCAGGTGCAAAGCGGGGGCATCCGGAGGCGCTGATGATGCCGCTTGCTCGCCATCGTGCATGGCCTGATCGCGGCTGTTAAGATCGGCCTCAAAGAGAATGACAAGCTGGCGCTGGCGCGCGTAATGATGCGGCGGAAGTTGGAGGGGCAGCAAACGTCTTCAAAGCGGCCGAAACCGTTCGAGATCGCTATCTCGCGGCCGCCTGTTCTGCCGGCATGTAACTAAGGCGCTGGAGGTGACGCCTTGCACAGCTTTGCGGATTGTCGATGAACTCGGTCTGGGTGATCTGACGGGCACGGGGAGATTTCGGACATAGTGGGTGTGCAATTCATTTCTTTGCGCCTCTATCGAGGATTTGCAGGACAGTGATCGTGGTTGTGCGTTAGATAAGGCGGTGAACCGCCTTATCGCTTTTGTTTGCGCACGGCTCGGAACCTCTCGAGGTCAAAGGCAAAAAGATGGTGGTCGCTGTCGATTGATCACAATGCGTGAGAGCGGTTTAGTACGTTGGTCAGTCCTTTTAATATCAGAATGATGGCCTGATCTACATGGGGCGTTCTTGCCAAGATTCTATTCTCTTCGTGTGATAGGCCGTTGTTTAGGTCGTAACCCTTGAATCCGGCGAACTTCTCGCGTCCAAGCCAATCTCGTCCGATTTGACTATCAAGTGTTCCAATTGCCTCAGCTATGTCGCGCGCACAACCACCGAATCCGCCCATCACGTAGAGCGGCTGGTGGCCGTGCAGTGAATACAGAGCCTCCTCCGCAAGCCCTGGCATCTCGCCCTTGAACTTGTCGACACGTCCGCCGAGAATTATTCGCGCGTGCGTATCCGCCATCATGGTGTGCCGCATGGCAGATAACCCTCTTGCCCACTCCGGTTCCGTCGGCTGTAGTGTTTGCATGTTGTGTCTTTCCCGCAGGTCAAGAGGCTTGCCGTCTATGTCAAGCAGCCGCAGTTCTGCTACACCTTGGAGATCGGCGACGAACTGATCGATCTGCTCAGGTTGCTGCACGATGTGGACCGGCCACGCTAGATAATTTGTCACGGCGCTGGTGGTTCGATCTCTCGAATCCCGTCGGTATCTCGCCGCCAGTTCAAACAACAGATTGCTGAACCCGTTCGTACGCAGATCACCGCCGTACACAAGCTTCGCGCCCAACGCGAGCATGTGCCTCGCAATTTCGGCCATCGCATCCCGCAAATGCTCCATTTGGAGACCGAGACCTGCCATGTCAGGGCTATCCGAAGTAGAAACCGCAATCGATTTGCCTTCCAGGACTTCGCGATAGGTCATCGGACCGCTCCTGCTAACCATTCGGTGGCGCTACGCAGTTGTATGTGCGGCGCTATCGCATAAAACAACCGCTCCTCTTCGACGCCCAGCGGCGGATCCGGATAGACTATGACCGCTGGTTCACCGTTGGTCGCGGGGACGAGTGAGGCGAGAGAGATTAATTCGGGTGGACGGGGAAGGAACGTCACAGCCGGTCCTGCTTTAGGTCTCATCAATTCCACGCGACATTGCCAAAGGAAATCGCGGAGAATTTCGTCCAATAGCGCCCGTATCACAACGTCAACGCGTCTGGGCCTCTTCTGATCCAAACGAATGATTGGGACGTTGCCTAAGTAGGGGAAGCCGCGCTCGTCTTTGTCGGAAAGGCAATTGGCGATCACGAGGGGACGATTGTGGCGTTTGGCTTCGATGGTCTCCCGGCGGCACCACTCTCTGGACGAAAACGTATCCGTATGGATGACGATGACCGCACTCACCTCAATCTGGGTGAGCAGCACATCCTGAAACTTCAGGCCGGGGGGAATGTCATAGACGTCGAAAAAGCTGCCCAACCCATCACGATTGCTCAACTTTTTCCGGATGGATGTTGCCACCTGCACCCCTGTGTCACTTTTGTCGTGTTTCGAATGGCTTAGAAAAATGTCGACCTTCTTGAGATAATCAAGCAAGGCGCGCGCAGTTTCTTCTGGCCGCCTGAGATGCTCCAAATAATGTCGAAGCATCCGGCAGAACTGGAACGTCAGGTGACCGACCAGGACAGCGATCTGATCTTCCGTGGAGCCCTTCCAATCAGACCATCGGATAATTTGCTCGTCGAGTTTTAGTGCAGCGATAGTTCCCGGTTCCATTGAAACTGGAAAAAGCCTGGTTGACAGACCTGTGGCGGAAGTCTGCGCGGCTATCGTCTGGAGGAAATTCATCCAAACTGGATCGCGGACGAAATTGTCATCCGCCAGAACGATCACGGCGGAGGTCTCGGCCTCATTGAAATCGATCGGCAGCGGATCGGGTGAACCGTCAGCAGCTGCGAACCGGTACACGACGCTGATGCCGGTGCCTCCGGTTATTCGTTCATAGCTCTCTCGGCGGAAATGCTCGAACAGTGCTTTCGCTACCTGCGGCCCAAGATTAAAGTTCGGATGCCAAACGACGTAAATCACAATAAAGGGGCGAGCTAGTTCAGTCATCGTTTTCCCCTTTTTGCACTTTGGGCTTGGCGGCGGCCAATCACCGATCTCTGCTTTCAAATGACGCGAAGCAAACGCAGTCGGTCCGCTACGCGACCTTACCAGAAGGAACACATGATTTGTTAGTTTCTACGGCGGAAGATTTGGCCACCCCTGATCGACAAACTTTTGCGAGAGACGCTCCGGGCATTTTTAGGAGACAGTCCCTCTAGTACGAAGCTTTTGGATGAGGGAAACGCCCCGCTTGGGCCTCACCTCAATTTAGCGAGGCGATATCTATGAACGCAAGGTTATATCTTTTTCACCCTTTACCCAAGACGGATATACTGCATATTTGTTTTTCTCCTCCCAGATCCAAAGGCGCTTGACGCCATTTGTATTATTGGCTTGCCCGACGTAAGGGTAGACACCCAGGTATTCCTGACCAACGTAAGTTGATCGGGACGTCTTCGTTATCGGAAAGATGGCAACCTTTGACCGGTATCCGTCGAAAAAGCCGAGTTCCCATGGCATCCACTTGGAAAGACCTGAGTTTTCGCTGTGAAGATATAACAGCGACTTCGACTGGCGAAGGCGGCTTCTGAGAGTCTCTGCAGTATCTTTGCTTACATCATTCGGTTTCATGTGAGGATCATCGAATTTATCTACATAGACAGCCAAGCCGTGCTTTATCAGTGTGTTTTTTACCCCAAGGATCAGTTCATCGGATTCATGCGATGAATAGCTCAAAAAAACGTCGTAACCACCCGGAGGCGCGACTGAAGCCTCTTCCAGGATGGCCTTTGCGGTTTTTTTGATTGAAGATGTCGATACGCGCGCGGCGTCCTTGATTTCATCCTCGGTAAAAGTCGCCAATGGAAAACTCCGAGCATTATCGTGTCACCTAAACAGCGGCACTATTTCGCTTCAAAAGGGTGGGGCTGGACTTTCAGGTGAACTTTAAAACATCGCGAGTTGCTGGGGTGACTTTGCGCTACTCGGCAAACCATACAAACCTTCAATCCCGGAAATGAAGTCGCTCTGGCCACCATAACTCGGATGACGGACCTGCATCGCATCAATACCTAAATCGGAAAGCGCGACCTGTGCATCGCGGCCGACGGCAACGACCACGCGCGGGTCCAGGACGTCGAGAAGCCAACTCAGCAATGGGCGGCAAGCGTTTCGTTCAGAACGTGTATGGCAGCGATTTGATTGCGGATCACCGTGTTCATGCGGGTGGAACGGGAACACGTTCCAGAGAAAAACCGGGCGTTGGATGCGATTGAGTGTTTGCCAGATAACACTGGCGGTGCGCTCAGCCAAAGCGGGACCTTTGGTCGCTCTGACAAGCGGCAGGTCCCCGTAGAGAACCGAATGATCAGTCAGATGTGCTTCATCGGTCAGGGCAAGACCGGTGCGCCGTCCACCCCGATAGCCAAGATCACGGGCAATCCAGATCGAATCGACTTTCCGCTCGATTGCCGCGTCGAGAACAAGCTTCAAATTCTGACGACGAATGGCAGGAGCGTCGTCATGGTCGAAATCGTCACAGGATTCAGAGTAGGGATTGAAGGCATCCGTGAAGGACATGTCAGCCAGTGTCTCTACGAACTGAACGGTATTCATCATGGAAGTTCCTCTATCGACAGCGACCGCTTCTCTACATCAACCGTGATCCGGCCGCGACGGTTTTCTCCAAGAAATCTGAAAGCATTGTTTCCCTGGAGGATAGCTTCTTCCCAAAGCCATAGAGGTGAAGAGTGAACCTCGTATCCTCGAACAAACTGCCTCACGTTTTTCAGAAGAGTTAGACTAAGATCGCCGGGTTCCTGGTCTGCGAAGAATTTGAATTCCTTGGCGACCCCAAAGATATAGGTGGCAATGCCCTCTTCAATGAGTACAGCTCGAGCGCCATCCTCGCCCTCATCAACTCGCCCAACACTCTTTCGTTTTCGCTTGAGAAGTGCGCGGGTCACGGGGGACCAACCAAGAACGGCGGCGTAAGCGTAGTGAAAAACATCGTGGAACCGGTAGTCATCCGGCTTCATGATGTTATCGGTCAAGCGATCCCCGATGAAGAGGCCATTGCAACTTTGGAGAACGTAGCTTTTCCCGTTGCTGCCGACACGTTCGTAGATGTCAATCGTCAAGGAGCGTGGAAGCTGCTCGTCAGCCGGAAATGAGTTATCGAACAGTGCAGGATATCGGCGCTCCTGCGGCCATCGATCCTCAGTCTTGCTAATATTCGCTCTGGCAGCATCTTCGAGCGAGACTTCGGCTTCGTTCGCTGCCTGGACAAGATGGCTCAGGACATTAGCCAGTCGCGTCTGGAGAAGGGGCCTATCGCCGTGAGACCCGTCGACGGCGGCCGCGAGCTCGCCCGTCGCAGCCGCAAGCCGCAGGAGGGTTTTCTCGAATTGTGCACTTGGGGTATTCATTGGTAAAGAGTGTTGCGGCTGTAAAACCATGACTGGAAGGTCCAGGCCCTGGTCCGCACCCGCCAAGGTCGCTAGCTTGATTTCGGCATGGTCAGCTATAATCGCGAGGTACCAGAGCGTGTCGCCCAGTTCCTCAAGGACGGTCTGCTCATAGCCGATAATGGCAGCGGTATCGCGTTGCCGTTTCTTAACCTCACTGAGCAGACTGCCAACTTCGCCGACAAGTCCGAGAACCGGCAGATCGAACCCATTTCCCTTATCGCGGGTACGATCGCTCCTCGATGCTAGGCTTTGATATTCATTTAGGCTCAAAGACCCGACAGCCATCGCTTGCACTCCCTATCGCAAAGTCGACCATTCGAACGGCGATCCCCGCAGCCCCATTGGACCGATCGAACCTAGCCAGCCTATAAGTCGTGTCTCCATGGCGGCGTCTTCGAACTTGGATCGCCCTATTCCGTCCTTGCAGATGTGCCTACTTTTACTGTCTAATAAATCGTCTGGAAATGTCGGGCCTTCGCCACCGAAGTAGATGAAGTGGTTGCTCACAAGGACGCGGTCGACCTGTGTATCATTGGCAACATGTCGTGGGTTTGGGAGGCCTTCTGAGTTGCTGTGAAAGGAATCGCGCTGAGACCATCCATCGGTCCCTGTAACCGTAAAGTAGATATTATCTCCCGCACTTTGCTTTCGGCTGCCGTTGCGGATCGGCTTTTTTCGTTGAAAACGTGCGTCGGCGTCGTATTCCTGGAAAGTAAGGGTCTCTGTGACTCTCATAGCGTGGACCATGTGGCCACCACGGCGGACAGCGCGATCCGCACTTCCGCAGCCAACAACCCAGTCCCCAATCTTGGCGTGCTTTCGTATTAGCGGCTTGCATGTTGCAAGCGTACAAAAACCGTAGAAAGGATTTGGAGCGAAACCACTGTCATATCGGACGATGTAGGAATAGATGCTCATTATTTCACACCGCACGGATGTCTTTTGATCGGAAGAATTGGAGCGGCGTTGCCGTTCGGAAGTTCAGTTTTGTCCTGATCCTCTACAATGGCCTCAACTATGGAATTTCCGTGCCATCCCACCATCGCGTCGTGATATTCCTTGAGAGCATCCGGCAACTCGCAGCCTAGCTCTCCTTCCCCCCAAACGCCGACAATTCGCTTGCCTTGCTTGGCCGCGTACTCGATCTCCCAATTCACCCATTCGCTGTGGCGGGTATCCGCGGTCACGTACACTACCAACGTGCTCGCCCACTGGATCTGCGGCGCCAAGATCGAGCTTTTGATGTACTCGGGATTATTGGCGTTGTTCGGATTGCTTGAGTTTATCGAGGAATCGCGGATCGCTAGACCGTGATCACTCAGAATTTTCTTGAGCTTTTCCAGGCCGTGGTCGTCTTCATGAATATGGCTGATGAAAACATTCTTTATGATTTCCGTCATTTTTCACAACCTCGGGGAAAAAAGCTTCTATAATTCCATCGATTTTGCCCGAGCACCGGGAGCTTTAGTCTCAGTGTTTTCAGGCATTAGCTACTCGACCGATATGCGAGCAATTTTTGCTTCGATCTGGTCGACCGCTTCTGCTACGGAGGTGATATTCCTTACCGTATGCACGGGATATTTCTGGGTTTCCCTCGTTGCAAGTTGAGCATAGTTCGTACGAAGTTGTTGCCAGTACGTAAGGTCCTCCCTCCGATTGATTGGGCTGTCCCGATCGATCAGAAAAGCTGCCCTTGGCAAGAGAGGTCCCCAGACAGTTTCTTCGGCCGCAACAAGTTCGCTCAGCGCCTCACATTGACCGCCGCCCACTGTTCCGTAAACCAGCGTGGACCACCAAAAGCGGTCAAGTACGACATTTTTTCCTTGCGCAATCCAAGGCTTGATCCGGGTCTCGATGACGTCGATATGAGCGGCGACATGGAGGGCTTGTCGCGCAAGTTCCGACATGGTCAGGATACCGAATTCTTCTGGATGGTGATGGATACGATAGATGGCCTGGCCGAGTGTTCCCTCGTCACGTCCCGGAAAGCTCAAGAACTCAAAAGACTTGCCGGTCAGTCGTCTTTTCAGGTCTCGGACAATGGTTGTCTTGCCGACGCCGTCCGGTCCTTCGAATATAAACAACTTTCCGGCCATAAGTCCCCCCGAACCATCGCGCTCTAATTCAACCCATGGTATTAGATTCGTCAAGTAATCGGAGGTGCGAATGGTAAGTAGGAGACACGTTTTTATCAGTCATCATCACGCAGATGATGAGCACGTCACAAAGCTAACTGACTCGCTCAGCCGGAAAGGCTACGAGATCCGGAATAGTTCCATCCGGGCTAAGCCTGCCAACAAGGAACGATTAGCCAAAGGGCTCGTCAGCGACAATGCCATTAAGCGTTTGCTACGGATCAAGATGGCTTGGGCGTCGACCGTAATCGTTCTCATTGGCAAAGACACGCATGCTCGTCCTTGGGTCAATTGGGAAATCAAGAAGGCACATGAGCTCGGAAAGCGAATAGTCGGGGTTTTTACCCGAGGAGGTACCAAAGCTGACATTCCACCCGCCTTCGAAGATTATGGAAGCACCCTCGTGAATTGGAACCCGGACGCAGTTATTGATGCAGTCGAAGGCAGCGACAACGATTTCCAAAATACAGACGGTTCTTCCCGGCCTCCCGTCCACGTTCCTTCTACCTCGCGATGCTAATAAATGGCAGTCTACATGTACGTTGTCGCACGGGACTTTGGTTTTGCCCCGAATCCGTTCCACGGGGTTTGTACACTGGCTACATGCAAGCCAGTGGTGCGGCGGATGGCTCAAGAGGGTGATTGGGTTATGGGAATGGGCGGTACCAAGTTGGGGGCGGTGGGCCGCTGCATCTTTGCGATGCACGTTTCTGAGGCGCTGTCGTTTGACGAGTATTGGTTGGATACCAGATTCAAGGACAAGCGGCCTATTAGAAACGGCAGCCGGACGATGATGCTTGGTGACAATATTTATCACCAAGAGAATGGCAGCTGGCAGCAGCTTGATTCGCACCATAGCCGCCCGGACGGCTCTCCCGACATCCACAACATCAAGACTGACACGGGGACAGACCGCGTATTGATCTCGAACCACTTCTTTTACTTTGGCAAGCAGGCGCCCGAAGTTCCCAAAAGAATTCTCGAAGATATTGGTTACACGAATCTCCGGGGACATCGCGTGTTCATGGAGGATGAATGCTTGGATTTGCTGAACTGGTTGATGACGACACAGGCTTCAAACTTGAATCGCGTTGTCGACGACCCGTTCCAGTTCCATCAGAGCGCTGCCCGCTATTCAGGCGGCGATGACAAGATTTTGGACTGACGGTCAGAAGCGGCTTACGACGCTTGCAGGACCGATCACGAGCGGGAAAGAACTGTTAGTATGACTGAAGGCGATCAGGAGCCCGTTACGAAGAGTACGTTTCACTCGGAACTCTCGAAACTTTCGAGCGCACAGGTTTTTGGCAACGAATTCCTAGCGGTGTACGGCAACATGGATTGGATTGAAGACAAGCCAAACCGTGCTGCCGCGCATAAATTTCGAACGACACTAATCTCCAGGATTGCAACGGCTCGACTTCCTTATGGAAGCGGTACTGAGAAACGTGCACTTGAGAGCGTCGTCGAACTTTTCAAGAATGCCCGCGAAATCACCGCCGAGAATGTCGGTTGCGGAACTTTCGAAATCTTAGTTTGGCACGCCCTGAATTCGGTTGTCAGGCCCTTCACCGCAAAATGGCACCCTCTTAGCAATGCTGGAGCGCTTGAAGCCCTCGATGCTACTGATGATTTTCGCGCCGAGTTGTATGATCTGCAAATTGGTCTTCGAGAATTGGAGCGTGCCCTAGCTCGTCTGCAGGGCGCGGATGCCACCTCCTATGATCCTTCGCTCGCGATGGCGCTGGGCAACGGCGAAGAACGCTCGCCGATGGCAAAGTGGCGACCCGCTGGAAATATTGCTGATTTTAAGGCGACAGAGGAGGAGGCGGTTATCAGCCGTCGGCGCAGCTATGTCGTCGAGACTGAGCAAGACAGTGCAGCCGGCCTCGCGCTTTCCGGAGGGGGGATCAGGAGTGCCACCTTCTCGCTTGGTGTCTTAGCGGCCCTCGCTAGGAGAAATCTATTGCCTCAGTTCGATTACCTATCAACGGTGTCAGGCGGGGGATATACCGGCTGCTTTCTCGCTTCCCTTCTGGGTAAGAAAAACCTGCCGGAGGATATGGGGCTGGAGAGCGAACAACAGCCATTCAAGCGAAACGAGCAAGAATCTGACCTTTTGATGGGCGTGCGCCAACGCGCCAGTTTTCTCTCGGCGGGATTTGTCGAGCGACTGCTTCTGGTCATGCGTTCGACATATGGAGTTTTCGTAAATGTCCTGCTGCTCTTTGGCATGATAGCTTTCTTTGCCGCGGGCGAACGCAGCGTCAAAAGCCTCGTCGATTACTACGCAATTCCGTCCTGGGTCGCGTGGATCTGCCCAGTCTTTGCGTTAGCCATTCTAGCTTTTGTGGCACGCACACAAAAGTTGGGGCTCGAGGAGTTGAACGGAATTCACGGTGCTCTGGGTGCAGTTTTTTGCCTCCCGCTGGTGTGGAAAACGCTGCAAACCTTTCATAGCACGATATTCTGGCTTGCCGGCGATGGCTCCACCGGCCAACCATTGGATGGTCTCTCTGCCGCTATATTGGTTGCCGCGATTCTGATTGCCATACTAGGCGCCATTTCCGCAGTGTACGCGAAGATGAGGTCGGCTGCAGTCATTGGGATCGCCATTGTGTTTCTTTTGTTCGTTGAACACTCATTTTATGTTGTGTTTAGCGACCCAGAACCTTTTCACACGGCGATTACGCTTGCCGTTATTGCTGCCAGCCTCCTCCTGCTTTGGTTATGGGTCGATGTCAATGAGACTTCACTCCATCGGTATTACCGATCTAAGCTCGCGACGGCTTTTATTCATGTTGCGGTCGGGAACGGACCACCAAAGGTGAGTGAAATAGAATGCAGCAAGACATTGTATCCCATTATCAATTGCGCTCTCAATGCTCCCGGGTCAAAACAGCCAAAAATGCGGGGCCGTCTTGCTGATGTCTTTTCCTTCACCCCGCACATGACTGGGAGTAATCTGCTCGGTTATAGTAAGACTTCCGCTTGGGAAGTCTGCAACCCCTTGCTGGACCTGGCATCGGCGATGGCTTTGTCTGGCGCGGCTGTTTCACCACAAATGGGACTGCGAACGACAAGACGCAGCAGTTTCTGGTTAACCTTGTTCAATGCTCGCCTGAACGCTTGGTTGAGAGATCCACAAAAGGTTGCGCCGAAAGCTATTCCGCCAACCGACTCTTTTTTTGTAAGAAATGGGCCTGGCCTTGGTTATCTGGTGCACGAGTTCTGGGGAAACGCTGATGAAAGTCTGCCCTATTCGAACATTTCGGATGGCGGTCATATCGAAAATCTTGGTGTCTACGAACTCCTCAGACGTCGCTGCCGCTACATCGTTGCGGTGGACGGTGAGGCCGATCCCAAAATGACCTTCCATGCGCTGACAAACCTTCAGCGCTTGGCATATATCGATATGGGTATTCAGATTGATGTGGACCTGGATGAGCTACGCCTCCAAGACTCCGGCTTTAGCCGGTCGCACTTTCGCTTTTGTCGAATTCGTTATCCGACCGGCAATAACGAAAATCCGTGGGAGATCGGACATCTTCTCTATGTGAAACTATCTCTCACGGGAAATGAAGGCGAATTTCTCAAGAGGTACCGTCTTGATGAACCGATGTTCCCTCACCATTCGACAGCGGATCAATTCTTCTCTGAGACCCAGTTCGAAGCATACCGCGCTCTTGGTGAGCACGTTGGCGATAAGCTTTTCATGAAAGCGATCATTGGGGAGCTCGCGAAGAAGCGATCAATAAAGCTGGACAAGTGGATGAACCAATACGCCGAGAATTTTCCAATGAGGTCTTCGGTGGATCAGCCTTGGGAGCGAGATGAACAACACAGTCGCGGTAAACAGTGAGACCCCAGGAATAAACGCGCCCTCGAAGTCGGGTCCGAATTATATGGGTTGAGGCGGCAAGTTGATACGCAGGCAACGTAAATGCAGTTGTGATAATTAAGGGCGCCCAGATGCCAGATGTCTCTTCGCAGGAAGTGCTTCGTGCCACACTGCCCTCTGAGACGACGGAAGCGGTCGATCATAGGGTGTTTCTTTGCCATAACAACAGTGACAAGCCGATCGTTCGAGAAATCGCGGAGCAAATTGAGAGCGAATACGGTCTCGCGAATTTTTTAGACGTTTACAGTATTCCTGCGGGCGCCACCTGTCCGAAGAAGACGTCGAGGACGCATTGCATGAGTTGCGTGATATGGTCACAGAAAGCGTTAGGCGCGTTTTGCCTAAAGATAGTTTGTTTGCCCAGTTTGATAAATAGTAAGCGGTTAGGCAAACCCACGTAGCGCGTTTGTCGGTGGAAGCTCATTTTCTGCATGAGTCATGCGGAGAGTCATATGAGCGACAAGGTGAATCAGGTTCGGACCTTCGAAGTTTTGACGGCGACGCCGTCGCGACGTTCGCCGCGGCATTGGTCTGATGACGAGAAGGCGCGGCTTGTGGCGGAAGCGTTTTCGCCGGGAGGGACGGTGGCGGAGGTTGCACGCGCCTATGAACTGGACGTGTCGCAACTCTACGCATGGCGCAGGAAGGCACTTTCCTCGGGGGCGCTGGCGCCATTGACGGCGCCATTGGGCGATCGAACCATGTCGGAAAGCGAGCCGGTGAAGTTCGCGCGCTTTGAGACGAGCGGCAGCGCGACCGTAGAGATCGTTCTGGGTGATGTCGTTGTTCGGGTGCGCGGGGATATTGATCCGGATCAGTTGGCGGGAATTATCGGCGCGGTGCGCAAGGCATGATCGCTTCCGGCGTTGTGGTTTACGTGTCGTGCCAGCCGGTCGACTTCCGCAAGGGGGCCGCATCCTTGATGGCGCTGGTGCGGGAAGGCGGCCTCGACCCGTTCAATGGCGCGCTTTACGTGTTCAGATCGAAACGGGCGGACCGTGTCCGGATCGTCTGGTGGGACGGCAGCGGGGTCTGTC